>NC_011832.1:1461458-2192187 GCF_000021965.1 Methanosphaerula palustris E1-9c
CTTGAGGCTCAGGAGATGGTGTACGACACCGAGCCGGCCGACGTGGCCGCGGGGATCCGGCGGGTGGCTGAGGTCCTCGCCGATGCGATGGAGGGGACCGATGCGGCCGAGATCATGGAGTCACGCACCCGGGCGTTCGATGCGACCCGGTATCTGCAGGGCCTGGGGCCGATGGGGGGAGATCTGAGATGGCTTCCTCCTCTTTTTGTCGGCGGGATGCCTGCCCTGTGTATGTGAAAGAAACCAACAAGCGATTGTCGGGGAACATGGGTGAAGACAATCGCCCGTGAGCAGTGGCCGGCAGGGAGGCGTATCGGTACTGTTGTTTACGATTTATAACCGGGCATGGTCACGAATCCAGCGTGTGATGACCGTTAGAGCCGCAGCGTCAAGCACTCGATCTTCGCTGTTGTAGTGTGCCCCGACCTCGGCGGCCGCGAGCATCTCCCGGGGCCGGTCCTCATGTTTCAGGACGTGGTCGGCCTCCTCCGGGTACGCGAACTCGACGTTGCCGTTCCCAAAGGCCGCCTGCTCCAGCGGGCCATCGTCGGTCTTCCAGTCGACCTGGATGTCTTTCTTGCCGATCACGACCAGGATGGGCTCCTGCACCTTTGCGATGAGGTCGGACGGATTGGTCGACCAGAGTTCTCGCGCGAACGGCAGGTTTGCAGGAGTCGTAAGACTGAGGAGCAGGACCCGCAGCCCTTCGGGGAGCGATGGATCGGGCTGTATCGACTCGCCGGCCTCGAATGCAGCGATGGCCGCATCGTACTGGTCCATCATCAGATCTCCGTTTGGCAGGTCTCTCACCTGTGCGAGTATCTGGCTACGGGCAACCTGCCCGATGGAACGGCCAGGTGCGCCGGTGAGCACGAGGCCCGAAAAGCGCCTCTCCGTCGCCTGCACCTGATAGTTCAGGGCGTGGATGGTTCCCTCGCTGTTCGTCAGCACGAATAGTCGGGCGGGATCCATTGCGCCGTCGGCGAGCAGGGCGTCGACCGCACCTGACAGCTCGTCGAGGTGACTCTGCATGCTGATCCTGCCCACGAGCTGCCGGGCGTTCTCCTGTCCATGCGGTCCAGAAGCCCGTTTATCGTAACGCAACGTCATGAATCCTGCTCGGGTGAGGTCTTCAGCCAGCAGGCGACCACTGCCATTGGTTCCCGGTATTAAGGGTGAACACCAGTCCCGATCGGTCGGTCCGCTCCCGGCGACAAAGACGATCCCCGGGTGAAGGCCCTCACCCGCCGGCCGTGTCAGGGTGCCCTGTACAGGAATTCCGTCCACGTTCCAGGCGATCTCCTCAGATGTGATCATCATGAAGCATTCTTGGATTGAAAATAGTATAATACCTACTCAGGGGTGTCTAAAGTGCGAAGAGCGACAGTTCACAGGACTGGATCTGGAGAACATGCATCTTCGACGTGTCGACGACTACAGCAACAGCCGGATCGGCTTCGCTGACGTCGTCTAACTCTTCAACTCCCTCTGAGACCCTCAGCTCATTTTTTCTTCACTTCTGATGGTCAGATGCGATACGGTCTGCGTCCGTCGACCTGTCGTCTGGGACTTAAGGCCGCGACGTGAAAAGGGAGTTCGGCCGGCTCACAATCTCCGGTCGGCGGTTTTTCATCCTCTCCGTTCTCTCGTCCTGGCGTTGCTCCCCCTCGCTCTCCCGCTCACCAGTCGCCTCAGCCGGCGACCGATTCGCTGATCTGGTGGTGGTCTAGGTCAACGTTCCCACGCTCCGGCTCCGTCGCCTCCACGATGCTGACCGGATGGTCTGGCTGCCTGGGTTGGACGCGGACCCTCTCCGGCATACTCGCCCGCCTGCCTGTTGGAGGACCTCACCTCATCCGTCCGGACCACACCCCCACGCTTCTACGCTCGGTCGGCTCGGTTGGTTTCCCTCAATTATTAGGGGACTGAAGATAGCCGAGGGGTACCTATAAATATGAATTTTCTATGGAATTACTGAAGATCCTAAGAAATCTAAATAACAAGGATTATACTGAGAAAAGTCAATTCAAAGATCGTCTTGGTGGTTCTATATGAAATCTTCATATTCTTTGTATATTATCTGTGTCCTGTTCCTCCTCTGTAGCAGCGTCCAGGTCGTTTCGGCTGAAGGAGGGTATGCGTACGCCACACAATGGGGCAGTTCAGGTTCTGGAGATGAACAGTTCTCCTCTCCATCTGGTGTTGCAGTGGATAGCGTCGGGAACGTCTACGTCGCTGACGTGGGCAACAACCGGATCCAGAAGTTCACGTCGACCGGGACCTTCATCAAAAAATGGGGCAGTTCAGGTTCTGGAGATGGACAGTTCTCCTCTCCATCTGGTGTCGCAGTAGATAGTGCTGGTAATGTCTACGTGGCTGACACGGGAAATAACCGGATCCAAAAGTTCACGTCGATGGGGATATTTATCAAACAATGGGGCAGTTCGGGTTCTGGAAACGGACAGTTCTTCTCTTCTCCATTTGGTGTCGCAGTAGATAATGCTGGTAATGTCTACGTGGCTGACACGGGAAATAACCGGATCCAGAAGTTCACCTCTGATGGTGCGTTTGTCACCAATTGGTGGGTGAACGAACCAAATGGACCAGATGGTGTTACAGTGGATAGCGCCGGCAATGTCTATGTGGTTGACGTATCCTATATTGACCGGGTTCAGAAGTTTACATCATCTGGCACGTTCATCGCGAAATTTGGCAGTGATTACATTCATGACAGCGCAATGAGTTATCACACTAGTGTCGCAGTGGACAACGCTGGAAATGTATACTTCAGGGGGCCTGTTAGTGGAATCCAAAAGTTCTCGTCGACTGGGGCACCTATAACAAAATGGGGTAATTATGGTTCAGGAATGTACTATGGTCCGGGTGATGTGGCAGTGGACAGCACCGGAAATGTATATGTCAGCGACACCCAGAATGCTCAGATTGTAAAGTTTACCCCTGATATCCCTCTCATTCCCGGTTTCACCGCGACACCGACCACAGGCGCCGCCCCGCTGACTGTGCAGTTCACTGACACCACAACCGGGAGACCGACCTCCTGGTACTGGAATTTCGGGGATGGGTACGCCTCCGGTGCTCAGAACCCGAGCCATCTGTATAGTACTGCCGGCACTTACTCGGTCACGCTGACTGCCACCAATGCTGTTTCGGGGAGCAAATCGATCACAAAGACAGGGTACATCACCGTCACAGAAGCCCCAGCCATTACACCGGTCGCAGACTTCACGGCAACCCCATCCAACGGTGCTGCACCATTGGCAATCCAGTTCACTGACCGGTCGACAAATGCAAAACAGTGGTCCTGGACCTTCGGCGACGGCACAACCTCGACCGAGCAGCACCCCTCACATACCTACACCACTGCCGGTACATACACCGTCGTGCTCACCGTCAGAAATGCAGCCGGCCAATCGAACACCAAGACCCAGACGAACCTGATCTCAGTTACATCCCCAGTCAGTGAAACACCGGCTGCAGACTTCACGGCCACCCCGACATCGGGAACCGGCCCGCTCACCGTCAGGTTTACAGATACCTCAACCGGTGTCCCGACAGGCTGGTACTGGTTCTTTGGGGATGGTTACTGCGCATTCGAGAAGAACCCCTCACACATCTTCGCACAGGCCGGCACCTATACGGTACAGCTCTATACGTTCAATGCAAACGGTAACTCGCTGAAGACAAAGACGGACTATATTACGGTCAGCGCGGTCGGTGGGCTTAATGCAAGTTTTGCTGCCACGCCGACCTCGGGGACAGCCCCTCTTAACGTTCAGTTCACAGACACGTCGACTGGAGGAGCGACCTTCTGGTCCTGGAATTTTGGTGACGGGGCAGCCTCCACTGATCAGAGTCCGAGCCACACCTACTCTCTGGCTGGCACGTACACGACCTCATTGACAGTCCGGAACAGTTCTGGTCTGACGAGCATCAAGGAAGGGACGATCACCGTCACCGCCCCACAGCAGACCCTCCAGGCAGCGTTCACGATTAATACGCAGACTGTGATAGCCGGGCAGACAACAGTAACCGGCATCGATACATCCACCGGGTCCCCAGCCACCTGGTACTGGGACTTTGGTGATGGGTATGCGTCATCGGCCCGGAACATCAACCACGTCTACACCACCGCCGGCTCGTACACCCTGAGTCTGACCGTCACGAGCGGCTCACAGACCAGCACGACCAGCAAAACGATCACCGTAACCGGTGAATCTGTAATAACACCTCTGGCCAATTTCACGGTCACACCCCAGGGGGGAGTCGGCTCGATGGGTATCCTGGTCCTCGACACCTCGGTGAACGTGACCTCGGTGTTGTATGACCTCGGCGACGGCACGACCACCACCTATTCGAACTTCCGGTACACCTACTGGCAACCTGGCACGTATACGATCAAACAGACCGCGACCAGTGCAACCGGGTCCTCGATAAAGACGATTACCGTGACCGTACCAGCCACGAATTCACCGGTCTCACCGACGGTAACCATGACTATGACCCCGACCGTCTCACCAACAGGGACCGTGAGTGTGACCCTGACTCCCACTCCAACCGATCAACCCCAAACCAGGGCAGCAAGCTTCAACGTTAGTCCGACCTCCGGCAAGAGATCATTCACTACTGCACTCATAGACACCACTACCGGCGGTAACCCAGTCTCCTGGAAGTGGACCTGTGGAAACGGGCAGTCCTTCTCTGGGAAGAGTGTTGGTTTAAACAGAATCTGGTACAACAATGCAGGTACCTACACCATCATCCTGACCGTGACAGATCAGGACGGTTCAACAAGGACCGCCACGCATACTGTCACTGTCCTGTGAGCATCTGCTCACCAGGACCATTTTTAATAAACAATCACAAATAGAAAGATTGAAGATATCCTGCGAAATGATACATATCTTATGCGAACATCCCTGCTTCTAATAATCTGTCTCTTATTTTGTGGTCTCCTGATATCTGGCTGCACCTCTCTAGCGACAACAACAAAGGAAACGACCCCCACGATGCAGGTGATAACCATTAATACAGCAGTTCCCTCATCGATCCCTGTTGTCTCTACGTCGCCAGTCTCTACATCGCCAGTAGCCTCTGTAAATCCGGTCTCCAACGGAATTGGTCCGGTTAATAACCCGGTAACAACGACCCAGACCAATGCGGCCTCTGCGGCGGATCAGGCCTCTAATGGGATTGGTTCGGTTAATACCCCTGTAACAACGACCCAGACTATAATCACCACTGCCTTGAACGAGGTGCCTACGATTACGATTCCTCCGGAAATTCTGGCTAATCTGACCAATTTATCCACTCCAGTCACCTCTGCCTCAAGCGAAGTGCCTACCATTCCTCCAGAAATTCTGGCCAATCTGACCAATATATCTACAATTGTCCCCGTCAGCACGATCACCTCTCAATCCTCGATCACAACATCGACGACAGTGACAAAGACTCCGTCATCGGGGTCGACGCAGGGCGATGTTATAATCAGATCCCCATCCTCGTCACCGACGACGGTGACGACCTCGGTACCAACCACCGTGAAAACCACGACCTTGACCACTGTACCGACTACAAAACCGACTACTGTACCAAGTGTGCCAACTGCAACGCATTCTGCGACCCCACTCCCATCGCCAACTCAGTCCACGATTCCGACGCCTCTTCCGGCCTAACCTGGTTCTCTCTTTTTTGTTTATGTCATGTGGCTCAGGGATCTGTTTGGGACATATTTGTTGCCTTTTTTAATCAGTAGACTTTTTAAGAGAGTGATAAGGTTGGCGGTCTGTGTGATTCAACAGATCGGCCGGCCTGGATTTGATTGGAAGGCTGACGGGGATCTGATAAACCGTTCATTTGCTTGCTGGCTGATACTCAGGAATGGGAGAATTTATCGATAAGTCTGTTTTTTTAATCTCTTCGCCACAGGTAGATCTGATCGGCAGGCTGCCGGCCCGTAATAGTACGAGAACCTGAATGATACCCGGCCGGCATCCATCGGGAATATTCCTCATCTTGTGCCAGGGCGATACACTGGATATGGGAGAACTCAAAGAATTGTCGGTCGTCAAGATCGCAGCACGGAAGTTCGTAACACCGCTGGCAGACCTCGCAGCCCTCACCAGCATTGTAGATGGTGTGTTAGAAAACAACCCGTTCGAGTGCACCGCCTACCAGGTCGGAACGACCAGCCATCTGCCAGTGGAGAAGAGCAAGGAGATCTACACCGCCCGGATCGCCTACCTGGACGCCGACGCCAAAACGATAGGATCAGTGAGTATAGGACGTCCACCCCCGCCAGTTACACCTCGGCGATCACGGCCATCATCATGAATTCAGTTCTCCGGACAGCGATCGGTGCGGCGGCAGTGAGCCATAACCCCACGGATGATACCTTCTCGGTGACGCTGACGTGTCACGATCAGAACGGGGAGACCTATACCGTCACTTTCACCAGGGACATGATCACAGTGGCTTCGTATGCCGACGAGGGGATCCGTGGACAGATCACCTTCTGGGCAGATACCTCCCCAGCGCTCGCATGAGTCGGCCCCAATGCAATTTTTAAAAACCTGATCTGTTTCGTTGTGCCTGCAGCCAGCAATCACGCAATGGGACGAGCATCCGCAACTGATGAAAGAACGCGTGAATAATTAGGTATCTATCCGTCAATGATTTCAGTGTCGGCTGACTTCTGCGAGGGGGCAGAGGCCAGCCGTACGGAGCAATCATCATGGGAGAATTTCTTGAATCGTCCATCACCAAAACCGCAGTGAGGAAGCTCGCTGCACCGATCGCGGATCTTTCCGCGTTCAACACCATCATCGATGGTGTGGGTCTCAGGTAACCCCTGGGCATGTACCGCCTACCAGGTTGGTTCAACCACCTACAACCCGGTCACCACAAGCAAGCAGGCATATACCGCCCGGATCGCCTACCAGGACGGCGACGCGAAGACCGTCGGGACGGTGTCGGCGAAGGCACCCACCACGGCCAGCTTCAATGCTGCGATCACGGCCATCACCGCAGATACGGCGCTGCAGACCGCGATCGGTGGCACCCCGTCTCACAACCCGGCCGACGACACCTATTCGCTCACGCTGAAGTGCCACGACGCGAACGGCGAGGTCTATACGGTCTCCTTCTCCAAGGACCGCGTCACGATCGCATCGTACACCGATGACGCGATCAGGACGAAGATCGAGACCTGGGCGGACGGAGTGCCGGCCCTGGCCTGAGTGGGGAGGTAACCACCTCACTCATTTCATCTCGTTTATCCAGTCCCGTGGCGTCATATCCTTCACTGTTCAGAGCACGTCACCATCAAATAATGGAAAAATCGTCGCAGGCTTTTGTCATAGGACCGTTATTGCGACGGCCCTTTTTTTTGTTCTCTTTCAGGGATCTTTGCATCACGCACCTATCTAAAAAACGAAAACCTGATTAACCGGGAACAGTAATAGGTACCTGCCTACGGCTCCAGGGCGTTCATTAATGAACCACATCCCCAAAATGCGAAACGGAGCCATTTTCCTTTGATCGTGTAACTCTTCTCGTAGAATAACCTCTGCATTTTGCTCTCCTGGCCGGCGACGTATTAGAATCGTTCTGCTCCACATCTGTTCTTCGCCACACCCCGGGCAGATAGTCGGATCGGCAGGAATGGGATTTACCACGATAGTTGAGCCCTCCGGTGAATTGGGTGCGACATAATTACTACAGCCGATGATACGCTCGGCCTCCTTCAGGTTTATTGTGCACTTGGGACAGGCCACCCATCCGTCTTGGACTTCGGTCCCGCAATTCGGGCACTGCTTCATCGCAATATCATAGATGAGGGATATTGGTTGATGGTTCCAATAACCTTGTGAAATGATTCCCACGAACCACCGGAGATGATCCACTGCAACGAAGCCGGCCGCACCCACTCCGAAGCCGATGTTAAGGCAGCCTTCGGGGTCGAATGACTCTGTGAGAACACACAGACCGGGCAAAGAAAGACCTCCAGAAGATCGAGAGAGAGGACGCACAGCGCATTATCCGAGCGCTCGGACGAGGAAAGGAGGATCCCCGAGGCCATATCAAGAAGTTGAAGACCTCGGCGCCCGAGGCGCCCGTTTACTCCTTTCACGCGGGGGGGTTCCGCGTTCTGCTTGAGATCGTAGACGATCGATTCTTGGTCCTGGTCCTCAAGGTACACCCCCGAAAAATCTCATATCGGGACTTCTCGTCCCCACTTTAGACCTCTTCCTGTCAGTGTAAAGATTGGAAAAAGTCGAGGACGGGCGGGGTGCCGGGGTTGCCTCCGCTCGCGTGTGAGTACCGGCACCGTGGCCCCGGTGAACGTGTACGAATGCTTCGCCCCTTCATCGGTCAACGTCCAGCCGGCCAGATTCACTGAGGACGAACCGCTGTTCGTGATCGTCACCGCCTCGTCCTCCTCGTCGTTCCCGCAGGCCTTCGCCGGTCGCTCGTACATCACGAAGTCAGGTCACCGTCCCGACCCGCCGCCCCACGAGGCGTGATGGCAGCAGGCCCGATTGCGAGGTCGTGGGATTAGGAAAGGGACGAGAGCGTCTGGTACCTCTGAAGGAACCTCATCGGATACCGGCTGACCCCATGCGTTGAAATGGTATGGCGTGTTATTCACAACAAGTGCTCTGACAGGATGATAGACGAGAGGGAGTATCCGTAAAGAGCCGGCATCCTGCGAACATCCGTCTCTTCCAGCAGAGATCGAAAGGAGACGCGAACGTATGCAAAAAATTAAACTGACAGGCTCTATCCTGGTACTCTGCCTGGTCCTCATTGGTTTTTCCTTCCTGGCGGGATGTACCCAGAAGGAGCAGCCGGCAACCGGTGTGGTGAAGATCGACAGCGGAAACATCTCTGGAACAGGTGAGAACGGACTCCAGATCTACCGTGGGATTCCGTTCGCGGCTCCCCCGGTCGGAGACCTGCGATGGAAGCCGCCGGCGCCGGTACAGCCCTGGGACGGCGTCCGGGAAGCGAAGAACTTTTCAGCCGATCCTCCCCAGCCAGGGGCTTCGGCCCCCATACCCGGCGTAGCTTCAGTCAACACGAGCGAGGACTGCCTGTACCTCAATGTCTGGACCCCGGCAAACAGCAGCGGTGAAAAACTGCCGGTGATGGTCTTCTTCTATGGCGGGGCGTTCGGACAGGTGGCCGGTTCGACGCCGGCGTACAACGGAACCGCCCTGGCCCAGCAGGGGGTCGTCGTCGTCACGACCAACTACCGGATCGGTGCGCTCGGGTTCCTCGCCCATCCCCAGCTGGACAACGAGTCCCCGAACAACACCTCGGGCAACTACGGCCTCCTCGATCAGATCGCAGCCCTCCAGTGGGTCCAGCGGAACATCAAGGCGTTCGGCGGTGACCCCTCCAAGGTGACCATCTTCGGCCAGTCGGCAGGAGCTGAGAGTGTCCTCATCCATCTCGTCAGCCCGCTCAGCAAAGGGCTCTTTCAGCAGGCGATCGTCGAAAGCGGCACCTTCTGGGAGAACGGTGCGATCATCGACGCCGAATATTCAAAAGCCGACGCCGAGAAGTTAGGGGAACAGTACGCACAGAGCCTGGGATATACCGGCCCGGATGTGATTACGCAGATGCGGAAGCTGAGCGCCCAGGACCTGATCAATGCGACAAACTGGCCGGCCTCCTCATTCCAGATCGTGAACACCCCTCATTTCGAGCCGACGATCGACGGCTGGGTCCTCCCCGACTCCCTGGACAATCTCTTCGGTCTTCACCGTCAGAGCCCGGTTCCACTCATCATCGGCACGAACGCCGATGACGGGGTCACCCTCTCTGCGAATGCAAACATGACCGTTCCAGAATACCGGACGTTCATCCAGAACCGGTTCGGAAAGGACACGGATGCAGTCCTCGCCAAATATCCTGCCAACTCGACCGCCGAAGTCCAGATTCAGTTGGCCCGGATCATGACCGACTACGACTTCTCCGATGCCGCGAAGTTTGTCGCAGGGTCGATGGCCGACCTGAACCAGAGCGCGTACCTGTACCGCTACTCCTATGCCCTTCCCGGGCAGTCCCTCGGGGCGTTCCATGGCAGCGAGACCCTCTTACTCTTCAGGGTCCTGCCGAAACTGGACCCCGCGACCACCTCGGTCGCTGATAACCTGGTGGACCTCTGGACCCGGTTCGCAAAGACGGGAGACCCGAACGGCGGGATGAATGTCACCTGGCCGAAGTACACCAACCAGACCGGTCAGTATCTCGATATCGGGAATGTATCGACAGTGAAGAGCGGGTATTAAACCGCACTTTTTTTAACAGTTATACCTGAATATCGATGATTGAGGGTCTATCCAGGCGTCCTACAAAAATGGATGACGACGCTGTCTAATAATTGAGCCGGTTCCATTTCCATCAGGCTGTAGATGTAGGAGGGAGAGCGTCATGATCATCATCAGCGCTTCAATTTGTGAGGGTTAAATAGGAAAATCGGGAACTCGCCGGTTCCTCCCGAAATTTTCATCCTGTATGCTTGTGGCCTTCGGCATCGTATCTATTTACTGCGGAAAGACAGATATTCATAGAAAACCTGGAATTCTTCCGACCCGGAAGAGTGATTGATAACAGAATCCACCCTATAAACGGTGTTTATCTCTAGAAAATGAAAGGATTCACAAACATATCCTTTCTGATTTTTAAACCATCACGCCACAACGGTTCTCATCGGTTACAGGAGCATGGTCCAAAATTGTGAAATCCAGAAGTATGACCATATCAATCGGTAATTTACTGTTCAAACCATTTATATTTTTTTATCGATTTTCCACTATATCTGTCGATGTGACAGAAAATGACCACAGAATACGCAATTCATACGAACAGACCACCATCCCCCGATTCCCTGGTAGAAACTGTAATTAGGGAGAGATACTTTTCTTTTTTTTGAATGTCACAATCATCTCCCTCGGTAATTCTAACTGCTGATGAGACCATGATGAGCCAGTACCGCGGGGGCATCTTCACCGGTTTTACCATGTGTGCACCGAGCGGTCTCCTCCCTGATTGGATCTTTTTCCAGGCCTTCGGACCCCCGGTTCCTCGCAAGGGCGGAGTGGCACTTTTTGCAGACGGCGGGATACGATCGATCGAGGCATCCCTGCTCAAGTACGGTTTTTCAGAGGACGAAGTAGCGGTTGTTCATCCCCGGGATCTTTCACGGATAGCCGGAAAGGAGACCCGCATTGTCTCGATCTCAGGTCACGATTTCCTCGGGATCAACCCTCCGACATCGACATTTACCGACTTCATTCGCACGGGCCCACCCTACAACCGGATGAAATTTTTCGAACTGATGCACCATCCCGTCATGAGTCGGGTAACAACAGTGGCCGGCGGAAAGAGCGCCTGGCAGGTGGCATCCCCCTACATGATGGAGCGGCTCCACCTCGACCATGTGCATCTCGGAGAGGGAGAACGGACGGTGCCCAGGGCCTTTGCCGCTATCCTGGCCGGCGAGGAGGTTCCGCCGATCATCACCGGAGAAGAGGTTCCGGTGGAGGAGATCCCGCCGCTTGTTCACCCCAATATCCGCGGGCTGGTGGAATGCTCTCGCGGATGCGGGCGGGGCTGTGCGTTCTGCACTCCCACGCTCCAATCCCTCCGTCACAAATCGGCCGACCAGATCATCCATGATGTGACCGTCAACGCCCATGGGGGAAGCAAGAGCATCATCCTCCATGCAGAGGACATGCTCTGTTACGGGGGCACACCCCTTCATCCCGATCCAGAACGCCTTCTCCCCCTGGTCAGGCGAACTGGCGAGGTGGAAGGGATTACCAATATCGGATTCTCACATATCGCCCTGGCCACCGCGTACCATCACCCCCACATGGTCGAGGAGCTCTCCGAATATCTGCTCACGCTCCCAGATATGCCCTATATCGGAGTGCAGACCGGTATTGAAACCGGGAGCCCCCAGCTTATTGCGATGCACATGCGGGGCAAACCGGCACCAGCTCCCCCAGAAAAGTGGCCGGAGATCGTCGTTGAGGCCCTCGGGTTGCTGCATGACCAGAACTGGGTCATCGCAGGAACGCTGGTCTCCGGGCTTCCCGGCGAGACCGAGGATGATGTCCAGGCGAGCCTGGAACTGATGGACCGGATCAGGGGGCTCCGGGTGCTCGTGGTACCGTTAAATTTCGTCTCAATGAACCCGGCACGTCTCTCGGATCAGGACTCATTCACGGCAGATAAGATGACTCCGGCTCACTGGCAGCTCTATGGGGCCTGTATCGAACATGATGTCAGGATAGGCCGGGAACTATCGCACCTGATGGTAGGTGGAAATGTCATCACCCGAAACCTCGGTAAATTCGCCCTTAATTTTATCATGCGAGGCGCAGAGCGGTATACCAGTGCTCTAAAGGAAGGCCACCCGCCAGAGGATTTCGATCTTGGAAAACGAAGTTTTCTCATCCCCGACCTGTAAAGCAGGATGCCTGGCTGCAACCACCGGGCAGGCCCTGTGCCCTGGTGCCTCCTTTTGTTTTCATCTTGTATGCTTGTGGCCTTCGGCTTCGTGTCTGTTTACTGCGGAAAGACAGATTGAACAACAGGGACCCGGGGTACCCAGTGGTTAACCCTGAGTGTACGGAATAGTTATATCATTTCCGGGATACTGAAACACATGGTGCGTTCGCGGGGTCGAATCGGCTTGATCGCCTGAAGGTCGGATACGATAGAGATATCATCCCTGAGCTGGGATGAGGTAAACATGGTGAGCCAGCTCAAGAATGAATCTGATTGTGCACAGTCCGGATTCGGATATCGTTCACTACAGAACAACCGATGACAAAAAAAACTGGCGTTTGGGTCTGGATTTATCAGGAGAAAAAATATGCAGAAAAAGACGGTGAGGGATGAAGATGTCAGCGGAAAGCGGGTACTGGTGAGGGTCGACTTCAATGTGCCCATGGACCAGAGTGGTACGATCGAAGACGACACCCGGATCCGGGCCTGCCTCCCCACGATCACGTACCTGATCGATCATCAGGCCCGGGTCATCCTCTGCTCCCATCTCGGGAGACCCCATGGCAGGGTCGACGAGCACCTGCGGCTGGGGCCGGTGGGCCGGCGCCTGTCGGAGCTCGTGCAGAGGCCGGTCGAAGTGCTGCGGGAGGCGGTCGGGCCCGGGGTTGTGCGGGCAGTATCTGAGATGCAGGACGGGGACCTCGTCCTGCTGGAGAATCTGCGGTTCTACCCGGGCGAAGAGGAGAACGATCCGGTGTTCGCCCGCGCGCTCGCTAGTCTCGCCGACCTCTTCGTCAATGACGCCTTTGGCGCGAGCCATCGGGCACATGCCTCCGTCGTCGGGCTGGCAGCCCATCTCCCCTGCGTCGCCGGCCTCCTCATGGAGAAGGAGATCGAGCAGATGAGTGGTCTGCTCGAGGATCCAGCCCGGCCCTTCGCCGCCGTCATGGGCGGAGCGAAGGTGGGGGAGAAGATCGGGATCCTGAAGAATATCCTGCCGAAGGTGGACCTCGTTCTCGTCGGGGGAGGCATGGCTGCCACGTTCCTGAAGGGCAGGGGCGTGGACGTCGGCATCTCTCCGGTCGAGTCCGACAGGATGGCCCTGATCGGGACGATCATGCAGGAGGCGGAGACGCTCGGGGCAAGGGTTCTGCTTCCGGAGGACCTGGTGGTCGCCGGAAGCCTGGAAGCCGGTGCGAATGCCCGGGTCGTGAGTGCAGGGCAGATCCCTGCGGACTGTATGATCGCCGATATCGGGCCCCTGACCATCGCGGCGTTCACGAAAGAGCTCGAAACCTGCCGGACGGTGGCATGGAACGGGCCGATGGGGGTATTCGAGATCCCGCAGTTCTCCAACGGGACAACATCCATCGCCCAGGTCCTCGCCGGCCTCAATGCCACGACCGTCATCGGGGGCGGGTCCACGGCAGAGGCCGTCACGCAGCTCGGGCTGGCCGGCCGGATGACGCATGTCTCCACCGGCGGGGGAGCCTCTCTCCAGTTCCTCTCTGGAAAGGTTCTGCCTGGGATCGCAGTCCTCGCCGACAGGGAGACGCATCATTGAGCAGCGATCAGAGAGGAGAGAAGAGATGGTACCGGTAGTTCTGCTGCGGCACGGTGGGAACCTGTGGAATCGGGAGAACCGGTTCACCGGGTGGACGGATGCGGACCTGCCGGCCGCCGAATCCCTGCAGGACATCCTGGCACGACAACAGCATCCGTGCCCTTATCAACTACCTCGACGATGTACCCGATGACGAGATCGCCGGGATCACCATTCCGACCGGGTTCCCGCTGGAGTACGACCTCGATGAGACCCAAAACCCGGTCCGTCACCTGGGCGACCAGGCGGCGATCTGAAAATAGCGAGAATCCTATTACCATGTCAGAGTTATCACCATGACCGGCATATTCAAGGCATACGATGTCCGGGGTTCCTACCCGGATGAACTGGACGAGACGATGGCAGGCAAGATCGGGTACGCGTTCGCCCGGGTGTTGAAGAACAGCCGTATCGTGATCGGTCGCGACGTGCGCCTCTCGTCGCCGGCCCTGGCCCGGGCTTTTACCGGGGGGTATACCGCAGCAGGCGGTGCGGTCACTGATATCGGGATGGTCAGCACGCCGCTCCTCTATTATGCGATCATCGAGGGAGAGTTCGACGGGGGCGTCATGGTGACGGCATCCCACCTGCCCGGGGAGATGAACGGGTTCAAGCTCTGCCGGGGGAATGCGGTCCCGTTGAGCAGTGATACGGGACTGCCCGAACTCGAACAGATCGCCAGGGGCCTGCCCCCGATCCCCCTGGTTGCGTCCAGCAACTCCCCGGAGAACACCGGGATGACCGAACGCTACCTGGCGAAACTGGCCGGGTATGTCCAGGGGCAGAGAGCATTGACGATCGTCGTCGATGCCGGGGACGGGGCTGCCGGCCCAGAGTTGAGCAGGCTCTTCGATCGGGTGCCGGCATGGAACCTGATCCCGCTCAACAGGGAACCCGACGGGCGGTTCCCCCATCACGGGGCCAACCCGTTCGTCGGGGGTGCCGCACGGGAACTGGAGGAGCGAGTCCCCGCAGAGCGGGCCGATATGGGCGTCGCCTTCGACGGGGACGCCGACCGGTGCCTCTTCGTCGACGAACAGGGCCGGCAGGTCCCCCCTGATATCGTGACTGCGCTGATCGCGGAATTCTTCCTTGCACGGGAACCAAGAGCCAGGATCCTGTACGATCTCCGTTCGAGCCGGGTCGTTGCCGAGACGATCCAGCATCTTGGCGGAACTGCAATCCGCTGCCGGGTCGGCCATGCATTCATCAAGGCACAGATGCGAGAGGAGAGGGCGCCCTTCGCCGGCGAACTCTCCGGCCATTATTACTTCCGGGACCTGGGGTTCATCGACTGCGGCCTGATGGCCATGATTGCGATGGCGAACGTGCTCTCCATGAACGGTAAGCCACTCTCGTCTCTGGTCCGACCCCTCCTGAAATATCGTTCGACCGGCGAATTGAACCTGCAGGTCGAGCAAAAGGACGCCATCCTCGATTCCCTGGCGAACAAGTACAGGGACGCGAAGATCGACAGACTTGACGGCCTCACCGTCGAGTACGATACCTGGTGGTTCAATCTCAGGTCATCGAATACGGAGCCGGTGATCCGGCTCAACCTTGAAGCGGAGACCGAATCCCTCCTGAACCAGAAGAAGGAAGAAATCCTCGGGGTAATCCTCGGTGCAGACCCGTCGATGCACCTGAAAACCGAGTGAACTCCTGTGGATTTCAACCGGCTATCGTCGATTTTTACCATTTGTTTTTAATCTACCATCATCGATCGCTCGTCCGCTGCTGTTGTCGGCGGAAGGTTTTTCAAAGTGCCGGTCTGGTATGACAGTGAACGGGAATTTAGCGAGACGATTGTTGGATCTCGCGTCATACCTGACAGCAGGCATGCAGCCCCGGATGAGACTGTACAACTGGGAGACTTGGATATGAGCACTGCACAATATATACGATGGTTTGAGGAGATCAGGAACGAAGATGTCGACAGTGTCGGGGGAAAGAACGCTTCGCTTGGTGAGATGTATCAGGATCTCACGAAGGAAGGCGTCAGGATCCCGAACGGGTTTGCAATCACCTCCGATGCGTACTGGCATGTTTTGAAATCGAGCGGCATCATCGACGGGATCAAAGATGCATTAGCCGGCCTTGACAAGACCAGTATCGCCGATCTTGCGATCAGGGGGAAAAAAGTGCGGGACCTGATCATCGGAGCCGGCATACCTGACGATATCTGGAGCGAAGTCAGGTCTGCGTATGACAGGCTCTGCGAAGAGTACGGCCCTGACACCGATGTCGCAGTCAGGAGTTCTGCTACTGCAGAAGATCTCCCCACCGCTTCTTTTGCAGGCCAGCAGGAGACCTACCTGAACATCCGCGGATATCTCGCGCTCAGGGAGGCCTGTAGCAAATGTTTTGCGTCCCTGTTCACCGACCGGGCCATATCCTACCGGATCGACCAGGATTTCGATCATTTCAAGGTAGCGCTCTCCATCGGGGTCATGAAGATGGTCCGCTCCGACCTGGCTTCAAGCGGAGTCATCTTCACCCTCGATACCGAGACCGGATTTCGGGATGTTGTCTTTATCACTGGCTCGTATGGTCTTGGCGAGAACATCGTGCAAGGGGTTGTCAACCCCGATGAGTTCTATGTATTCAAACCGACGACCCGGACTGGCCACAACGCCATTGTCAGAAAAAACCTTGGCGATAAGAAGATCAAGATGGTGTACGGTCAGGGGACCTCCAAGGACCTGACGAGGAATGTCGAAGTCCCTGAATCGGACAGCCGGCGTTTCTGTATTACGGATGATGAAATCCTCGTGCTGGCACGGTACGCTCTCCAGATTGAGGATCACTATTCGCAAAAGGCACACCAGCCAGTCCCGATGGATATTGAATGGGCAAAGGACGGAATAACCGGGGAACTGTTCATCGTGCAGGCACGTCCTGAGACCGTCCATTCCCAGGATGCCAGGGATGTCCTCCTGACCTACTATCTTGAAGAACGGGGGCCGGTGCTTGCAAAGGGAAGAAGCGTCGGCGAAAAGATCGCGTCCGGCAGGGCACGGGTGATCGCCGATGTGAGCCGCCTCCACGAATTCATGCCCGGGGAGATCCTGGTCTCTGATACAACGAACCCAGACTGGGAACCGGTCATGAAGACCGCTGCAGCGATCGTTACCAACCGCGGGGGACGAACCTGCCATGCAGCAATAGTCAGCCGGGAACTCGGCCTTCCAGCTGTGGTCGGAACCAATGATGCTACAGAAAAGATCCGAACCGGGCAGGACGTTACCGTCAACTGCGCTGAGGGAGACGAGGGCGTCGTGTACGAGGGTATCCTGTCGTTTCATGTCGAAAAAATTTCCTTAACTGGCCTCAGGCGCCCGAAAACAGAGATCATGATGAATCTTGGGGAGCCGGACGAGGCATTTTCCTTTTCGATGATTCCGAATGACGGCATCGGTCTTGCAAGGATGGAGTTTGTCATCAGTAATTATATCAAAATTCACCCGATGGCTCTTGTCCACCCGGAAAAAGTCACCGACGAGCGTGTGAAGGCACAGATTGGGGCACTCACGTACGGGTATGATAAACAAGAAGAGTATTTTATCGAAAAATTGTCACAGGGCATCGGAACGATCGCAGCGGCTTTTTACCCGAAGCCGGTTGTGGTCCGGATGAGCGACTTCAAGACCAATGAGTACGCCAACCTGCTCGGGGGGAGTTTTTTTGAGCCACAGGAGGCTAACCCGATGCTCGGTTTCCGTGGTGCGTCCCGGTACTATGATGAGCGATACCGCGAGGGTTTTGCTCTCGAATGCCGTGCGATGAAACGGGTTCGGGATGATATGGGGCTTGGGAATCTGATCATCATGATCCCGTTCTGCCGGCGTGTCGACGAGGCTGAAAAAGTTCTGGCCGAGATGGCACAGAACGGGCTTGTGCGGGGGGAGAATGGGCTCGAGATCTATGTGATGTGTGAAATCCCGAACAACATCCTTCTTATCGATGAATTCAGCCGGTTGTTCGACGGGTTCTCGATCGGGTCGAACGACCTGACCCAGTTGACACTCGGGGTCGACCGGGACTCCGGGCTGGTCGCCCACGATTTCGACGAACGTGATCCGGGCGTGATGAAGTTTGTATCCATGGCAATACAGGGCGCACGACGGAACGGGCGTCACAGTGGGCTCTGCGGACAGGCACCAAGCGATTATCCTGAGTTCGCCGAATTCCTGGTCAGGGAGGGCATAGAATCTATCTCTCTCAACCCGGATTCGGTGATGAAGATCACCCGGAATGTGGTTGAGATGGAGGAGCGTCTTGACCGGGAGAGAACAGAATGAATGTTCCGGCACCATTCCGTGAGTCTGGAGACCTGAACTGAATTTGCAGTTGTGTATCAGGATATACCTGATACCATCTTTTGGGAAAACCGAAGGTTGATAATTCGACAGTTGACAAATACCAGATTTTTTAGTGTCTGAATCATTTGAGTCTACGGTTGGTCAGGAACACATCGTTCAACATCCCAATTCATCTCCATTTTATCCGATCGACCGCATGGGTTGTACACTTTTGGAAACCATGTCCGATTTCACATTTTTCAATACTTGCATCAGAGGAGATCCTTTTTAACTCTTCAAAAAGGATCTACTGTTTGATTTATCGCGCAGATGAATCACACGGATTCGTTGTCACTTCGCGTTCAGAAGATTGTACTCACGTGCTTCCTTTCACATCGGGAAGATCCAGAGCAGCGGTACTATGGGACAGCACAGAGAGACAATTGCAGCGGTACACTGTGATTTCATGGAGAATCATGCCACAATCTGAAGAGATAGTAAAGAAAATAAAAAAATTCCCTGTTCTTTTGGGAATTCTTCCGATCAAACGATCCCAGGTGCCACTGGATAGTATTGCGGGCATTTCCCTCGCTGCCCTTGCAATTCCCGAAGTGATGGGATATGCAAAAATTGCAGGTATGCCGATCGTATCCGGCCTTTATACCCTTCTGATCCCCCTGGCACTGTTTGCTATCTTCGGATCTTCACGCCACCTTGTGGTTGGGGCAGATTCTGCCACTGCAGCGATCCTTGCCACTGCGCTGGTGACCATGGCTCTGCCCGGATCTTCTCAATATAGTGCCCTTGCAGGAATGGTTGCACTGCTTGCCGCGGGATTTTTAATCCTTTCCCGTATCTTTAAGCTCGGTTTTATTGCAGATTTTCTCTCCCGCTCGGTCCTTATCGGATTTCTGACGGGTGTTGGGATCCAGGTTGCTCTGAGCCAGATTCCCGGTATGTTCGGGGTACCGAACGAGGTGCAGAATCCCATTCTTCAGTTAGCGCATATGGTCGCAACAGAAATCCCCCAGATGAACGGGATAACCATCATCCTTTCGATCCTTGTTCTTGTCATCATTATGGGTGGAAACAGGGTTATGAAAAAATTGCCCTGGGCATTTCTTGTGGTAATCGGGACGATCGTCACGAGCTGGGCGCTGAACCTTACCTCCCTTGGAGTGGCAACGATCGGCACCGTGCCAGGTGGCTTTCCGTTGATTGCATTTCCTGCCGTGCCGCTCGACCAGGTCCCCAACCTCCTTGGCGTCGCGGCTGCCTGTTTTATTGTGATTCTTGCTCAAAGCGCAGCAACGTCACGGGCATATGCCGTGCGATACGAAGAAAAATTTGATGAGAATGTCGACCTTGTCGGTCTCAGCCTGTCCAATCTGGCTGCCGGCCTGTCAGGTTCATTCGTTATCAACGGGAGCCCCACAAAGACCGAGATGGTAGACAATGCCGGGGGAAGATCCCAGCTTGCACAGATTGTTACGGCTGGAGTCGTGCTCATCGTGCTGCTGTTTGTCACGGCGCCGCTCTCCTACCTGCCCAGTGCAGTGCTGGCCTCTATTGTATTCACCATCGGGGTTAATCTCATCGATCTCAACGGTTTGAGAAACCTCCTGTACCGCCGTCCGGTTGAATTTATGGTGGCGCTCATCACGGCATTGACGGTGATCTTTATCAGTGTGGGATGGGGTATCGCCCTCGCGGTCGTGCTCTCCATCATTGCTCATCTTCGTCACAGTTACCGACCTCTGAATTTTCTCCTGGTCGAATCCCCGGACCGGGGATGGGCGTTAACTTCCATCCAATCCCGGAGGCAGGCTGCACCGGGACTTGCGGTGTACCATTTCGGAGCAAACCTGTATTATGCCAATGAAGCACGATTCACCAGTGATATCCTTGAGATCGTAAAAAACGCCAGTCCCTCGTTGAGATGGCTGTGCCTGTCTGCTTCATCGATACAGGATATTGATTATTCCGGCTCTGAAGCGCTAAAACAACTTCACGGGGAACTCAAAAAACGGGGTATCGTGCTGGTCCTGAGCTCTGTCGAAGACCAGGTCATGCACCAATTAGAGCGGGACAACCTCATCGATCTGATCGGAAAAGAACACATATTCGAGTTCACCAGAGATATGATCGTTGCGTATCAAAAATTACCGGAGAGATCGTGAGGGATTCGCGAATCGGGGTTCATACCGACAAACATATTTCGGCATGCATTAGATTACGGCAATGATAGCAGGCGTCGTTGAGGCCGGCCCGAACAATCTATATGTACCGGCGATCGAATCTGATCGATGAGGGTTGACGAATGGAGGAGATGACAGGGTGTCCGTTCTGCGGGCCGGCAGATGAGGAGATCGTGCTGCAGGGCCGGCTCTGGTACGCGAGATGGGACCGGTTCCCGGTCAGCCCCGGCCACCTGCTCGTGATCCCCTTCCGGCACGTCGCCGGCCTCTTCGAGGCGACCGAAGAGGAGATGGCCGAGCTCCCCCGGCTGCTGCACGAGGCGAAGGCGATGGTCGACGGAACGTTCCACCCGGACGGCTACAATATCGGGGTGAACTGCGGAGAGGCCGCCGGCCAGACCGTGATGCACCTCCATGTCCACCTGATCCCGCGGTACCGCGGGGACATGGACGACCCCCGCGGTGGTGTCCGGGGCGTGATCCCGGGTCGACGGGTGTACTGAACGGACCGGCGATCCACACCCTTTATCCCGGAGTGAAACCAACCCGTTTCGATGAGTCAGCTTGACCTCGAACGGTTCGACTTCCTCCGGGAGGCAGCCGAGGAGATGGGGGCACTGCAGGCCAGGGTGATCCCGGCTGACCTGATCGTCGTCGAGCACCACGTCACCCTGAAATGCAGGTCAGGGTGCAGGAGTTACGGGAACAAACTGACCTGCCCCCCCCACGTCCCGACCCCGAAAGAGTTCGTGAAGATCCTCAAGGGGTACTCCGTCGCCCTGATCGTGAAGTTTCCATCGCCGGCCCAGGCCGACGACGAGTTGATCCTTTCGATCTCCAGGTCCTGGCTGGATCCCGACTCCCCTAAAGAGACGACTGAGGAGACGACCCGGTTCTGGTCGGAGTACTTCACCGATGCCACGCTGATCCTCGATCTGATGCTCGACCTGGAGAAACTCGCCATCGACCACGGCCATGCCTTCGCCCTCGCCATGGTGAACGCCTCTTGCCGGCTCTGTGAAACCTGCAACATCAAAAACGGCGTCTGCCTCAATCCAACCCGGGCCAGGATCCCTGAACATGCGGTCGGGATCAACATAAAACGGACCGCTGAGAAGGCAGGGATGCCGATACGCTTCTCGATATCTGGCCGGGCCGAACAGATGGCTCTGCTGCTGATCGAATGAGAATACCGATGACACCAGAGAACATACACCTCCGTCAGGCAGACCACCTCATGATCACCGTGCTCGTCGACAATCACGCCAACGCCCTGGTGACCCCGAGCGGAGGGACCGCCCCGCTCCTCGCCGAGCACGGCCTCTCCTGCCTGATCACGGTGCAGGCCGGGGACGAGACCCACAAAATCATGATGGACGCCGGCTTCTCGGCCACCTGCCTGCTGCAGAACGCGGAGAGTCTGGAGATCGACTGGAATGAAATTGAGGAGGTGGCGCTCAGCCACGGCCACTTCGACCACTTCGGCGGGGTGTATGCGGCCCTGCAGCGGATGGGAACACAGACCCCCCTGTCGCTCCACCCGGATGCGTTTCTGGAACGGCGGAAGAACGATCCGGTCGACGGGCCGGACCTGAGACCCCGGCTGGACCGGGAAGCCCTTGAAGAGGCCGGCGCCGAAATCAGAACGGCCACCGGTCCCACACCGCTGGCCGACGGCCTCGTGCTGATGACCGGCGAGGTGCCCCGGACCACCACCTTCGAGCAGGGGTCCCCGTCATCAGAGGCGAGGATCGACGGAGCGTGGCAGCCTGACTCGTTCAGAGACGACCAGGGGCTGGTTGTCGACCTGAAGGGATTGGGGCTGGTGGTGATCAGCGGCTGTGCCCATGCCGGGATCATCAATACGATCAGGTATGCACAACACCTGGCCGGCACCGAACAGGTCCATGCCGTCATCGGCGGGTTCCATCTGAGCGGACCGGCCGGAGACCCCCTGATCGAACCAACGGTTCGGGCGATGCGGCAGATCGACCCGACCTACCTGATTCCGCTCCATTGCACCGGCTGGAACGCCTCACGAGCGTTCGCCGACGCAATGCCGGACCAGTTCATCCTGAATACGGTAGGGACAACGTACATCTTTCCATGACTCCCGCAACCCCGGTTCAAGACGGACCGATCCGAAGAGAGCAGCGGTACCTCGGCGATCGGGGCGTGATCGCCCTCGTCGCCCTGCTCAGTGCGTTCGTCCCCCTCTCCACCGATCTCTACCTGCCAGCCTTACCCACGATGGGGAACTACTTCTCGGTCTCGGTCCACCTGACCAACCTCACCCTGATCCTCTTCTTCATCTTCTTCAGCATCGGCCTGCTCTTCTGGGGTCCGCTCAGCGACAAGTACGGTCGCCGGCCGGTGCTGCTCGTCGGGCTGACCATCTATATCCTGGCAAGCGGCTCCTGTGCCCTTTCAGAGAACATCTACCTTCTGATCCTCTCCCGGGTGCTGCAGGCGATCGGGGGGAGTGCGGCCTCGGCCGTCGCCACCGCGATGGTCAAGGACCTCTTCGACGGGAGGCAGCGGGAGTCCGTGCTGGCCCTGGTCCAGTCGATGGTGGTGATAGCCCCGGCCGTCGCCCCGGTGCTGGGTGCCTATATGTTGAACTTCACCTCCTGGCGGGGGATCTTCTGGATCCTGGCCGGCATCGGTCTCTTCTCGATGGCCGGCTCGCTGGCGCTGAGTGAGACGCTCACGCACCGGTACACCGGCACCGTGGTCATGGCCATCGGCCGGCTGGGGACGGTGTTGAAGAATCCGGGATTCACCTCCCTGTTGCTGACCTTCTCCCTGGTCAGTTCGGCCTCGCTGGCGTTCGTGGGCGCATCATCGTACATCTATCAGAACGGATTCGGTCTGAGCGAGCAGGGATTCAGTTACTTCTTTGCGCTGAACGCCCTGGGCCTGATCTCGGGACCGCTCCTCTATCTCCGTCTCTCGAGGAGCTTCAATCGAAATAGTATCATCACCGCCTGTTTTGTGGGGATGACCATCAGCGGCGGGCTGGTCTGCTGGTTGGGGAACCTGGGGCCATGGGCGTTTGCCCTCTCCCTGCTGCCGGCCTCGATCCTGGGGAGTGGAGCCCGTCCTGCCGGGGCGCACCTGATGCTGGAACAGCAGAAGGAGGATACCGGGTCGGCCTCGGCGTTGATAGGCTGTGCCGGACTGTTGCTGGGGAGCCTCGGGATGATTCTGATCTCACAGGACTGGGAGAACACCATTCTGGTCCTCGGACTGGTCAACCTCGTCATCGGGGTTCTCTGCGGAAGTCTCTGGCTGCTGATCTCAAAACTGAAGATCGCCCAGGACGTCCCCGATTCTGTACGGTGAACGGTGGGAATGGGAGTTAGCCGGCGGGCATCCTTTGAGTTATTGTGAATCTGTCAAATACTCGAATAATTTTTGGTTATGGTTGAGTTGAGAAAACAGGTCAGTTTATATCCAGAGATCAGTATCAATCACGACTTATAGGTCGTTGTATCTCCAATATAACAGCTGAATATCGGCCCAAGTTGGCAGAAGACTATATCAAAAAATCCATTGATGCCGCAGGCAATCACTCAACCACACAGGAGAAAAACATCACTCGGGCGGTCGCCCCGGTTGACACAGCCTGATCGGTCTGGGGACTTGAAATGAATAGGATAACTCCATTTTTGAGGGTTTCAACAGAGCTGAAATTCTTACATATATCTCTAACGCGTGAATCTCCTCACAAATATCGAGATGAACGATGCCCACATGAACGTCCCCAAGAGAGCTTCAATGGAAGCAATTATTTCAGGAATCCCCGAGTTGGGGTACATCCCTCCATATCCAGGAGTCATGGCATTGACGATGCTGAAATATATATAACCAGATGGATTGGGTGATGGAAGGGCCTGTAGCATCCAGAAAAATCCAGCAAAGATACCGATTACTGCCATCCATATAATGAACGTATTGAGCGGCTTTACACCATAACAAAAAAATTTTTCAAGAAATATCCAATCGAGAGATCTGATCACCGCGTTCTTTTTTTGTTTCCTTTTCGCAACCATTTCTTTAAAATAATATTCATCAGCTCGTTGTTTATTTCCCGCCTCTTCACACGCCCGTTTCGCCCTTCGAAAAGCCTCTTCCTGAGAACTATACTTTTCAAAAGTGTTTGGGGAGAAAATAAAACTTCCAGTTATTTTTGATTTTTTAAAAGTGGCATCGCCTGTAATTGTTGATTTTGAGAGGTCTAAATCGTTGGATATATCTGTTCCAGAAAAAGAAATATTTTTTATTTTGCAGTTATCAAAGCAAATTTTTCTCTGAATATTTGCATTATTAAAAATCGCATTATTAAATCGGGTCGGTTTTGTTCGATCCGCCGCTGTAAACGAGACATCTTTCTTGAAGGTCGCCCCATTAAAACCGGCATCTCCGTCGAAGGTCGTCTTATTAAACCTGGCATCTCCATCGAAGGTCACCCCTTCAAAATTGGCATCTCCGTGGAAGGTCGCCCTATTAAACCTGGAATTCCCGTCGAAGGTCGCTCCGTTAAAACCGCCAAATCGGTTGAAGGTCACCCCATTAAAACTGGCATCTCCGTCGAAGGTCGTCTCATTAAACCTGACATTTCCGTGGAAGAACACCCCATTAAAACTGGCATTTCCGTCGAAGGTCGCCCTATTAAACTTGGAATTTCCGTCGAAGGTCGCCCCATTAAAACCGGCAAATCTGTCGAAGGTCGCCCCTTCAAAACTGGCACCTCCTTTGAAGTTCGCCTCAACAAAACTGGCACCTTTGGTGAAGATCGCCCCCTTGATCCAGGTATCTCTGTCAAAGGTCGTCTCATTAAACCTGGCATATCCGTAGAAGGTCACCCTATTAAAACCGGCAAATCTGTCGAAGTTCGCCCCTTCAAAACTGGCATCTCCTTTGAAGTTCGCCCCTTCAAAACTGGCACCTCCTTTGAAGTTCACCTCAACAAAACTGGCATCTCCTTCAAAGGTCGCCCTATTAAAAATTGGGCGAAGTAATAATTTATCCTTAAAAAAATCCGATTCCGGAATTTTCGCCCCTTCAAAATTAAAATCGCTTTTGGTAATCTTATCATTTATTTTCTTGATTTTCAACTCATTTATCATAGCATATTCTGGACTTGATTTGTCAGGGAAATCGATATGAAGGATACAAAAATCCGCTCCTTCTAATGGTTCCTCATCGCAATCGTTGCCATCGCTAAATTTGTATTTACACATTACTAAAAATAAAGAGGAAGCCGACTCCATATAAATGCCTCGAATTAATTCTTGTCGATCTCCGATTTCACGCTGCAGTATGAACATGCTCTGGTCATGAAAATTCCATCGTACCTTTTACCAAAAGGGGATAATAGATAATATATAGTTCCGATAGTTCGCTAATTTAGTACGGTGCCCGGAAGTACCATTGATCATCAATATCCTCAGTACTTAGCTAATTTTGCTCCGTGTCTTTTTCATTCATCAGCGTTCCAAGTCTCCTTCAGTTATACTGGGTTTCTGAGGGCAGGAATTTTTATCACGACCTTTAAAATTACTCGTACGGCCTCCCAGACAAATAACTTGAACTGATCAAATCTGAACGCGCCTATCTCAATAGTTCTTGGACCTTGTTTCACGGGTGAGAATCGTGCCCAAAGCACCGCCATCCAGAGATTTTTAAGCAGAAACGAGATAATAGCAAAGAGATATCGGATCACCGGATTTCGGGTTGATGTCCTGGGTTTGACCAGGTTACGCATCCGGTACGACGACTCGATCGCAAACCTGGATCAGTAGGTCTTATGAATCCGCTGGGGATCCCAGGATATACCATGTACCACATATCCAAGGTTCTCGACCCCATGTTTCCCTCGTTTTCCTTTAGCATACTTCACGTTTATTGCAATCTTCAGATGAAGCGAGGGTTTTCCACGCATAATATAATCTCCAAACCGTGATTTTGTTCCGTTCAGGAGTTTTTTCATTGCTCGACTGTGTTTTCTGACCGGGACGATGAATGGGATCTGAACGGTTGTCAGGAAGTCGATTACCTTTCGTGCGTAGAATTCCCGATCCAGACAGAGTGCCTGGATCCTCAGACCCGCTGTTGTGATTGCATCCAGACAGTGGGCGATATATGCGACCTTGGATGTACCCTGTGTCACAGGGTAGACCGCCAGGGTTACCTGGCGGTCCTGGGTGATCGCATAGATTGTAACGTAGGAATAGAACTCGTTCGTTGATTTCTTGAGCCGACTTCGGATGACATATCCCTCGTTTTCAGGTGAAACCGTCCCATAATATGGATCATTGGTGTAATCAATGGCGAACGTGTATGCCTTTCCAGGCATGAGGATCGCAGAGATCACATGAGTCAGAATCGTGGCATTCGCAGATTAGAGATAATCCATCCGGAGTTTGGAAAGATGATACCGAAGTGAGGTTTCACATGGACTCTTCTCCAGAAGCGAGCTGATCGAATGGATTGACTGTCGCTCAACTGCCATCTCAACGAGTGTACGAAAGATAGTAGTTTGGGTTAGGGATCCCTGAATTGGAATATTCACATGACCGCTCAGAGCGGCTACAGCCAGATCACAACATTCTTTCGGACGAACGTAAGAAACATCAGTGCAGAGTCTGCTCCCGGTTTGTAAGACCATAGGGGGCAGCCTGCAAAGTATAAAGATCTTCCTATTTTATCGATAAATTAATGATCAACTGCATATTTGAACGCTTTATAAAATTAGCGAACTACTGATCCTGGAAAATGGGAAGATCTATATCCATTGCATGCTGCCCATTATGGTCCTCCGATCCAGGAGCAGATCCTGGCCGCCCTAGTGACGATCGATCATCTTCGTGGATTTGATCCATTATCATAATCCAGATCCTCGTAACCCCCCGTTTTATCTTTACCATTACAAAAAAGAAGACTTGAAGAACCCCTACGGAAGAACATACTGTCTATGCGAACGCCCCTTGTTCTACTCAGTCTCTTACTCTGTGGCCTCCGGATCGCCGGCTACACGTCGTCACCGAATACGACAACGGCATCCACACCTACAACACAAGCGCTCACCACTGACACATCGGCCCCGGTCTCCATCACCCTGGCTGACATCGAAATGATAAAGCCGGCGCTGGAGTCCCCGACCTCCTCACCAGAGAATGTGAATGCATACCCGAAAAGAGATCGGGTTCATTCCTGCGACCTCTTCACCACATAGAGGAGGGTTCCTTCTTCCATCCCCTCTCCACCGCCGGTCGTACCTGCCGGAAGGAAGCCTGTCTTCTCCAGAACCCGGATCGAAGCCTTCAACGCCGGGTAGGTGGTGGCAACGATCTGCCGGATCTTCGAGGACTGAAAGATCACCGGGATCAGGCTACGGAGCGCCTCGGTTGCCAACCCTCTGTTCTGGAAGGCGTCGATCACCGAGTATCCGATCATCACAGCGTCGGGTGCTGTTGGATACGAACAGAATCCGCTGCTGCCGATGAGGGTACGGGTCCTCTCTTCCGGGTCGGTAAAAATCCAGTACCACGAACTGAAATTGGGATCGGACCCGTCCGCCTGGATCCGGACGAATTCGGCGAGTGCTTCATCGTCAAGGAGCGGAGGAGGCCAGGCGCCGGGAATAGTCGCGTCGAGGAGCCTGCCGAGTTCCTCAGAATCGTGATGGAGATCGCTCGTGAGAATCTCCTGACCGGCCGGTACAAGATCAAGCCTTTGTGTGTGAATGGTGAGTGATGATATCATGGGAATCAACGGGTTCCTGTCTACCTGGAGGTAAACTATTGGGCCGATGTCACAAATCCTTTTTCGGAACTGCTTCCCCTGAACCGATCGGGATCCGGAAATCTCCACCTGACGCCTTTTTGATAGAGTACCGATACCGATGACCTGGATGCACACGTCAGTACAGGTACCCGCGCCCTCAATGCAGACTATTGCGGCGTTGCCGATCTCTCATCTGCTCATGATAGTGAAGAGCCTGCAAACAATTTCCCTATAAAAAATGGGCACGTTGAAGAAAAACCGGTATGCAACGAGATAACCTGATATCATATTCAATCAGAGCGATCTCCGCGTCTGTCTTCCACATCGTCACAAAGGGCAACCAATATATCTGAGCATCCCCTGTCATTCACTGGAGGATATTCATTTTCCACCTGACACATCCCATGCGAAAGCCTGGATGGGCACCTGAATGGCCGCAGAAGAGTATGAGGAGTGTCATCTGGTATCTCCTGCTCATCATCGTTGCGGTCGCCCTGATAGGAATTCCGGCATCGGCCCAGGACCAGGTGAACGCGTCTGCCCAGATTCAGGAACCAGCCGTGGTTCATATCGGTCTCTTTGTCGTGGATTTCAATCGGTATAATGTCGCGGAAGGGACGGTCGAAACGAATTTTTACCTGCATCTCCGCTCTGATTCGCCCGTCTCTATCGATGACTTCGAGATCATGAACGGGCAAATAACGACGATCGATACCATCCGTGATACCCCGAATGAAAAGAATTACCGGATCTATGCAATCATAACCACCGACCCCAATCTCCTTCACTACCCCTTTGACAATCATACGATCCCCATCATAATTGAACCGAAAGTTCTCTCCGACCAGTCGGAGGTGATGGTGATCGACAGAGACAGCACCGGCCTCGACACGGATGCCGACCTCCTGGGATGGACGTTCACCGACACCTGGCATTCGATAACAAATAAATCCTATGAAGAGAACGGGACACCGTATTCCCGGGCAGTCTTCAGTTACGGCATCCGGAGAGACAGTGCGTCGACCATACTGAAATTCTTCCTGCCAATCCTGCTCATCATCATTGTAACCCTCTCCTCTCTTATGATGAAGACCACATCCCGGCTTGGACTGAACGCCTCGATGTTCCTGGCTGCCGTGATGATCCACTGGCGGATTGCCGATGCGATACCGCTCGTTGGCTATGTAACCTTTTTGGATTTCTTCATGATCATCACCTATGCGACGCTGGTCATGGTACTCGTATCCGGAATCCTGATCATGAAGTTCGCAGAGATCAAGGATTTGATTCGGGTTGAACAGGTGTACCACTGGTCGATCCGCATCATCCCGGGGATCTCGATCGGATTATACGTCCTGCTGTTTCTCACGCTCATGATACCCGCCTGAGACCTGCATCGAAGACCAGCATACTGTTCGCAGGTGCGAACTTGAACAAACGCTTCAACAGTAAATTTGGGGCAGTGGATGGTCGACCCAATTCTCCTGTCAACGAATACAGGGCCCCGGTCGTTATGGACCCGGAGATGCCCCTGGACCAACCTTCCGGATTCCAGGGGAGGGTCTGTGTTCAATCCCTACAGGGTAGTAAACAATACAACGATATCATTGAAATCAATCCGGCCGTTTCTGTCGAAGTCGAATGCAGTGACCGGCTCGTAATCTGCGATCCAGTCCATCTGGTTGAAGAAGAGGACCACGTCATTGAAGTCGAAAACACCGTTGCCGTCGAGATCCTCGTAGAGCCCGTCATGGTTGAGGTCCTGAGGAGTGTTGACCGAGGGGGATATCGACGGCATCGGGACGACGGCGACCGAGACCTGGTGCGTACTGCTGTACCCGGCCGCAGTGAACGCCTGCAATGCTACCGAATAGGTACCCGCAGTCGTATAGGTGTGCGATGGGTTCTGGAGTGTTGATCCTGCGGGCTGGAACCGCCAGGTATCGTTCTGGCCTCCACCCCCCATCACCACAATGCTGCCATCCGTCATCGCCACACAGCCTAAACGGGCCCGTGGCGACCACGCGGCATCCGGCAACTGCGTCCAGGTTGCACCGTCATCGATCGACCGCCACACATCATTCCAACCGACGGGCCCATCACCGCCCATCAGCACAATGCTCCCGTCCGGCATCGCGACGCATCCATGCCATCTCCTCTCCTCCCAACTGGCACTCGGGGTCATCTCAGTCCAGGTGAGACCCCCATCGGTCGACCGCCACACATCATTCTTCCAGGTGCCATCTAATTCGACGCCGGTCGTGAGTACGATGCTGCTGTCCCGCGTCACGACGACGGTGAAACAGGATCTCGGCGACCACGCGGCATCCGGTAACTGTGTCCAGGTTACACCGAAATCGGTCGACCGCCACACATCGTTCTGATTGCTGTTCCCGTCATACCCGCCCATGAGTATGATGCTTCCGTCCAGCATCGCGACACTGCTCTGTTCGATTCGTCCCGACCACCCGGAACTCGAGTTCTGCTCTGTCCACGTTCTGCCGTTATCAGTCGACCGCCAGGTGTCGTTCAGAAAGGTACCGTTGCCGTAACCGCCCATCAGCACGATACTCCCGTCTGGCATCGCGACACAGCTCTGTTCGGCTCGTCCCGACCACCCGGAACTCGGGTTCTGCTCTGTCCACGTTTTGCCGTTATCGGTCGACCGCCAGGTGTCGTTCAGATAGGTACTGTTGCCGTAACCGCCCATCAGCACAATGCTTCCGTCCGGCATCGCCACACTTCGGATATACCCTCGCTTCGACCATCCGGAACTCGTATTCTGTTCTATCCACGGTTGCGTATAGGTCTCATCGCCGAAGAACCATGCCCAGCCGGTCGGACTGCCGGTCGAGGTGTCGGTGAAGTTCACGGTCAGGGGGACGGTGCCGAAAGCCGGCGTGCTGGTGAACGCCGCTATCGGGGCTGCAGCGCTGGCAGTACCGACAAGCAGCAGAAGAGCTGCAATTAACAGATATACTGTCCTCGCAGGGACCAATGTCTGGTGATCGTTCATAGGGATAGATGAAATCCTGATACTAAAGACGTTCCTATATAAGATGTTTTAAAATTCTTGTTGATCAACAGGGAGAGAAGCGTAAATATGAGTTTTTATGGCAGAAAAACCCAGTAATACTATGAGAAAAACAACAATCTCATTGCTGGTCGTACTCATCATCGGCGCATCCCTTGTCATCGCCGGCTGCGTACAGAACCAGCCGGGTGTCACCGCGTCAACGCCGGTAAAGAATGATACACTCCAGCAGGGAAATTATACCTCCAATGCAACGCTCGTCGCCTTTGTCGACGAAGCGGTCGCCTATGCAAAAGCAAACGGCAAAGAAAAAGCCCTTGCCGAATTCAACAACCCGAACGGCTCCTTCGTCAGAGGCGAACTGTATATCTACGCCTATGACTTCAACGCTACGACCCTCGCCCACCCGATCAACCCGGAGAAGGTCGGCGTCAACCGCTGGAATGAGACCGAGGGGGACGTGGGCCCTGTTCTCCAGAATATGAGTGCTCTGGCCAGGAATGGAAGTTTCTACTACCCGCTCACATATATCAACCCCGCCCACAACCGGACGCTCGAATCCAAACTGGCGTACGGGGAGAAGGTGGACGATACCTGGTGGCTCGGTTCCGGGATCTACACGGGGCCAGTAGATCAGGCATCAGGGAACCGGACCTGATCGTTGAGGGTCTATAATTTCTGGCACGGGCCGGCAGACCCTGAGCCTGAATACAACCCTCGTTTTTTGGAAGATGAGCGGTTCAGTCTGAATCGTCGCTTCAATACGTATCATTTCTGTCGCATGCCCTGTCAATAATGCAGGAATACTCACGACATCTGACATTCCGCACAAATTTTTCAGTCGACAATTTTTTTCCCGTTCAGGCCCAAGCAGCCGCTGATTTCGATTCAAAACGTCATTGAGCCCAGTATCATCTTCTGACTATCGTTCCCCCATGAGTATACCAGGACTTCGACTGCCCGGAAGAGGAAGAAGATCCTTTTGAGGATTCAGTACTTAGCTAATTTTCCTCAGTGTCTTTTTCATTCATCAACGCTCCAAGACTCATTCAATTATACTGGGTTTCTGAGGGCAGAATTTTTTACACCGACCCTTAAGGCTACTCGTATGGCCTCCCAGATATACAACTGAAACTGATCAAATCTGAACGCCCCCTTCTCGATGGTTCCTGGACCCTGTTTGACGGGTGAGAATCGTGTCCAGATTACAGTCATCCAGAGGTTCTAAAGAAGAAATGCGATGATGGCGAAGAGGTATCGGAACACCGGATCGCGGGTTGAGGTTCTGGGTTTGACCAGGTAACGTATCCTGTACGACGACTCGATCGCAAACCTGGATCGATAGGTCTTATGATTCCGCTGGGGATCCCAGGATATGTCATGTACCACGTATCCAGGGTTCTCGCTCGACACCATGGTTCCCTCGTTTTCCGTTTGCGTTTTTTCCGTTTATCGCAATCTTCAGACGAAGCGACGGTTTTCCACGCATAAAGTTGTTTCATCGCTCGACTCTGTTTTTTGACCGGGAGGATGAATGGTATCCGAACAGTCGTTAGGAAGTCGATTACCTTTCGTGCGTAGAATTCTCGATCCAGACAGAGTGCCTGAATCCTCAGACCTGCTGTTGTGACTGCATCCAGACAACGGGGGATATACGCGACCTTGGAGGTACCCTTTTGTCACAGGGTAGACTGCCATGCATGGGACCGGCCGGGAATCCGGTCGCAGGTCCCGTCATTCCCGACATCTTAAATCACTCCTGTTCCCAACAATCGCAAACAAAAATTTGGAGATTTCTAAAGAACTGATGCTTTAGTATCTTTAACCGGGTGAGTGCCTGAACCACCAAACCGTTTTTTCATCAGGTACGTTGTCAGGGCGATAAGCAATCCAAAGACACCTGCTGCTATAAAAACTGCGTTCAGGCCATAATACGCGAGGATGATACCAAGTACAATGGGAGAGGCACTCTGGCCAACGTATTTCATGCAGTTGTGAATCGAGATCACTCCTCCTCTTGATGCAGGAGGGGAGACCTGAATGATCTGCACGTCAATGGCAGTCTGGGCAAGGACAAGGCCTGCTCCGAACAGCAGTAATAAAAGAAACACTGCGGCAAGGGAATGCAAAACCGGCATGAATAACATCGACAGACCGACACAGGCAAAACCCGCAGCAATCACCATGAGTAATGAATGCTTACCAGCAAGGGGTCCCACACGGGATGCAAACAGTATGCAGGAGATCCCCGGAATTGCGAGCATAAGTCCCGATTCCCCTGACCCATATCCAAACACACTCTTGAGCATGAAAGGCACGTAGATCATCATGGCAAACAGGATGAAGAAGATCGAAAACCCCATGAATATCGTATAGATGATTGGTAATACCCTGAGACATTTGAGCGCTTCAATCATGCCCTTATGATCTCTCGTATCAGTCTGGACCTTCGTCTCAGGAAGCGATAGTATCACGATTATCGCAAATGGCAGGGAAAGTGCATAAAACAGGAACGCATAATTCCATCCCAGCAGAGCAAGGCTGCCTCCGATCACCGGGGCAAATATTGATCCAAGGGCAAATGATATGCTGATCTTACTCATGGCCGATACCCGATCAAAGCCGGTGTAAACATCTCCGATGACCAGCATTGCCATGGATGTCATCCCGGCCACGCCAACACCCTGTAAAAACCTCAGGACAAGGAGTAATGAGAAATCAGCAACAAAAAAACTGACCAGGCCCGTCAGGCCATAGAGCACAAGGCTCGGTACCAGTATCCTCTTACGATTTACGCGGTCAATGAAATGTCCTATGATGAGGGTGAAGACCGCTGTTGAGATCGTAAATACTGACATGAGCAGCGCTACATTCTGTGCGGTGGTCCCCAGGGGTCCCATCATCTCCGGCAATACGGGTGCCAGGAGAGCCCCGCCGGCCATTGCAAAGAATGCAACGAGACAGAGTATGAGAATGTGAATATTTTTGAATTTCATGATATCTCCGTCTATTTCTCCATGATCCGGGATACGTTTTTGATCATATCCTCGAAAGAATTCACAATCGCTTCCCTTTGATCAGAATCAAAATTGGATAAGAGGATATCCTCCCATTCTAATGCTATTTTTTTGAGACCAGGTTCTATCGCTCTTCCTTTTTCGGTCAGAAATATTCTCTGTGAACGTTTGTCTTCATCGTCCCTTTGCTGATAAACATAGCCTTCCTTGACAAGTTTTTGTACGGCTCGTGTGACGTTCGCTCTATCCAGATTGATGGACTGGCCAATTGATTCCTGATTTACTCCATCTTTTTGAAAAAGTGGCATTAACAGGTAAAACTGTCCGGGTCCAATATTGTAGGGTTTCAATTCTTTGTCAAGGTACATCTGACTGTACCGGTAGAGAAATGAAACGAATTTTCCAATGAACTCCTTATTGCTCATGTATTCACCTTTTTGTCAGTATGCGAGAATATCCTGAATCGAATAATTTCGGTTTTGTCAGCCACCCGACAGAGGTGCGGGCGCAACAATATGATTGCGCTAGCAATTATTATAAAATTTTAGACAGAACCACGTGTTTTTGGAAAAGAACACGCTGCTGTGCAGAGGATTTGTCAGAACAAGGTGATATCATCTGTGAGAGGGTTCAAAAATATATTTGGATGCCTTACAAAATTAGTTAGCTACTGGAGTCGGCTTTTGTGTTGGTCTTCTCGGGGTTCGGGACGGTTTCATTCCGCTCTTTGAGCGCCTTCCGGACCCTGAACTCTGTCAGGCTATGGATGAAGAGCCCGCTGTGCATCCGGTTCGCAGGCAAACTCCTGACGCTGATCGGTAACAATATACAATTTTTGAAAAGGTGCTGGGGCAAATTTATATTTTTTTTAATAAAAAAGACTACGTGTCGCATAGAGTTGAATAACCCTGACATTCAATTTTTATCAAACACTTTTATAATCCTGTGAGACGTTGAAAAATTATGAAATTCTGCAAAACAAGGCATTTCAATATTGTAATGTTTTTGTTTTTTTTCCTGTTCGCCTCGTTATTTTTATTTGAATTTATCATGTTTACACAACCTTCCCTATGGCTCTATCTTCTCATTTTATCATTCATTGGAATCCTTGGGATTACAGGGTCGCTTTTTTACGAAAAGAGGAGATGGATGTATGCCATCCCTTCAGTAATTGTTTTCCTATCGTTCATTATCAATTATATTATAATGGTTCAGAATTCGACATCCTCACGCCCATCGTCTGTTCCAGCGACAGTATCGGAAGTTTTATACTTGTCCCTTCCCATCGTGGTCACCATTCTGCATATTGGATTGTATGTCTCAGGTTTGAAGCATGCAAGAAGTCTTGCGTTATTGACGGGGGCACTGAGCATTTTCCCGATTTCATCCCTCTTTCAAGATCTCATAAGAATACAAAACTTGTTGCAGGGAATTCCTGTGCTAAGCTCAGAGGATATTGTTATATTTCTGTATATGCTCGTTACTATGCCGATTATTGGGGTTACGATTCTTTGGGAGGGGTACTCACTCTATCAAAAACGGATGATCGTTACCACACTCTCGCCGGATTCGCGGAGTGACTGGTAAACATGTACGATAGAAAAAAAGGGGAATTCAGGGTTGGAAATTATTTTTGAACCGATGAAGCACGGGACAGAAGATACCGGGCTTCCCCTGCCTGGGCCTGCGGTTCCCATGCATTGACTGTTTCGTTATAGGATGTAAATTTCTGGTTGAACACCAGGCCGGTCACCCCTTCCCTGAGCCCGGCCACCTGTTCGCCACCGGTGAACGTCCCGTTGAGGTCCTGCATGATCCCGGTAGAAACGACCCGGTCCACCCGTTTGACTGCCGACGCAAGCACGACGTTGGGGCCGAGCGGGGACTGGTCGGAATCGGTGCCGATGATATACTCCCCGGTTGCATTGTTTGCCACCGCAATCGCCCCGGTATTGGAGTACCCGGCACAGGTGTAGATCACGTCCGTTCCATTGCGGTACATCCCTTCAGCAATCCGGCCTGACTCTGCGGGATCGCTGAACCCGTCGATGGTGTACTGGTGCACATAGGTATGATCGATGGGGATCGATGCGTTGACAGCATGGACGCCGGCCGTGTACCCCTGCAGGAACGTATCGAGCAGGTCCGACTGCATCCCAAGGATGATCCCGACCCGCCCGGTCTTGGTTGCCGATGCTGCAAGGACGCCGGCCAGGTAACTGTCACCGTAGGAGGTGATATCATACGTCCTGAGTGTATCGGACCCGGTTCCCGACTGGTCGATGGCGAGGAACCGGATATCCGGGTGATCCTGTGCGAGCTGCCGGGTGTAGTTCGTATACTGGAACCCTATCGTTATGACGAGACCCGGTTTTTCCGATCCGCTGATGTTGTTGAGCAGCCCTGGCAGGGAATCACTCTCACGCGGCATGAACTCTTTTGTGGTAAAGGAGATCGCTTTCTGGGCTGCCACGAGACCCTGATATGCACTGTCGGTGTACGAGAGGTCACCTTTCTCTGATGGGTACACGATATACACGCCCGGAACTGCAGGTTTATCCGGCAGGACACTTACTGCAACGATTGCTACAACAATGACTGCTGCAACCAGGATTCCGAAATAAAGGTATTTTTTATCCATGATATCTCTCCACCGTGATGATTGTCTGATCCTCATCCCCTCAGGTTGGCCGTGTTCGGCTCCAGGTACCGGCCGGCGCCGAGCATCCAGGTACCGTCGACATCGGTCACGTAACTGATCTTGAGCTGGGTGGTGTTCGTCGCCGGGTTCACCGAGTAATACTCGACCATCCCGGTTCCATTGCGAGCGCTTGCGAACATGGTCTGCATATAGTACGATCCGTCCAGGTCAGTGACATTGATCCGGTTCACGCCGACCTGGTCGGGGCGGGACGGCCATGCAAGGGCGGTTCCGTTGTAATCGTCGGCGAAGATATAGAGGCCGTCCTTGACGAAGGAGCCGTTCGGGTTGTTGAATTCGGCGAGTGCTTTTTCTTTACCGTTGGTCTTCGCGTAGGCCTTCGCATCCGTCACGAACTGCCGGAGTTCCTGATCGATCAGCAGATCTTCGCGGGTATAGATGCCGGCACCGATCCAGTAGGTATCGTCGACCGGACGCACATAACTGACTTTATACCTGACCGAGTAATTCTCAGCCGGGTTCGGGTACCGGTACAGGAGATAGCCGCCGCCGAGCTTGGCGAGCTGGACCTCGGTCTTGGTGTAATAAGTACCGGACGCGTCGGTGAGGTTGAGGAAATTGGTGCCGACAAGGTCCGGCTGGTGCAGCAGGGCGAGGGCGTTCCCCGAATAGTCGAGCGCGTAGATGTAGACATCGCCGACTGCAAACGGACCGGTGGCGTTACTGAACGCAGCAAGAGCGGCAGTCTTTCCATGCTGCTGAGCATAGGTCGCAGCAGAATCCACAAAGTCCTTGATCTCCCGGGAGGTCGAGGGAGCATCTGGCGCTGATGCTTCGACCGGTTCTGCGGGGCCGTAATAGACGCCGGAGCCCAGCCACCAGTCGTCACTGACTTTTGTCACGTACCCGAGTTTCTTCTCGACTGAGTTGTTGTGCAGCGGGTTGACGTAATAGAACCAGACGTACCCGGAGCCGTTTCGCGCTACATCCATAACATTCCGGAAGTAGGGGTGGCCGTACGCGTCGGGTTCGTCGGCCCGGTTCACGCCGACCTTCTCTGGACTGTACGGGTGGGCGAGGGTGGTGCCGTTGAAGTCATAGGCATAGATGTAGAGTTCGCCCCGGACAAACGAACCGTTCTTGTTCGAAAATTCAGCGAGCGCTGCATCTTTGCCATAGGTCTTAGCGTAGGCGGCCGCTTCGTTGACGAAAGCGACCATCGTTTCATTCGTTGTAGTAGTGATGGTGGCTGCTTTCTCCTGGGTAACCGGAATTTTCGTGGATGATGATGAAGTCTGGGTACATCCGGAAGCGATGACCAGCAGGGCGAGAACGATAAAGAGGGATAGGGATGCACATCCCGGTTTCATGTATAGTGATGGTTCATGATTTTTATTAAAGTGGGATGATGTATTCCGGGACAATTTTCGAGAATGATTCCCATTTTTCGGTCATTTCGTATTCGAGCACCATTCACCACCAGTCCGGCTTTCGGCACAGTACCCCTTGGTGGATTCATCGACCCGCCAATGCCGTCTTCACGGCGTTATTCTCTATTCCAGTGATCCAAACCGTGTCTCGTATCCCCGGGCAATGACCGAAGAACCAAGAAGCGGTGCAAAACCCGAAAGACTGCTCACAGTCAGCCGGGGCATCGGCAGATAACGGTCGGCATACTGCTCGATCAGGGGAATGATCAGGTCCTGGTTGTTCAGAACAACAGAACCGTCAAAGACGATCGTATCCGGTTCATAGGCAACAATGAGATCTGAAATCCCCCGTCCATTCAGTCTCCCGAGTTCATGAATAAAACCGCATTTCTCAGAACCCTGTTCTTCTCGAATGGCGTCAAAGACATCCCGGGCAGAGTGTATCTGCTGATCCCCGGAATCCCATCCATTCTTCTTCAGCCATTCATGGTAGAAGCGGGGCAGGAACCGGCCGGATGCATATCCTTCCCAGTGTCCCTTTCTGCCGCACCCGCAGGTCAGGTTATAATCGCTGTCGACGAACAGATGACCGATCTCCCCGGCGTTTCCTGATCGACCGGTAAGTATTTTTCCGTTTGCAATGATCCCGGCACCGATGCCGGTCGACATGGTTACATAGACGAAATTCTTCGATCCCGTACCCTCGCCAAAACACGCCTCGCCCAGGAGACCTGCAAAGCAGTCGTTGATCAGCAGCACCGGGAGGTTGAACGCTGCACTGATCGGGTCCGACAGGGGAATGATATCGAGGGGGATGTTCGGGGGATGCACGATCGAGGTGTGGGTGCTGTCTATCGGTCCTGCCGACCCGATACCGATGCCTGCCGACATCCCGATCTCCTCGTCTGATGCCAGCGAATGAATTGTCCGGATGATGAGATCGGAGATGGTCTCCGCATCAGGCAGATCAGCAGGAAGTGTGGTCACTTTCAACCGTTCAATGCGCCCGGTTTCATTGACAAGCCCCACCCGAAGGTTGGTCGCTCCAAGGTCGACGGCAATGACGGTATCAGTACGTCCGGTTCTGTCATCTGGTGTCATGTGAAGGTTCCCAGGATATCTCCCTAAATCGGTGATCAGAAACGTCACTGATCCGGGAAGGATGCTGTGAAAGTAATTTTACCATTTGATTGAAGAAATGTTCGGGGAATAAAAATAGAACTTCCTGTACAGTGGTTTGCCGGACTGTGTCGAGATCGTGGATCGGTACAAGGTGTGTTTCCCGGCGTAAAAAAAGGTTACCAGATGACCGGTCTCTGGCTTATGTTCCGATACAGGGCATCGCCCGGCTGGATCTCCGGGAATGCCTCGTAGAATTCCGGAATATTGAACAGGACACCGTTAACCCGGTATTTACCCGTGGTATGGGGATCGGTATACACCAGGTTGCGCAACGTATCATCCCGGTACTGTGACCTCCAGATGCGTGAAGCCCCGATGAAGAACCTGCGGTCCTCAGTATGATTGGAAACCTCCTGGCCTAATGACAGGTTCTCTGTCCCCTTCCATGCATGATAGGCCAGGGTCAGACCCCCGAGATCAGCGATATTCTCCCCGAGGGTCAGGTTACCGTTATCATTGAGTCCAGGGAGGATTTCAAACCCGTTGTACTCGGTGACGAGCAGCGCTGTTCTATTGATGAAGTTCCTGGCATCCTCCTCCGTCCACCAGTCCTTGAGGCTCCCGCCCTTGTCGAACTGCCGGCCCATTTCGTCGAAGCCGTGTGTCATCTCGTGCCCGATCACCCAGCCAAGGGTAGCATAATTGAGCGTTTTGTCTGCATCCGGGTCGAAGAACGGTGGCTGGAGAATGGCAGCTGGAAATACCATCTCATTCCTGGTCGGATCATAAAAGGCGTTCACCGTCTGCGGAGATGCAAACCAGATGTTCCGGTCCAACGGCCTGCCAATCTTATCCAGTCCGTTCTGTCCGTGAATAAATGAGTACGCTGAAACGGAACGGACATTATTGACATACGAGTCGGAGAGGTTCAACCCGGAATAATCCATCCACTGGTCAGGATACGCGATCTTCTCCCCCATGGCAGCAAGTTTCTCTCGAGCCGCCTCTTTCGTGGTGGTGCTCATCCAGCTCAGGTTCGAGATCCGTTCGTCGAAGGTCTGTCGGATAGAGCGGAACATCTCCGATACCATTCCGCGGGTCCGGGGGTCGACATAGTCGGCAACATAGGCCCTGCCCACGAGATCGCCCAGGAGATCGTTCTCTGTCGTTACGACACGTTTCCACCGGGGTTGCATCTCCTTCACGCTGTTGAGCGTCGTGCTGTAGAAGGCGAAATGCTCCTCTTCGAACGATGAACTGAGATAGGGGGATTCTGCATCGATCAGGTGGTACCGCAGGTAGACTTTCCAGTCATTGAGTGAAGCCGTTCCAAGCTGAGTGTTGAGTTCCTTCACATACGACGGCTGGTGAACATTTACCTGACTGACTGGCCCGGATCCCGGGATGGCACAGAGCGTTTCCCAACCAATCGCAGGATACTGCTCTTCCAGGGTGGAGACTGAATAGAGGTTGGTGGTCTTCTCTGGGTCCTGGTTCTCCTCTGAACTGAACTGGGCCTGAGCGAGGGTCTTTTCCATGGTATAGACGGTTTCGGCGTCAGCTGCAGCCTGCCCGGCCGGCTCTCCCATCAGCAGGAATACCCGGGTGATGTGACTTTTGTAGGCTTCCTGAATCTCCAGGCTTTTATTGTCGGTTCTCAGGTAATAGTCCCGGTCCGTCAATCCCAGCCCGCCCTGTTCGAGGTATGCAACCATCTCGCTGCTGTTCCGGGGATTGGCCTCTGCGTGATAGGAGTACACCGGGTCGAACCCCTGCTGCAGGAGAAGGATCGTGGTAGTGGTCAGATCGGTACGGGAATTGATCGCGTCGATCGTCGTGAGAACATCAGACAGCGGAAGGAGTCCTTCCCGGTCGATCGTCCCGTTATCCATTCCCGACCGGTAAAATTGTCCGATCAGGGTGATATTCCGATCTGCACTCCCTGGCGAGGTGTTTGATGCGTTAATCAGGAGAGCATGAAGATCATCGTCTACCTTGTCCCGGAGTTCGGAGAATGTTGAGATACTCCCTTTATCGGCTGGAATGGGGTGCTCTGCGATCCATGCATCATTCACATAGGAAAAGAAATCGTCCCCCGGACGGACGGACAGGTTGAGGGAAGATCCGTTATCTGGAACCTGCGTGGTGGTACCCGACAGTTTTGTTCCGGTTCCAACCGGACTGGAACATCCGGCAGATACGAGACATACGATCACGATCAGAATCACTACCACAGATTTCACAAAGAATACATCTTTTTTTTATATAGAATAATGGTTTGGCTGATAATGTGATCGGCATGGAACATAACTCTGGAAGAGGACACCATCAGGGCCTTTGAGGGTTTCGTACTGATTTTTCTGCTCAGGTCAGATATCTGTCGCCGTCGACGGCGACATGAATCGATGCAGGACTTCGCCGGCAACCAGGCTGGGACTGATCCTCATTCGCCTGATGGGCAAAGAGATCGCCACGCTGTCATGCAGGCGGTTGACTCCGGGGCCGGCTGGACCCCGGAGTTCTGCAGGGGCGCAACGACGACACCGGTGGAATCGTATCATAATTCTTCTTGGTAGTACCATTCCACAAGTCTACGCTGGCATCGATGCCCTGAAGGCCGGGAAGAGCCACCCCTGGGAGACCGTTCAAACAGAACACCCTCGCGGACCATGGTGTGATCCTCACGCGGTTCCTGCTCTGGACGATCGACAATGGATATAGCACAATTCCAGATTCCGAAACCTTTATCCCTCATCTCGCCAAGAATTGACCAGTCAGTCTAGACCAATGAGTCTACTACACTGGAGCAGACAGCATGCAATATCGTCTCGTACCAAAAAACGGCGACACGTTATCCGCACTCGGCTTTGGCGCGATGCGTCTGCCGTCTAAGCGGATGGGCATCGATGAAGAGCGGGCAACCCAGCAGATCCGCAGCGCGATCGACAGCGGCGTCAACTACATCGACACCGCAGTCCCCTACCACAGCGGCGAGAGCGAACGGTTCCTCGGCCGGGCACTCAAGGATGGATATCGGGAGAAAGTGAAACTCGCGACAAAACTTCCGCCATGGGGTGTGAAGACCCGCGAGGACATGGACCGGATCCTCGACATCCAACTAAAGAAACTCCAGACCGATCACATCGACTACTACCTTCTCCACTCGCTCGATGCCAACCACTGGAAGAAGATGCACGGGCTCGGCGTACTCGAATTCCTCGACGCGGCAAAAGCCTCCGGGAAAATCATCAACGCCGGCTTCTCCTTCCATGGCGACCGCAAAACGTTCAAAGAGATCATCGACGCGTATGACTGGATCTTCTGCCAGATCCAGTATAACTTCCTTGACGAGATGAACCAGGCCGGGACCGAGGGACTCCAGTATGCCGCCTCGAAGAATATCGCCGTCATGGTTATGGAACCGCTGCGGGGCGGGATGCTCGCCGGGAAACTCCCAAAGGATGTTGAGGAGATCTACGACCGTGCAAAAACAAAACGGTCAGCAGCTGAATGGGCGCTTCGGTGGGTCTGGAACCACCCGGAGGTAACGGTCGTCCTCTCCGGGATGAACGACGAGAAGCATATCGCGGAAAACATCAAAGCCTGTGAGACCGCCCTGCCCGGATCGATGAGCACCGGTGAGCTTGCAACCGTGAAAGCAGTCGCAGCGGTGTACAACCGATTGATCAAGGTCGGCTGCACTGGGTGCGCCTATTGCATGCCCTGCCCGTTCGGCGTCAACATCCCGCAGAATTTCTTCATCTACAACAGTTACCACATGGGCGGAAGCCGGCTCTTCACCCGGGGAATGTACGGAATCTCCCTGATGGGAGCAATGGGGACAAAAGCCGATGCCTCGCTCTGCCAGAACTGTGGCAAATGTGCAAAGGCCTGCCCGCAGAAGATCGCGATCCCGGAAGAACTGAGAAAAGTCCGGGGCACCCTCGGCGGACTTCGGACGAAACTCATGATCCCGCTCGTGAAGATGATCTTCTCGGCTGAGATCAAGGAATGATTTCCCTCGCGTCTCGACTCATTCGAAAATCCGGGAAAATCAGAATTGCGAGGCTTGGCAAATTTCTAAAAAAAATAGATGGAGATTACCTGTCACACCACAGAGTCGCAATCTCTCTGATTTTTGCGATAGGGACCGCCTCAGGAGATCTCCAGGACACGACGGGTAAGGAGATTTCACAATCTTCAATCGGATCCGCCGTGAGAGGTGGCGTCTATCGTTATCGGAAATATGGAGGGCATCGGCCCCTATCAGCGTACCTGAATAGAAAATTTTCGTATGAGAGAGATCGACCCTCGCACTATCAGAAGGAAACCAGAAGATCAGAAGAGAGAATCAATTTTTTTTATAAACGAAGGAGAATCTAATGGAAAAATCTGAGAAAAAATCAGCCAGAACCCTGAACCCTGAGAAGATCTCAGCCAACCGGGAGAAGATCCTCACTACAGCACTCACCCTCTTCACGAGCCGAGGGTTCTCCGGCACTCCGACATCGCTCATCTCCAAAGAGGCCGGCGTCTCGACCGGCACGCTCTTCTTCTATTTCAAGACAAAAGAGGAGCTCATCGACACGCTCTACCGCCGAATAAAGGAAGAAGCCGCGAAAGAGATGTGCAGAGGCATGGACAAACAGAAAACCACGAAGGCAAAGATCTGGCTTCTCGGCACCAACGTGGTGGAATGGAGCATCAGAAATCACGCAAAACTGAAATTCATGGAGCAGTTTGCCCACTCGCCGTTTGTCTCCACGAGCGCCCATGAGGAAGGTATGTCCAACTTCCTCTTCCTCTCGGATCTCATGAAAGACGGTATCCGGGAAGGAGCGATCCGGAATATCGATCCGACCCTTCTCCTCTCCATACTGGCCTCGGCCCTCACCGGACTGGTCGCACGGGCTTCGGAGATCGAAGACCCGGACGAGCGCGAGAAGATCGTACAGGATGGACTGGATTTTATCTGGAACGGGATGAAAACATGAAAACGGTAATCAACGCACTGGACTTATCAAAAAATTATGGCGATGTAAAAGCAGTGGACCACGTGAACCTCCACGTAGACGAGGGAGCGCTCTTTGGCCTCCTGGGCCCGAACGGGTCTGGCAAGACCACGATGATCAAGATGCTGACCGGACAGACCCGGCCGACCGGGGGATCCGCCTCAGTCCTCGGTATCGATGTCACTCAGGACCCGGTAGGGGTCCGTGCCCGCGTAGGGATCATCCCCGAGCAGGAGACCCCGCCGAGTTTCCTGACCGCGATGGAGTACCTCGAGTTTGTCGCTGCAGTCCGGAAGATCCCGGATATCCAGGCAAAGGCCGACCACTGGTTCGACTTCCTCGACTTCGCCGACAAGAAGAACGTCCTCTGCAAGGACCTCTCACGGGGAACCCGGCAGAAACTGATGTTCACGCAGGCGTTCATTCACGAACCGTCGCTCGCGCTGATCGACGAGCCGCTCATCAACTTCGACCCGATCATACAGGACCTTGTCAAGGACTACCTCGCTGATTATGTGAAACACGGGAAGACGATCTTCATCTCGACTCACATCCTCGAAGTGGCCGAGGAGATCTGCTCGGAGTTTGCGATCCTCCACAAGGGAAACCTGCTCCACACCGGGCCAGTTGCCGAACTGACAGGAAGGGGCGAGCACCTCCCCTCCTTCTTCCTCTCGCTCGTCCGGAAGGATCGCCATGTTTGAACTCTTCATAGCGATGATGAAGGAGGAATGGCGGGTCCACTCCACGATGTTCGGCAGCCTCTCGTTTGCCATGTTCCCGGTCATGATCTTCGGGATCGCGTTCATGGGCGCGTTCCTCGTCCCGCTGATGCAGACCAGCCTCCCGGCCGGCGACCTCACGATCATGATCCATGCAAACTACCTGATGCTCGGGATCATGGTCGGAGGGTTCGGCCTGATGGGTAACGAGATCATGAGCCGGCGCTTCGGCCAGGCAAGCTTTCTCTCGTACTCTGCCCGGTCCCTCCCGCTTTCCGACCGGTTCATCTTCACGAATTTCGTCGTCAAGGACACCATCTATTACTTCTTCCTCTGGGTCCTCCCCCTCGGGCTCGGGTACATCATCGCCTCGCCGTTCACGGGCGTCCCGCTCGCGAGCGCTCTGCTCCTCCTCCTCACGCTCACCCTCGCGTTCCTCTTCGGCCTCTGCGGGGTCTTCTTCCTCTCGGCAATCTACGCCCGGTCGCGCCTCGCTCTCCTGCTCGTCATCGCGGCCCTTGTCGCGTTCGGAGCAGCTCTTGCAATCCGGACCGGCATGAACCCGGTGCTCCTCTTCCCGCCGCTCCTGCTCAACGCTGCATTCTCGTGGACCAACCTTCTCGTCTCCATCCTCGTGCTCGCAATTCTCTTCGCGATCGCGATCCTGCTCTTCAATCCCGAATCCGTCGGCTCGGAAAAATCCCACAAAGACCTGTTTGCACCGCTCGCGAAACGTTTTGCGTTCCTGCCGGATCCGCCGTTCGCAGCGAAGGATGTCCTTGACCTGTACCGGAGCGGGGCGATGATCGGGCAGATGCTCTTCTCATTCCTCCTTCCCCTCGCGATCATCTGGTTCTTCCTCTCCCTGCTCGGGCCGTTCTTCCCGCCGCACGGCCTCCTCTTCATGTTCGCGATCGTCACCGGTGTCGTCGCCTCGACCATGTACACGTGGGTCACGATGTTCGATACCTTCGGTCCGTACGCCTGCCTGCCGGTTGCGGTCAGCACGGTGATCACGAGCAAGCTCACCACATTCTCAGTCCTCCAGATCCTGCCGGCGACCTTCATTGCGGTCGTGGCCCTCCTTGCGGGAGAATTCGTGTATCTTGTCCCCGCGGTCGTGCTCGGGCTCTCGGTCTCGTTCTATGCGGTTGGGGTCATGGCCTGGCTCTCCGGGCTCTCGCCCAGCGTAATGGTGTACGATGTAAAAGTGCTCTTCACGTACCTCGTGCTTGTGGGCCTTGCCGTCACGATCTTCTCAGCGGCTGTCTTCGCCGTCCCTGCATCTGCACTTGCGGCCGTCATCCTCCTCATCCTGGCATGGTATTTTGTGCAGATGGCAAAGACCCGGTGGGACGCGATAGACCCAGAGGGATTCTGAACACTTTTTGGAAAGAAATATTTTTTTTGCTCTGTAAAAATCCCATTAAAAACAGACGGTACCGATGACCAGAAGATCCACGGTAGCGACGTGATCTGAATCGTGGTTAAAATACCTCTAATTCTGGCTCCAGGAACCCCCCGTCAGTGTTTCTGAATTTCCATGGTGATGCCCTGACACAATCACGAAAAATTATACGGTAGTCTTCCGGAACAGGAACGCCCCGGCGACCGTCATCGCAACGGTAAACCCGCCAATGACCGCGAAGCTGATCCCCGGGCTGATCTGCGAGATACCCGTCAGGCCGTACCGTATTCCCTCGACGCCGTACGTCAAAGGATCGAGCATGGTGATCGGGGCCAGCCACCCGGGCAGAGAACTGATGGGGAAGAGCGCCCCTGAGAGACCGAAGATCGGGAAGATGACAAAGTTCATGATGAGCTGGAAGCCGCTCAGGTCCTCCATCGACGACGCGATGGCGATACCGAATGCGGTGAAGCCTATACCGATCAGGATCATGAACCCTATCGCGATAAGGAATCCTGGCGCCGACCTGACCGCGAGCCCGAGGAAGAGCGACAGGACAAGGATCATCACACCCTGTACGACCGCGGTCGTCGCGCCGCCTGCAGTCTGGCCGAGCATGATCTCAAGTCTTGAGACCGGTGCAATGAGCGTCTCTTTCAAAAACCCGAACTGCTTGTCCGAGATGATCTGGGTACCCGCGAAGACCGAGGTGAAGAGGACGCTCATCGCGACCATGCCCGGGATGAGAAACTGGATGTAGTTCCCGGAAAGGCCGGGGATACTGACCACCGAGTTCAGCCCGAACCCGAGGAAGAGGAGGAAGAAGAGCGGCATGCTGATGCTGCCGATGATCCGGCTTTTGGATCGGACAAACCGTTTCATGCTCCGGAGCCAGAGCGTGTATATGATATCCATTTAGTGCGACCTCCTCATCTGCATCTGCCGGCGCATGATCTCCGTGCCGCTCGCTTCCTGCTCCCGTATCGTCTTGCCGGTGAACGAGAGGAAGACGTCCTCAAGTGTCGGCTTATGGATCGAGATCGAACTGATGGAGATCTTCTGGCCGACAAGGATCGTAACGATGCCGCTGAGGTGCTGCTCCGCGTTCCGAAGGCTGATGACCACCTCGCCATCATGGATGTCCATCCGGTTGATCCACGGCTCCTTGAGGGTCGCTACGATCGCTGCCGTGTCGGGGGATCTGATCGTGACGACATCCCCACCGATACCATCCCTGAGATTTGCGGGCGTGTCGAGAGCGATGATCTTCCCGTGGTCTATGATGGCGACCCGGTTGCAGAGACGGTCGGCTTCCTCCATGTAATGTGTCGTGAGGATGATCGTGATCCCCTTCTCTTTCGAGAGCGTCGCGATGTACTGCCAGAGATGGTTCCGGGTCTGGGGATCGAGGCCGAGCGTCGGCTCGTCGAGGAAGAGGACCGAGGGATGGTGGAGCAGCCCTCTCGCGATCTCGAGGCGCCGGCGCATCCCACCGGAGAAGTTCTTGACGATATCATCCTTCCGGTCGGTCAGCTCGACGAGCTTCAGGAGCTCCCCGATCCTCTGCTTCCGCGTATCGGATGGGATACGGTAGAGCCGGCCGTGAAAGTCCATGTTCTCCCAGGCCGTGAGCTCTTCATCGAGGCTCTGGTCCTGGAAGACGATGCCGATGGACCTCCTGACACCGTCCTCGTCCTCTTCGACATCGATGCCGTTGACGGTGGCTTTCCCCTCCGTCGGCTTGAGCATGGTCGCGAGCATGGAGAGCGTGGTCGTCTTGCCGGCGCCGTTCGGCCCCAGAAGGCCGAAGATCTCGCCCTGCCCTATCTCGAACGAGACCCTATCGACGGCAACCAGGTCGCCGAAGCGCCGGGTGAGGTCCTTGATATGTACTGCGATTGTCATTTAGTGTATTTCCTTTGAGTTGTGCCGGTTGTGTCCTTTTAAACGCTGAAGCCAGGGCTCTTGAGAAATCCTCATTTTCATGTAAAAAATCTCCCGATGCCTCACTCTTTCCGGCGGATGATGGCAAAGATCATCTTCGGTTTGCCATCAGGATACTCTTCCGGGTGCTCGGCCGCAAACGCCGGGTTGATCTCGCCGGCTACGGTCTGCACGGACTCGATTTCCCAGCCATCCGAAAACGCGTTTTCCAGATCCTGACGGGATATGCCCCCGCCGGGCGCCGAGGGGGTCTCATCGCTGAACCCGTAGAGATAGAGTCGGCCGCCCGGCATGAGAACGTGGGCGAGCCCGCTGACGTAGCGCCCCCTGTGATCTTTTTGGTCTTCGTAGACGTGGAACAAACCGCTGTCGATAACGCTCATAAAGCGCCGGTCCCATTCGACAAGGGTCATGGCATCCTTTACCAGGAATTCCGCGGACAGACCGCGTTCCGCCGCCTTTGCTTTTGCCCGGCGGATCGCTTCCTTTACGAAATCGATACCGGTGACCTCGCGTCCCCGGGCGGTGAAATACAGGGTCGTATCCCCCGTACCGCATCCCGCATCGAGGATGGGACCGGTGATACGGTCGGCAACCGCGATAAACGGTGCTTTGGGCCTGCCAATATCCCACGGGGTGGCGCTGTCGTATATCTTTCTAAATCCATCACGGAAAGATAATTCACGGAAAGATGATGGTAGATCCTGCATCAATGATTCTCCTGTGTAGTTGGAATGATATTCTCCGGTTGAGCAAGCATCACCGACGATTGTACCGGGAATTCAGAGATCATCGATAGTCCTCGCCGCGGCATTCATAGTTTCTGCGATTGTGCTGATCTGTTCCGGTGTCGCGTTCCCACGCAGCAGACGTGCCATCACAGCGCCGTGCAGGTTTTTGAAGGCTTTCATTAGTTCAGGAGATCTGCCGTGCTGGAAACCCCTTCCCGCCTCTTCGAGACGCTCAAATAGTTCCTTTACACGTTCCTCGTGTGTCTGAAGATATTGCATTCCTTCCGGGGTTACCGAATAGACCTTCTTACTGCCCTCTAAAGATACAGTGGCAAGCCCCTCTTCTTCAAGCATCGTCAGGGTTGGATAAATCACGCCGGGACTTGGCGCGTAACCTCCGGCAAGGCGTTGCTCCATGGTCTTGATGATCTGGTATCCGTAACTTGGCTGTTCCGAGAGCAAGTTGAGAATGGCAAGCTTGATGTCGCCGGCATCGAATAAACGTCCCCGTCCACCTCCAAAGCCACCAAAACCGCGGGGGTCTCTACCACCATGGCCACCAAAACCGTGTGGGTCTCTGCCATTAAAGCCGCCAAGTTCTCTATCTCCGAAACCACGGCACCCTCTGTTACCAATGCTGCCGTACTCTCTGTCACAGAAACCCTGCACATCTCTCTCTTGAGGCCCTCGGTTGAAACCTTCGTTTTCGTCAAAGCCGGGTCCTCGCTGGGCGTGACTTTCACCCATTTTGAAATTGTGTTCCATCATTGGTTACTCTCCTTTAATGAGATATATCTTTAGACATATCTCAAGATATATCTTAAACCAGTCTGTATTTAAGTATATGTATCGGAGGATCCTGATTTATGAATCGAAAACCGGTCATCCCCGCTTACCTCATGGATTGCTTGCTGGCCACAACTGGGCAGGAAAACCCGTCGGCAGCTGGCAAACCCACGGAACGCCGGTCTATACGGACGGCAGATTACAAAAAACACGAGATCCCTGAGAGCCGAAGTATCGTTGCTGCTGCGGCGGGAATGGCTGCTGGATTATCGAGAAATTAATTGCAGAGCGGAAGGCCCGCCCCAGGAATCAGCGGGGTACACGGCAGATCTGCAAGGTCTGTGATCTCGAAGCGGCCCGGAAGTACCGGGCCGAAACCCCACCCCTGCCCGGGATCATTTCCCTGCTATCGATGAAGCGGATCCCCTGTAGCGTGGGCCGATGTTTTGATTTGCGATTTAGTCCGGCCAGGTATCTCGATTGCGGGACCGGTGCCCGGCTCTGCGAAGCCTGCCATTCCCGGGACGCAATGGAATAGACGCAGAAGAAACGAATGGACAGGAAGCCATGACAGTCCCGGCGGCACCTCTTCCCCATTCCAGCACGGAGCATTATACCCTCAGTACATCCTCGATGCAGTAATCACCTGCATGAGCGAGATCGATCGTGATCCGTGCAATAGTAACAGCCGGGAGATCCCGAATGTGCCGGCGGCGAGGTATTATACAACTCAGGAAACACGGGTCAAAAATCTGCTGACAACTTCAATTTTACAAATTTGTGCTCCGTTGAAACCCCCTGGTAATAAGGTCCCACGATAAGGCAAAGATCTATAAGAATCGTTGCTCCTGGAGTCAATGTTCAAACCAAAACCAAGGAGCAGAGATAATGTCAACGAACCGGCATATCGAATTAATTGGATACATCTGTTCAGAGCCACGATCTTCTCAGGTGCCTCTCTATTCCTGCAAATATTCCAGGGGAACATATACTCAACATCAGCTCATGGCGATCCTTCTCTTTTGTGAAGCCCTTGGTACTGACCATCGCAATGTGGTCGAACTCACCAATCTGATGAGCAGGATCAAAGTGATCCTCCATACCTTCACAACGATGATTCATTCGGTCGTGATGATCATCATAGTTGAAGCATTTCAACAGAACCATAATTTTCAGTTATTTGTCCTTGTGTGCAATCATCAAGAAAATAGGAAACTCCTTTAACACTCCTGTCTTTGAACTCTCTTTCGCAAGAGTTGCAACACTATCGATCTGAATGGTGGTGAATCCGGCTTTTTTGAAGATCTCCATCAGATCTTCCCGGACAAATCCATGATGCACGGTCATCTCTGGTTCATGGGACTCTCCGTTATCAGGATCCAGATCTGCAATTGCGATGATGCCACCTGGCTTCAGGAGGGAATAAAATACCTCTGCTGCCTGGCTGGTATCAGGGACATGATGTAATGTCAGGGACACGATTATGATATCGAACTCGGGTAACTGTGACGGATCGCTCCCGATGCTCCATTCAAGGGGTTCGATTGTAGTAATTGAGTCTGCATTGAGTTTCTTCTGGAGGAAAGTCAGCATATCCTTTGACGAATCAACTGCGACAATCTTTTTGACGGAATAGAGAAATTCCAGTGCGATAAGTCCGGTACCGGTCCCATAATCCAATAGTACTTCATTTCCCCGAGGAGAGGTCCGGTTCAGCATTGCCTGGGCAATTTGGTGTGTCATGTTGAGACGGCCCGGTTCTTTATCCCACCTCATAAGAGCCTTTTGGAAGTCTTCAGAGATCAGTATCATCGATTAATTGAGGAATTCTGGAATATATAAAATGAGGGCTGATCTGAACAGTTCCTTTCGTTTTTTATGAAATTCACCGGATATCTCACGGAATAATTTAGATGGATTTAAATTTGAAAAATTTAGATTGATGTGTCAATGTCGAAGAGATCTCTGATGGTATCTGTCTCGGTCTGGTATTACTCTTCAATATCAGCAGTTCCGCACATTCGAGATAAATCGTAACAGCGACAATACGATCTCAATCTTTTCAACCGACGTCGACCCGGCAGTCAAAGACGGATCGCTCGCTGCGAAATCGCGTTGGTATGCTATCGCATCTCAGGAGATCTTCATCTTCACGCTAGATTACCTGCCTTCCGGTTCGTACAATGCAGAACTTGTCAAACAACTGAGTACTGAAATGCAGGAGAAAATCAAGAATTCAGGTACACCTATTAGCACGTAATGATGTGCTATTGTTCAGGTAATCCCAAATAATCACTTTTTTCAGTTCTATTGAAACCCTCTTCATACCTCACACTCAGATACCCAGTCTTGATCACAATGGACAGCTGACAGGTATATTTGAGAGTTTCAACTAAACAGAAATTTTCAGGTTCCAACTGATGGTGAAGGCGCTGTCAGGTTACCTGATTTAGAGAAAATTCTCCACGGGAAAAAGAATGATGAACTGATCTCTGGCTTCACTAATAGGGACGTTTGAGATAAAACTGTTCCGCCTTTATGCCACTCTCTTTGTCGAGGTGTTGCAGAATCAAAACATTATTTTTATATTTAAGAAATTCTCCAGATCTCTCACAATAATCGTAAGAGATGTATAAATATTTACATTTTTATAATGAACTCCCGATGTCGAAAAAATCTCTGATGATCTGTCTCGGTCTGGTATTACTCTTCAGTATGCTCTTTGCTGGATGTGTCAATACCTCCGCACCCAACAACACAACGCTGACGAATACCACCTCACCCCCGGGATTCGTCACTGTGACAACAGCAGTCAACCACACGAATGCGACGGAAGCCTCGAACATGTCGGTACAACCGAACCTCACCCCGGCTCTCAGTGGTAATATCTCCACCAATGCTTCGCTGAACACGACTGCAATGAATGTGACGATGAATGCAACCAGTACGGTCAACACGACTGCCACGGCAAAAGCCAATGCAACACCGACCGAATATTTCGAACAGGACTCAGGCCCTGTCGATTTTGGTACAGCAGTGAATACCTACGTCCCACTCACCACGGCGACAGGTGCTCAGAACGTCTCGGTCCTACCGACTGCGACCCTGGCTCCCGGCAATCTCACCTCAAATACTTCACAGAATATCACCCCGGTGAGCACAACCGTGAATGCTACTCAGGTGAATACGACACTGACTATCTCCCCGGTGAACACAACCGTGAACGGTACTCAGGTGAATACGACACTGAATGTCACCCCGGTGAGCACATCCACGAATGCTACTCAGGTGAATACGACTCTGAATGCAACCGGTATCACAACGGTCAATACAACAGGTACTGCTGCCGGCAACCAGACCACAGTGCCGACAACAGAACAGACAGTGAATCTCTCGAATCTATCAGACTCAGAAGCCAGTTATCCAATAGATTCTGTGGTTTTAACAACACACGACCGGGTGGTCCTTCCGGTCTCGGTGCCATCATCTTCACCGACGGTTCTTCCCTATGATGTTGCAAACTATTCACGCTATGGTTATGGCGTCTGGCAGTATGGCCAGGGGCTTGACTACGAGAAACGACTGGACCTCGTATCACCGGCATACAACAATACCTCGGTCTCCCATACAGCCAACCTTCTGCATTTCTTTGACATGACCGATGTTCATATCTCAGACAAAGAAACTCCTGCTCAGGGGATCTTCTTTGGGTACTTAGGTGGCCAGTCTTCAGGATATTCGCCGGTTATGCTCGCAACAACTCAGGTTCTCGATGCGGCCGTCCAGACGATCAACGCTCTTCATAAAGCAGAACCGTTCGATTTCGGCATCTCTCTGGGGGATGTTGCCAACAACGAACAGTACAATGAACTCAGATGGTACATCGACGTCCTCGATGGCAAGGTGATTAACCCTGATTCAGGCGTCAAGGATGATCCGGTTCCCGGACCTCTCAATGATTACCAGGATCAATACAAAGCGGCAGGGCTGAACACGTCGATCCCCTGGTATCAGGCGCTCGGCAACCACGATCACAACTGGATCGGAACGAATCCCCCGGATGATTACCTGAAAGCGAACTATACCGGAGAGTACATCCTCAACATGGGTAATATCTTCGTCGATCCACTCGGTATCAAGAGCCGTGGGTATTATATGGGTTCTATCGATGGTCGGACCGTGAATGGCGACATCATCGGTGTGGGAAATGTCTCCGATTTCGCAACCCCTCCAAAAGTACTTGCCGCTGATCCGAACCGCCGTGTCCTTTCGGTCTCTGACTGGATGGGCGAATTTTTCAATACCTCTTCAACCCCGATTGGACATGGATTCAACCAATCTGATGTGAGTTCGGGTCGTGCGTATTATTCGTTCGAACCAAAGTCGGATATCCCGATCAAGGTCATTGTGCTCGATGATACCCAGAACGCTACCGACGCCGATGCCGGCGGTTATGGGCATGGTTCTCTTGATAACGAGCAGTTTGACTGGCTTGTGAGTGAACTCAATTCGGGTCAGGCAGAAGGGCAACTGATGATCATCGCTGCTCACGTTCCGATAGCGACGGAATTATCGGGGTCTTCCCTCGATGAATATACCGGTTGGAGTTCTGTCTCTCAGGTATCCGAAGAGAAGTTACTCAGTACACTTCATGAATATCCGAATCTGATCCTCTGGATCGCAGGACATCGCCATGTCAATGCCATCAACGCTCAGAAATCGCCCGATGCCAGCCATCCAGAACTCGGATTCTGGGAGGTAGAAACCTCATCATTACGGGATTTCCCTCAACAGTTCCGCACCTTCGAGATCGTCCGCAACAGCGACAATACGATCTCAATCCTTACGACCGACGTCGACCCAGCAGTCAAAGAAGGGTCGATAGCAGCAAAATCGCGTTCCTATGGCGTCGCGGCGGAAGAAATATTCAACAATTCACTCCCCTATTTGCCTTCAGGTTCGTATAATGCGGAACTTGTTAAACAGTTGAGTACTGATATGCAGGTGAAGATCCAGAACTACGGAACACCAGCAGGCAAGTAATTTCTTGAAACAGTTCAAGGAACCTCACCCATTTACTTTTTTGGCTCTGTTGAAACCCTGCTCTTCCAAGAGTTTATGACCTCGGAAGACAAGTTTTCACGAGAAGAACCGATCATGACACGTTCACGTCTGCCGCTTGTGGTCCTGATGATCCTCGGAGCCTGGTTCATTATCCACACCGCAGGTGCCGTATCCCTGACGATCGATTATCCGTCACCGAACGAGACCACGATGGCCGAGATGCGCGACTTCTATGTGACCGGTGCCATTCCGGCCGGAATCACAACCCCGGGCGACGTCCGGATCGAGGTCTTTTCCGGGGCGAGCGCCGTCGGCACCCCGGTTCGGACCCTCGAGAGCCACGTCGATCCCTTAACCGGGACGACCCCTCTCTCGGCGATCGCGGCCGACTATCCCAATGGATCCGCGAAGGGCACCGTGATGGTCCCGGACCTGGTCAGCGAACCGGGCGGTCTCCTTGAGACCTGGAACAAGGTGATCGTGACCCCCGAGTACTACTCGGGCCTCGTGCTGGGTGGGGCCACAAAGCAGTTCGATACCACCTACACAGACCGCGACGGCCGGCCCCTTCACGATCTCGTCGCGGGCGAGTTTACGATCCGTGTGACCGGGCTCTCGGGTGATCTGCACGGGCTCACGGCCGAGAAGCAGATCACTCTCGGGAAGACGCACGCGGCACTCGGACGGTTTTCACCTCCGGCGCAGGTGAACCGGCTGACCGCGTTCGCCCGGGAGAACGGGTACCGGACCTACATCGATTCCTTTCCCGGGTACTTCTTCTGGAACAACACCGGCTATGTTATTCCAGGCCGCTGGGTCAGAAACAATGCGATCGAGGTCGTGAACGACTGTCCGGGCACGACCGTCGACACGGTCGGGGCTGCCGAGAACGACCTCTTCCTCTACAACATCCGCAACACCTCGGCCACCTATACCATCGAGACCTCGACGCTCATCCGCACCGGCATGGTCGACTCGCCCCAGACGGTGTATCATTATTATACGGCAGGCGAACCGGTGTATACCTATACCGCCCGCGAGAACGGATCCCGGGTCTCGTTCAATTCGACCCTCTCGACCCTCGCACACGGCGACAGACTCGCCCTCACACGGGCCGAACTCCGCATGGAGAATGATTCCGACCCGATCGTCGACCTGGCCGACACGACACAAAAACGGCTCGACCTTCTCCCCGGCGACGGGATCGACGTCGAATCCGACGAGACCTGCCTCCTCTACGGCGTGGTTGCACCGATCCCGGCTCCGGTCGTACCCGGTCCGTCCGGAAAAGACGGCACACCGACGAACCGGATCGCCTCGATCGAATGGACACTGGTGGATGCCGGGGGTGCTGCGGTGGCAAACTCGACCATCCCGGTCGAACTCGGACGGCGGACCGATCCAGCAAAACCCTCGGAGATCACCACCTCGTTGTACGAGTTCGGCGGAGCGATCGGCACCGGGACGCCACCCGGCCGGTACACCCTCTCCATCAAGGGGCTGGACGAGACCGGTACGGCGGTGGACGGCACGACCGAGGAGGTGCCTTTGTGCATCGATGCTACTCCGACCCCGACCCCTGAGCCGAACACCAATCACCTGGTATCGGGCCGGATCGAGGTTGAGGACTACGACCTCGGCGGGGAAGGGGTCGCCTACCACGACACCACCGCCGGCAACGAGGGCGGGGTCTACCGGCAGGACGACGTCGACATCGAGATGACCGGAGGCGAGAAGACGCCGAATGTCGGCTGGGTCAGGGACGGGGAATGGCTCTGTTACACAACGAACGTCACCCAGAGTGGGAACTATACGGTGACAGCCCGCGTGGCAAGCCCGCATTCGGGCCGGCAGATAACGCTCTCGGTCGCCGGCGGGGATACTGCGTCGATCGCAGTCCCTGACACAGGATCCTTCGCCACGTTCGCGAACGTCACCGTCCCGATCCACCTGACTGCAGGGACGCATTCCCTGGTCCTCACCTTCTTCGGCGACGGCCAGAATATCGACTGGCTCACGTTCACCCAGGAGACCGTCCCGATTAAAATCGTCCCCGGCGGGTCCGGTATCCCGCTCGACCTGAACGGGGATGGATGGTACGAGGACGTGAACGGCAACGGGGTCTTCGATTTCCATGATGTGGTCCTCTTCTTCAATCAGATGGATTGGATCGAGGCGAACGAACCAGTCGCCGGCTTCGACTTCAACGGGAACGGTCGGATCGACTTCAATGATATCGTCACCGTGTTCAACGAGGTATAAGGATGGGTGCAGGTCCATCGCGATCTCTGTCATAGCGACGGTTCGAGTTGAGAGAACGCCTTGAAGTCGACATAATGGGCAATCCGGTAGATGGAGGTGTTGATCCGTTCCCCTTGTGACGACGTCTAAAAATTTTTTGATATTGTATGATTTATTTGATAAAATGCAATTTTTAAATTGTTTTTAGAAATCTATAAATGGCTAAATGTATAATATAACGTACATTACGTGATGACCATGATATCTGTCTTATATATTGATGATGAACCAGGTCTCCTAGAAATTGGAAAATTATTCCTTGAACGAATCGGAACGTTCACCGTGGATATTGTAACCTCTGCCAGGGACGCCCTCTGCAGACTGGCATCAACATCCTATGACATTATCGTCTCTGATTATCAGATGCCGGGTATGAATGGAATTGAATTATTACGAAAAATTCGGATGAATAGTGATATCCCTTTCATCCTTTTTACAGGGAGGAGCAGAGAGGAGATCGTAGTAAAAGCCCTCGACTGCGGTGCTGATCACTATGTCCAGAAAGGTGGAAATCTCAAGGCCCAGTTTGCAGAACTCTCTCATGATATCATTCAGATCACTCTTCAAAGACACATCGAAGCTGAATTAAAGAGAGAGCAGGAGTTCTCGCGTGCCCTGCTTGAAACTCTGATCATTGATTCCGACGATCACCGGCAGGTGGATCTTCTCCCCTGCCCCATAATAGACCATGATCCCACATCCCAGCGTTCAACACCGGGTGGGAGAATACCTAATGCTTTCGGAAAAAATCGAAGAAAGACCCCGTCAATAGATATCCAAAAGACTGGGAAGTCCAATGCTCGGTTTGTAAAACTCTCTGCCAACATTCCCTCGTCGGTTACAGACAGAGGAGGAAGATCTGGTTTGTTCGAAGAGAAGGTGTTATCGAACACCCTGGTGGAGGATCTATTCATTGGTCCAGAAGATCTCTACCGGATGGAGGTACTTCCCAGCCCATCCCGGGGACCTGCTTCCCGGTTTCGTTATACTGGAGCATAGTGAAACAGATACATATGAGATAAGCCTCCATGAAGAAGAACGGATTCTATCTTTTCCTTGGGATCATAGCCATTGTACTGGTCAGCATCTTCTGGTATTCAGGAGAGCATGATCGTGCTCTGCTCATGGAACTGGCATTCATTGCAGCTGGTGCCATTGTCTCTTATGTGAAGGTGAACTGTACTGATTTCACTGAGGACGAAAGAGACATAATAATTGCAGGACAGGCTATGCGGCGCACGATGCAGGTCTTCGGGGTACTATTCTGTGCTGTTTCGATTGAAGGGGTGATGCGTCTGGTCCCTGTTCTTTCGTTTGCATATCCTCCGCCTCCACCGATTCAAACGATGAGTGAATTTTCCCCCAGGTCGATGGGTCTTCTCCAGCTCGGCCTTCTCTCTGATGATCATTCTGTACGTCGGGTTCCGGTCATATTATGCCAGAAGATACGGGGATTGGGAGACTGATGAAGAATAGGATCAAGGTCTTTCGAGCGATGAACGATCTCACTCAGGAGAACCTCGGAAGAGCAATTGGAGTAAATCGTCAGACCATCCTCGCCATTGAAAAGGGTCAGTACGTCCCGTCTCTCGATCTTGCTTTTAGAATTGCGAGATATTTCAGCGTGAACATCGAAGAGATGTTCCTCTATGTGGACGATCCCCTGGACCAGTGAACCCTTCATTTTAATCAGATTCCAACCCTGAATGACGATGAAATCAGTAATTCCAGGCCCAACCGATAAAGATCCGCACTTCCTCATACACCAATTAACTTCCGGGATGTCATTCGAAAAAAATCATCAATTATTACCTTCGGGTCTCGGTAAGACCTTCGTCATATAAACAATTCTTTTTGATGGAGTGTTACCCACTCGACCAGTCGTCAAAGACAGGAGAATGTCACACCAGGAGGTCTATCCAAAAATAGAAGATATTTATCATACTCGTTCTTTGGATTTAATTCCTTCTGTTATCCTGCAAAGGATCTGATCCCTTCAGTCACTTCAGTCGATATACCTCGAAATAATGGAATTTTTCATGGAGATAATTCGGAAAAAACCGGATAATTCGGTGGAATGAGAATATCTTATAACGTCATTCATCATTGACTGATTTATTCATCACATCGTATCCGCCCAATTATTGAAAATACCGAGGTTTGAACCATAATGTCTCTCATGAAAAGAATGACCTGGCTGCTGGTTGTGCTGGCCATCGTCTCCTGTTTGTTGATGAATTCGCCGGCAACGGCCGTGCCTGATTCGTATCTGAGGGGGTACGTTATTGATTCAAGTACTGGGCAGCCGGTGTCGGGTGCGACAATCTCGATGACCGGTTCCAATCTCTCACCAACCAGTACGATATCGAATGGTGATGGGTCCTACTCTCTTGGCCGAAGAGATACAGGCCTTGGCCTGAAGAGCGGAGAACGGATCGTCGACGGCAATAACATTCCCCGTTATGTCGACCTGACTGCAGTCAAAGATGGCTATCTGCCCTACGCTTCCAGCGTTGATTTACGGTTATACCAGGTGAGCGGCTATAACATCTCACTCACGCCGTTCACTGCGAACTTCTACGCGTTCGGCCATGTCGGACAGGCTCCGTACTCGGTACGGTTCATGGACCAGTCGACCGGCTCGCCGACCGCCTGGTTCTGGGACTTCGGGGACGGCTCTAACTCAACCGAGCAGAATCCAACCCATGTCTTCACCAAGAACGGCGTCTATAACGTGGCCCTGACCGCCACCTATGATTGGGGGAGCAACACCTGCACCCAGTACCGGTGTATCATTGTGAACTCAGTACCTGTTGCGGCCTTTACGGCCAATGCGACGTCTGGTCGGACGCCCTTCACGGTCCAATTCACTGACCAGTCCTCAGATGCAAACGGATACCAGTGGCAGTTCGGCGATGGGACCACGTCGACCGAACAGAACCCTATCCACACCTACACGAGCCCGGGGACCTATACCGTGATGCTGACAGTATCAGTACCTGACTATGGCAGTGTCTTCATCCAAAAGCCGGGGTACATCACGGTCACCGAACCGTCATCGGTCGATTTCGCTGCGAACGTGACTGCCGGTTTATCTCCCCTTGCCGTGCATTTCAACGAGTCGGTAAACGGATCGGTTCAGTATTTCTTCTGGCAGTTCGGCGACGGTTCGACCTCCTCTGAGTCGAACCCCGTCCATGTTTATGAGACGGCCGGCAGGTACACTGTCTCGCTGATGACCGTCGGTTCCAACGGGACAGAGGTGAAGACGATCGAGGACTACATCAATGTCACCTCGCCGGTGACCCCGACGGTCACACCCACTGCGACTGCGACTGCGACTGCGACGGTGACACCGACCGGAGCCCTGCCGGTGGCGAACTTCACGGTCACCTCCAGTGATCAAGACTCGCTCGGCATCCAGGTCGCCGATACCTCCGAGAACGCGACCTCGGTCCGGTACGACCTCGGGGACGGCACGACCACTGCCTATCGAACATTCCGGTACACCTACTGGCAGGCCGGCACCTATACCATCGATCAGACCGCGACCAATGCAGCGGGGTCCTCGCATAAGAGCTTTGCTGTGACCGTGCCGGCTACCACCTTCCCGCCAGTGGGAGGAGATCAGGGATGGTACACTGTCCACTGTAATGTGGACGGAGCATCGGTCCTCTTCGACCAGACCCCGATGGGGACAATAGCAGGAGGGATCCTGAAGGTCAAAGTCTATACGACCGCGACCCCGTACTACACCTACACCGTCAGTAAGGACGGGTACGCCACCTTCCAGGGTACGATCACCACTCACCCGGGAAAGGACCAGAACGTCGACCTGACCGCCCAACTGATCCCAATAGCCGGCCAGGTCTACAACGGGCCACATACGATCCCCGGGACGTTACAGGCTGAGGACTATAACATCGGTGGCGAAGGGGTCACCTATCACGACACCACCGTCGGAAATGAGGGTGGTGCGTACCGGCAGGACGACGTGGACATCGAGGTGCTCGATACTGATGGGTCGCCGAATGTCGGCTGGATCCGTGCCGGCGAATGGCTGACGTACACAGTGAATGTCAGCACTGCCGGCACCTATGACGCCGGGTTCAGGGTCGCATCCACCCACAGTGGTTCATCCGTCCTGGTGTATGTCGACAACGGCACGACCCCGGTCGCAACGCTGAACGTCCCGAATACCGGGGCCTGGCCGGTCTTCCAGACCATCTCGGTGCCGGTGACCCTGCCGGCCGGGCAGCATCAGTTCGTGTTGAAGTTCCCGACCGACTTCGTCAACATCAACTGGATCAGGTTCGCCTTGAGGGGCTGAGTAACGTGTCGAACGCATCATCCTTGACCAATTGAAGACTCCCTGGAGTCAGAGATTGGTCTATTTTTGGATTTGATGCGTTCAAACCTTTCGAAGATCAAGAGGGATTAAGGGAGTAGTTTTTATCCTGATAATCAACAATTAAGAAGTAATCATGGTGATTCTGGATGAAATTTAAGTATTTTTTTTATTTTTTCTGCGCCCTGCTCCTCCTCTGTTGCAGCGCCCAGGCTGTTTCGGTTGAAGGTGGGTACGCATATGTTACGCAATGGGGCAGTTCTGGTCAAGAAGCCGGGCAGTTCAACCAGCCCTATGGTGTCACAATTGACAGCATTGGCGATGTCTACGTCGTCGACACATACAACAACTGGATCCAGAAGTTCGATTCGAACGGCACATTCCTCAAAAAATGGGGCAGTTTTGGCACCGGAGACGGGCAGTTCAACATACCCTATGATATCGCCGTGGACAGCGTCGGCTACGTCTACGTCGCCGACATGAATAACAACCGGATCCAGAAATTCAATTCGACTGGTGGTTACCTGACCCAATGGGGCACGAAAGGCTCGGAGGAAGGACAACTCGACCAGCCAGGTAGTGTCGCGGTGGACAGCAGAGGACAGATCTATGTCGCTGACTGGGGCAACAACCGGGTTCAGGTATTCAATTCGACCGGTGGCTACCTCATGCAGTGGGGGAGTTCCGGCTCGGGAGACGGACAGTTCGACGGTCCGAATGGAATTGCCATAGACAGCACCGGCAATGTCTATGTCACTGACGCATACAACAACCGGATTCAGGAGTTCAATTCGACCGGTGGCTACCTCATGCAATGGGGAAGTTCTGGCTCGGAGGCCGGGCAGTTCGAGATTCCCCAGGGTATCGCGATGGACAGTAACGACAACGTCTACGTGGCCGACTCTGGCAACCGGGTCCAGAAGTTCACGTCGGCCGGCACCTTCATCACGCAATGGGGTACGAAAGGCTCGGAAGCCGGGCAGTTCAGCAATCCCTTTGGTATCGCCGTGGACAGCGCCGACAATGTCTATATCACTGACGTGTACAACAACCGGGTCCAGAAGTTCACGTCGGCCGGCACCTTCATCACGCAATGGGGCAGTCAGGGTTTGGAAGTCGGACAGTTCAACATGCCCTATGGTGATGCCGTGGACAGTGCAGGCAATGTCTACGTCACCGACCTGGGGAACAGCAGGGTCCAGAAGTTTACCGCGAACGGCACCTTCATCACAGAATGGGGCAGTTCGGGATCGGGAGACGGACAGTTCAACATGCCCTATGGTATCGCCGTGGACAGCGCCGACAACGTCTACGTCGCTGATTTGAATAACAACCGGGTCCAGAAGTTCAATTCGACTGGTAGCTACCTGACACAATGGGGCATGACAGGCTCAGGGAACGGACAGTTCGACCAGCCATGCGGTGTCGCGGTGGATCGCTTCGGCATCGTCTATGTCACTGACTTTGGCAACAACCGGGTCCAGATGTTCACGTCGGCCGGTGGCTACCTCTCCCAATGGGGCAGCCATGGTCCGGGAGCCGGGCAGTTCAGCGGTCCGAATGGAATTGCACTGGACAGCACCGGCAATGTTTATATCACAGACTGGGGCAACAACCGGGTCCAGAAGTTCACGTCGACTGGTAGTTACCTCAGGCAATGGGGCAGTTCCGGCTCGGAAGACGGGATGTTCGGCGACTCAACGAGTGTCGCCGTGGACCGTGACAGCAACGTCTACGTGTCCGACAGTAGCAACCACCGGATCCAGAAGTTCGATCAAAACGGCACATTCATCACGAAATGGGGGAGTTATGGCTTGGAAGCCGGGCAGTTCAACAGTCCTTTTGGTATCACGGTGGATGGTGCCGGCAACGTCTATGTCACCGACGTGAACAGCAATAGGGTCCTGAAGTTCGCCCCCACTGGTACGACCCCGGTGGTGATCGTCCCGGGCGGGTCAGCCGTCCCGCAGGATCTCAACCATGACGGACTGTACGAGGACGTCGATGGCAACGGAGTCCTCGACTTTGGTGACGTGGTCCTCTTCTTCAACCAGATGGACTGGATCGCCGAGAATGAACCGATCAGTGCGTTTGATTTCAACAAAAACGGTCAGATCGATTTCAATGATATTATCACCCTGTTCAACGAGTTGTAGGATGGATGAGAAAATCCCACAATTCTTTTTTTGATACTGCTTCGAACCAACACCAACGGGGTATATCGATCGGTGAATGGTCATCGAGCCGGCCCGGCACCGTTCTTCCTGTGCAGGGATGATAGGGCCTGAGTTGAAACCACTTATTCCTCCACAGGTTATATAACGTACTGGAATACATATCCGGCCATGGATGGATCGGATGCACCATGACCACACCACTAAAGATATCCCCGGATCCCCGCAACGAATCGATGAAGATCACCGTGAGGAAGAATGGCCCATACCATGTGAGCGGTGGTATACCCCTCAAAACCGTGGAGGTGATCTACGATGACGACGGCAATTGCCGAACCTGGAATGAGACGAAGACCTATCCACTTCAGCAGCAGCAGTATGCTCTCTGCCGGTGCGGGCTCTCGAAGGAGAAACCGTTCTGCGACGGCGCCCACGCCCCGGCCCACTTTGTCGGGACTGAGGCGGGTGACCGAAAGCCGTTTCAGAAGGGTGCCGGCATCACCCCGGGGCCGTTCCTGACACTCGCCGACAACGAGCATCTCTGCGCCCACGCCGGGTTCTGCCAGCGGGCCGGTGGTATCGGGAACCTCGTCACATCCCCTGACCCGGATGCCCGGGAGATTGCCATCGAGGAGGGCGGCAACTGCCCGTCGGGCCGGCTGGTCGTCTCGGATACTGCGACCGGGGAGGCGATCGAGCCGGACCTGGAGAAGTCCATCGCCGTCATCGAGGACCCGGTGCACGGGAAGCACGGACCGCTCTGGGTTCAGGGCGGTATCCCGGTGATCGCTGTCGATGGCAAGGCCTACGAGGTTCGGAACCGGGTCACGCTCTGCCGGTGCGGGAGGTCGAAGAACAAACCGTTCTGCGACGGGAGCCACCTCGAGGAGTGACTGCCGGGACCCCTGCGGTCGAAGAGGGCTTTCTGGATTCTGACGAGGTTGAAGGAGATGGACCTCTGATTCAACCTCCCCTCAGTTCCGGAATGTTCCTTCAGTCATAGGAGCCCGAGCAGCCGGTGAGATCATTTTAAATAGGAAGAATAGGGATCTCCTCGATCGTCTACCATGATCGCCTCTCTCGGATACATTCAGATATTTAATCGTCCTATTGCTGTTTATTTTGGTATTGCTACGTTTTTCGCGCTTCTTGTAACGGTAACCATCGGTGTACTCTTAAGGAAGGGATACCGGATTGTCCCGTTCCCCTGGCACATGCGGATGGCTGCGATCACACTTATCTTTGCGCTGATTCATGTCACCCTGGTGATCTGACAATTTTTCTTTTAAATATGGAATCAGATGGGAAGACCGCCCGCCGTGTCTTCGGCGATTGAGGTGACCACCGGCATGGAGGTGACAGAGCCCGAAGCCGGTCAGGCCCCGGCGTTCACGATGTATCCTTCTGAATATCAACGGCCTGGACAATGACTGCACACAGTTGCTGATCTTTTGTCCGTCGCGAGTCGTCGGACAGCATATCATTCCCTCCCAGACCAGCCTGTTTCATCAGTGCTGCCGGCGTGATTATGATCCTGACAGGCTTCCTGGACTCGAATGCTCCTGGTCACGAAAGTTGCCCCCCTTCGAAACGAAGACCCTCGCCGACCCTGACTGAAAAATTAAAGAATGGGTCAGGGGTGGCTCAACAGGCCGACCACTTCCTCACTTGTCCGAATTCGACCGATCCGGGGAAAGATGTGTGTACAGACATACTCGTGCTCTTCCTCTGTTGAAGCGGTCATTGCATCTTCCACAAAGATCTGATCGTAACCACGCTGAAAAGCCTCCCGTGCTGTCGTGTCGACGCCGATCCCGGTCGAGATCCCGCAGAGTACAATCGTATCGATCCCCCGGCGGCGTAACTGGAGGTCAAGGTCGGTACCGTAGAATGCTCCCCATTGTCTCTTGGTGATCACATGGACCTGGTCAAAATGTTCCAGTTCTGGTACGAAGGCATCCCAACCATCTGGGAATGGTACCGGGTTGGTCGTGGCATCTGTCCTTGGTCTCAACATATCTCTTCCATCGACCGTTGAGACTCTCACAAGAACGACAAAGGCTCCCTTCTCCGTGAATGCCTGCACCAACCTGCTTGCATTCAACACAACCTGCTCGCTCGTATGAGGGGCATGCTGCCTGTTCACGATTCCCTTCTGCATGTCGATAACGACGAGCGCTGTTTTTTCTGCTTTCAATTCGGTATCTGTTGATCTTGTGTCTTTCATCATCTTCTCTCCTCTTATGCATATTCTGCGATACGGATATTTTTATACACCTTGAAATAGACCCAGACTGCATTTACCAGTAACAATGCCCCGGTAATGAAGAATACCGATCTGATACCCAGATAGGCTGCCACCTGCCCGCCCAGGACTGATCCTCCAAATACACCCAGATACCCTGCAGACATGTTGAAACCGAAGACCCTGCCGGTCAGAGAATCCGGTGTGATCCTCTTGAGCAGGGTATTGACAGACGGAATCAATCCCGCGATCGCCAATCCCAGTACAAATCGAAGGGCCATCAACTGCCAGGGGTCGGTTACAAAGGCCTGGGGGATAAAGATGAGTCCGGCTACAATCAGTGCGGCAAGCATGACCTTCTGGGGGCCAATCTTATCAGAGAGTTTCCCCAATTGTGAAGCCGCAACGATACTGGCCAGCCCTGAGGCCGAGAATGTCATACCTGCCAGCAGAGCAACATGACTGGTGGTACTGGATAACTGGGTAATATATATGGTCAAGATGGGCTGCACGGAGTATAGTGCCAGAGTCATGACAAAAGAGCTCACAAACAGAATAAGTGTCAAACTTTTGTGTGGAACAGTCCCCCAGGTCTCTTTGATACTGAGCACCATCCTGTCCTGACGGGTGAATGATTCGTTCACAAAGAGGGCGGTTGCAATAAATGCGATCAGCAGCAGTGCACCGGTTATAAAAAAAACCTCCTGAAAACCCAGGTTCTCTGCGATGTACCCGCCAATCATGGGTCCGAGCAGAGTTCCTGCGATCGAAGATGTCGAAAGGGTACCCAACGCCCAGCCCGCGTGTTCTCTGTCCGTCTGCGTTGCAATCAATGCAGTACAGGCCGAACTGTACCCGGTTATCACGCCCTGCAATAGCCGCAGTCCGATCAGCTGGTACACGTTCTGTGCAAACCCCATGCACCCGATCACGATCGCCATGCCGAGACTTGCTCGTAACAGCATCGATTTTCGTCCGAATTTGTCGGCGGCAAGACCCCAGATCGGTGAGAAGATCGCTGAAATGATAAATGTTACACCAAATGCTATGCCAGAAAATTGTTCGATCAACGCGGTGTTGTCGACGCCGAGATGCTGGATGTACAGCGGCAATACCGGTGCGATCTGGCTCAGCCCCATACCGGTCATGAACATCCCGAACCAGCAGACGATTAAGTTTCTCTTCCAATTTTGCATGACTCTAAGCCTTCTAACGGATCGAGCGGTCAATTCAACGCAGCCACGATCTCATTCGTTCTTCGCACCCGTCCGGTCCTCGTGAAGATACCATTGACCGCCGCAGCGTGCTGTTCCTCTGACTTCGAACTCATTGCATCCTCTGCGAAGATCTGCTGAGACCCGTACTCATAGGCAAACCGGGCGGTACTTTCGACACCAATCTCAGTCGCGACCCCACAGAGGACGAGCGTGTCTATCCCTCATCTTATCAGGTGAAGATCCAGGTCGGTTCCAGAGAGGGCTCCTCAATGTCTCTTCTGGATGATACTGTCAGAATACCGGCATCCCGTTCTTTCTGAAGTGATCTGTCAGATGTGCAGCGTTTGAAATGATCTCATGAAATGTGATGCCCTTTTGCAGGTCGATGACCACACGAGCGGTCTTCGCTGTGTCCATCGCCAGATCCGTCGACATCCATTACCGGTTCTCTCTCAAAAAAAATATAGGGCCCACTTTACAAACTGAGAGTATCTCTCCATGGGGAAAGTGACAACTATTTTTATAAGCCCCTCTTCAAAACAGCGGAGGAGACCAGAACGATCATTACAAAAATATCAAAAATCAGGCCGGCTGTAACCTATTGGTCAGGGATCTGCGTTTTTTTCTCCGCCACGCACTTCAGTTTTCTGTCGAGATCGAGGAGCATGGTATCGAGGTCGTCCCGCAGTGCGACCAGCCCCTCGTCTCTCTTGGAGACCGGGATGGTGAGGAGCCGGTTCTCTGCGATGTCCCGGTCGATGTACGTGGTGTTCCACAGGCTCATCAGTCTCATGATCGGTACCAGTTTCTTTCCCGAGGCGGTGAGCGCGTACTCCACGCGTGGGGGGACCTCCGGATAGACGGTCCTCGTCACCAGGCCGTCCTGCTCCAGTTCCCGCAGCTGCCGCACCAGCATGCTCTCGGAGATACTGGTGTTTCTGCGGGCGATCTCGCTGTACCTCAGCGTCCTGTCCGTCAGGGCATGGAGGATCAACAGTTTCCCCTTGCCCCTGATCATCTTCAGTGTCGCCTCGCAGTGACTCTTGTATTTCGGCATAGGATCCTCCCTACAGAGAGGTGATCTCAACACGCTTATCTTTGTTTGTCTCCCGGGTCTCGGTATGACCTGTATCGAACGTGACGATGTTCTTCGACGTGTGTCATCCGCTCGACGAAGGTCACGGGGATCAACCCCTCCTCATGCTCGATGGTGGAGACGAGACGCCGGCTCCCGAGGATTTCGCATTTCCAGGGTCCCCGGCATCTCCCGGACCCGCGTACTACCTGCCGGGTGTCTGGAGGGCAGGACAATAATTGCAGAGCGAGAATGATACCTCTTTTTCCCGGTCCCGGACCGGGCAGTACAGGGTACCGTTCTGTTCTTCGACATGGGACCCGCCGGGAAACGGCGTTCCCACTGGATGGCCCGGCCGGTCCATGACAAACATGGAGAACGCCGAGATCAGGTAATAGAAGAGGCGGTGCCGCTCTGTGTAGGGAAACGGCGTCTGTTCCACGTGCTCGTCCCAGTGAAGACACCCGTACGGGATCATCCGGCAGAACCGGCGAAACGTTTCCGGATGGGCAATGGGTGCGGCCATCGATAGAAATTTCCCGGACCGGTACAGGGTAACGATCTGGTGATGCGCACCGAAGAGTCCCTCGGCAAGGCGCGGGCGGAGCTCGTTATGGAACTCTTTTGGGAGCCCGGCCATATCAGCGACAAACCTTCCCCCGATAACTTGGAGATCCTGCATCGAGTACCGGCTGATCTCCTCCCCGAGGATCACTCCCAGCTCCCCTTTTGTCCGTGTCGCAGCCAGCCGTTCTGCGATGGTTTCGATCACATTTTCCAGAGATTTCCCGCATACCTGCGATGTGCAGTCTGTTTCAGCCATTGACGTAAAGGTCCCCGCCGGGCATGGATCTGTTCAGGCCGACGATCCCGGCGTTTCTCTTCTCAGGTGATCTGTACAGTTATTTCAGTATACCGGTATTCCCGAAAAAACGTTGAGGTCCGGGCACTGTCCGAATTCCGCCGCTTCCCTAAAAAAGAGGACCGGGGAAGACCACCCGCATCAACTGCAGTAGAGGTCCCGGATGAACGTCATGGTCCCGGTCCCTTTCTCCGTAAGGGTATAGAGTCCGGTCGATTCAGATTTTTCCGCAAGTCCTGCTTCAGTAAGCCGGGTGATATGAAAGAGGAGATGGCCTCCTTTATGCCCGGTAAGGGAGCTCAGTTCGGTGTAGGACATGCTCCCCCCGAAAAGGGCCTTGAGCATCGCAAACCGCACCGGGTGGGAGAGCGGCTCGATAATCGATGAGAGGACGTGTTCATCCGGCATACCGGCGACCTGCACGTCATGCTTTTTCCGCTGGAGCATGCGCCGGCTCGAACAGAGTTCGCCGATCTGGTGCATCAGGCTATCCCGTTCCTGCAGATAGGTCGCGTAGCAATTTTTACAGGGTTCATCTTTCAGTTCGGGGTACTGGACGTACAGCCCCTCGTCCTGTATCTTCTGGGCGGTCATGAATTGTTCTGCTTCGTCAGGGTCCATCCGCTCCCCGATCTCTTTGAGTCTTGCGAGAAAAAATCCGATGCATTCACTGCGGTCGGTACGCGGGCAGGGATCGGTAAAGGCCCGTTCGAATTCTTTCTGTACGCCCGTGAGGACGAGATCGAGAAGGAGCTGCTGGTACCCGCGTACGATCTGCTGGCGCATGGTTTCGACCTTCTCTTCGATCACCAGCGACTGGAACGATCGAATCTCGTTCCTGATCGTATCGGAAGTCTCCCGCTGGCCGGCCTGGATCTCTTTTATGGATTTTTCTATCCTGGTAATCCGTTCTTCGATCTCGTCCTTGCGCATGACAGTAATTCCCGCAATGGTTCCTGGTAGTATACTGGAATTACCTTTCATTATATTTTGTTATTTCCCATACTTTCTGGTATGACATCCATGGATCTGTCACCGAATCTGCCATCGGGATTATCCGGACAGAAGCCGGAGATTCGGGCACGCTGCGGTTCTCTCTGCAGCAGTTGCGCTGCCTACAAAGAGAATGCAAAGACCGATGATGATTGCCGGCGGGCAAGCGAAGGATGGCAGAAAGTCCTGGGTTTTCTCATCCCTCCGGAAGGGATTTGCTGTGACGGATGCCTGGAACCAGATGAGAACAATCCCCGGAGGATCGAGAAAGACTGCCGGATACGGGCCTGCGTGCTGGAGAAAAAAATTGTTCACTGCGGCAAGTGCAGTACATTTCCCTGTGAACACCTGGAACAGCATCTACGGCCGGTGGAGCATGTCGGAAGAGACGAACATAAGAGATTGAGTGACAAGGAGGTCCGGGAGTTCGTGGAGCCGTACCTCTGCCGGGAGTTTCTCGAGGCCTCTGCCAGGAAACAGGATCCGGATCCAGGGAGATCTTTGCCATGAAATCCACTCCTGAAAAGAGCGCAGGAAAAAAACCCGGTCGCGACGACACGAAAGGACGACGTGCCGGTTTTACGATCCATGTCGACAATGAAAAATGTACCCGGTGCGGCTCCTGTACCGAGGTCTGCCGGGGCGTTCTCGGCATGGGTAATAACGGGCCGGAGATCGTCAGCCCGTCCTGCATCCGGTGCGGCCAGTGCGTTGCCGTTTGCCCTGTGGGAGCGCTGGATCATTCGAATGCGCCCCTGGCAAACCAGGTTCCCCGGGACAAATTTCCGGTCATCGATGCCGGAACGGCAGAACAGTTCATCCGTTCCCGGCGGTCCGTTCGCAACTACCGGCAAAAAGCCGTCCCCCGGGAAAAAATCCTGGAGCTCCTCGACATTGCCCGGTTCGCCCCAACGCCGTCCAACCTGCAGGGAGTCGTCTACCGGGTCTTTGATGATCCGGATACGCTGCACAGGATTACCGCTGCGGTCATCGACTGGGCGGAAGGCGAAGGGAAGAAAGATCCCGCAGCGGTTTCGGGATATACCGCGAACTATGCCCGGCAGGTAACTCTGTATCGCGAGAACGGCGATGATGTCGTCCTGAGATCGGCCCCGTGCCTGGTTGTGGCGATGGCGGATGAAAATCTGGATTTTGGCCGGGACAACAGTTACCTCTCGCTGGCCTATGTCCAGTTGCTGGCACCGTCGCTCGGGCTGGGGACGTGCTGGGCAGGATTTTTCGAGTACTGTGCGGCAACCGGCTATGAACCGCTTCTCCGCTTATTGAACCTGCCGGAACATATGCGAGTCACCACCGGGATGATGGTCGGCTATCCGAAATATACCTACCACCGACAGGTGGACCGGAATCCGCTGCAGGTGACGTGGGAGTAGGGATATGAGTTGACGGAGATCTCACGGCTGTTCGAATTTCCCAGAGAAATTCTCCTGGGCCGGGCTGTCCTCCGCGATGATCCCTGAAGGTGGATGATGAACGCCTGAGAATCCCACATTAACCATAATTGAGGAGATATTTTGTATGCAGAAAAAACTGGCACAACCTATTGAGACGTACTTTTACGCGTCGAACATTCCTGACAACGAACTGATTGTGAACTGCTTCACCGAGGACGCCATCGTCCTGGATGAAGGACACACCTACCGGGGGCATGCTGCCATCCGGAAATGGCGGGATGACGTCACCGAACAATGGACGATCACGACCGAAATTACCGGTGTCGCTGAAAAAGGCGGCGAGACGGTCGTGACCGCCACCGTTTCCGGAAACTTCGACGGGAGCCCGGTTCCTCTTGATTTCCATTTTACTGTGGAGAACGAAAAGATCACTGCACTGCGGATCGTTTTGGCAGGCACAGAATAAATTGATCTTCGGGCAGACAATCACTGCCCGTTCTCTTTTGTTTCCAGTTACGCCGATCCCGACACCGCCTCCGCACGGGGCCGGCCGTCGACCGATCAGATACTCGGTGTCACTGCCTGCATCGTGGAGGGTGAGCGTCGCCATTGTCGTCGTCATAGTTGAAGCATCTCAACAAAGCCGTTTCCACAGATTATCCTTCCAGCGCCAGATCAGCACCGAAGGCATACGCTTCCTGTAACAATTGCGGATCGTTTTCTACGGTGTCGGGCCCTTTCATAGAAGATGCAATCAGTAACGGTGCAACCAGAGATTCTGTCACCGGGTCAAAATTTCCCTGGAAAATGAGGTGAAGAACGCCTCGTAATGGAGTAAAGGCCTCACGATAATGTGTGTACTCGCGAGGTGCATTTTGTGTAATCAGTAATGCAACCTTTTTCGGAGATTGTATCGTTGTTCTCAACTCCCCTGTTTCGGTGACCGAGAAATAGAGGTACAGTCGATCAATGACCAGTTTGAGATTTCCTGCAATTCCACCCATATAATTCGGTGAAGCGAGAATAATAACATCAGATTCGTTAATGTTGTTATAGATCTCCTGCATATCGTCGTTCAGAACGCATTGTCCGGTCCGTTTGCATGTATCGCAATTTGTACAGTCATGAACTGTCAGATTATTCGTAGAGATTGTGGTTGTCGTGGCACCCTGTGCGGCTGCGCCCTCCAGTACCTGGCGCAACAGCGTTGCCGTGTTCCCATCCGGACGCGTGCTGCCCAGTATCCCCACTACCTTCATGATGATGCACCCCCGTCCGGTCGGAAGGCTTCCTGTGCGCGAATCGGATCACAGTATTCGCGATAGAAAACAATCCGTCCGTCGTCACGAACCTTTACCACGCCGATATAATCCTGGTCGTACACTTTTTGTGTCGACCTGATCAAAAACGTCATGGAGATCTCAAATATCCCGACCCGTGGATCGGAAGACAGATAAGTTACCAGAGGTCCTTCCCCACGCAGTTCAAACGCCGGTGCGACATTTTTGTAATACTCGTAAATGGCACGCTTCCCTTCCAGCCGCCGGCGAAATTTATCCTGATTGTAAGGGAATTCCACGACGGCATCTTCGGCCCAGATATCCATCCAGGAATCGATGGACGCGCCTTTTACAAGGGAGAGATAATGTTGTGCAGCATTTGTCACGAAAGATTGGTTGTTAATCATAGGAGACACCACTTTTTTCCAGTACCTGAATTTTTTATGTGGATTGGAATAGGAAGATAAATTAGTTAAAGTAAAGACGAACATTATGGTTAGATACTCACTGAAAGGAGAGTGATCACATGAAAGACGGGCCTATCGATCCATTAGTCTGCCCCATATCATATACCACCTCTATTGTCGGAGGGAAATGGCAATGGGTGATACTCTGGCTGATATATTCCGAAAAAATACAACGATACGGACAGTTGAAGAAACGGCTGCCGACGATTTCGGATAAAGTATTAAGCCAGCAGTTACGCACCCTTGAACATGAGGGTTTAATCCATCGCCAAGAATATCCGGAAATACCGCCCAGAGTAGAATATTCCTTGACGGAAAAAGGGAAAAGCCTGCATCCTATCCTGGAACTTATGGCTGCATGGGGATCGCAGCATATACCCCGGGGTTGATGAAACGGGATCTTTTTTTACCTTCTCCAGAAGAATGGGGAGTGAGAAAAAAGGATGATGGGGCATTACCATGTGCTATCGAAGAGGGAAACGTCGTACTTGTTCCCGATGATAATTTAAAAAATTACGACAACGCATCAGAACTTCTTACTCTGTAACGTCCTCGCAAAAAGTGTCCGCACACTTCTGACTCCAGCTTCCATTCTTCCTCTTCTGATACTCGTTCCCCCATTCGTGTAACGCCATCAGAACAGGAAAGACTGAGCGACCGTCATCAGTGATACGGTAATCGACCCGTGGCGGGACCTCGGGATAGGCCGTCCGCTCGAGCATCCCGTCGGCCACAAGCTCGCGGAGCTGTTTCGTCAGCATCATCTGGGTGATCCCGGGAATTTTCCGCTGGATCTCAGAGAACCGTACTGGTCCGTCCCTGAGGAACCAGAGGATAATGGGCTTCCACTTTCCGCCGATAACGGAGAGCGAAATCTGGATCGGGCACTTCCCTGTTGGAGGAGATCTCTGCATGATCATTAGTATCATCAATGATAGTATATAAGAATGTATAGACTACTCATTTTTTAATACTAAAGGACGCATGATCCCTTGCACCAACGACATGAGGCACAAAGGATGGAAACACCAGTACTGATCGATAACGATCGCTGCACGGGCTGCGGGATCTGCAGCCGCGTATGTATCTTCTCTGTTCTCTCTCAGGACAACAACGGCACCGTTCCCCGGATTAATCCGGAACAACATGGACGGTGCGTACGATGTGGCCAGTGTGAAACATTCTGCCCTTCATCAGCAATTTCGGTGAAGTACCCGGCTGCGTGGCCAACACCGGATCAGCCAGCTCCCGGGTCCGTAACCCCGACACAGATCCGGGAGCTCGTACAGGGTAGAAGAACCGAGCGGCAGTTCCGGCGCCAGCCAGTCCCCAGGGAGACGATCGAATCGATGCTTGATATCGTCAGGTATGCACCGAGTGCAGTCAACCTCCAGCCAGTACACTGGCAGATCATCGAAAAAGAGGAGTCACGGAGAGCGCTTACTGCCGGGGTGGTCCGGTGGCTTGATGAGGCTTCCCGGAACGGCTGGTATCGCGAACTGGATGCCTGGCTTCCCGAACTGATCCGGCAATGGAACGAGGGGACCGATCTGATCACCCACGGCGCCCCGTGCATCATCATAGCCCATACTCCCCGGACATCCCCTGCGTTTTACACGGACGCTGTGATTGCACTCAGTTATCTCGATATCGTCGCCCCGGTTTTTGGTATCGGCACCTGCTGGGCAGGGCTAGTTCGCAAGGCCTGCGAAAACTCACCCGAAGTTCAGAAACTCACCGGCATCCCGGAAGATCATATGGTACAGCATGCGATGCTGGCCGGCTATCCCGCCCTGCAGCACCACCAGATACCGCGACGGCAGCCGGCCCGGATCGGCTGGACATAAAAAAGGGTGTGGCGTTATCTCGGAAAAAAACAAGGGGAAGTAATTACTATGGCTAGACTCACCATCGAAGAGATTTTTGTCCCGGGTACGACGTGCCGGATCCCCGGGATCCTCATACGTCCCGCAGAGCCCACCGGAGCGGCAGTGATCGTGCACGGCTATGGGGGAAATAAAGAGGAGCAGTTGGGATTAGGGTTCCGGGTGGCAAACGCGGGTCTTGCCGCCTGTGTCATCGATCTCCGCGGTCATGGCAGCCATCCCCTGCCATTGGATGCAGGGATGAGGGACGATACGGAAGAGGTGATCCGATACCTTCGCTCCTTCGGGAAGGTCGTCGCAATCGGCCATTCCGTAGGTGGCCGCCTTGCACTTTTAAGCAGTGCCGATTACCATATTGCGCTCTCGCCACCTTTGCGCGAGACATTTGATGAGGAGACCCGGGAACGGCTCAAACTCGTGCGCAGCTACCGGGTGCGCCCTCATGATACTGCCGCCCTCTTTGAGGTCCTCAGGCAGCTTCCGATCCGGGACCCTGTACACTATGCGGGAAAAAACTCTCTCATACTGTATGGCGAACGGGATATGCCCGAGATCATCGCAGACTGCAGCGCCCTTGCCCGTGCCGGCGGGCCGGTTTTCTGTATTCCCGGCGCATTCCATAACGATATCTATCTCGCAGAAGAGGCAATGACAACAATCAGCGACCGGATCCGAGAATGGTTCCCCGGTAAAGATACAACAACTCCCGACAGGTCCTAATGAAGACCGGCGAACCCTGGTGCCCGGGCAAAAACCGTTATGGGATAGTGTTTTGAAGGTTTAATCCTGCTTTTTTCCCACACAATCCCGAGACGTGTCCGCACACTTCTGGCTCCAGCTCCCATTTCGCAGAGACCTCGGCGGGGCGTGTGACCCGTTCAGGAGATCATGTCGAGTGGCGGTTCTGCTAAAACCGGGCAGGACCGGGTGGAGGTGCCTGGGGGGTGTCTCACTCCGTCCACTTAGATTGTGTGATCTGGTGGAGATGTTCAACGGCGATGAAGCCGGCCGGCACGATCATGCGACGTCTGCCAGGGTGACGGCCCTGGTGAGAGAACGCTCCTGCGTGATCGAGATGACGGGCGGGCCGGCAGGTGAGTGACCGTCTGAGTGTGGCCGAGGGAGGGCAGATACCCGAAGATCGTCATCGCCGGCCAGGTAGCTGAAGTCACTGGACAGACCACGAAGCATGTCAGGGATAAAGGGTTTGATGATCGGTAATACTTGGTCAGATCCTGCTCTTCATCAGAGAACATGGGCTGATCTCACGGAAAGCGATCGATGACCTCCTCCTGGATAAACTCCCGGAGATCCTGAATCTCCAACAGAAATGGGATAAAATTCACAATCTATTGCATAAATTATCAAAAGATTGGCTCTGTTGAAACCCTAAGTTACCGGTAGAGCTAAGAACAAGTTGCTCCCTGTAAAAGTTATGGCAAACCGAAACAAGGAGCACCATTTCTTCTCAGATCAGAAGTATATTTGTTTTCTGACATCGTGCCAGAATGCAGTTAGGCTGACCGGGATCCCAGAGTACTCCTCACGCTATTCGAGGAGGGATTTCACTCAGCGCCAATTACTCACGTTACTTTTATTCAAAGAATATCTCGGAGCTCACTATCGTGATTTCGTACAACTTGTTGAGATCATGGACATTATCTAGGAACAATTGCAACTCGATGATATCCCCCATTACTCCACACTCTGTAAATTTTCAAAACGAGTTCCTTCAACCGTCTTAAACCAGTTATTTCGAAAAGCGTGTTCATTCATGAGGGAATGGAAAAACGTCACGTCGATAGTTGCAATTGATTCATCCGGTTTCACGCCGGATTCTGCCAGTACCTATTACTCAGCCAGAACCGGGAAGACTCGTCATGACTATCTCAAAACGACAATCTCCGTAGATACGGATCATATCTCCCTGCTAGCATTTCACGTCACAAAGAGTCGACGCCACGATTCACAAATCGCACCTATCGTACTTCGTGCATCGAATCGAGTGAAAAAAATCAAGGTGTTATGTCATGGATAAGGGCTACGATTCTGAACGAATTCATCTGTTGATCCATGAGGATTTGAGAGCTCAATCCATGATTCCTATCCGTGACTGGCATGCATCTTTTATTTCTGGAAAATATCTACAGATCATGGACAGGCATTTCGAAACGAAAATCTACAGACGTAGGAATATAGCCGAAACGTTTTTTTCGATTTTGAAAAGGCTATTCGGGGAAACTATCTACTCTCGATCTCATCAACAGCAAGTGAAAGAAATCAAATTGAAATGTATCAATTTCTCCATCGATCGTTTCATTAAAAAACAAAGGGTATTCAATGTGTTTTGAGGATTTCAACAGAGCCAAAATTCGTAATACTATTCCTCATTTTTGAAACTACGGGGAAATGTTTAATTATTGCCAGAGCATACGAGGGGTGAAAATTAACAGAGAGATGGGACAGATGAAATACGTTGACGGATTCGTACTCGTTGTACCGGATGAGAAGCTTGCTGATTACCGCAAGATGGCGAAGACCGGGGAGAAACTCTGGAAAAAGTATGGCGCCCTTGAATATTTCGAGTGCGTGGGCGATGACCTCGCGTCGGAGTGGACAAAGTCGACCTTCCCAAAGATGGCAAAGGCAAAAGAGGGTGAGACGGTAGTCTTCTCATTCATTGTCTATAAATCGAAGGCCGACCGTGACAAGATAAATGCAAAGGTCATGCAGGATCCGGCGATGAATGACCCGGCCATGAAGGACAAGCCAATGCCGTTCGACATGAAACGCATGGCATATGGCGGGTTTCAGGTCATCGTCGGGGAATAAGGGTCCGGGCATTCCTCTTGCGAGGCCAGGCACGGGCCGGGTCGGACGCGGAGTCAGCCGGAAAAATCAGGAGCAAAAATCATGGAGAGAATCGTTCTTTCCCTCATGTTCCGGGATAATGCAGAAGAGGCAGTGAAGTTCTATCTGTCCCTGTTTTCCCCGATATTCGGGAATTCGAAGATTGAATGGATCACGTACTACGGCGAAGAGGAACTCGAAGCCCTGCGTGCCGTTCCGCAAATGAGCGAAGAGATCATGCCCGGGCCGGCCGCGAGCGTAAAGACCGTCCGCTTCCGGCTCGCCGGGCAGGAAATTCTGGCGGTGAACGGGGGTGGGTTCTTCGGGAAATTCACCGAGAGCGCGTCACTGTACGTGAGCTGCGAGACCCAGGAACAGATCGACTTGCTCTGGACGGCGCTCTCCCGGGAGGGGACCGAACAACCCTGCGGCTGGGTGAAAGACCGATTCGGCGTTTCGTGGCAGATCGCGCCGTCCGTTATCGGGGAGATCATGGAAGGCCCCGACCAGAAGAAAGCCCAGCGGGTCATGCTGGCACTTTACCGCATGAAAAAAATCGACCTTGAGGAGATCCTGCGGGCAGCTGCCGAACCCCGGCCTGCCGGTTCGTGAAGCCCGGGAAAGAATCTTCCGGGTTTTCGTACACTAAAAAACGATATCCTAGTTCTTTCGGCTCGGCATCTGGTTTCCGGAGGCGAAAAAACCCAATGAACGGGTTTCTTGAATTCGGCTGGAGATCATTTTATACATGATTTTCGGAGAAAAACAGCGACGAGCATTCCGCGGGAGCGGTATGTGAGGAGCGAGCCTGAGCAGCCGCTTGCGCCGGAGCCTGCGACAAGCCAGGGGAGTCATCCTGCCAACAGGAAACAACGTGAAGCAGCGAGGTGATGTGAAACGAGCCGCAGCATCAGCGAGTATGTTTTGTATCAGTTTGCGGCACGTTTGCATCAGACTGATGCAAACAATCTGAGCCTGTGCCGGGTCAGAATTTTAAATCAGGGCGCATTCCTCCACCCCCTCATTTTGTTTGCAGCAGATCACGGGATCGCACACACACGCAATCGTCACCCTCTGCGATCGGGTGCGTGTGTGTGTTCTCCAGATCTGCTGCAAACAATGATCTATCATCCTGTACGCAGGATGATTCAGTAGCCGTTCCGGAGATCGGCGCCTTCCCTGCGTTTTTGTTCTTTGCAATATCTGCTGCAAACGTGATGCAAACGTGCTGCAAATGATGCAAACCATTTTTCACCTGGCTCTGGGTCCTGGTCAACCCGTAACGTCGAGCGCCGGCATGTGCTGATGCATGGGTGGAGAAGACCGACAACCACCCGGCCTTTCGTGCCGATGCAGGGCTGTTCCAGGATCTGGTCAGCGCCCGGTTCGGCGATGTGACGATCCCGGCCCTCCCCATCCTCAACAGGACCGGCAGGATGAGCTGACGACCCGTGATCGGGGAGCGCCAGGGATCCTGAAGAGGCTGAAGGAGAAGAAGATCTGAACGGAACGAGGCCGGCCATCGACCGATCAGCTGTTCGGTGTCACTGCCGGCATCATGGAGGGAGGCGTCGTCGTTGTCGACGATGTGCAGCCGGCTCTATCCGGGAGTGCGAGGATGTTCCGGCTCCAGCCATGCTCGATAGTTTTGAGAATATCGTATTCACGCAGTGCCGGCTCGCCGATATTACCGAGGATCATCCGTATATGTTCCCAGAGAATTTATGCAACAGTCTGTTGCACAATTGAGGGGTCAGGCCAGGCTTCGGCGAGTCGGTGCATATATTTCAGGTTCCGGGCCGAGAATCCCTTCATCTCCGGGAACTCGTGACGAAGGTTGCCGGCCAGGCAGGGGGGTGATAAGTGACATGGAACCTCTCAATCCCTGTACATAATGCCCGCAGCACGGGCCCCAACGAGTATACGAATGATAGTAACTTGGGTCAGGGATCCATGAATCGGAATATTCACCTGACGGCTCAGAGCGGCTCCAGCCGGATAACAATATTCATTCTGACGAACATAAGAAACATCAGTGCAGGGTCTGCTCCAGGTTTGTGAGACCATAGGGGGCGGCCTGCAAAGGATATAGATCTTCCTATTCTATCGAGTTATTGATGATCAAAAGTATAATTGGATGCCTTGCAAAATTAGCGAACTACTGAGTAGAGGTTTGATCACCGTGTTAATCAGAGCCTTAAGTCAGGCTTCCTGTAACCTGAATCCTGCAAAAACAGATGTATGAATAAGGATTTTTTGACAGAAACCGCAGTTGATCTGTATTTATTACAGGGAACCGACGATTGCCCTTTTTAATTTTTTAATTCATCGCACTTTTTTTAAAAAGGTTATTTTACCAGGGATTGCCCTAACATTTTCGCCTCTCTGATCTTATCAGGATACTTTGTCAGGTCTTTTGGCTGGTAACACTGATTCTGCCAGATGAAGCCTGCATCGACAAAACCCAGGAACTGAAAGACATTCTTTACGTACTCGTTGACAGGATTCAGGACTTCGGGACCAAGACCACCACAGGTAAGCGCAACCACGAGCTTTTTGCCCTTTGGGAGATCGCAGGAGAATTCCGGTTTTTTTAAGTGGGCGTAGAACCGATCGATGAACGGATATGCCTGTGCGTTCAACCGCATCCAGTAGATTGGAGAACCGAATACAACTGCATCTGATTCTGCCAGTTTCTCCCAGAGTTCTGCCATATCGTCCTGCAGGATACACTCTCCCCCGGTTATACACGTGTTACATCCCGTGCAGGGCTGAATATCCAGATCGCAGAGCCGAACCAGTTCAGTCGTTGCCCCTGCTTCCCGTGCACCAGCAAGAATGTGTTCAACAAGTGTCTGGCTGTTTGCGCCATTTCGCGGACTTGTTGCTATTCCAAGGATCTTCATAGTCAGATAAGTTAAGGTTAGTTTCAAAAAAAACTTTCCGGATTTCTACACATCGCCGGGGTGCCATTAAACACGCAGTCTTTGAACCACCAGGAAACTCACCATACTTCTGAACCGGTTATTCAGCTGAGTCGGTCATGGATATTTGAATTCCTGTTGCACTTCAGATCAGTCAGGTATCAATTGCTGTGTTGTATTACTCAAGGTATGTCCCCATCTCATAGAATAAGAAGTGCGGCGTCTTCATCATCCACTCCTGCCTATAAACAGAAGATTGGGACAGCCGCACATTGATACTCGAACTGGAGTAAGCCTATAATGAACGCCTGGTTAAGCGAGGTGAGTTTTATCTCTCCTTTGACTTCATCAGATGCTGGGATCGAGATCTCGCTGCATTGATTAGAGGAAAACCGGGTCGTCCCTTTCAGTATCCTTCCCTGTTTATCGAGTGGATGGCCTGTATCCATATCTTTGATGCTCTATCGTCAGATGGAAGGATTCACCCGTCATCTTTTGGCCTTCCTTCCTGCACTATATGATTCAGATTACTCGACGCTCTTTCGACGTACTCAACGCATGGATATTACCATTCCAGTGAATACTGCGATGCTCTCCAGGGATCTCGTTGTGGTTGTAGACTATATCGGTCTGAAAATAACCAATCGCGGAGAATGGATGCTTGAGAAGTGGAAAGTCTGCCGCGGTTGGATCAGGGTTCATGCCAGGATCGATGCCGAGACCAACCAGGCAGAGGGGTGGTAAGTGACATGGAACATCTCAATCCCTGCACATAATGCCCGCAGCATGGACCCCACCTCGGTCCACAAGTTCAAAAATAAAATGTACATCTGGTGAACAAAAAAGTCGATCACATGTGCATTTGACGAAGGGAGATCTTTCTTCTGGGTCGGCGGCGAGAGGTTCGTAAAACTTCCTGATTCGAGAGACCCCAGGAAGGTTAGGGGTTGTTTGTGTCAATAGGCCCGTAAAACATCTGCAACAATTCAGCGCCTTCGCTTGAACAACAAGGCCAAAAATGCGAGGAGAGCCAACCCAAAAAACAGCAGGGGAAGCCACGCCGGGGAACTCGTACCAAACAACATGTACCTCGATCTGCGATCTCATAGAAGAAATAACGAGCGGTATATCCACTCCCTGCTGGGGATCATCAACCACACGGCCTGATCAAAGGGATCCCTTCAAATTATTTGGTGGAGCCCCATGAACCAACGGGCATTGGATCTTCAGAGGGTGTTCTTCGCAACCCCCACCTCGGTCCTGTGGATCCGTCCTTTCGGCCCCTGCTTCCAGGTCGACAACCCCATGTGCGGCTTCCTCGCATCAGCCCGGAGGGAGATCGTTTCAGCCGGCGTATGCCCGTGGATCGTCCGGTGCATCCTGTTCTGCACCGTCCTGAAGAATTCAAGTGTCATCGGGTCCTTCGGATCATAGTCGACGCTCGTCGCAGAGATATCAGCAATCTTCTGGTAGAACCGCCGCTCCGACGCCCGGATGTCACGGATCCGCTTCAGAAGTTCATCGAAGTAGTCCCTCGCCTCCTTCAGGCGCTCATCATCAAGGACAAAACCCTTCACCACATATTCCCGCAGGTGCTTCGTCGCCCACTGCCGAAATGGAGTCCCCCTGTGCGACCGCACCCGGTAGCCCACGGCGAGGATCACAGCGAGGGTGGAGAAGTCGACCAGACACTCGACCTGGCGATCCCCTTCCGATTGAACTATTCGGAATTTCCGAATAGTTGCCTGGGGGTCGAGTTCTCGCTCTTCATAGATGTTCTTGATATGTTCGTCGATCATCCTGATCGATTTCTGATACACCTCGGCGATCAACCGCTGCGTCAGCCAGACCGTCCCCTCGAAGAGGCTGACCTGGACACGGGTCTCACCTCCTTCGGTCTGGTAGAGAAGAGACCCAGACACCCCTCCGACCGGCTCCCCCCTCTCCTCGCTCACGTCACACTACGTTCCCGAGCGCCTTTCTGATACCCAGCGAACGGTATCCTGATGACTGAGAGGGTCGACACGCTCCGGACGAGGCGTTTCCTGACGATCCCGGCGTTCGTGCGATCGGCCCTGCTGAGCCAGCGTCTTCATGATGCAGACTATCTCCTGCCGGGATATAAATCCCGATCAGATGATGCCGGGCGTATCCTTTCAGGTGGACGCGACCCATTTTTGATTAGAGGGTGCCGGCCGGTCGACCGATCAGATGTTCGGTGTCACTGCCGGCATTGTGGAGGGAGACGTCGCCGTTGTTGTCGACGAGATACAGCCGGCTCTATCGGGAGGGTGTAGAGTACGAGGCTGAATAGAAACAAGGACTATCGCTTACTTCTCACCTTTCTCGATATTGTACCGCCCCTCCATGTCCGATTTAACGCAGATGCCATACCTTCCGGTGAGCGTCGCGTTCACGAAACTCTTCTCAATCACCTCAACTGCCGGCAGCACATCACGCATCGCTTCCGGCAGCGATCGCGTCAGGTAGGTCGTCACCGCCATCGGCTTCGTCATATCCCGGAGGGCATACTCGGCGATCACCCGGTTCGTCTCCCGGCATAGAAGGATCCCGCTGCACGGCTGGTCGACAGCTGGATCACGGAGGCGGTCGTCGACCACCAAGAGGTAGAAGTTCGGTTTGCCCGAGTACTTCGGCCTGAAGGCGCCGACCTTCAGCTCGATGATCACATAGCTGTGGAGCCGGGCCTGGTAGAAGAGCAGGTCGAGGTAGTACTCCTGCCCCCCGACTTCGAGCCGGTACTCGCTGCCGAGGAAGGCGAAGCCCGTGCCGAGCTCTAGAAGGAGGTCGCCGAGGTTGACGAGGAGCGACTGGTGGACCTCCAGTTCGGAGGCCTCGGGACCGAGGGAGAGAAAGTCGAAGATGCACGGGTCCTTGATCGTCTGCCGGGTTGAATCTGATAGAGATATTCAAAAAAGCCGGAGTCACCACTATTCAGATCGATAATGTTGCAACTCTTACGAAAGTGAGTTCAAAAACGGGAGAATTGAAGGAGTTCCCCATTTTTTTTGATGATCGCACACAAGGCAGTATAACTGAAATTTTATAAAATATATTTCTTCGATTCTGAATCGAACTCCCTTTTGTATATCGGTAGGCCATGAGATTTTTCACTAAAATTTTTTAAAGTTACTAACAGTAAGCATAATTAATTCAGGCAGCCCCTAATATTACTGATCCGTATGCCCAAACTGTTTCCAGGGTACAAAGACGAAATCAAGAAAAAGATCGCAAACGAGGCATTCGCGATATTCCTTGAGAAAGGTTTTGAAAAGACTATGATGGACGATATAGCTGCTCGGCTTGGGGTGACAAAGCCGGCACTCTACCGTTACTACAAAAACAAGGAGGAACTTTTCATCGCTTCAATGGGCGATACGATGTTGGGAGGATACAGGATGATATTTGCCACTTCCTTTGCATCGGACGACCCGATTACCGGCGCCGGAAATTTTTTCGATGCCCTTCTTGTGATCAGCAGTAAATATTCAGTTATCAGGAAGGATTTGGAATATATTATTTCCCGGAATCCATCCCTCCATCAAGAAATCGCGGGAATGTATGGGGAAAGCCTTGTGGTTATGCGGGATGTTTTCCAAGAGCATAAACGAAAGGGAAAGATCCATACCACCATGGAAGAAACAGATCTTGCTTTTCTCTGCGGCGTTGTTGCGCAGGGTCTGATTAATAATGTGGACATGGGACTGGACCCTGCTGAAGCAAAACGATTGTGGCTTCTCTGTTTTACAAAACTTTCGGACGCCGGTTAAGAAAGGAAAAGAAAAAGAAGATTTCCGGGGCATAAATCAATTTTTTGTGAGAACCCTTTTTTTGCTCTATTACTGCTAAATTTTCTTTTACAGTTCGAGTGAATTTCCGCCTAAATTTTCGGAATGACTGAGAATCTCATGTTTCAGAGCCCGAAGTAAAACAGCCAATAATAGTCCATTTACTGCCATCGTTTACGGCCCGATATTTCTATCAAATTTGCTACTTCAATTTATTTTAGTTACTTTAAGTAACTTTAAATATTTCAGAGTAACAACAATTTAAGAAGCTCATGAAAGATTTTGCCATGTATCATATCTGCTATTCACAAAAATCAAAATCAAAATCGGCACTTTTAGCCGAACTCAGGCCGCGAGGCGATCTCGTGGTCGATGTGCGCCGTCACCTTGGCCTGGAAACAGGGGGGGCGTCTGGTAAATATGGAGGTAAACACAACTATGAAAAATAACCCAATTTTAGCAGTTGAAGCTCACGGCTTGGTAAAGACTTTTGGTGATAACAGGGCTGTTGATGGAGTGAGTCTGAGTATCCCGACAGGTAGTATCTGCGCTGTACTGGGGCCGAACGGTGCAGGAAAAACTACTACAATAAACATGCTTGCCACGTTGTCAAAACCGGATGCGGGGAAAGTAAAAATATTTGGTTATGATGTTGTGCGTGAAACTCATATTGTGCGTCAACTGATCGGGTTGACAGGGCAATTCGCCTCTATCGACGAGGATCTAACTGCCATGGAAAATCTCATGATTTTCGGTAGATTGTATGGATATTCTCGCAAAGAATCTAAGCGCAAAGCGAATGAACTCCTGGAAGAGTTTGGGCTTAGCGATGTGGCGAGCCGGGCATTGTCAAAGTTTTCCGGCGGTATGCGGCGCAGACTTGACCTCGCGGTAAGTCTGATCTCCCAGCCGCCGCTGATCTTCCTTGACGAGCCGACAACAGGGCTTGATCCAACGACTCGGACGCAGATGTGGCAGACAATACGCAATCTTGTAAAAGGCGGCTCGACGGTACTGCTGACGACACAATATCTTGATGAAGCCGATCAACTTGCCGACAACATTGTTGTAATCGACAAGGGACGAGTCGTTGCGAACGATACACCCGACGGATTGAAACGCTCCGTGGGAAGCAGTTCGTTGCACTTGACCGTCAAAGACGCAGATAACGCCGCCAACGCGGCGCAGATCATCGAGCGCATACTCGATGCGAAGGTCCATCTTGCGAAAGCAACTGAGTTGATCGCACCGATCGACAACATCGACAAACTGACCGATGTGTTAACGACGCTGAAAGATGCCGGAATAGCGTTGTCCGGGGTAAACATCCTGCAACCTACACTTGATGAGGTGTTCATGGCGCTGACAGGTGAGGGTTCCAAAGATAAAATGGAGGAAAATTAAAATGACTAATATAACCATCATACCCGCCGCCGAGCGCAAACTGAAAAATCGAATCGGTGTTGGCACCACAATCAGAAACACCTGCACGCTCGCGTATCGGTCGCTCTTAAAAATGTTCAAAAATCCCGAAATATTTGTGGATTTCGTAGTTTTACCGGTTATGTTCACGTTGCTTTTCGCCTTTTTATTCGGGGGAGCGATTTCGGGCAACATCCTGAACTATCTGCCGATTGTTATCCCCGGCGTTTTGCTGATGACATCTTTCACCAATTGTACCACCGCGGGTACTAAACTGCGCGAGGATGTGGACAAAGGCACAACAACCCGTTTTAAATCCATGCCGATTGCGCGAATTGCTCCGTTAGCAGGGAGTTTGACTGCCGACCTTGTACGATACGTAATGGGGGGGACGACCGTTTTCGTTATGGGATATATTCTCGGTTACAGACCCGAAGCAGGCATTCCAGCGGTCATTTTCAGCATACTTTTCATGATGCTCGTTGCCTGGTGTCTGAGCTGGGTGTTTGCGTTCATCAGTATGTGCACAAAGACAATTTCGACCGCGTCTGCGATTGGTGTAATAGTAATGTTCCCGTTAGTATTCCTGTCGAACGCTTTTGTTCCGGCCGAAACGATGTCGAGCTGGCTGCAATATTTTGTCCTGCATATAAACCCACTCTCCCACGTCATAATGGTGGTGCGGCAGATGTTGACTTATGGCACGATAGGCGCGGATTTTTGGTCCGCATTATTCGGCACTATGGTGATACTCGTCGTATTCATTCCGCTGACAGTTTATGCGTATGAGCGCAAGGCGTAATCCTTGCGTAGTTTATAAACTGTTTTACATTTGGCTCTCCTGACGTCTTAGTACATCGGGAACCCCCCGGAAACCCCTTTGAAAATGCATGAAAAGATTGAATGCAGATTCCTGGTCTGCTTATTTGGGAAGTAACCAAAAGAGATTTCAGGAACGTTAAACCCGAGAGACGAGTGCTGGCAAAGCCGATTTTTTGCGGATGATGTGATACGGTCTACCACAAAAACAAAGGACAAAGTTGCCGGCGAATAAAAAAAGAAATACGTTCCAAAACCCAGTGACATTCTCGCGTGGGCAAAGAAGTGTGAGTGAATGCCAGAACCCCGGCATTCAGCAGGGGGGTGATCCCTACCGGCTCCAGGGACGAAATTTCTGAACTCTCGAATTTGCACTTGTTTTAGCGCGATTAAAAGAATGCCAGGAATAATAGTGAAAGAAATTATAAACCGTGATCCCCTTCACTAACCTTGTTTTTAGGTTTTTTGCCCATTTTGTCGTTTTTATAAAAACGCCGTCGAAAAAACGAGCCCCGTATTCGCGTTCCAATGGCGTTTTCAGGTCATGATGGGGAAAAGTGCTAAAATCAACGCCAAAGAAAAGGCTCCGGTGGCCTTTTGGCGATGCGGTTATCTGCAGTATTTTGGCAAATAGGGTTTATTTTGGGCTTATTTTTTAGGGGATGGAAAAATCTCGATTTTACGGGGTTTTCCGGATGAGAGGAAAGGAAATGAAGCCCGAAATGGGGTTATTTTACCAACAGTTCATTCATCGGATGATCAGGAGGAGAATTAATAATCAAAGTAATTGGTCCCATTCATTTTGAGAGGATATCCTCTTTAAAATTTTAAAAAAATCTGCGCCAGAGAGCCCATCACTTCTTCCGGGCCTTCCCGGATAACGATCCCTTCTTCGGTCCCTCACCGCTCAAGGCCTTCCTTCACTGCCCGTCCCCCTCCTCCGGAAGGTACTTCCCGCCCCACTCAATCATCGCCTCGATAATCGGAAGGAGCGTCCTTCCCCGATCAGTCAGCGAGTATTCGACCCCGGGGTGGAACTTCCGCGTAGACCTACCGTAAGATTATACCGTGCCCCTCGAGACCCCTGAGGTGCTTAGTGATGGTCTTGGAATTCACCTGGCACATCCGGTTCTGGAGTTCCGTGAACCGGAGCAGTCCGGAACGGAGGTGCCAGATAATGACCAGATTTCCCTTGTTCCCGATGATTTCGACAGCGCTGTCGATGCTGCATTTGGGAGTATTTTAACATTTCATAAGATTTACTGCAATACTTTATATTTGGAAACAATGTTACAAAAAGCCTTCTGGTGGATATATTGCCCGTTAGGCAAAAACACTAAGAACAGGAAAAATTCCATGACGATAACAGTTGATCCAGAAACCTGCACCCGGTGCGGAATATGTTCCGATGTCTGCTTGAGGCAGATCATCGTGCCGGCAGAAAATGGAGAACTCCCTCACTTGGAGGAAGGAAAATCCACGATGTGCATATCCTGCGGGCAGTGCGAAGTCTACTGCCCGACGGGTGCGATAACGCAGGATTTCGCGACCTCCGGAGGCAGAACCAGAACAGACCTGACTGCCTCCGAAAAGATCCTCTCAGTACCCCTTGGCACATTCATCCGAAACCGGCGTTCGATCCGAACCTGTCCCGGTGGAAACCATAGAAGCCATCCTTGATATCGCCAGGTATGCGCCCAGCGCGATGAATAGTCAGCCGGTCGGGTGGATTGTCATCGGTGATCCAGAAGATGTCCAGAAGGTCGCCGGCCTGACGGTGGACTGTATGCGTGAACTCATGAATACCGACCATCCCCTGAGTGCCTATGCACCCCGGTTCGTCGCGGGCTGGGATGCTGGTACCGATGTAATTTGCCACAGAGCCCCACACCTGCTGGTAGCCCACGTCCCGGCGGACAACCCCCAGGCGTCCAACGATGCCATCATCGCGCTCACACACGTCGACATCGCGGCGCCTGCATTCGGTCTCGGGACCTGCTGGGCGGGTGTCGTCGCGATGGCGTCCTTTTCCTACAAGCCGCTTCAGGACTTCCTCTCTATTCCGAAAGAACGGGTGCCCGCGTACGCGATGATGCTGGGATATCCGAAGTACAAACCTCACCAGATTCCAGGGAGAAAACCTTTACAGGTCACGTGGAAATCAACCCCTGGAGGAAACAAGAAATGACAAAAGTAGTTGCATTCAACGGGAGTCCCAGGAAAGACGGGAACACCTCCATTCTCATTGGGCATATCTTTGATGAGCTGGAGAAAGAGGGGATCGAGACGGAACTTGTGCAGATCGGGGTCGAAGCCTTCCGGGGATGCATGGCCTGCATGAAATGTCAAGAGAAGAAGGACGGGCATTGTGTCTTCAACGACGACATCGTCAATAGCTGCATCGACAAGATGGTGGAGGCTGATGGGATCATTCTCGGTTCGCCCGTGTACCTCGCGGATGTCACCGCCGGCATGAAGGGCCTCATTGAACGGGCGGCCTTTGTATCGGCTGCAAACGGTAGAACTCTCTTCCAGCACAAAGCCGGAGCGGTGGTTGTGGCCGTCCGGAGAGCCGGAGCGATGAGGACACTGGATACCATGCTCCACTTCCTCCTCGCAACGGGGATGATTGTGTCGGATTTCGGTGTCATAGGAGTCGGGCTGAACCCCGGCGATGTGGACAAGGACCCGGAAGGAATCGCTAGTGCGGAAAGGGCCGGAAAAAATATGGCCTGGCTCCTCAAAACGATGAAGAAAGGAACATGCTGAACAGACGGCACATTCAAGTAGATGTACACTCACTCCCTTACAGCTTCGAAAGCACATTGTACAAAAAAACTAGAGATAATCATGACAAACGTTATCGCAATCAACGGAAGCCCGCGAAAGAAATGGAATACGGCAACGATGCTTGAACACGCCCTGAAAGGGGCGGAATCGGTGGGCGCAGAGACCGAACTGGTCCACTTGTACGATCTGGACTACACGGGGTGCACCAGCTGTTTTGCCTGCAAAACGCTGGGCGGGAAGAGTTACGGACGGTGTGCGGTAAAAGATGGTCTCAAACCCCTGCTTGAAAAAATCGAAAACAACGCGGACGCGATCATCCTCGGGTCGCCGATCTATCTCGTTTCGGATACCGGGATGATGCGGTCCTTTCTGGAACGGCTGATATTCCCCTATCTCACGTACACCCCCGAGCATGGCACCCTGTTCCCCCGGAAGATCCCGACGGGGTTCATCTATACCATGAATGTCTCTGAAGAACAGGCAAAAGAGTACGGGTTTCCCCTCCACTTCGCCATGAACAGCAATTTCCTTGACATGGTCTTTGGCCATTCGGAGTATCTCTGTGCGTACGACACGTACCAGTTCAAGGACTATTCAAAGGTGTTCTGCACGTTGTTCGATGAAAAGAAAAAAGCAGAGCACAAAAAGACCGTATTCCCGCAGGACTGCAAAAAGGCCTACGAACTCGGGGCACGGCTGGGGAAGGAATAAGTTCTCTCATAATTTTAGCAATTAACAATGAGTTCTTAAAAGATATACACTCACACAAACGATATTTTTTTGGCTCCTCATGAGGCATTTAAAAAAAATGATAGTGATGAACAATGACTCAGATCGAAATAAAGCTCCAAAATCAAGATTTTTATCTGTCTAATCCCTTTGAATTAAAATTAGATGATGACTGGGATCGAGGTTCGCTAGGAAAAAAGGCGAGAAAAAAGGGAGTGTATATTATTTTTTCAACTTCCAACCCAATGCATCTACGTACAGTATTTAACTAATTTTTCTCCGTGTCTTTTTCATTCATCAGCGTTCCAAGTCTCCTTCAGTTATACTGGGTTTCTGAGGGCAGGAATTTTTACCACGACCTTTAAGGTCACTCGTACGGCCTCCCAGACAAACAACTTGAACTGATCAAATCTGAAGGTGCCTATCTCAATGGTTCCTGGACCTTGTTTCACAGGTGAGAATCGTGTCCAAATCACCGCCATCCAGATGTTTTTGAGAAGAAACGAAATGATAGCAAAGAGATATCGGATCACCGGATTTCGGGTTTGATGTCCTGGGTTTGACCAGGTTACGCATCCGGTACGACGATTCGATCACAAACCTGGATCGGTAGGTCTTATGAATTCGCTGGGGATCCCAGGATATGCCGGGTACTACATATCCAGGGTTCTCGACCCCATATTTCCCTCGTTTTCCGCTTGCATACTTTACGTTTATCGCAATCTTCAGATGAAGCGACGGTTTTCCACGCATAATATACTACTCCCCAAACCGTGATCTTGTTCTATTCAGGAGTTGTTTCATTGCTCGACTGTGTTTTCGGACCGGGATGATGAATGGGATCTGAACGGTTATCAGGAAGTCGATCACCTTTCGTGCGTAAAATTCCCGATCCAGACAGAGTGCTCGAGTTATCAGACCCGCTGTCGTGATTACATCCAGACAGCGGGTGATATACACGGCCTTGGATGTACCTCGTGTCACAGGATAGACCGCCAGGGTTATCTGGCGGTCCTGAGTGATCGCATAGACCGTAACGTAGGAATAGAACTCATTCGTTGATTTCTTGAGCCGACTTCGAATGACATATCCCTCGTTTTCTGATGAAACCGTTCCATAATACGTGTCATTGGTGTAATCAATGGCGAACGTATATGCCTTTCCAAGTCTCAGGGCCGAAGAGATTACATGAGTCAGAATCGTGGCATTCGCAGATTCAAGGCCATCCATGCGGAGTTTGGAAAGATGATACCGAAGTGAGGTTTCACACGGACTCTTCTCCAGAAGCGAACTGATCGAATGGATAGACTGTCGCTCCACGGCCATCCCAGCGAGTGTACTAAAGATAGTAGTTTGGGTCAGGGATCCATGAATCAGAATATTTACATGACGACTCAGAGCGGCTACAGTCAGATCACAACATTCTTTCGGACGAACGTAAGAAACATCAGTGCAGGGTCTGCTCCCGGTTTGTGAGACCATAGGGGGCAGCCTGCAAAATATAAAAATCTTCCTATTTTATCGATAAATTAATGATCAACTGCATATTTGAACGCTTTACAAAATTAGCGAACTGCTGGGGTTAACTTTGGTTATAATGGGAGACAGCCTCCATCTAAACTTTCCAATATCTCTCCCTTTGATTAAATGAGAATTACTATAACCTTTGAAAAATGAATGGATTGTATTCCAATGAACCCCGATCCATCTATCCATAGTATTCATGATTCTCGAAGATCCGCGATTTTCGAAAAATTTCCAACTCTTGATAATAACGCACGAATTCCATTAATTTTTGGAAGATATCTAAATAATAAGCCTGAAAAATTTTATTCAAGAAATATATTTGTTCAGGCAACCCAGATTTATTCTGATTTTTTGGAAAAATTTCAAGACGAACTTTTCATCTTTTTAAAGAATGAATCTCGTGAGTTAAATTTAGCTAATCGAAATTTATCTGAGATCAATTTGCTTCCCATTCATGATATCAAACTACCTGATGATGATGACATTAAATTGATCAATTATTGTGATTATTCAATACTGCCAAATTATCTCAAACTTATTGAAGGGGTATATCGAGTAATAATCAATCCAATTGTAGCATTTGTTCAACTTGAAAAAGGACAACAGATAAGTAACCAAAAAATTTTCAATCGTTGCGAAAATATTTGCAAAAAATATCCAGATTTTTCGGATCCGTTTTTGAATACTATCCGAAATGGAATTGCACATGGTGGGATTGTTTACGGAAATGGCAGTATTACATTTATTGATGAAAATAAAGTTGAAGAATATTCAATTAAACAATTCATTGTTGAATTTGACGATCTGCTCGATTTCTGCAATGCCATGATGTTGGCGTATCTTACATTTTATTATTCAAATCACTTACTTTTCAAGAGTGGTAACATTTTTTTACCATCGTCATTTCTTTTTGAAGAAATAAAAGAGGAATTATCAGCTCCAAGTTGGGAGGTACGGGGGTGTATTGAATCGGTAACATACAAAAAGGAAAACCAATTGATTATATATATTAGCGATTCTCTTTTAGGCAAAATACATCTTCTATTTTATTTAACGGGGACTGTCCGAGGTATCTTAAAACTTATTCCATTCTATGGAAAGGAATATTCAAGATTTTTTTTTAGTTTTTCATCTAAATACTATCAAAGAGGATTCTTAGCAGTTGATAGAACAAAAATTCAATTTTCGGAAAAAGAGGGATTCGATGATACTTCAATTCTGAATGCAATGGAAGTACCGTTGATTTATCATAGAAATTTAATATTTAATCGCTTGTTTTTTTGGGCAATCACTATATTGAATGGCTTTAAACCTAATATTTCTTTTATATTGAAAAATCAGCGAGTTATTAATGATGGTTTTTCCATGGAACCAAGATCTGGCCAAATATTTAGATATCGATTAGGGGTTACAATAAAAGTGAGTCTTGTGATTAAACCGAATGGAAAAGACCTTGAAACAATTATCCGGAAAGAATTTAGGAAACTAATAAATGAATCAATAAAATACGGGAGAAATTTAACTCCAATTTATAGCATTGAAAAATATTTGCCGGTTTCATTGATCCATATCAATGTGATGTCTGAAGATTTTCGGGAAAGAAAACTTGAATCTCCAGGTCTTATTCCAGAATTAATTTGCACAATTAAGCATTATAGAAAGAAACCGGAAAAAATCGTTGATATTGTCACAGGTATACCTGAAATAATTGGGGATGTAAGAATTGTTTGGAATAGTCGATCTGGATATCCAAAGACGAAATAATAAGAATTATATCAAATAATATTTGATCAGAATCTGTTTATAAGAGTGTTTCTTGTATAAGCCTTGTTGAGTGGTTTGACGAATTAGGGGATGGATATCGCTCGCATGAGTGGAAGACGTTGAGTGGTGATCGAGGAGCTAGCCAAAATGGAATTTGTTTCCTGGTTGATCATGTTCTCGTTCAGTACCTGCTTAATACTCGATAATCACCAGGATCCGTCCTCATCAAAGTCAAGTAAATTGATTTGGCCACTGTAGGTCTTGCACATTATATACTCTGCTGCAAGGAAGGTGATATAAATAAGGGCCACCAGAATCTGCCAAACCCATCCCTCGACCGCCGGCATGCATCAATAATAAAATACAGAACATCCCACCCCCCAACCATCCCCGAGCGTGGCTATTATCAGACCCGAACGCAAAATAATAAATATGTTTCGCGAGCCGCCGGTGAAAAAAGTCCTTTACTGGTGCACCCATTGCAATGTCCCCCTGCTGGCCAGGTCCTGCGCCTGTGGCCGGGACGGAGAGGAACTCCCCCTCCTCCAGCCGTACGATCTCCGGCCGGCCCTTCGTGCCGATGCAGAACTGATCCGGGACCTGGTCAGCGCCCGGTTCGGCGATGTGACGATCCCGACCATCCTCCTCCTCAACAAGACCGGTGGGATGGACCGGAACGACCTGGTCATCGCCAACGGCGCCCGGTTCGGCTGGCTCGTCTTCGACCCCGTCGACCGGCAGTACCGGTTCGACATCGCCCCCGAGTCCCTCTCCTGGGTGGTCCCGATGGTGACGAAAGGGATCGTCGACCTCTCCACCGCGGCCGACCCGGCCACCCTGGCCGGCCGGCGGCTCGGCGGTAAGAAGGTCGAGGTGACCACCGACGAGCCGGAAGGGACCGTCATCGTCAAGTACCGGCAGCGGTACGGCACCGGCGTACTCCGGGAAGGGACGATCCGGGTCAAGGAGCTGTCGCCCTTCGAAGCGAAGACCTTCGAGAACCCCGACTGGCAGGAGGCCGTCCACCAGAACCGGCTCCACCTCAAGAACCTGGAACGGTTCGCGGTCAGGACGATCAAGCAGCATATGCACGACCGGCCGACCATCAACGTCTCCTTCTCGGGCGGCAAGGACAGCACGGCAGCCCTCGCCCTGGCCCGGCGGGCCGGCGTGACCGACGCCTTCTTCATCAATACCGGGCTGGAGTTCCCCGAGACCGTCGACTTCGTCCGGGAGCAGGGGGTCGAGGTGATCGACAGCGGCGGCGACTTCTGGGCCTCGGTCAGCAAGGCCGGTCCGCCGGGGAAGGACAACCGCTGGTGCTGCAAGAGCCTCAAACTCCACCCGCTGAAACGGTTCCTGGCGAAGACCGGCCCCTGCGTGACCGTGCAGGGCAACCGCTGGTACGAGTCCTGGAACCGGGCCGGCCTCGAAGAGACCAGCCAGAACCCGAACAACCCGCTGCAGCTGAACATCTCCCCCATCCGGAACTGGCGGGCGATCGAGGTCTTCTTCTACCTCTGGTGGCGGAAGGTCCCGTTCAACTCCCTGTACGAGGAGGGGTTCGAGCGGCTCGGCTGCTACCTCTGCCCGGCGATGCTCGAAGCCGAGGGCGAACTGATCAAGCGAACGCACCCCGATTACGAGGCCCGGTGGCAGAACTTCCTGGCGGCCTGGGCTGCGCAGAAGGGATTCCCCGAGGAGTACGCCACCTGGGGGCTCTGGCGGTGGCGCGAACTGCCGCCGAAGATGTCTGAGATCTGCAGAGAGCACGGGCTCGCCGTGACCGAGAAGGGGACGCTGGCCACCGGGCCGGCCAGACCGGTGCCGGTGCCCGTGCAGGTGTCCGAGCCGGTCCTGGAGGCACCGCCGAAGGAACAGCCGGAACCGGTACAGCAGAAACTGGCCGGCCGTCAGACCGAAGAGCAGCCTGACCCGTTCTCGGAATACCGAAAGGACTTCCCCCTCCCCGCCGGCCTGACCTACCTGGACAGCGCCGGGACCAGCATCTCGCCAACACCGGTGCTCGACGCCATGATGCAGTACGACCAGACCTACCGGGCCAACGTCGGCCGCGGGGTCCACCGGCTGACCCAGGTGGCCACCCAGCGCTACTGGCACGCCCACAAGAAGGTCGCCCGGTTCATCGGCGCCGAGGAGCAGGGCGAGGTGGTCTTCACCAAGAACGCGACCGAAGCGATCGCGATGGTCGCCTACGGCCTCGGGTTCTGCCCGAAGGAGCGAGTCGTCACGACCATCCTCGAGCACCACTCCAACCTCCTCCCCTGGATGCGCCTCGCAGAAAAACAGCAGATCGGTGACCTCACGATCGTCCCGATCGGTGAGGACCTGCTGCTGGACATGAACGCCCTCGAGGAGGCGATCACCGACACCACCCGGCTGGTCACGGTCACGCAGGCCTCGAATGTGATCGGCACGATCGTGCCGGTCAAAGAGATCGCAAAGATCTGCCACGACCATGGCGCCCTGCTGCTGGTCGACGCTGCCCAGTCCGTCCCCCACATGCCGGTGGACGTCTCGGACCTGAACTGCGACTTCCTCGCCTTCTCAGGCCACAAGATGCTCGGTCCGACCGGCACCGGGGTGCTCTGGATGAAGGAGTCGATCCTCGAACCCCTCCTCCTCGGTGGCGGGGCCGTCAGCTCGGTCACCGGCACCGGGTATACGCTGGCCGAAGGCTACGCCCGGTACGAGGCCGGCACGCCGCCGATAGGAGCGGGGATCGGCCTCGGCGCCGCCGTCGACTACCTGGAGAAGGTCGGGATGGAGAAGGTCCGGTCGCACGAGACCGCCCTGACCACCCGGATGATCGACGGACTGCGGCGGATCGACGGGGTCACCGTCTACGCCCCGCAGAACCCGGCCGACCGGATCGGGGTCGTCTCCTTCAATGTCGCCGGGTTCGACCCGCACACCGTCGCCACCTACCTGGACGAGCACGCCGAGGTGCTGGTCAGGTCAGGCCACCACTGCTGCATACCCCTGATGGAGCACCTCGGGATCCCGGACGGCACGGTCCGGGCGAGCCTGCACCTCTACTCGAACAGCACCGAGGTCGACACCCTCCTCGCAGCGGTCGGCGAGATCGCCGGAGGGGTCTGACATGGTCATCGCGGTGCCGGCCCTGCGTGAACGGCGGGGAAGCCGCGAAGCGGTCACCGCCGAGGTGGTCGAGGAGGTCCCCCTGGTGCTCACCTTCAACGGCCGGCAGATCATGTCGGCGATGACCGTCCCAGGAAGACCGGCCGACCTGGCCCTCGGCTACCTCTTCTCCGAGCAGATCATCGAGGGGATGGACGAGGTCGAGTCGGTGATGGTCGAGGGGCAGGCCGTGAAGGTGCTGACCCACGACCCGTTCCGGGTCGTCGTCTCCCGGCGGGTCGTCGTCAGCGGCTGTGGCGGGGCGGCCGCTCGGATCCGGGAGCAGCATCTGCCGGTGATCGCCACAGCAATGCCCCTCTCCGCCGAGACGATCCGGACCAGGGTCAACGATCTGCTCGTTGCCGTGCCGCTGGCCGCCACCGGCGATCTCTATGCAGCGGCGCTGGTCATGCCCGACGCCGTCTGGAGTGCCGAGGATCACGGGCTGCAGAACGCCGTCAACCGATTGATCGGCCGGCGGCTGCAGGAAGGAGCGGAGGCTGACGCCTGGGTCGCCGCCTCAGGCAGGATCACCGCCGAGATCGTCATGACCTGCGCCGTCGCGGGGTTCCCGGTCCTCGCCTCGTTCGGCCGGGCCACGGCGCTGGCCATCGATCTGGCGGAAAAGGCCGGGATCACCCTGATCGGCGAGGTCACCGGGGCCGGCATGATCGTCTATACCCATCCGGAACGGGTCGTCGGGTGAACACGCCGGTGACTCTGGAGATACTCGCCGTTCTTCAGCCACGGGTCCGGCGCTCTTCCTGGTCATTGTGATGCTCGGACTCTCAAAATTCCGATCATTCCTGGGAGAGTTAGTTCACCTGTCGGTGAACCGGTACAATCCCTTCGGAATCGTGATCTCGAACCTGACCCCGTTCCCCGGCTCCCCGGTCTCTGCGATCGTCATACCGGAAATCTCAAGAAGATCGTGGACAAAGAAGAGAAAAAATCCGGTCTCTGTCCCATAACTCTTGGTGAACAGGTCTCTTCTCTTCTCCTCCGGAATCCCGACCCCATCATCCCGGTATACCAGCGTACAGCCGATCTCTGATTGCCGGGCGGTAATCCGGATCTCCGTTACCTTTTCGCCGTGTTTAACCGAGTTATCGATCAGGTGCCAGAACACTTTCTCGATGACCGGGTCAGCGTAAAGTTCCAGATTCTCTGCATCGTTTATGATGCGGATAGATCCTGCCACCCCTGTCATGCGGACGTTGTCCAGGAGTTCTCTCAGACTGTACCAGCGGGGGTGTTGCTTGCCCATCTCCTGGTATTCCTTGGTGTACGAGATCTGCTGATGGATCACCTGGAGAATGGTATCCTCGCGTTCGAGAAATTCCCGCGCCTTCTCATCGGTGATAAGTGCCTTGCTCAGTTCGACATATCCCCGCAGCCCGGTGACCTTGTTGTAGATATCATGCCATGCGACAATATTCATCAGGTTCAGTTTCTGGTTTGCGGTTCGCAGGGCCAGCTCCTGATTCTTGCGTTCTGAAATGTCATGGAAAATGCCGAGAATTCCGGAGATCGTTCCCGTATCATTTCGGAGAGGAGTTTTTATTGTGGAGATCCAGAACTCTTTTCCTTCCGTGACATACTGTTCTTCTAGCTCCCTGGTCTCTCCGGAATCCATAATAGCCAGGTCGTCCGCCCGATACTTCTCCGCCAGTTCAGGGGGGAAAAAATCAAAATCCGACTTTCCTGCAATATCTCCAGGAACAATGCCGAGATCGCGGGCGTACTGTTCATTACAGGATACATAGGTCAGAGCAGCATTCTTGATGAAGATCTTTTCAGGAATATTTTCCACAAGTATGCGGTATTTTTCTTCACTCTCAATCAGTGATTCCTTGGCCTGCATCCTGCGGATCACCTCTCCGAGCGGCAGGGCGACCTCTTCCATGATCTGGACCAGTTCGAGGGGAACCATATTCTCCCGGTGATCGTTGAACTGGATGAGCCCGATGATCCCCTGTGAGGTCCGGATCGGAATGAGAGCGACGGACTCGTATCCCATCTCGTTGCAGACATTGCGGGTGAGCCCTCTCTCCTCGTCAGAGATGCTGGCTAGGAATGTGCTGGTGGCATTGCAGTAGAAGGACCCCCCTGGTGTTGCAACCGGCAGGTCGGGTTTGATCGCTCCGGTTATGACATAAATGCACATGCATTCATCAGATAGAATATTGAGCGGTGTCTCTCTCTCGTAAAAGGACTCGGGGAATCCGCAGTATGCCTGGTACGGGATGTTGCCCTCTGCATCCAGAAGCCGGAATCCGATCGCCTCACAGTGAGAGAATACCCTGAACTCCTCCACATACCTCTGAAGCATCTCGTGTAGGGAACCCGCCTGGTTTGCGATCTGATAGATCCTGTTTATCTGGGATGAAACCCGTTCAGCTCGTTTGCGTTCGGTGATATCCTCGAATACGGTGACAAAATACTCTTTTGCCGGAGAATATACCGACAGGTGCAGCCATTTGCCGGAAGGTTTGAAGTCGATATCGAATGCTTCGGGTTTTGCCGTCCGGGCAACTCTCCCACAGATCTCGAACAATTCCGGATATGCTTCCTTAATGCCGGGAAAAACCTCAGTGACCCGTCTATTGACAACAGTTGTTGTTCCGATGATCCGATCGAATGCAGCATTGACACTGAAGTAGATGAAATCATCCGGTCGTCCATCGCTGTCATAGAACATCTGGCAGTAGGCAACTCCTTCCAGCATATTCTCAAAGAGGGTGCGATACCGCTCTTCACTGATCTTCAGTTCCTGCTGACTCCCTGTCAGTTTCTCATAATTCTCCCGGAGCTCCTCTTCGGTCGCCGTTATCTCTTCATAACTCGCTTCGAGATCGGTGGTTTTTCTCAGGAGTTCTTCCTCAGCCCGTTTGCGTTCGGTGATATCATCGAAGATCGTATAGACCTGGTGCGGTTTTTCCTTACCTGGCCGGAAGAGGGGCATGGCATTGATGGTGATCCAGCGATATCGCTCCTCGTCTGGGATGAACACGCCCATCACCACGTCCCGGACTTCCCGACCGGTGCTGAGCGCCACCATCGATGGATGTTCCCTGCCCGGGAACGGCGAACCGTCCTCGCGGATCAAGTCGAGTTCCACGGTATCAGAGGTCTCTCCAAGGAACATGTCCAGGGTCTTCCCGAGAATCCGTTCGGCAGCCGGGTTCATCGAAGTGATTGTACCTTCGGCATCCAGGTACACGACCCCCTGGACCATCGTCTCGAACAATCGCCGGTGATCCTCCTCGCTCGTGCGGAGTGCCTCCTCTGCCCGCTTTTTCTCGGTGATGTCCCGACCCAACACCACGGAGCCGACGATCGCACCGTCGTTGTCGAGAATTGGGCTGAAACTGTAACTCCCGACCCAGGTTTCACCCGTGTCCTTGCGCCGGAGGGTATATTCTGCATTCGTGACTGTTTCGCCACGAAGGGCACGCGGCACCGCCCACATATCCAGCGGCGCCAGTTCCCCGTCTGGCATGAATACCTCGAAAAAATCCGGATATTCGGCGAGTGTTCTGGCACATTCGTCCTTGTTCCGGAACCTATGGAAGGTGGCGAAGGCATCGTTGAAATCGATGAACCGTCCTTTTGTATCAGAGATGAAGATCGCGTCCGTCATACTGGCCAGCGCAGCTTCCAGCTTCGCCCGGCTTTCGCGGAGGGCGTCTTCGCTCTTCTTCAGTTCATCATACTGTTCACGCAGTTCTTCTTCATCTGCAGCGATCTGTTCGGATGCGTCCCTCAGTTCAGTCTTGATATTCTTTTTGTCGGTGATATCCCGGATGGATTCGATTGCCCCGGTGACGGTGCCCTGCGTGTCATAGAGCGGGGATGCGATAAACCAGAGATAGGCACCTTTTCCACCAGCGAGGAAGGGAATATAGATTTCGGAGATCAGTTTCCTCTCTTTTCTGATGATATGAGGATAATGTTTCCAGATCTCTTCATCATCCTGTAAAACGAGGTCGAGGAGGATAGGTCTCCTTGTTCCGTAAAACGGAAGAGCATAGGAATAATCCCCGGTTCCCAGCATCTGTTCTTTCGGTACCCCGGTCATCTCCTCCATCGCCCAATTCCATGCGATCACCGTTCCATCCAGATTGATCGCTAAGGTGGCGTCTGGCAGGTGGTTGATGATATCCGTCATCCGCTGTTGGGATTCCTGAAGTTCAATTTCTGTGCGTCGACGTTCGATTGTGTGTTTGATCTGGTGTTCCAGCTCAACGAACTGTGACTTGGGATCGCCACCCTTCTGGAGGTAGTAATCAACACCATTGTTCACCGCTTCGATGACCACCTCCTCACGCCCACGGCCAGTGAAGAGGACGAACGGAATCCTGTTCTTCTCTTTCCTTAAGAACTTGAGAAACTTGAGACCGTCTATCTCCGGCATCTGGTAGTCTGATATGATACAGTCGATAGCAGTATCTTTTAAGGCCTGAATTCCCTGTTCTGCGGATAATGCTGTTTCTACGGTGATGAGGCCCGACATCTCAAGAAATATTTTTCCAAGTTCGAGAAGGGCCGGTTCGTCATCAACATAGAGAACATGATACATGGATACTCCTCATTTGGATAACACGATATATAATCTTGAGTTAATTTTCCTATTATCAGAGATGACCATTACAACCCTTACTATATATCATGGTTATGGTGTTCTCTGGAATTGAAGAGTTCTCACTCCTGCAACTGATGGAGCCGACATCACCCGCTTCTCCTAAACACATATCTCCATGGAAGATCTGATATCAGATCAGACGAACTCTGGTGACCCCATGAACAATAACGATGAGATTACTCAACCGCTCTCCGACAGCCCGACCTATCGCCTCCTCGGAACGACGGTGCTCGCATACCGGTACATCATCCCGCATGATGCGAAAGTCTTCGTCGGCGATGTCGTCAAGATCACCGACCGGGAGAAGGGATATATCTTCTTTGCCAAGGTGACCGACCTGTCCCACTACACCAACCACGACGAGCCGCACTGGGATACGTCCACCTGGGGAGGTCCGCAACCGGGCCCTGACCAGGACGTCTTCATCGAGGTCCATGCGACGCCGCTCGGCTTCATCGATGATAAACAGAAATTCCGGTCTATCAGGACGATTCCAGCCCGGTTCTCGGAGGTCATGACCCCGAGTGCCGATGATTTTCTCTTCTTAAAAGAGGTGATGGGGGATATCGAGGTCGGCGAGATGCGGACCGGGCTCGGGGTGATCCCGGACGTCAAGGTCGGGATCCCGAGCAAGGTGCTGTCGCAGCATATGGGGGTCTTTGCAACCACCGGGATGGGGAAGAGCAACTTCATGAAGGTCTTCTGCATCTCCTGCATGAAGCAGCGGACGATCGGGATGCTGGTCGTGGACCCGCACGGCGAGTATGTCGAAGGGCGTACCGAGCGGTCGGGGGCCCAGACCCGGGGGCTGACCGATTACCTGCCCGGCCGCGACGGCCTCTCGATCTACTCGGTCAGGCCGAAGGCGGAATGCGAACGGTTCGGCATGAAGGAACTCTGCCTGGAGCACGACGACTTCCAGATCAGCGACCTCGGGATCCTGTACGAACTCTCTCCCCTGCTCTGGGAGATCGTGGAGTCGCTGGACACCTTCAAAGGGAGCGACGTGATCGATTTCTTCATCAACGAAGGGGTCGACTCTCTCCCCTCGGTGACCAAGGTCACCGCCGGGATCGGCCGGCACCCGGAGATGGCAGACGTCCTGCGGTCTGCCAATCCCGGCCCCCTCCGGATGATTCAGCGGCGGATCGAATCGCTCGTCCAGAGCAACCAACGGTTCCTCGGCCGGCTCGGCTCTTCGATCAAGTCGATCATCGAGGAATTGAACGAGCAGAAACTGGTGCTGATCGACATCCCGGGGATGAGCGAACGGAGCGAACTCTTCATCCTCTCGGCGATCACCAGGAAGATCCTGCATGATCGGGAGAACGCCGTCAATGCGCCGCACCCGGACGGTATCGTTCGGGAACCGTCACAGGTGCTGATCGTCATCGAGGAGGCCCAGCGGGTTCTCTCCGCCGGGGGGATGAGCACGCAGGTCTTCCGCGAGTGTGCGATGGAAGGGCGGAAGTTCGGGGTCGGGCTCTGTGCGATCACCCAGCAGCCGAAGAACATCGACTCCCGTATCCTCGCCCAGATGAACACCTTCGTCGAGATGGGCCTCTCTGACAAGGACGACCGGCAGATCATCGCCGGGTCGGCAAAACAGGACCTGACCCCGATGGACACCGAGGTGCAGACGCTCAGCAAGGGAGAGGCCGTCATCTCGACGATCGGGATCCCGTTCCCGATCAGTACCAAGATCCATCTCTTCCAGGAGTACCTGGACCAGCTGAACCGGCAGGAATAAACCCTTTTTTACCCGGGTCAGTCGACCCGGGTCCGGAGGACGGTCAGCCGGACCTGCTCCCCGGTCTCTTCTGCAACGAACGAGAAGGTCCGCGTCTCCCCGTTCTCGCTGCAGAACGCCTGCAAATTCAGCATATGCCCGAGCCCTTTGAGCCCTTCCTCGTGCTGGAGCAGTTCGTACGAGGGGGTCAACAGCGGTCGGGGGAGGAAGGTGATACATTTCTTTTTGGCCCGGGTCACCGAGACGTTCAGCCGGTTCAGGCTGTAGATGAACGTGGCCTCCTGCTGTGCCGTCTCAGGGTCGCTGACCCCGTAACTGACGATGACAGCATCGGCCTCCCGCCCCTGCATCTTGTCGACGGTGTCGACGAACGGGGGGCTGTGCCAGATCCACAACCCGTTGACGGCCTTCCGGATCGCTTCGATCTGGGCGTGATGCGGGGAGACTATGAAGAGACCCTCTTCGAAGAACTGCCGGTCCCCCTCCATGGTCAGGGGGTACCCCCGATCGCTCTCCGGGGCGAGGAGCCGTTCACGGAGCTGAACGACCAGGGCCGCGACGATCCCTGCCTCGACCTGGTTCTCGACCGTGGCCTGAACGTCCTCAAGCACGGCCAGCACCAGCGGGTACGCCGGGTCGAGGATCCAGGCCAGCATCGCATCGAGGGAACTCCCCGGCCGGCCGGCCGGTTTCAGGGAGAGCCGCTGCTCTGCAAGAACCGGTGTCGCCGGCACGTAGCCGTCCCCGTACAGGGCCGCCGCCGGGAACCGGGAGAGGGTGCTGTTCATCCGCCAGTTCTCGAGCAGTTCGGCCGTGTACCGGGGCTGGTCGTGATCGTCGCGGAGGCGCAGGTAGCGGAAGATCGATTCGTGCAGCCCGGGGAGACCGTCCTCGGGTTCGGGGTACTCGCCCTTGATGATCGGCGGCAGTTGCTGGTCGTCGCCGGCAAAGACCAGCCGTCCGCCGGGCCTGAGGGCCGCGAGGGCCAGCGAGAGCTCCCCGAACCTGAGCTGCGAGGCCTCGTCGACGATCAGCAGGTCGAAGGGTGCCAGGTATTTCGATGCCTTGTATATTCCGTACACGGTCCCGCCGAGCACCAGCGATGGGTCGTCGGAGAAGAGGCCGGCCTTGATTGCATCGTTGGTGGTCGAGGCCGGGCCGTTCCGCCGATAGGTCTCGTCCCGGTCGATCTTGACGACCCGCACCCCCTTTCCGACCGGCAGGTCGTGGACCTGGGACTGAACCTTGCTGAGCAGGTTCTCGACGGCGCTGTGGGTGAAGGCCGTCACCAGGATCCGGATTCCCCGTCTCTGCTCCTGCCGGGCCTGGACGAGGGAGAGGATCGCCGCAGCCAGAAACGTGGTCTTGCCTGTGCCGGGCGGACCCCATACCAGGGTCAGCCGGTTCTTCAGGATCTGATCGAAGGCCGCCCGCTGGCTGCTGGTGAGGTGATGGGAATTCGCATACCCCCTGGCCGCTTCGACGAACCCGGGATCCTCGGCGAGGGGCGTGGCCACCGTCAGGGGCTCCTCGATCAACCGGATCAGGTCGGTATCATCCAGGTCGCACTCGCTCAACCGTGAAAGGATCGTGTCGACGTTGTAGTCCATGAAGACCGGGTAAAGGACGGCAGGGTCCCCCTTCTGAAACGGTTCCATCTCCTTCTTCTGTTCGACTTTCAGGCTGACCTGTTTGATGAGGCCGGTCCGAAGGTCGGGTAGCGTCCCCTCCACCGTCGCCTGTCTGAGGATCGAACTCTTCGGGGTGTACCGCCGCTTCCTCCGTTCATAGTCGTTGTAGCAGAGCTGGGCCCGCTCCCCTTCGTCCCCGGGCGGGACGATCAACCGGATCGTTCCCTGTGCCTCGAAGAGGTACGGGTCGAGCGGCTGTTCAAGTTTCCAGCGGTCGTCGCCGAGGGAGACCACCGGGACGCTAATCCCCAGTTCGAGCCTTTCCGAGGCCGGGAGCGACCGCTTCTCTCGGACTTCGAGGGCTGCGATGAACGACTCGTACCGGACGATAAACGCGAGCCTGGAGAGGAGGGGATGGACGAAGTCCATCGGGGCGGGGAGGAAGAACTTCGGGGCCCAGGCGACGAGACTATCGCCGAGTGCCTCCCGGATCCCGGTCACGACCGAGGAGGCCGCGTCGAGTCGCCGGCCCAGTTCCTCCTGGATCGCTTCGACGCCCGCCTCCACGTTCTGTCCATTCCAGACCGAGAGGATCACGTCGCTCCGGAGCGTGTTGGAGAGGTCGAACCAGAACCGTCTGGAGGGGTTCAATGTCTGGGGATAGTGAGAAGCAGGGAGTACCTCCTGGACTTCGGGGAGTCGGTAGAAGATCGGAATCGGGAGTGCGGCCAGCCGCCGGATCACCCCGGTCAGCACGATCAGCGGGAAGGGCACCTCCTTGCCGGGGTGTTCGTCTGCTTCGGCCAGGGTCGTGTCCTGGAAGTGGAAGAGGAGGGTCAGTACCTTCGGGGCGAGGTCCGGATCCTTCACGGCCTCGTAGAGGAGTTTGATGAAGAGGCGCTGTTCGTAGGTGTCGAAGACGTAGGTCTGCAGGGAGAACTGTTCGTTCCACTCCAGATGGTCGCGGTTGTATCCGTCGACGATCTCCAGCAGTCCGTACAGGTGGTCGATAAATTTGGTGCGGACAGTGGCACACTCCTCCGATGATCTGGCAACGAAGACCGTCCTGCCAAACGGCGTCCCGAACGGCCCGTCGCTCCCGCCGAATCGTCGGACGCCGGCGGCATAGATGAAGCCGTCGACCGGGCTCTCCTGCAGGGTCAGCACGATCCGGACCGACTCGTATCTGGGAAACCCGACCGAGTAGCCGCCGTGCCTGACCACCTCGTGCCGGTCCAGGGCCTGCAGGGCATGGGCGTACCGCTCCCGCCGGTTCATGAGGGACCCGCAGCCATTGAATATCACGGGTGCATCATCCCGTTCAAGGCAGGTCGTCAGGTCGCCGAGGGAGTCGACCGACCCGTTCTTCTCCCACCTGGCCTCGCGGAGGTAAGCCCTGCCGGCGACCGAGAGGAACGGAAGGAGCGAGACCGACTGCTTCTCTTCAGCCTCCTTCCGGCAGTATTCGTAGAACTCGCACCACTCGCACCGGTAATAGAGGTGCCACCCGAGGTCTTTTGGGCTGGCGGTCAGGATCTCGTTGAGTTTATGGGAGAAGAAGTCCTCGAGGATCCGCTGCGACGGGATGAGATCGAACCAGACCGGTTCGGGCTGGTTGTACAGCCAGATCCCGGCCTGCACCTGGTCGGCCGCGAGCGGGAGATCGTTGGCTTTCAGCACCTCCTGGAGCATCCGGGCATAGAGGGTCACCTGGATCCGGTGGCTGCCTTTCAAAAATTCGCTGGCCTTGACATCGATGATCTGCAGCCTCCGCTTGCCGTGCACCGTCGTGCAGCGGATCAGGTCGGGCCGGCTGATCCCGAATCTGCAGAGGTCGCTGCTGACTCCGTACTGGGAGAGGAAGTCCGGTGGCGGCTGCAGGGTCGGCTGGTAGAGGTGATGCCCGGGTGAGAGGGTGGAGAGGCCGTCGAGGGTCTCCTGCCATTCGAGCACCCGCTCATGCAATGCACCGCTCCCTGAAGCGATCTGAACCTGGCCTTCGAGCTTCCGGACCACCTCTTCCTCCCATGAGAACCCGGCATCGAGGAGGGCTTTGGCCGCCGGGGCGGTGTTGACCTTGCCGGCAGGCAATTTATTGATCATCCGCTCTGCCTTGGGAGTCGCGTGGTATCGCAGGTACCGCGGGCACTCAAAGAAGAAGTACCGCGAGAGCATCGAGGGGCTGAGATTGTAACGGGTCATACATCACCGGATTTTTAGGTCTCTCTGATGTGATGAAGACCGGATCTGATCTTTTCGCAACAGGATCTGTCAGAGGTATTGGTGCTGGAGTAAAAAATAGGTGAAGGTTCAGGACGAGCGTCGCGTGATCGATCACGGTCTGCTCGATCATTCATCAAATCTGAGGATTTTTTCTCGATCAATTTCACGATCCGGGTTCATATCTGGCGAATTATTTTTATTTAAGTGATCGAATAGTAAAATTTCAAATATTCTTAGGTCTTTTCACATTTCCATGAAAAAATCCCGATCAAAATGGAGAAATACGCGATAATTCAGGTTCTTCTCTTAGAGGAGATCGGATTCATCTTCCTGGCAGGTATTCTGGGTCGACAGATTCAGAGTGGAATAGAAATTTTAATCAGGGATACACGATCCAAAAGCCGTATTCCAACCGATCGGAACGGACTGATGGCATCTTCACCGATCAATCCGAATCGGAACAATTTTTCCCGGTAAAATATTAAAATGGACGCCAAATATTGGGTGAATTCGAGAATTTCCTGAACACTGGGAATGAAATCTATAATCTGCCGTTCATTTTAGAATTCACGAAAATTATCCCGGAACAAATTTAATTTTAAGGGAAAATTAGACAGATTTCGGTCCCTCAACAAATTTTATCTCAATTCTAAAATGCGAGATAATTGAAGGATATCATCCCGGTTTTCTGAGGGTGACAGGTGTGACACCCTGATCAAAGAAGCAACCGAAATGGGGACGGTGAACTGCGCGTCCACCACCTGTTCAGAGTCCCCGCATCACCCTCTCCCAGCCAGCACTTCGCCGGGTCGTGGGAATCACCGGGACCGGATCCGATTCAGCGATCCAGGATACCAGACCCTCTGCAACGTCGACGACTGCGCCGATCCGAGATGTGATCGTCACCCCAAACCAAAACCACGGTCCTGGCCACCATCGATGATCTTCGCGACCCCGAGTATCGTTCAGGAGGTTGGATCCCGATCAGGATATTGAGATAAAGCACCATCTCTGATCTCAAAAAATACGGTCTTATTCAGATTGTTTAGACATATTTTACCCATTCTTCCTGAAGTAAACATGAGATCATGCCATTTTTTAAATAGATAGACTTCGTTGATTGTGCCTATCTTGAAATTGAGAGGTGAGATTCTTTGCTCACAGGCCGATTTGACGACCCTTCATCGATCCGGATCTTCCTGAAATTTTAAAATCCCCCGGCCGGTTGAGATATCTCATTTTCACCCTTCTTCATTGAAAATACAGCGATATTACCATTATACATACCTCTCTTTCCAGGGTATGATGCATCGCAATGGATTCCATAATATGAGTGATAATCAGTCTAAATCAGAAAAGCGGACGTATGCGCGTTTAGATGTCATCCACAAAGCATATCACCTGATCCGTAACTGTACTATGATGAAATTTCTGAAGGCGACAGGAGTGCTCGTACTCTTCACCCTCGTCTGCATCTCATGCGCAGGTGCTGCGTCCACAACAGCGACAACGGTACCAACCCAGACTGCAACTGTTCAGACCACAACTACCCCAACAACGGTCTCCACAACAGCGACGACTGCATCGAGTCAGGCTCAGGTCATCACCCCGAGCGTGGCGACAGTCCCGGCCAACACCGGAGTCTTTGCGATCGGGAGCGTCGGAGATGTCGGTGTCGGACAGACCGCCGGTGCGACCCTCTACGTGAACAACGCCTGGAGTCCGGTTTTCGGCGACACGTATATCGATATCACCTGGGACTCCTCAGTCGCCGAGTACGTCTCCACTGACATCAAGGTTTCCTCCAACACCACTGCAGCAGAAGGTGGAAACGGGCATGTACGGGTTGCCCTCGGGGATTTCAAGAATGGATACCCGGCCGGCAGTTACCCGATCGCAACCATCAACCTCAAGGCACTCAAGCAAGGAACCACGCCATTGACCGTTACGATCGACCACGTCAGATACTGGTCGTCCGACCTTTCGACCTTCACTGACATCACATCGAGTGCAACTGCAGTGAGCGGTGTCTTCTCAACCGGAGCAGTCACGGCACCCACGCAGGTCATTGTAACCTCACAAACAGGGACCTCTCCGGTGACCACCACGACCCAGTACATCGCTCCGAGTGGCCCGGTCTCCTATGGGGACTCCAGCTCGTCAGGCAATGGTGACACCTACACCGGTGTCGGTGGTGAACCCACGATCCAAAAAACCACCACAAATGTCACAACTACAGTCCCAACCACGGTGATCACCACTGTTAACACAACCGTCAACACGACACAGACGATCAGTGAACCGACCCTCACCATTGAGACGACCGTCCCGACAGAGGTTCAGACGATTCCAACAACAGTCCCGACCACGAAGAAGGCAGGGGCGTTCCCTGGCATCATCACCCTGATCGGCCTGGCAGGTGCAGGACTTCTGCTCCTGGCAGGGCGGAAGAACTAAAAATAATCAATAGTTCCAATCTTTTTTGGTGATCGCGAACCAGCGATCGTTCGATGACGCATAATCCGGTCGACATCGAAAGGTTAGGTCACCCAAATACTCATGCGAAAGATTGTGACCCAGGTAATCCTTGCCATAATCTGGTGATGAAGGATCCTGTCGAGATATAAGTCGACAGGCGAATTGGAACACAATCAAAAAAGATCTACTCTTCGGTACCGATAACCAGATGGATCTGGTCGTCGAGCTCCTTCATCGTAAACGGCTTGGTCAGCACTCCGCGGAACCCATACTCACGATGGTTGGCCATCACCGGGTCGTTGGAGTAACCACTGCAGACGATAGCCCTGACCTGCGGATCGAGTTCGAGGAGTTGTTTGATCGTCTCCTTGCCACCGAGCCCGCCGGCCCCGGTCAGATCGAGGATCACCGCATCAAACGGCGACTCAGATTCAAGAGCGGCCTTGTAGAGTTCTATAGCCTGATCCCCTTCCTCCGCAAATGCAAACCGATATCCGAGCAGCGAGAGCATCTCCCCTCCAACCTCCCTGATCATCGTCTCATCATCCATCCAGAGGATCCGTTCGTTGCCTTGAAGAGGATGAACAGAAGGAACAGATTCCACTGGCAACTGCATCTGGGAGGCAGGAATGTACAGGGTGAATGTTGAACCGCCCCCTGTCACCGAGTCGACGATCAGGGAACCACCATGGTTTCGAAGGATCGAATAGGCCACCGTCAACCCAAGACCGCTTCCCTTCTGCTTGGTCGTGAAGTACGGCTCGTAGATCTTCGAGAGAAACTCCTTTGGAATGCCGATCCCATGATCTTTTACCGCAATCCTGACGTAGTTCCCCGCCTTCAGCGAAAGGACCTGATCGGAGGCCAGGGAGACGTTATCTCCGATCACATCAAGGATCCCGCCGTCAGGCATCGCCTGATCTGCATTGATCACGAGATTATTGATCACCTGCCGAATCTGCCCCTCGTCAGCCTCGACTGGCCAGAGATCCTCTGCAATCGAAAACTTCTTTCTGACAGCCGAACCTGAAAGTGCAAACGAGACTGCATCGATCAGCAGATCGTTCAGGCGGAGTTGACGCTTGATCGGTTTCCCCCCGCGTGAGAAGGTCAACAGTTGCCGGGTCAGATCTCTTGCACGGTGTGCGGCCATCTCAGCTTCAGAGAGCCGTTCGTACGCCTTCTCCTCTGGCTTGAGATGCGCCTTGGCAACAACGATGTTCCCTTCAATGGCGGTCAGGGCGTTGTTGAAGTCATGAGCGATTCCGCCAGCCAGCACCCCGATAGACTCAAGCCGTTCGTTCTTCGCGAGATCCTCCTCCATCCGCCGGGCTGCGGTTATATCGCGGAACACGATCACCACCCCGATGATCTTGCCGTCCTTGTCCCTGACAGCCGCCACACTATCCCCGAGCGGTCGTTCGATCCCGTCCTTCCCAATCAACAGCCGGAAGTGGGATGAGTCGGTCGTCTCCTCTTTTTTGAGAACTGCAGCGACCGGGTTTACGCAATGGTTCCTGGTCTTCTCATTGATCACCTGATAGACCTGATCGATCGGTAATCCCACGGCTTCGCTGGCAGTCCAACCGGTCAGGCTCTCGGCGACCCTGTTCATCATCCCGACCGACCCCCCAACATCAGTGACGATCACCCCCTCGCCGATGTTCCAGAGCGTCACCGCCAACCGTTCTTTCTCGTCAGCCAGAGCTTCTTCTGCCCGTTTTCGCTCGGTGATATCCTCCATCGCGAGTAGAATCCGGTCAGTGTCCCCCCGTTCCTCGTAGACCCAGCGGGCGTTCAGCAGCATCACACGCCGGCCCAGGGCCGGGAACTCATGGTCAAGTTCGAGCCCTTCATACTGGAAACTGTGGTGCAGGATCTTTTCAAGCAGGGCCAGGAACTGTGGGATATTCCATTCCTGGTCTGCGAGGTCATGGATAAACCGCCCTTCGACCTGCTCTGGGGTGACATGGAAGTCCAGATAGAACGAGCGATTCGCCGACACGATCCGCAGCCGGTTGTCGAGCACGATCAGGGACTCCCTGATCGTGTCCACGATATTCTCAGCGTACTCCCGTGCACGCTGCAACTGCACGATCTGTTCCATCCGTTCCCGCTCGATACTGTATCGAATCGATCGGTCGAGCAGATGGCCGCTCATCTGTCCCTTAACGAGGTAGGTGTAGGCACCCTCTCTGAGGGCATGGATCGCCATCTCCTCATCACCAAGCCCGCTGACCACGATCACCGGCACATGCGGAGCCTTCGCTCTGATCTTGACCAGCGTTGAAAGGCCGTAGGCATCAGGGAGGTTCAGATCCAGCAGGATCGTATCGAACTTCTCATTATTCAGATGAAGCAGGGCATATTCAAGCCGCTCGACATGCACAACCTCATACCGGTCAGTATGGATCTCGACCAGCATCTCTCGGATGAGCCGGGCGTCACCGGGGTTATCCTCGACCAGCAGTACCCGAATGGGATCAGGATCCATCCGTCACCTCCCCGACGGTGGACGCAGCAGGACCCTTCAGCCAGAAATGTTCGATGGACTGGATCACATTGAAAAATTTCTCAAGGTTCACAGGTTTGATGATATAACAGTTGGCATGCAGGTTATACGACGTAATAATATCCTCCTCTGCAGTTGAGATGGTCAGCACTATCACCGGGATCCTGTCCAGATTACAGTCCTCTTTGATCCTGGCCAACACCTCCCGACCGTTCCTGCGGGGCAGGTTCAGATCGAGCAGGATCAGGTCAGGTCGGGGAGCATCATGATACTGTCCTTCCCTGTACAGAAATGCCAGGGCCTCGACACCATCAGGCACAACTGAAAGGTCGAATGGCATTCTGGCCTCTCTGAGAGCTTCTGCGGTCAGACGAACGTCCCCAGGACTGTCTTCAATGAGCAGGATCTGATAGACCTGGCCTGTGTTACCCTCCTCGTCGGTTCCGTTTTGATTCATGGTACGGGACATTGTGTTATCTCGTGCATTCAGGCCGATTCGTTCTGCTCTCCAGTTCATTACTATGTTCTCCTTGGGACGGCGGGCCCTGGTGATGATGAGCGTTCCGCGTTCGGGATCCGCGGGTCAGATATTTCCAGGAGACCATGCCCTGGAAAATCAGAATCTGCTGTTATATCATCTGATCGTTGGCTTATTCGATGGTATACGGTGTATATTATTACTGATCTCGATAATTAACCTTGCGGCATTCTATAGTTCTCCAGGGGGATTTTCATCTCAAATCGTGCCCCTGCTCCGGGTGTGCCGTTTTCTCTGATCGTGATCCCGGTCATATCCAGGATCTCCCTGATCAGAAAGAGGCCGTAACCGGTACTGGATCCATACCCCATCGAGAAGATCTTCTCCTTCAATGCCTCAGGCACCCCCTGCCCATCGTCCTCGACAACCAGCAGCATCCCATCTTCATCAGGAAGAGATGAGATACTGATCTCAGTGACGGTGGCACCATGCACGAGGGAATTTTCAAAGAGGTTGGCGAAGACTCGCTCAAGCAATGCATCCGCATAGATTTCGAGGTTATCAAGTTGGGTTTTGAGCGTGATACCGGACCGACGAGGGTTTCCGCCAGCCCGCCAGATCACATCCTGCAGCCGGTGCCAGTGCGGAGGACTGGCTCCGATGTCCTGATACTCAGCCGTGAACTGGATCTGTTTTTTGATGGCAGTCGACGCGGCCTCGATCCGTGAGATATACTCTGGGTTAATCATCGATGGCCCCATTCCATCGAGGATCTCCAGATATCCGAGGATCACGGTCAAATGGTTCAGGATATCATGGCGGGTGATGCTGTTGAGGAGATTCAGTTTTTTGTTCGCCTGCCTGACCGCCTCCTGAGCCCTGGTCTGTTCGGTGATATCCAGAAACGAGAGCAGGAGGAGATCTGGCTGTCCCGAGGAAGACGGAAGAGAGCGGGCATTCAGCAGCATCACACGCTGGCCGATCGCTGGAAAGGTGTGCTTGAGTTCAAAGCCATTGAGTGATCTGCCCGGGTCCATTATCTGCTCTATCAGGATGAGGGGATCAGGGATCTTCCATTCAGCATCTGCGAGATCGAGGATCGACCGCCCTTCGGTCTGCCCCGGCTCCAGATGAAACTGGAGATAAAATGACTGGTTTGCAGAGTGAATGATTTTACCGGTATCCAGAATCACCAGCGGTTCGTGAATAGCGTTGAATATCAGTTCAGCATCTTCATGCGTATTATGGATCGTTGTCTCTCCTTCTTCGAGCCCACTGACTCCGATCATCGGGATCTGTTCTGCCCCAGTCCGGATCTTCGATCGGTTATTGAGGCCATCCGGATCGGATACGCTCAGATCCAGAAGAATCGTATCGTACCCCCTTTCCCGCAGATTCTTCAGCGCCTCGTTCAGTCGTCCGACATGCACGATCTCATACAGACTGCGATCACCTTCACTCAGCATCTCCTGAAACTCTTCTGTTTCTACTGGATCGTCCTTGTCAAGGACCACCCAGATTGGATTACGATCCATTGATCCCACCTCCTGCCCCTCGATCTGGGATTCGACAGATCCTACAATTCCCAAAGAAACGAATGAACACAGAGAACCGGTGCAGGTCTGCTAGCCTGACAGCGGGACAACCAGTCCTGGTATTGATTGAGGCGCAGATATCCCCTTCTGCACTCGGTTTGTTTCGCACAGTGATGAATCTGATTGTTACTGATTTTTCCGTCAGGATCACCCCCAATCTCGTTTGTAGAATTATGTAACCCGGAATACTGACCTGGTGGCAGATCAAACCGGATATCGGACACTTCGCTCACCTAGGATCGCATTATTTAAGTATGCATCGATGAGTTCCTGTGAACATCCCGTGTTCACTCATGGCCAGAAGATCTGATCTCTGTTCACCCTGCAGATCATACTGATCATCTCTCTGGTCGTCGTCGGCATTTTCCTTTTTTCCGCGATGACCATGAGTGTTTTCTTCCCCTCTTATCATTCCTTCTTCAGTCGAAGAGATGTACAGAAAGCATATATCATCTGGATTGGTACCTTTCCCTCAATGGATCAGAGAAGACTATTAACAGGTATTGGGCTTGTGCTGATCGCGGCGCTGTTCTGTGCAGGATGCACAACAACAACGTCCACGCCGGCAAACCAAAGTGCATCGGCATCCCCGGGCACCACCATTGCGACAACAGCCGCACCAATGACTGGCACGACCAGCACCCCGATTTCAACAGTGAATTCGACCGTCGCGACGACGATCATCCCGAATACAACGAAGGCAGTGACTGCCACACAGAACCAGACCATCACTGCAAACACAACCACATACATCGAGCAGGACTCGGGAACACTCTCACAGGGTTCATCGGTATCGCAGACCAGTGCCACAACCCTGGCCACCATACCCATAACCCAGATTCAGACATCAGCGAATCTGTCGACGGTCGGAACAACGGTGACCTCGTCATCCGTTGCAACTGCAGGAACGACATCACCATCATCAGTCTCATCAGAGACCACCGCGGTGACCTCCGCGCCGACCTCAGTTACCCAGTCCACAGCAACACAGGTACCGGGAACCTCCACGGTGACGACCGGCACCCAGACCACCACCACCACGGTGCAGGCTCCTCTCCAGACCCCGAAGGCCGATGCAACCCAGGTTCCAAAGCCGGCCCTTCCTGAGTGATCAGGGGTCACTCACTTTTTTTTAGCTCGAAGGCAACATCCCAGACCACTCGTAGACTCAGAAGAGCCGGAGATTGATTTATTTTGGATTCGATGCGTCAAGACCATCGAAGAACCTGACCTGTATCACCAGTCAGGTTTTCGATTATCATACAGATTAACGGTGCCGATCGAGGATCCTGCTGATCGCCTGGGTAGTATCGGTCGATAACGCAGCACTCTCCCTGACCTGGTCCTCAAAACAGGGGAGATTTCGGTCATAGAAGATACCGAGCGGTATCGGGCCTTCACTGGTATAGTCCCACTCACGGGCCTTTGTATACGCGTCCTCAAACCGGGACGGGTTGTGATCGATGAGGTCGTAGGTGTGGGTGTTATAACAGGCCGTTCTGTTGTAGAAGGTCGCGCATATCTGGAGCAGATCCAGGGCCGCGAACCCCGGATGCCGGATCGCTGCATCGATCAAACTCTTCAGTTGCGGAAGCCGTCGGGTGTAGCCTCGCCCGACCCAGCCGGCCCCTGAAGAGAGGAGGAGGGCGAGCGGATTGATCGGGTGTTCGATCGTCCCGTGGGGAGTGGACTTGCCCGAAAACCCCAGTGGAGAGGTGGGGGTGTACTGTCCGGTCGTGAGCCCATACACCCGGTTGTTATGGACGATCACGGTGATCCCGACATTTCGCTTGGCTGCAAAGAGCAGGTGTTCGAGCCCTTCGCCATAACAGTCCCCGTCACCAACGCAGCAGATCACCGTCAATTCAGGGTTGGCTATCTTGATCCCGCTGGCCACCGGCACCGTTCTGCCGTGGAGAGAATAGAAACTGTTCACCCCCAGATAATCGGCCATCTTGGCATGACAGCCTATCCCGGTCACCAGCACAATATTCTCGGCAGGGGTCCCATCGCCGATCAGCCCCACAATCACCTCCTTGAGCGAGTGCTCGATCGAAAAGTTTCCGCACCCCGGGCACCAGGTGTTCTGGGTGGCAGTGATCAGGTCGCCGGTCGCCATTTCAGAGCACCTCCGACAGAGCGATCTTCATCTCGTCGATCGACCATGGTCTGCCGTCATACCTCCGGATATGGCCGTCAGTGGCAAAACCCTGAAGGGTCATCACCTGTTCGAGTTGACCGCTCGCATTCTGCTCGATGCAGATCCGCCTGGTCGCCCCTTGTAACGCCGCCGACATCTCCTGCAGCGGGAACGGCCAGAGGACCACCGGCTGGATCACCCGACACCCGAGCGTCGCAGCCGCCTCCCTGACCGCCCAGGTAGAGGATCCCCAGGTGACCAGGGCGATGCTGGCCGTCGGATCTCCATAGACCCTGACGGTCGGGTACAGTTCGAGCCCTTTTCTGATGGCACCCTCCTTCCTGAGCCGCTTCTGCTGCATCATCACCGTGACCTGCGGATCTTCGGTGGTGATCCCTTCCTCGTCATGCTCATAAGAGTTCACCTTGATCACGTCCCCCTTCGACGGCACCACTCTGAGGGGAGAGACCCCGCTCTCGGTCACCGCATACCGTCTATACGGTCCACTGGCAGTATCTGGTGTCGACACCGGGGAGGCTTCCTGTTCCTTCGGGTCTATCGAGAGACTGTACAGCCCTTCGCTCAGGTTCTTATCGCTGAGCAGGAAGACCGGCACCTGGTAATCCCAGGCCAGCGAGACTGCCCTGGCGGACCAGAGGTAGGCCTCCTCGGCATCGGCGGGGGCGATGATCACCCGTGCAAATTCACCCTGTCCTGCATTTAATACAAAGAGCAGATCCGTCTGGGATGAATAGGTCGGCAGCCCGGTCGACGGCCCCGGTCGCTGTGAGACAACCAGCACGATCGGCAGTTCAGTCATTCCTGCCATCGAGAGTCCTTCGGTCATCAGACAGAAACCGCCGCCCGCGGTGCCGACTGCTGTCTTCGACCCGGCATAGACGGCTCCGAGCGCCATCAGCATCACGGCTATCTCGTTCTCCGGGTGAATCACGGTCAGCCTGTATTCCAGGGCGACCTCAGCAAGGAAATGGAGGATGCTCGAGGAGGGAGTCATCGGATACGAGATGTACGTCTCAAGCCCGCCGCGAACAAGGCCGGCTCCGATGGCCTCGTTTCCGGTCATCGCCGGCAGGACCGGGCCGTCCAGGATCTGGATCTGATTCACCGGTCCTTCCCCGGCTGCGTCATATCCCCTCCTGGCCACCTTCAGATTGATCGCAGCTGCTTTGGGAATATCCCTGGTAAAGACCTCGGTGACCACCTCCCAGGTGATCCCGGCCGCCCTGCAGAACGCCCCGATTATCCCTGAGTTCCTGGAGATCTCTGGCGCCTGTTCCTCCTTGAGAATCGTGGTGAGGGGAACCCCGATTCCATCGCCGGACGTGGTCGTGCTGTCAAAGATCACGACCGTCCCCTCTCTGATCCGGTGTTCGTGGAGTTTTTGTGTCTCCTGATTCATGCAGAGGAGAAAGTCGACGGCATCCTGGTGTGTTCCCCGCTCTTCTGCCGTAGCCCTGATGATTGCAAAGTTATGACCGCCTCTGATCAGGGACGGGTAGTCATAATACATATAGATCCGGTACCCGAGATGCCCGAGAAGATGGGCCAGGATCGTGCTGGCCTTGTTGATCCCCTCGCCAGCTCGTCCCCCGATCAGGACAGAGACCTCTTCATGTCGATCCCACATGATACCCAGATAGGGAGCGGAGGGTATATAGTCTTCGAAGAATCCTGACGGATTCTTCTCAAGCCAATACGTCATTTCGAAACATCCTGACGGCTTCTTCTCACGTATTTATGTCTCTTCGAAGAATCTTCTGGATTCTTCTCACGTCTTTGAGACTCTTCGAAGAATCTTCTGGATTCTTCTCACGTCTTTGAGACTCTTCGAAGAATCTTCTGGATTCTTCTCACGTCTTTGAGACTCTTCGAAGAATCTTCTGGATTCTTCTCACGTCTTTGAGACTCTTCGAAGAATCTTCTGGATTCTTCTCACGTCTTTGAGACTCTTCGAAGAATCTTCTGGATTCTTCTCACGTCTTTGAGACTCTTCGAAGAATCTTCTGGATTCTTCTCACGTCTTTGAGACTCTTCGAAGAATCTTCTGGATTCTTCTCACGTCTTTGAGACTCTTCGAAGAATCTTCTGGATTCTTCTCACGTCTTTGAGACTCTTCGAAGAATCTTCTGGATTCTTCTCACGTCTTTGAGACTTTTCGAAGAAAAGGTTCTTACCTGTTCGCAGATCTATCAGGCACACCTGAACCGGTCGGGAGGGACTCGGATCTCAAACCGGGCCCCGGATCCGGCGGTTCCAGTCTCAGCGATGGAGAGGCCCGTAATCGAGAGGATCTCGGTGATCAAAAATAGCCCGTACCCCGTATTTTTTCCATATCCTGCAGTGAATATTCTCTCTTTTTCTGCTGGTGGGATCCCGGGACCATTATCAGTGCAGATCACCACAGGGTCGCTATCCTTTTCTTCGATAGAGAACCGGATACTGCTCATTCCGGTCGCATACCGTTTTGCATTCTCCATCAGATTGAAGAAGACCTTCTCCAGCAGCGGGTCGGCATAGAGAGAACTGGTATTCACCTCGATTGCGAGGTTTATTTCCTGCAGGTCCAGTGCGGAGGCAGCCCTTCTGATCGTCGTATCCAGATTCTGCCATTGTGGGGATTCGAGGCCGATCTCCTGGTAGTCCCCGGTGAAAGTGATCTGATGGTGGATCCGATCGGCAGTTTCCATAACCTTTCTTATCAACTGTCCCTTTGATAGGGTGTCCGGTGCCTCCTCTGCCATCTCAAGAAATCCGCGGAGTGCAGTTAACTGGTTCAGCACGTCATGCCGGGTCACTGAACTGAGGAGGTTTAACTTTTTGTTGATCATCCTGATCTCCTCTTCAACCATTTTGCGCTTGGTGATGTCACGTCCAAGGCCAATGAATGAGGTCGGGGAATCGTTCCGGTTCCGAAGGAGCGAGAATGAGAACTCGGAAGGTATGGTTGTATCATCCTTTTTGAGGAACTGATACTCTGTGATCGGGGAGGTTCCTTCGGTGAGCGTTACCCGAATATTCTCCCGGATCAGATCCCGGTCGGTCGGAGCAAAGAACGACAGGACATCAACCCCGATCATTTCGTCTTCTAATGAAGAACCGCTCATTTCGACTGCCTTTTTGTTTACCGTGATCATCCGACCATCGAGATCGTATTGAAGCATCGCCTCCGGCAAAAATTCAATCAGGCTTCTGAGTTGCTCCCTGCTCTCCTTCAGGTCATCTTCAGCCTTCATCCGCTCTGCAAGCATCCGGGACTGCTGAATATTCTTCAGAGCCAGGGCTGATATCTGCCGTGCTATCAGAATGAGGGCCTGTTCGACCTTCTCCAGGTGTTCGAGCGACATCTGTGGAACGCCTGTCAGTGCCTCTGCAAATTTATCCCGGTTGGCCCCGATCTGATCGGCATAGTCCAGCAGCGCTTCTTTATCGTACCCTTCAATCAGCACCTGTCCGATCTGCCAGATGGCTACCTTTCGGTTTCCGGCATATATGGTAGCCCCTCTGTCCCAGAGACCGCCGATTCTGCAGGGGTGCAGGGTGGGATCCTGCTGATCAGGACTGCCGGCCATAGTTATTGAATGCAAACAGTTGGCAGCCCCTTTCGAGGTTCCCTGGATCACCTCAGTGCAGAGTCTGCGAAAGTTACTTGGTCTGGTAAAGGGGGTTCCGTCCGGGTCTGTTATAATCGAGGCGACACCGGTTGCATCGGAGAAGGCGTCCTGGATCTGCTGGATTTCATCGATGTCGAAGAGATCGGAGAACGTGAGCGTTGTGGTATCTCCAACAGGCTCTGTCAGGATCTGCACCCGCTGTTGCAGGGCGTCCATCTGCAGCTCCTGCCTGGTCACATCCCTGATGCTCTCAATAGCCCCGATGATCTCCCCTTCCTCGTTGCAGAGCGGGGTGGCCTTGGCCCAGAGAACAGACGGGTTCCCCCTCAGTGAGACATAGTTCCGCTCTGCAATCAGGGCCTGGCCTTCATGAAGCACATTGATATAAGTACGCTCGTTCAGTTCCTCTGGGGTTGCGTTCAACAGACCGATCAAACCTGGTTGTCGAGATCCATAGAACGGGATGGCATAGGCATAGTTACCTTTGCCGATGATTTCCATGGCCTTTACCCCGGTCATCTCTTCGATGGCTCTGTTCCATGCGATCACGATCCCTTCACAGTTGATAGCAAAGGTCGGGTCAGGCAGGAAGTTTACAATATCTGCGAGTCTGAGATTGGAGAGGCGCGTCTCCTCTTCAGCTCGTTTCTTCTGTACTGCCTGTTCAATCAGGCTTTCAAGGACTGCGAACTGGGCTCGCGGCTCCCCGCCCTTCTGCAGGTAATAGGTGGCTCCATAGGTGAGTGCCTCTACCGCTACCACCTCCCGTCCTTTTCCGGTGAAGATGATGAACGGGACGTCGACACCCCTGGACTTGAGTGCCCGAAGCAGTTCAATCCCATTCATTCCTGGCATCTCGTAGTCTGAGATGATAACATCATAATTAGTGGAATCAAACTTTTCCAGTGCTTCTGATCCAGACGATGTGGTCTCCACACAAAATGCCCCGGTTCGTTCCAGAAACAAACGTGTCACATCCAGAATTGCCGGTTCATCATCGATCAAAAGCACGGTGATCATGGTATATCTTTAAAGCTCCTCTCTTAGTTTATGTGGTCTTAGAAGTAATTCATTAATTATATTAAAAAACGTATCTATTCATATCTGCGAATAGAGATCCATTCAGGGAATCCAATATTTGCCTGAATCTGTTGAAATTCAACGCTCAATCAAGGGATTGCCTTATTTCATTTATTCTTCATACAAAAATTATACATAGTATTAGTGACATTTGTGTTGTTTGACAGAATACAGCTGTATTTACTGTACCACGTCCAATAATAATCTATGACCTGGAGTGATATTTGATGCAGAAGACGATCTATGGTAATATGTATGATACCGAACAGTCTGTTCTCCTAGCCCGAGGAACATTCATCGATGGACATACCAGTGACGGACGGGTGAGGCACGGAACAAAAGAACTGTACCGCTCAGACAAAGGCCGGTTCTTCCTCAGTCATACAACCCTGTGGGAGAGTAAGCGGAATTATATCGAGTCGGTCAGCATCGATGGAGCCAAAAAATTATATGCTTCACTCCCAGAACACATACTCCCATTCACTGAAGCCTTTGCCGATCAGCAGGCACCGATCATCTGATCAACACATTTGCAGGTCAGGTTTTCTTGCCGACCGATGAACACTTTTCGGTCCATCTATGTTCCCTGGACCGGTCAATTTTATTCTTCACCCCTTCGGGCTGTAGCGGAGACCCTGAACGTATCGGTCGGGGTGAGGGAATCCAGTGCAAGGAGAGCGTAGCCGACGAACCCGATGAAAGCATCGAGCAGAGACGGATCGAACGCCCCATCACAGGACTTGAATTATCCCAGTTCTGTACACGGCTGCTGATGATCCAGTGGAGGTTCTGCACATTCTCCCAGAATTGTTTCTTCTGATTGTATGCAAAACGGAACTGAAACCCGCCGACAAAGAAACAGAAGAAGTTCTCCTTGACCCCGAGATGTCGTCGCAGATCAAACGGGATCGCAATCGACCGATCCTTTTTATCGAGAGGGCCGGCAACATCCTCGTACGCTGCAAGGAATGCCGCCGTCATCGCGGTGGTGATGGTAACGCCACGCTGCCGGCACCGTGACGTAAGTTCGTCTATTGCATCATGTTCGAGTTCGAGCAGCACACACCGGTACCGATACTTCTCCCAGTAGGCGGCATGCACCGCACAGAAATCTGCCTGGTCGAAATAGTGAGGCTTCTTCCTCCACTGCCGGTTCCAGTGGTGAATGAACACATTTTTTATCATTTCTGCTGGGGAAAACCGGTTCTTCTCTGGCAGAAAATCCTTGATTAGCGGGGGGTGGACGCTCTCTCGATGCCGGAGGGGATCTGCATAATACGTCAGGATGTCGCGGACCAGGTTCGCAAGAGCCGTCCGGTCATGGGCCGCAAAGACGAGGAGTTCTGACACTACCGGGGAAGCAATGAGCACGAAGCGGATGAGCGGCCCTTTTCCGGTTCCAGGGGTCTGTGATGTTCGTTCTGGACTTCTTCGAACCATTGCGTCTCTGATACCCGCTCCACCCTGCGGAACTGCGTGGGGGGACAGCATCGTTCGTGAACCAGGCGTCATGATGGTCATCCATGACGACCCGTGCCCCAAGAAGGGGATGGATGCTGCGGACCGTCTTCAGTGCCTGGAGCAGATCGCTCTCTGAGATCGTGCCATGGGTCCGGGCAATGACACGTATGTTTGGGATAGGACTCCAGAGAAATTTACGTTCATCGTTGGAGAGGCGGCGAATGCATCCGGGGATAACCCTGTGGATTCTGTACGGGCTCATCGATTCTGCTCTGAACTGATTGTTGCATGTATGATTCTCGTATCTTTCTGAAATGATCTGAGGGCAAGTCGGGTTCGTTCATAATCCCGGGATGCACAATGCTGTATATGATGGCGATTATTCTCCCTTCGAGAACCATCAACGTCCATCTCTCCAGTCATTTTCGACTCAGATCGGTTCCTTATACTGCGATACGGATATCCGGATCGTTATGGAGAGATGATGGAACCGGTTCCTTCTGGAAAACCCGCCGGGAGATAACGAACATTGCTGGTTATACGCACCCGTCATGTACGGATGGTGTGCTGCTATCTCCAAGCATGAACAGAGGGAGAAGAGATCCCTGTTCTGGGAAATTCTCTCTTCCTCAGGTTCAGGGGATTAAAATTGCATACCAACTCCTCAGCGCAAAGCAATGTAATACTAATCATTCTCGATATTACCAGTAGGTAAAAAGAGTACATATTCTGGGGGATGAGGGCGGAGATCCCCTCATTTAAAACCGGTAGGTCGTCCCCACAGTATTCAGGATAAATTTTCCAGGCATCTCCCGGGCAAATCCATTGATCGCGTTCCACCCCGTGCAATGCATCGGGAGAATATAATCCGGGTCGATCCGCTTCATCTCGTCGATGGTCGGCCGGATGATCGGTTCGAAGGCCGGCCCGGTGAGGTGAAACCCCCCGAGGACTGCGTGCACCGTGCTGATCCCGGTGATCTTCTTCGCGTACTCGACCGTGTTGATGATCCCGGCATGGGCACAACCACTGATCACCACGAGTCCTTTGTCCTGGATGTTGATGACGAGAGCCTGGTCGTCCAGGATAGGATCGACAACCCAGCGGCCGTCGATCAGGGCTTCCATACCCGGCATCCCCCTCTCGAAGGAGGTCGTTCGTTCCACTTCTCCGGTCACGAGCAGGTGCCCTTCGGCAAGAGTCGAAGGTTCCTTCCGCTGATAGAGATCCGCACCTGCCGATTGCAGGGCGACTGCATCGATCTGTGGGAGGTCGACGATCCCAGTGGCCGGACTCTTCATCCTCCGCTGGAGAAAAGCGTCCGGGTGGAGAACAAGAGGGACCTTTCGGGGAGCACTGGAGAGGAAGGCCATCAGTCCTCCGATATGATCGAAGTGGCCATGGCTCAGGACCACGGCTTCTGTCGCGGAAAGGTCGAGCCCCAATTCGTGGACATTGTGGAAGAGACAGTCCGGGGAGAGCCCGGTGTCGAGGAGGATTGTGTACTCCTTCTCTCCGGAGAAGACCCTGACAAGGCAGGAGAAGCCGTGCTCTGCGAAGAGCAAACGGCCCGGGTCGAACGGCAGTCGACGGTCAACAGGAGTCGCTGGCGGTACAAAGATGTCAAGGTAGTTGTCGACGAGGATGGTCACGTCCACCCGGTCTGCTGGTAATAACTGGTTATTCATCATGATACATCTGTTTTCCACATAAAATGAAGTGTTAATCGATCAGTACTATCGCCATCGGTTCCGGGTGCCCGGCGACCGGGAACCGGATCGGCATCCCTGCATTTTCTGCAGTCTTCTTCATGTTGATCCCCACCGCATGTTCCGGGATCCTCGCCTGCGTGGGATGGAGGCAGATGCCGCCCTTGACATTGCAGGTCTCGCAGAGCCGGCACGATCCATTGACGAATGCAAGGGCGAGCGTGTAGCCGGCGTTGAATGCCGTCTTTTCCAGTTCGAGCATGATTGGGGCGCAGTCCTTGCTGCCAACAAAATAATCCTGCCAGAACTGTGTCGCCTTCTCCTTCCGGTCTGCCGGAGCGTCCGGGTCGAGCCAGTACTTGTAGATAGAGCAGATGACCTCAGGGTCGGTAACGGCCGGCGACGTAAACTTCACGAGCAGGGCAAACCGATACTCAGCGAGGATCTTCCGAAACTCGTCCGGGGTCGGGACGTACGGCGGGCAGGTGAGTTTCTTTCCATACCCGATACACCCGGCCCGGCATTTCAGCGGGACCCGGTTTTCGACGATGACATCCGTGGTCTGAATCACCGTTGCATCCAGGGCACCCAGGTCCAGGGCCTTCTGCCTGAGAAAGGCAAACTCCCTGATCTTGTTCCTTTCAGGAATCATCGCCACCACCTGCTCATTCTCATCTTTGTTGTTGTCAATCATGAATTGTCGCACTCTCTCTATTTTGGATACGAATGGTTACGATATTCTATACTCCCACGTCACCTCTGCTGCTCTTCCTATCATCACAGCGACAGGACACATGAGGGTCATCGTCTCCTGGATCGCATCAGCAACGATTCTGTCGTTCAGCGTGCCGGTGATGATGAAGGTGAGATGCAGTCTTTCGAATACTGTGGGGGGCGTCTCTTTCCGGGTTCCTGTGATCGTAACCCTGAGTGAATCCGGCCAGACCCTGTTCCCCTGAAGATCGAGCAGTACCTTGATCCCTGCACAACTGCCGAGGGAGGCTAGCAGGTAATCGATCGGAGTTGGAGTCGTACCGCTCCCACCAAGAACGAGGCCAGGTTCAATGGGAATTATCTGGCCGGCACTGTTCTCTGCGAGAAATTTCAGATCGCCTTCATACGTGATATTCATCACCACCGAAGTTGGTTTCATGTTTTTCACCGCCTTTTGATTGTCATACAAGAGATCTTCCATCCACAACTGCAAGGAATTCGAGAACCGGTGTGAGGAGTAAATCCGGCTTTGTACGGCTAAACATATGGTCCTCTTCAACAAGGATCATCTTCGCACCGGTGATCCCCTGGAACAGTTCTTCAGCACATTGTACCGGTGTTGAAGGGTCTTTTGTCCCATTCACGATCAGGGTCGGTGCGGTTATTTTTTTCAGGAGATCGCTCCCGTCAAATTCCTTGAGTGCTTCAAACAGCCGGAGGAACGATGCGACTGTTGGTGGATAGGGGGCCATAGCCTTCAAAATTTCTGGCTCGGTCATTGCTGTCCATAACCGTTCATATGCCCGGGCTGCCTGAGGATCATCGGTACTGGGCGACCGGGCAGCGTCCACCTTCAGGATCAGGCTTTTCACCCGTTCCGGATTTTTTGCGGCGACAACCAGAGCAATTCGAGATCCCATGGAGATTCCAAGGAGATGGACCTGCCGGATATCGTGTGCATCCAAATGACCGACACATCTTCGGCCATCAAAGAGATCGAGAACGGTTCATCCGGCTTGTCCGTTCTACCTGAACCCCGGTTGTCGAAGTTGATCGTCTGCAGGGTTTTCGGAAGTCAAGGCATCAGCAAAATTCGGGATCTCCCCACTCATCCCCCAGATCACCAGGAAGGGCTTCGCCTGTTCCATGGATCTCATAATACATGGTTATTCCGTTGATTTTTTTGGTTGGCATGTATATTCTCCTCACATCTTGAGAAATGACCAGTCAATTTGAAAGAGGATGCATCCTCGTTCATTCCACCATGTGCACACCGGGCAGGTCGTGTGATCCCGTGTGCATCTCCGACCCAAGGATTCCATCGGACAGTCATCCTTTTTGGCACAGCCCCAGCAGCAGGTGCCAGTTGGCCGTCCGGCAAGGAAGTCAGGATTGAGATACTGATCCTTCATCTTCCAACCTCCGCGGACACGAACGAAAGGAGATCGCAGACAGGCCGGTCTGCATTCTTCCCATGGAAGAACAGGTTCTTGTATTCATCACTGGTCACGTTCCGGACCCGAGAAAAACCATACTCTGTAAGGGTCCGGACGACATCACCGTCTGGAATGCCAAACTGAAGTGGTTCTCCGACCATCTGTGTAAAATTCCGGATGTTCTTAGCGATTTCACGATCAGAGGATCCATCGACAACTGACACTGGGTAGTAGTCGAAGAGGATTGCACTTCCTATACCGGCATTATGCACGATAAATTCAAGGGTCTCGTCGACTGCCTTTTGGGGAAGATACATGGTGAGCCCTTCCAGAACGAAGAGCGTCTTCTGATCCGGGGAATAATCATTCGCACGGAGTTTGTCTCCCAGATCTTCGAACTCAAAATCGATGGGGACGTAGACGACGTGGTTCGGAAGGTCCCCGAAGATCTCCCGGATTTTTTCCATCTTGAAGAACAGGGTATCGGGATGATCGACTTCGAAGACCCGGACATTCCTCTTGAGCCCGGCAAGCCGGTACGCCCGGGTATCAAACCCGGCACCAAGGATAACGAGCTGCTCCAGGCGATCATTGCAGCTCTTCTCGATGAATTCATCAAAGTACCGCACCCTGGCCCTGATCGAATTACTCAATCCGGGTAGGCGTTCCTCCATCTCTTCCAGTTTTGCCTCTGCTTCTGCCGGGTGAGCGGCTGCAAACTTCAGGATCTCCGGGTTGATGAAGCGGAAGGCGTAGGGATCATAACAGATGCGTTCGTCTTCAGGCAGCATCGATTCTGCAGCCCGATGCATTGCGATCCCTTCAGCCATCTTGCTCGGCCCCTTTCGGATAGTTCTGTTCTTTTCGAAGTCGGTCATTGTGACATCTCCAATCTCACCACATTCTCAATTATCAAATAACATACTCATTAGAATGTATAAATATCAATCGGTTTGGAATTATTCATGCAATCATACTTTAGGCTGACCGACAGATGTGATGTGAAGAGCAATGCCCAAAGTCATCCCGGAATACAAAGAAGATGCCAAACGCCGGATCATTGAAGCTGCCATCGATGTCATCGCAGAGCAGGGCAGCGACAAGATGAGGATCGATGACGTAGCAAAGAAACTGGGTGTGACCAAAGGCGCGGTGTACTGGTATTTCAAAACCAAGGAAGACCTGTGCAGTGCTGTGCTCAACAAGATCCAGACCGATATGCAGAAGGTCGAGTTTGAATCATACTACAACCGTTCACTTGAAGAAACGCTTGCTCAGATGTATGATCGTTTTGCCCTCAACGACGACCGGCAGCGGGCCATCTTCTTTGAGATGTTCGCCATGGCAAGTCGGAATTCCGACGTTCGGCACGCAACGAGAGAGTATTATAACGGACTTGTCTCCACATTCGAGTCTGTGATCAAAAAAAAGAAGAGACAGTACTTCCTCCAGACTCAGGCGGACGATCGGAAACTGGCCCTTCTGATGGTGGCCCTCTACTCTGGACTCAAGAATTATGAACAGGTCTACATGTACCAAAACGAGGTGCGCGATCTCTGGCTGGAAGGAATCAAGATCCTCCTCAAAACTTCATATTCCGGAAGTTATGGAGAGAAGACAGAGTAATCTCTCTGTTCCCCAGACAGACAATTAATAAATAAAAATTATTTTTTATACTCGCGTTGTGAGTAGGAGTACTTCTCCGAATTCCCACCCCTGACCACGATATACAACCACTGGTACAGCGACTTCAGGGTTCCGAACTGCTGGTACCGGCGCATCGAAAATCCGACCTTCAGCCTGGAATCAAGGCTGACCTTCCCGAGTTTGCAGGTCCTTCGGGCGATCTCCAGGTCATCGCCGGCATCGATCGTCCGGTACATGCCGGCCTTCATGAACGCCTCTTTCCGAAACGCCGTGTTGCATCCGAGCGTATAGTAGAGCGTTCTCGTATGATATCCGATCCGTGAAAAGAGGTTGGCAGAGGCGAGCGAGAGCCGGTTCTTGAGGCTGTCTTCGATTGGATAGACCAGCCCGTAGACCTGGACGATGGCCGGGTCCGCAGCAAAGTCATCTCTGATCCGTTCAAGCCAGTCCCCCGGAAGCACACAATCCGCATCGGTCGTCGCCAGGATCTCCCCAAGTGCAGCCATGGCCCCGTCGTTTCTGGCCCCGCCGACCTTTTTGCTGGTCTGGATAAAGACCTGGTCTGCGAAAGGCGCCGCAATCTCCCTGGTCTGATCCTTAGAGCCCCCGTCCACGACGATGATCTCATAGGAATCCCTGGGCAGCGTCTGCCGGTTCAGCGACTGCAAACAGGCACTGATGTTCTGCTCCTCGTTGTAGGTCGGGACGATCACCGAGATCAAGGTGTGCACCATCGTTGGTAATCATTGGTGCTGCCTGGGATAAAAAGTGATGGCGGAGCAGACCGCAGCCGGATTGCCGGTTTATTCTCTATGAGGGATCTCGGGGTTGATCCGCTGGATCTCGTCCATCATCTCGCGGTGATAGGCGAGAATCATGTCGCTGAGCACCCCGAACATAAAGATCTCCACCCCAACCATGATCAACAGCACCGTCAGCACAGCCAGCGGGAGGTGCGTGATCCCGTTCAGCCATTCGACCACAACCACGATACCTGTTAGAAATCCGATGATGGCCATGATGGCTCCGATGATCCCAAAGTAAAAGATCGGGTTGTTCATCTTTGCCAACCGGTAGATCGTGACTGCGATCTTATACCCGTCATGCAGCGGGTTCAACTTGGTGTCGGTCCCGGGTCGCTTCCGGTAGGTGACCGGCACGACCTTGATCCGATGGTTATTCCGGACGGCCTCGACCGAGACCTCGGTCTCGATCTCAAACCCGGTCTCGGTCAGATGCATCTGGTGGATAGTTGTCTTTTTGAATGCCCGGTACCCTGAAAGGATGTCCTGCAGATCCCGACTGTGAGCGAACTTAAACAGATGGTTGAGGAGATAGTTCCCGAGCAGGTTCAACCTGCTGAACGCGCCCTCCTCAGCATGGATCAGCCTGTTCCCGATGACATGATCGAACCCGTTGAAGAGCGGCGTCAGCATCAGGTCCGCGTCTGCCGGGGCATAGGTCCCATCGCCGTCGAGCAGGAGAATATAGGGGGTTTCGACCATCTCGAACCCCTCCATCATCGCGTCTCCCTTGCCTTTTCCAGCCTGGATCCGGACCATTGCACCTTCTTTTTCTGCGATGGCTACGGTAGCATCGGTACTGTGCCCGTCCATCACAAAGATGTGGTTGTATCCGAGCTCCCGGAACTCCCTGACCAGCCCGCCGATCGTCGGAGACTCGTTCAGGGTCGGGATGAACACCGTGACCTCATCTTTGTTGATCTTCATTGGTACAATTATAATTGATTGATAGTCATAAGTCCTTGCATGCACCTCGAAAAGAAGGGTCTTCGGGTGGCCGGGATCGCTGAGAGTTTTTTCGGCTCATCCCGATCGACCCTGGCCTGTGTGGTGATGCGCAGAGATCTTCGGATCGACGGAGTTGCGTTTGGTTCGATGACGGTCGGCGGCATGGATGCGACCAGGTCGATCATCGACCTGATCGATGATTCGAACCGAAAGGATGTGAATCTGGTGATGATCAGCGGATGTGTAATCGCCTGGTTCAACATCATCGATCCAGAGGCCATCAGTCAGGCCACAGGTCTCCCTGTGATCGCGGTCACGTACGAAGAATCTGATGGACTGGAGAATGAGATCTGCAGCCATTTTCCTGGTGACCAGGCCCGGCTCGCGCAGTACCGTAACCTTGGAGAGAGAATACCCTTCCTTCTCTCTACTGGAAAGAGCCTTTACCTTCGACTCGCCGGCATCAACATTCAAGAAGCCGGGTTCATCTGCGATCAGTTCACCTTCGACGGCAGGATCCCCGAACCCCTTCGGGTCGCGCGGCTCATGGCGCGATCTCTGATGCGCGGTACCGGCTCCGCGAGATGAGTCGATCACCGGGCAGCTGGAACACATCGATCCTGACCATGTCGCCGGGGAAGAAGGTCCGGTCGGTGAGATCAATTGAGATCATCTGGTTGAAACACCATCCACCGTTACGGCACCCCTCGCCGCCGATCTTCTGCACCCCAGTATGAATCGTAGTGCTGATGAACTTATCACCGTTCAAGGTACTGATCACGGCCGGCACCGGTTGCTCGTTCCGGTAGAAGACCGCTCTTAAACCGGAGTTGTCCAATCGCTTGTCCCCTTTATAGATCAGGATCACCCGGCTGTCATAATTCAGACGGCCAGTCTGGTCGTCGTAATGTTTGATCGCGGTGATCTGGATCGGTGACGGGATCGAGTCAAACATATTTGGAAAGAGGAAGAAGAGGAGGAGCGCGGCCAACAGTACTGTCAACGCCACCATCAGGATGACTCCAACCGGGTTAGAGACCGCATCATCGGTCATTAATATCCCTTCTGATGGGGAGTTCAGTGGGGGCCCTAATAAACCTTATGAAATGAATTTCTGACGATCGGATCGCCTGAAAGGTATGGACTCAGGTACTGCTTCATTCTGTGTATGTTCCAGAGATAAGCAATTCCAGAAGAGATGGTTCACCCCAAAGATTTGGGGGAAAACCCCTTTATTCCTTAAACTCAGCGATGGCGAGTTGATACATCCAGTCGACGAGCAACGGGCACTGATCGACCACACACTCGAGTTCGCAGGCGATGCAGGGGATCAGTTCATCCCCGGCAAGGAGCAGGTTGGGATCCACCGGGTTCCGCTTGGCCTTCAGTATGAAGGTCTTGATCCCGTCCTTACGATATTCGAGCCGTTCGATCAGTTCATCATCGAGCAGCTTCTTTACGATACGCGAACATTTTCTGCTGTCCACCCCGAGAAGCTTCCAGAGTTCACTCTGCAGCACCCCATCAGGATTCGACTGTATCAGTTTCAGGGCGTCTTCAACAGATTCCATGATCGCTCACTCATACCATAGGTGCAATCGTCAGAATGTTATTGCCCCTGATCACCACAGTGCCGAGGTTCCGCTTCTGGGCGGCATTGAGCTCGATGGTCTCATCCATATGGATGTTCAGATACTCATCCACCGCAACGAGTCTCCCCTCCAATATGCGCCCCTCGTCCTTGATCTCAACTGAGATTTTTGAATCAACGAGAGCAAAAACCTTCTTTATGGGTAAGACGATACCGTTAACCATTTTCACCTATATCGTGATTGAACTTAATTAAAGTTTCTACCCAGGTGCTTTTTCGTCCAGGTGAGGCGGGGATCTTCTGTTAAACCGTGCGGAATTTCTCCCCGGCACGAACACATATGTCCTTTCGGCGCGAAGATCTGAGGAGAGATCCGGGTAGTCAACCCTGATGCCCGCGGATAGAGAATGACATTGAATACTGAATTACGATGGGATAAGATCGGGGTGGTCATAGTGGTAATTCTGCTGGTCCTAGGTGTGCTCGTCTATGCCTACACCCATCGCCATGTCGCTCAACCCACCACCCCTGTGACGGAGGTGCCTGTCACGACCACCGCAACCCTTCCAGATGGAGCGCTGGTGGTCGCCGCCGGCGACAGCAGTGAAGCGGAGAAGCAGAAGGCTACATACCAGTGTGACGGCGTCGACGATCAGGCCGAGATCTCCACGGCGCTCGGCGCTCTCCCATCGGGTTCCGGGACGGTCGTCCTCCTCGGGGGAACCTTTCATGTCACCGATGAGATCATCCTGCCGACGGGCACCACGCTCCTCGGTCAGGGCCCCGACCGGACCACGATCGAGGTGACGGGCTACTACAAGCCGATCGTCCTCTCAGACGACAACTGCACGCTCGGCGGGTTCAAACTGACCAACAGGGGATTTGTGCTGGTCACTGGGAGCCACAACACAATCCAGAACATCACCGCGACCACGTTCCAGTCCGGGGAGGTAGAAGCGAACGGTGCGTTCTTTGTCTTTGCAAAGAACAGGGTCGTCGAGGATGTCGAGTTCCGGAACTGCACGGCAGTGGACTGCGGGATCCATGGATTCAATGTGAACGGGGATGGATCACCCAAGACCACGAAGAACCTGCGGTACATCGACTGTTCTGCGATCCGGTGCGGGAATGCGAACTCCAGTGCAACATGGACTACCGGGTTCGACTTTCATGAGTCCAACGACCTGCTCGGGCTTCAGGTGATCCGATGTCTGGCAGAGGATAACTGGGAGTCTGGGTTCCACTTCGAACCCGGGGGACAGGTGACCCCACGGACTCAATCCGCAGATATCGTGATGCAGGATTGCATCAGCCGGGACAACGGACAGCGGAACACGCTGCCTGATAGTTTCTTCAAGTCCGGGTACTTCATTCACCGGACGGCGGTCCTGACCAACTGCACCTCGATCAACAACCAGAACTGCGGGTTCTGGACCTGGGGAGGGGATGCGGTCACCTTCAACAACTGCACCGACGACGGCTCTGCAAATGCGTTCAGCGTCGGGAGGACGAGTGAGGATATCACCTACAACAACTGTGTCAGTACGAACGCGACCCAGCGGGGGATCTACTCGTTCGCAGCGACGAAGATCGCCTTCAACAACTTCAGCCTGGTAACCCCGAAGAACGCCACCGGATCGATCTCCCTGGGGTACCGGGACGGGGACACCGAAAACAAGTACCCGGTCACCGACTGTACCTTCGATGTGACCTGCACCGGAGTCGACCCGGCCGGGGTCGTGATCCAGAAGGACACGCTCAGGAACACGTTGAATATCCGTTGATTCTCTGATCTGTTCAGACAGATCGCGTACCTTTTTTAACTTCCTTTGCTCACCATACCCTCGCCAGGGGGATCACCCGGGCTAACTGAGGAGAGACAGATGAACGTTATTGCATTCAATGCCAGTCCGCGAAAGGATGGGAACACCCGGCGGTTGATAGACGCTGCGCTCGCAGAGATCGAGAAAGAAGGGATCGATACCGAGGTGGTCAACATTGGTCGAAAGAAGGTGCATGGCTGCATCGCCTGTATGAAGTGTTTTGAGAACCTGGACCGGCGATGTATCTTTGACGACGATCTGATCAATGGATGTATCGAGAAGATGGCAGCGGCCGATGGGATCATCATCGCCTCGCCGACGTACTTCGCCGACATGACCCCTGAAGCCAAGGCGCTGATCGATCGGGCCGGTTTTGTTGGAATAGCCAACGGCAACCTCTTCTCGCGAAAGGTGGGGGCCGGCATCAGTGTGGCACGGAGGGCTGGAGCGGTGACCACCGTCGACTCGATCAACCATTTCTTTGGGATCAGCGACATGGTCACCGTCGGGTCCACCTACTGGAACGTCGGTTTCGGGCTGGAGAAGGGTGACGTGGATAGCGATGTCGAAGGGATCCGGACGATGCAGCGGCTCGGTCAAAACATGGCATGGCTGGTGAAGAAGATCGCCGGCCAGCCCTGACATTAGTATGGAGAGCGTATGCAGATCTCACCCTCTATCCATGCACTTAGACTTCCGTTCAGAGTCCCCGTGGCTCCCGGCATGGTACTCGACCGGTTCGTATACTGTTACCTCGTCTACGGCGAGACAATCACCCTCATCGACACCGGGGTTGCCGGATGCGAGACGCAGATCTTCGAGACCATCCAGTCCGTCGATCGCGACCCCTCTGATATTGCATCGATCATCCTGACCCATTCGCATCCCGATCACATCGGGGGAGCCCGGGCAATCCAGCATGCAACCGGCTGCAGTATCATGGCGCACCCTGCTGAACGGGCATGGATCGAGGACGTGGATCTTCAGAACCACGAACGGCCGGTGCCGGGGTTTGCCTCACTGGTCGGTGGGTCGGTGCAGATCGATCGTGAACTCGTGGACGGGAATCGTATCGAACTCGATGAAACCCGGGAGATGAAGATAGAGGTGCTCCATACGCCAGGCCACTCGCCAGGGTCCATCTCACTCTTCGTACAGAGTGAAGGTGTGCTCTTCTCCGGTGATGCGATACCGGTGGCTGGAGATCTGCCGGTCTATGATGATGCTCTTGCATCCGTGCAGTCCCTACAACGGCTCCGGGGGGTTGCCGGCATCCGGGTTCTTCTCTCGGCATGGGATGAACCGAGGAAAGGCGGGGAGACATATGAGCAGATGGACCGGGCGGTTGACTATCTCCAGACGATCCATGAAACCGTACGTGCAGGGAGCAGTAAAGATACCATTGACGTGATGGAACTCACCAGGAGAACTGCCGTGTCTCTTGGCCTGCCTCAGCAGGCGGTAAATCCGCTGCTCGCCCGCACCTTCGCAGCAAACCTGCGGGTGCGGGACCAAAAAAGCCTGTTGGACGATTCTCAAAAATAAAGATCATGGGATCGGATGGCTTCAAGAGAGCCATTCCTCTTTTATAATAAAAAAAAGTGTGATCCGATCAGATCAGCATGGTGAGCCAGTGCCAGAAGTTGGTCATGCCCTGCCCCATCATCACACCCGGGTCGATCCCGAGTGCCGGAAAGATCAGGAAGAAGTAGGCGAAGGTCCCGATCGTCGACCCGACGTTTGCGAGGGCAGCGACCATCACCACCCGGAAGAGCGAGTTCTTCCGCATCTCGCTGAAGGACTCTGCCTCGAAGATCTTGTGAAGATCCTGTTTTGTCGGCTTTCTGATCTTTGCCTCGACGATCGCAGAGAACCAGCCGGCAGCGAGGATCGGGTTGACAGCCGTATACCCGGAGACGAGAAAACCGGTCAGAGCTGAGAGCGGGTGGCCGCCCGCGGCCAGGGTGAAGACGGCGGTCAGCACCCCGTGCAGGATCACCCAGTACAGCAGTGCCCACAGCAGCACGTTGAACCCGACGCCTGAGAAGATGATCGTGATAAGGATAAATGCAAACATCAGGATCATCACGATCCCGATGATCTTCCCCCAGGGGTATGACTTCGCCTTCGTGGTCAGGTCGGCCATCGGCGGGAGGGATGCCGGGTCGAGCAGGTACCCCTCGATACCCTTCCGGTGACCGGCCCCGATCACGACCAGCACCCGCTCGAACCGTCCAGATAGGCCGATGATCTGGTGAGCGAGGTATGCATCCCGCTCATCGATCAGGGCCTTCGCCCCATTCGGTGAAAACTTTCTGAACTCCTCAAGTGCGGCCGAGATCACGTCCTGCTGCTTCAGCGACTCGATATCGATCTCCCCCTCGTCAACTCCGATCAGCGAGGCGCCGAGGGCGTAGATCATCTTGCACTTCTCCCAGATGGTCATGCCGCCCCAGAACCGCTGAAGCGTGATCCCGATATCCCGATCGATCAGCCCAATCTGCACCCCGCGCTCCTCTGCGGCCTGGATAGCGGCCTTCATCTCTGCACCGGGTTCGACCCCGACATCCATCCCGATCTTCCGCTGGATGTACCCGAGCACCCACTGGATCAGCAGCTGGTTGAAGTTGCCCCCCTTCAGGATATCGTCGACCTCGGGCGCTTCACCCTGCTTCTTCAGGCCGGCATACCGGCCTGCGTCGAGTTCGACCGCGATCACGTCCGGCGTGAACGCATCGATCTCAGCCAGCACCTCGTCGACACTCTCCTGCGATACATGGGCTGTTCCGATCAGCCGAACCTCACCCATCGAGCACCTTCATTCCTTCACCATCGATCACAACGGAACATCCCGCAGGAATTGCTGCATTTCTATAGATCTCTCTCACCTTTATCTCTTCCAGTTCTTCGGCATCTCTTCGTGCGATCAGATCGTCGGCCAGAGTCAGATCATCATGAGTCACCGATCGGCTCTCTCCGTATCCATTGCACTCCGACCGGACCAATCGGTCTCCGTCCAGCATGAACGGGTAGGTCCTGCAGATCCAGGGCCGGTATGGATGGATGGTGCACCGGTCGCTCTCTGCGAAGATGCATCGTCCCTCGCTCCGACGAAGCGCCCATTCAAAGGTATACGTGGACCCATCAGCGGCGGTCAGCGGCTCGGGGAACGGTTCGACGATCTGGTTCCAGTCGAGTCCGGTCGCCTGGATGATCCTTCTGATCTCAGGCGGCGCCACGATCACCAGACTTGCATCCACCCCGGCCCCCAGGCAACAGGCTCCGCACCGGGAGCAGGTGAATCCGGTATCAGCGATCGCGGCGGCATACTGCTCCCTCTCGCCGTGTTCAGCCTTATCCATCAAGGGTAACCTGGTTGAAGTTCTGATAGACGACCCTGCCATCCAGACTGTGACTGACCTCGGGATGCCACTGCACCCCGTAGATCTGTTTTTCCGGGCATGCTATCGACTCGGCCTGGCAGATGGGGGAGTGGGCAAGCCGTTTGAAGCCGTTCGGGATCACCGAGACCTCATCGGCGTGCGAGGCCCAGACCTCGATCGTGTCCGGATAGCCGGCAAGGACTGTATCGTGGTCCTCGATCTCCACCTCAACCGCTCCATACCCGCCGCTCCTGCCCGGGGTGACGGTGCCACCGAATCTGGTCGCGATCACATGCAGGCCAAGGCAGACGCCGAGCACCGGCAGTCCCAGGTCGAGGTAGGCTGCGCAGTTGCCGGTCCGCTCGATCGAGGGACCACCGCCGAGGACCAGACCGCGGCACCCACTCTGCACCTCATCGGGTGAAGTGGTGTTCGGGACCATCTTTGCATCGATATCGAGGTCGCGGAGCATCCGCACGATCAGATGGTTGAACTGCCCAAAGTTATTGACAACAAAGATGGGAAGCATTGCAGAAGGGTTGATGGTGCCGGGTAATAGCCTTTCTCACCGGTACATCATCACCGTGCTGAGGATCTGCTGCCTGATCGCTTCAGGGGTATGGCCGAGCAGGGCTGCGAGCAGCATTGCACCGCCGGCACCCATCCCCTCCTTCACCTCGCCGATGCAGTACCTGGCCAGACCCGGATGTCCGAGCGTGGCAAATCCCGGGTCCACGTAGAAGACCTGCGCACCGATCGTCACGGCCAGCGCTTCGATGTTGGCACTGGGGTCCCGCCGGACGTACTCGGTCGTGGCCAGGAACGGGACCGGTTGCCCAATCCCTTTGAGGACTGCCGCCACCGCCAGCATCTGAGTGCCGCCGGCCAGAATCAGCGTTCCATTATAGGTCTCGGCGATCCCGATCGCCACGGCCAGCATGGGATCCCCGGTCGCTCTGACCACTTCAAACGGTTCGGTGATCGATCCGGCCTTCAGCCGTTCCTGGACCCCACGCCAGATCGCCTCCTTCTGGGAGACCGGGTTCTGTGCGAAACTGCTGCTGACCGCTGCCTCATACCCGAGGCCGCGAAGCACACAGAGCGCGGTCGTCGTCCCGCCAGGGACGCACTCCCCGAGCACCAGCAGATCGCTGACCGACGAGAGGAACTCCCCAACCCGCGCACCGGCCACCCTCAACCGGTCGGCATCCGGAACCGCATCCTCGACCCGCGGATCCCCCCCTGGCTCGCCGTACACATCCAGGCAGGGGACGGGGGGTTTCGTAGTAAGCCCTGCATTGATGAAGAGCGGAGTCAATCCAGTTAGTTTCATCATCGCCCTGGTGATCGAGGCCGGGGTCGGGCATCCGCTCGGGGTATCGGAGGTGCCGGCCATCGACCGGATCTCGCCGTAGGTGATCAGTTCCGCGTCCAGTCCCGGGGTCAGCACGGTCTTTGCCGGCGACGGACCAGCCCCGGAGATCCCCCTGACCGTGCTGAGCATCGTATTTCCCAGAATGCCGGCAAAGAGCGGACGTTTGAACGAAAAAGACGGAATATCACTGAGGAAAGCCATATCGATCTCTATAAGAGACTGATCAATAAATAACACAGGTATTATGTTTGAGATCGAAGAGAGGCTGGCGGTGAAAGGAATCACGCTCGATGCTGTCGTGGCCGCTGGGATGGAGCTGTATGTCTCCCACGGGATAGACCGGATCGCTGCTGCAGTACGGCTCAGGGAACTGATCGAAAAGGCCCTGACCGATCCGAACATCTCCTCTCTGCTGCTCGGAGCGATCCTGCTCGAAGACGAACTCTACGTGAATCGGAAGGACTCTGAGATCAAGGACGACCCCGTCTTTCTCCTCTCTGACGAGATCATCGGGATGGCCATCGCCGAGTGCATCGGTGGGACCTATGCCCGGTTCGAGTTCACCCGGTATGACCAGAAGAAACCGGGAATCCTCGGGACGCTCGGACCGTTCCTCGACGATGCGATTGCAGGGTTGATTGCGGGGTGTACATCACGCCTGTACAGCGAAAGTTCCTAGGTCCAGTCCTGGCCCTGCTCCAGTTCTGCACGGTCCTTCCCCTCGGAGCACCGCAGGACTTCGAGCAGTTCGGCCGGCGGTCGTACCTCTATCCGATCGCCGGGTACGTGACCGGCGGGATCGCCGGCGGGGTCGCGTTCCTGATCCCCAACCCCTCGATCAGGGCCGCCGTCGCCCTGGGAGCCCTGCTGCTGGTCACCGGGTGCAACCATCTGGACGGGCTCCTCGACTTCGGGGACGGGCTGATGGCGCATGGGTCCCGGGAGAAACGGGTACAGGCGCTGACCGACCGGCAGATCGGGGCCGGCGGTGTGGCGATGGGTATGACCGTCCTGCTGCTTGCATACTCGGCGCTCATATCAGTACCGCACCTGTTCTGGGCTGTCCTCGCCGCCGAGGTCTTCGCAAAGTACGCCATGGCCGCCCTGACTGCCTGGGGGAAACCGTTTCGCGAGGGTATCCAGAGTTATCTGTACGGGTTCTCCAGGCCGGCCTTTCCGGTCTATGCGGCAGTCTTCTGCCTGCCACTGCTGCTGACCCCGATCGGGTGGGCCGGGCTTGCCGCTGCCGCTGGTGCGACGCTGGCCGCCCTCACCCTGATGCTGCTGCTGGCCCGCCGACTCTTCGGCGGTGTGAACGGCGACGTGGTCGGGGCGACAGGGATGCTCACCTTTGCACTGGTGCTGGCCGTCCTTGCCCTTGCCGGATGAGGTGCAGTATGATATATCCTTTTTTAGAATGACCCTTGTTATTATCATAGATGGATAAACCAAACGCTGCACACCGCAAGGGCGGTGCGATCACAGAGATCGACCCGGACCTCTGTACCGTACGGGCCCGAGTTCCTGCTGGTGAACTCACCCTCGACCAGCTGCGCGGCATCACCCGAATCGCAGAAAAGTACGGGGCTGAAGGTGTGCACCTGACGACCCGCCAGACGATCGAGATCCCACATATGGATCCTACTGATCTCGAAGCGATCGCCGCCGACCTGACCGCAAACTCCACGCCTGTTGGGGCTGAGCATGATGAAGTGGTGAACATCGTCGCCTGTCCGGGTACCGACCGGTGCAAGTACGCGAACGTGGATACACTCACCCTTGCCCGCACCCTTGATGAGCGGTTCTTCGGGAGGGAGGAGCCGATGAAGGTCAGAATCACCCTCACGGCCTGCCCGAACGGGTGTAACAACGCCCTGTTGAACGAGATCGGTATCATCGGCCGGGTTCTCCCAGAACGTATCACTGGGATCTGTACTGGTTGTGGAAGTTGTGTGGAATACTGTAGAGAGGGAGCTATCAGGATCAAGAACGGGATATCAGTGCTCGACCTCGATACCTGCGTCCAGTGTGGCATCTGCGTCAAATCCTGTCCATTTAATGTGATCAAGGCAGCTCATCGACATTATCAGATCCGGGTCGGCGGACGATCAGGCCGGCACCCGAAGATCGGACAGGAACTGGTGATGGTCGAAAAGGAGGAGCAGGTGATTGAAGTGGTCGACAAGATCCTGTACTGGATCTACCGGCGTGGACGGGGCAAAAAACTGCTCGCTGATCAACTCGACGAGATGGACTTCACGAAGATCAAAACAGAGATCCAGCAGGCATTCCAGATATCCGTGGAGTGAGTGAAGGCTAAAGGGAAGAAAAGGGATAGAGTTTTTTCAGTTTATTTCAGTACCTTTGCTGAAAACCCGTCCCGTCATCGTCATCGCATTCGATGGCAGAACCGTCGCGCACATAGGTGTTGAACATCAGCGCGGCATTCATCAGATTCTCGTCCGGGGCCGTCCCACGTCTGATCTCCATAAATGCCTGGGATTGTGGGGTCTGAATCACCCGTCTCCCGACCCTGACCCCCGTGCAGTGCCTGCAGTAGGCACAGTCGCTGTACGCGGAGACGAGCCTTTCTCCACAGGCAACCTTTGCCGAACCTTTTGCCTGATCCTTCTGCAGTTCAAGTGTCTTCATCAGAGAAGTGTTATCTGGTGATCAGATAATATCATGTCGTTTTTTACCGATTCTCTGGAGATCTGCGAAATGATCCCCATGCGACAGATTTTATATAGATGAGTTTCAAATAAAGTATACTCGCATAAACCAGACGGTATGCTGAAGATCCTATATTTGACTGGAGGGAAAATTAATGGCAAATGACAAGCCTCACATGAATCTGGCCGTTATCGGACATATCGACCATGGAAAGTCAACCACTGTTGGACGGTTGATGTTTGAGACCGGTGCAGTACCGGCGCATATCATTGAGAACTTCCGTAAGGAAGCAGAGTCGAAGGGAAAGGGTTCCTTTGAGTTTGCATGGGTTATGGATAACCTGAAGGAAGAGCGGGAGCGGGGTATCACCATTGATATCGCTCACAAGCGATTCGACACTGCTAAGTTCTACTTTACGGTCGTCGACTGCCCTGGACACCGGGACTTCGTCAAGAACATGATCACCGGCGCATCCCAGGCTGACGCAGCGATTCTTGTTGTTGCAGCACCTGATGGTGTCATGGAGCAGACCAAGGAGCACGTCTTCCTGGCCCGTACGCTCGGCATCACCCAGCTGGTCATCGCTATCAACAAGATGGACGCAGTCAACTACGACCAGAAGCGCTTTGAAGAGGTCAAGAAGGAACTGACCCAGCTGATCGGTATGGTCGGATATAAGGCAGCTGAGATCCTCTTTATCCCGATGTCCTCGTTCAAGGGCGTCAACATCTCAAAGAAGTCACCCGAGACCCCATGGTACACCGGCCCGACACTTCTTGAAGCACTCGACACCTTCAAGGAACCGGATAAACCAACCGACAAGCCATTCAGACTCCCGATTCAGGACGTCTACTCGATCAGCGGTATCGGCACGGTGCCGGTCGGCCGTATCGAGACCGGGATCATGAAGAAGGGGATGAAAGTCTCGTTCATGCCGGCCAACAAGGATGGAGAGATCAAGTCCATTGAGATGCACCACGAAGAGCAGCCACAGGCACTCCCAGGCGACAACGTCGGGTTCAACGTCCGTGGTGTCGGCAAGAACGATATTCGCCGTGGCGATGTATGTGGTCCAGCCGATATACCACCAACCGTTGCTGACGAGTTCACCGCACAGATCGTTGTGCTCCAGCACCCAAGCGCAATCACCGTCGGATATACTCCGGTCTTCCACTGCCACACGGCTCAGATCGCCTGCACGTTCGTCGAACTGAGGAAGAAACTCGATCCACGCTCAGGTCAGACCAAGGAGGAGAATCCTACCTTCCTGAAGAGCGGCGATGCAGCCATCGTTCAGATCAAGCCTTCGAGACCGATGGTTATCGAGAGCGTCAAGGAGATTCCACAGCTTGGCCGGTTTGCAATCCGTGATATGGGAACAACGATCGCTGCCGGCATGTGCATTGCAGTTCAGCCAAAGCAGATGATCAGATAAATTATATTTTTTGGGTGACAGGATTATGCAAAAAGCCAGAATACGCCTGACAGGCACTGACTTCAATAAAGTAGAGATGGTCTGTGATAAGATTCGCGAGATTGCTGAGCGGACTGGTGTCAATCTGGCAGGTCCAATCCCTCTCCCGACAAAGCGTCTCGTGGTTCCTATCCGCAAGAGTCCGGATGGCGAAGGAACCGCAACCTGGGACCGCTGGCAGATGCGAGTCCACAAGCGACTGATAGATATCGATGCAGATGAACGTGCACTTCGGCAGCTGATGCGGATTCAGGTGCCCAAGGACATCGGCATCGAGATAGTACTCGAGAGCTGAAGGTGCGGCGTGTCTGCCGCTGATTTTTCTTCAACGGTCAAAAAAATTCTCTCATTTGAGAGTATTTTTTTACTTATTGTTCTGCTGACTGCCTTTTTACGGTTCTATCAGCTTGACTTCAAGCTCTTTCACCATGATGAAGCGATTCACGCATGGTTTTCGTATGAACTGCTCACCAAGGGCACGTACGTCTATGACCCAATGTATCATGGGCCACTACTCTATTATCTCACAACCGCGATGTTCCGCATCTTTGGGGACACCGATCTTGTCGGCCGCCTCTTCCCTGCGCTGCTCGGCACCTTGATCGTTCCGCTGGTCTATGCAGTATATAGACTCGGCTACCTGGACAAGCGCCAGACGATCGTCGCAGCGTTGCTCGTCGCCATCTCCCCAAACATGGTCTACTTCTCCCGGTTCCTCCGGCAGGATATGTTCATGCTCTTCTTCACGATGCTGCTCATCGTCTCACTCCTCTACTACTTTGAGAAGGGGCAGACCCGATATGCACTCGCTGCAGCAGTCGCTGCAGCAGGTGGACTCTGTCTGAAGGAAGAGATGCCGCTGATCCTGATCTTCCTCGGGATCTTCTTCCTGTACATGATCATCCGAAAGAAGTTTGTGCTTCCGCCCAGCTGGAAGGTGGACCTGGTTCTTGGGATCGTGGTGATCGTCGGGATCATGAGTGTGCTCTACTCGGCATTTGGGATGCACTTGGACACCCTCTGGACCGGTCCGTTCAATGCGATCCAACACTGGGTCGAGATGCATGAAGAGCAGCGGCTTGGAGGACCATGGTTCTTCTATATCCTCCTCTTCGGACTGTATGAGGTACCGATTCTCGGGCTTGCGATCATTTCGATCGCCAGTTACGTCGCAGTGCGTAAGAAGTCGCAGATCCTTTCGATCCTGAAGCGGGAGCATGGTGTGGAATCACCTGCTCTGAAGATCCAGGATCGGCGGGACGACTTCTTCATCCTCTCGCTCTGGTGGATGCTCTGTTCGATGGCGATGTATGCCTACATTGGGGAGAAGGTGCCCTGGCTGATCGTTCAGCAGTTGCTGCCGATGTGCTTTGTCGCATCCTATCTCTTCAGAGAGGTGCGTTCCGGTGAGCGGCTGATTCAGGGATCCAGAAGCACGACCTCGACATGGGGCCTCGGCACCATGATTGGCATCATAATCGTGACTGCCGTATCGTTGCTTGGGATGGGAGAAACTCTGATAAAGGCCCTCTCCGGGCATGAACTGGTGCTGACGCTCATTATTCCGTTCATCGTAGTACTCCTCGTTGCAGGGTACCTCTACCAGAACCGGGACCATATCGCAACCCCTGTCAGAAAGGTTCCGGGAGTCATCTTCAGTCTGCTCCCAATCTTCGCGATCCTGCTCTTTGGAGTGTTGCTGATCGGGATGACGCACCATGTGGCTTACAGCCCCACGGACATCAGCGAACCCATCGTGCAGGTTCAGAACTCAGAGGACCTGCGTGGCCTCTTCCAGGAGATCGATGCCTCGAACAAGACGGTGATCGCCTCGGCCAACTACTGGCCGTTGCCCTGGTATTACCGCGGTGACAGATGGAATAAGATCACCTTCTATGGAGCAAAGGTGGCCGACACCCAGATCTATAGCGGGGACTTTGATCTGGCCATCGTCAACAGCGCCGACTCGTATCCGTACCTTGCAGGCTATAAGAAAGAGACCATACACCTGAACTACTGGTTCTCATACTATGACAACCAGAACCGACTGCTCGACTATTATATGCAGCGGGATGGAAAGCTTGGGTCGATGGACCTCGACATATTCACAAAAATCAAGCCAATCTCCTAACCTTTTTTTAATACAATCTCTGCCCCCATACCTCAATGTTAATATAGGGTACAGGTAGATTATCCCCCATGACCGGGGATATACTGACGTTTACACTGCTCAGTCTCTCCTCATTGTTCATCATCATAAACCCGCTCTCCTCAACCCTGCTCTATGTCTCATTGACCAGTACACTTGATCACGAGGAAAAGATGCGGATCGCAAAGGAAGCGGCCCGGTATGCCCTTGCAATTCTGCTTATCTTTGCCCTGTTTGGAGGGATGATCCTTCAACTCTTCGGCATCTCGCTCGAGGCATTCCGGATCGCTGGAGGAATTCTGCTCTTTGTGATCGGGATGGAGATGGTCTATGCCAAAACCTCCCGGTCCAAGATGACAGCCACCGAGAAATATGAAGGAATCGATGCTGAAGATGTATCGGTGATGCCTCTTGCAATCCCGATGATCGCTGGTCCCGGAGGGATCACCACCTCAATCGTGTTGATGAACGAAGCCACAGGTATCGGTCTCCTGGCCTATGGGATCGTGCTCGTCTCTATTATTCTGACGATCGGCGTCACCTATTATATGATGCGAAACGCAGATTATATTGTGAAACGGATAGGCCAGCGCGAATTTCGTGCAGTCAACCGGTTGATGGGGATGATGTTGATCGCAATAGCCGTTCAGTTTGTGATTATTGGTCTCAAGGCCGCTTTTCCGACGCTGGCTGGTGCATGATGAGGTGGGATCTTCAGTATCTTGGAATGTTGCTGGTAGGAGGAAGTATCACCTGCGCCGGAGTCCTGATCGCTCTCTGGTTATTGGGGGTCCAGCTGTTTTTTACCCCAACCCTTCTGATCGTCCTGGTACTGTTGGTCGTCATCGGGGCGGCTGTGCTGATCGTCGGTGATTATCAATCGACACGGGCAGAACAGTGACGAAGGAAACAGAGCTGATTGCAGCCGGTCAACTGGCCCCCTGCTGGAGCGATCCCGATCGGACACTGCTCAAGGTCAGAAGAATGGCAGCAGAGGCAGCCGACGCTGGCGCCGTCCTGCTCGCCCTACCTGAGCAGGTACTGACTGGCTGGAATCCGCTGCAGGCTCAGTTCCTTGAAGAGGAGGACGGGCCACTCGTCGGTGCCCTCCAGGAGATCGCAGCAGATCATCGGATCGGGCTCCTCGGCTCGGTACAGCAGAAGGCCGACCCGATGCCGACGAACACAGCGGTCATGATCGATGCAGACGGGACGGTGCTCACCAGGTATGCGAAGATGCACCCGTTCTCCCCCGGGGGGGAGGACCTCCACTATGCCAGAGGGGCTGGCATCAGCACCTTCTCCATGGCTGGACTTCGTTTTGGGATTGCGATCTGTTATGATCTCCGGTTCAGCGATCTCTTCGCCCGGTACGCAGAGGCCGGGGTCGACGCCATGCTGGTCCCTGCAGCCTGGCCATGTTCCCGGATCGAGCACTGGGAACGTTTTCTCCGGATGCGAGCCGAGGAGCAGGGGTATTACCTGATCGGAATCAACACCGCTGCCGTAACCACACCGATCGACCGGTATTGCGGACATTCGATGATCGTCGACCCGTCCGGCACGGTGCTGGCCTCGGCGGATGGGACTGAACAGGTGTTGTACGCAACAGTGAATCCCGCTATGGTCTGTTCTGCAGTGCAGCACGACCGGCCAACAACCAACGGAAGGTGAGCCCGCTGTGCGGGGCGACCAGCATGTGTTGATCAGTCTCTTCAGCGGAGGTGTGCTGCTCGTCCCCTGGCTGGCCGTTCTTGACCCGGTGACCGTGCTGGTGCTGCTGGTCAGCCTCTTCATCGGTTCGCTGGCGCCGGATGCCGATGCTCCAAACGCTGCCATCTTTCATACCCGGATTGCCGGGCTGCGGGGGATTACCGGGTGGGCGGCCAACACGATAGCCAGGTTCCTCCCCTTCTTTGGATACCTGATTCGATATTTCGAGTATCTTCCACTCTCGGCAGCCCTCTGGGTCGTTTCGCTGGGCCGGTACCAGGACGAACACCGGGGCCTGCTCCACTCGCTGGTCGGCGTCGTGCTGATCACGCTCCTGACCGCCGGGTACCTGGAGATCATCTCCGGGCTGATCGGCTGGACTCACCTGAACCTGCTCCCAATAGCTGCCGGAGGCTTTCTGGCAGGGGCCCTGCTTCATCTGATCGAGGACTCCTGTACTCCACGGGGTATAGCCTGGCTCTTCCCGTTCTGTTCGGTTCGGGTCCGCGGCAGAATCACCACAGGATTCTCCGATTCACGACCACAGATCTTCACTCTGATGTTGATGGCAGCCATCTGGGGGATGATTCTCTGGCCGAGGTATGCTGGCTGGGGGATTGGTGAGATGCAGCAGACTGCCCCGGTCCTCCTGGCCGTCCTCTGGGCGATCTTCCTGGCTTTCTCAGGGGTCACCCTTCGACGCAGGTAACGACCCCATTATCTAGATGAAAAACGCATAGATACCCATGTACCGTCTCGTGTGTGTTCATTGTGGTGCAGTCTATGCCCCGGACCAGATCCTGTACAACTGCAGAAGCTGTGGACACCTGCTTGCCGTCCAGTACGATCTGGACACCATCTCTGTTGACCGCAAAACCTGGAACCAGCGGCCGCTCTCTGTCTGGCGGTACCGTGAACTGCTGCCGGTGACCGGCGAGCCGGTGACGCTGCAGGAGGGGGGTACGCCGCTCTATCACCTCAAGAAACTCGGGGCAGAGATGGGGCTCCCCCACCTCTACGCCAAACACGAGGGAATGAACCCGTCCGGATCGTTCAAGGACCGGGGGATGACCGTCGGGGTCTCGATGGCCATCCAGCTTGGGATGAAGAGTGTGGCCTGCGCCAGCACAGGAAACACCTCGGCGAGTCTGGCCGTCTACGGGGCCCGGGCCGGGATCCCGGCGGTGGTTCTGCTGCCGGCCGGCAAGGTCGCGATCGGCAAGGTCGCCCAGGCCCTGATGCACGGGGCGAAAGTGATCTCGATACGGGGCAACTTTGATCGGGCTCTGGAGATGGTCCACGAACTCTGCCTGAGTGAGGGGATCTACCTGCTGAACTCGATCAACCCGTACCGGCTTGAAGGGCAGAAGACGATCGGATACGAAGTGATCGACCAGCTCGGTGAGGTGCCGGATCGGTTCGTCCTTCCTGTCGGAAACGCCGGGAATATATCAGCGGTCTATAAGGGGCTTCGAGAACTCGAATCGCTCGGGTTCATCGATCACCTCCCAAAGATGACCGGGATCCAGGCCGCAGGATCGGCCCCGGTGGTCAGGGCGATTCGAGAAGGGCTCGCCGTCGTCGAAGCTGAGATGTCTCCTGAGACGGTCGCCACGGCGATCAGAATCGGGGCCCCGGTGAATGCTGAGAAGGCGCTGGTCGCAATCCGGGAGACCGGCGGCACGGCCGAGGCGGTGACTGACGAGGAGATTCTCTGCATGCAGCGTGATCTGGCCAGGAAGGAAGGGATCGGTGTGGAGCCGGCCTCAGCCGCCTCGGTCGCAGGGATACGGAAGCTGGCTGAGCAGGGGATGCTGGATAGGGACGAAACAATCGTCTGCGTGGTGACCGGACACCTCCTCAAAGATCCGGAATCGGTGATACGACAATGCGAACCCCCGATCGAGATCGACGCGGACATGCAGTCCCTGCTCGCTGCCTTGCAGCGCTGATTGGGCTGATTGCACTGCTGCTGCTCGCTGCTGGTCAGCCTGCAGGAGCGGCAGCCGTCTTCACCATCGCAGAGAATGGTACCAGTTACACAGCCACCATCGATCTCAACCAGACCGATACCTATCCGTTCATGGAGACCGGAGTTCTTGGAGAGCAGATCCCGGCCACCGTGACCAATGTCAACCTGTACAATGATTCGGGCAATGTCACGTATCAGAAGGACCAGACCGGGATCACCTTTCAAAAGGGGAACTATACGATCTCATACCAGGGAACCCTCCGGGACGACCACATCCTCCTGGCCCTGCCTGAGGTGACCTCTGCCGATGTGCACCTGCCCACCGGGCTCGATGTCAGGAACCCGCTGATCGGCCAGTACAGTCCAGGTGGAAAGGTCAGTGTCGACGACCAGGGGCAGGTCAGTATACACTGGGACCGGACCAGTTATGTCGAGGTCAGGTACTATGATCAGACGAGGGAGTCCCTCCTCTACATGTTCGCCAATATCTGGGTCGTGGTCGCCATTGTGCTGTTGACCCCGTATCTCCTGATGCGGCGAAGAAAACTCTGATCAGAAGATCGATCGAAGAACATCATTTCGTGCCATAAAGCTCACCTTTTTTTCGTATGGCAGCGGTCACCAGCTCCCTTGAATTCCAGATCTGTCTACTGTTCTTCCTTTTCCAGGCAGACGACCCGCTCACCCCCGTCCCCCTATCGATCATCGATGGACTGCTCGCCGGTGGATTCTCTTTCACCTGCATCATCAGGGGCGAAATATTCGGGGACAGGTTTAATATCCAGCAGCACACCTTCTGTCGCGGGTGAGATTGGATGGATGGATATGCCGGCACCATACTGCATGTCGACCTGACCAGAGGTACCCTTGCATCACGGCCATACCCGGAGGATCTGCAGAGGCAGTACTTCGGGAGCCGGGGACTTGGAGTCAGACTGGTGAGCGACCTGGTCAACCCGACCACGGCCCCGCTCGGGGAAGGAAACGTGATCGTCTTTGCCACGGGTCCGCTGACCGGGTCGGGGGTTCCACTCGGGGCCAGGTACGGGGTGATCACCAAATCCCCCCTGAACGGCACACTCTGCTCCTCTGACAGCGGCGGATTCTTCGGGACCGAACTGAAACGTGCAGGGTTCGACGCAGTCGTTATATCAGGCCGGTCCCCGACCCCTGTCTATCTGTGGCTGCATGATACGGTTGCCGAACTGAAGGAAGCCTCGGCCTACTGGGGAAAGACCGTCAACGAGACCACCGACGGGCTTCTTACGGAGCTCGGAGACACCCATGCCAGGGTCTCCTGTATTGGTCCGGCCGGAGAACGATTGAGTCTGATCGCCTGTGTGATGAACGACAGGTATCGGGCCGCCGGCAGGGGCGGACCCGGGGCGGTGATGGGGTCCAAGTACCTCAAAGCCATCGTGGCCAGGGGGTCCGGGAAGATCACCACAGCCCGTCCAGAGGAGTTGAAGGGGGTGACCGCCGATATCAGGGCCAGGATCCATGCCGGCGGCGTGACCGGGAAGGGGCTGCCCGAATACGGCACCTCGGTGCTGGTGAACATCATCAACAACAGTCACATGCTCCCGGTCAGAAATCACCAAGCGGCATACTTCCCGACTGCAGAGAACCTCTCCGGGGAGCGTGTCAGGGAGACGATCTTCGTCCGGAAGAAACCCTGTTATGCCTGCATCATCGGCTGCGGGCGGGGGACGGTCGTGGACGGTGTCGAAGCAGAGGGGCCGGAGTACGAACAGACATGGTCGCTCGGTGTGGACTGTGGTATCGACGACCTGACCTGGGTGGCCAGGGCCAACAACCTCTGCAACAACCTCGGGATCGACGCCCTCTCTGCCGGGGTCACGATCGCCTGCGCGATGGAACTCTCCAAAAAGGGGATCATCCCGGAATCGATCCGGTTCGGGGACAGGGAGCAGATGTACGACCTGGTCAGGCAGATGGGATACCGCGAAGGGATCGGCGACCAGCTGGCCGATGGGTCGTACCGTTTTGCCGAGCGGTACGGTCATCCCGAACTCTCGATGAGTGCCAAGAAACTCGAACTGGCCGCCTATGACCCCCGGGCCGTCCAGGGGCAGGGCCTCTCCTATGCGACCGGTGTCCGGGGCGGGGACCATATCAATGGATATATGATCTCCCCCGAGATACTCGGGATCCCCAAGCGGCTCGATCCCTTTGAGACAGAGGGGAAGGCCGCCTGGACCAGGACGTTCCAGGACATGACCGCTGCGATCGATGCAAGCGGGATCTGCCTCTTCACCTCGCTGGCGCCGCTCGGGGCCGCGGATTATGCCGCGATGCTCTCCGGGGTGACCGGTATGACGGTCACCGCCGACCAGTTCATGGAGGTCGGCGAGCGGATCTGGAATCTGCAGAAACTCTTCAACATCAGGGCCGGCCTGACGAAGGCTGACGATACGCTCCCACCGCGGCTGCTGCATGAGCCCCTGCAGGAAGGGGCACCGAAGGGGAAGGTCTGGGAACGGGAGCCGATGCTCGATCAGTATTACGCAGTCCGGGGGTGGGACGCCGAAGGGCGACCGACCCCACAGACTCTACATCGGCTCGGGCTCTCAGGATGATCGTCACGGTCAGGGGGTATGCAGACCTCAGGCTGGTGATCGGAGATCAGGAGGTGGTGCTCCCCGAGGTGGCGACGGTACAGCACCTGCTCGACCTTCTGATCGTCGATCATCCCGTGATCAGCACGGCACTCTTCGACCAGGCTGGCGCCCTGCTCCCGGCCGTCAACATCTTAAAGAACGGACGAAACATCTTCTTTTTAAACGGTCTTTCGACCCTGCTCGAGGAGGGAGATCTAATATCTGTCTTCCCGCCGGTGGCCGGCGGGTAAATCCTCCCTGTTTCAGAGGGCGTACCTGAGCAGCGCAGCGATGCCGCCGAGCGCCCAGAGCCGTTCTCCGGGTTCAAAACAACTGCTGAGGACGGTCACAGTGGCGTTCATCTGTTCGGCCTGCTCCATCAGCCGGGCCACTTCGGGATCCCGTATCAGGCGATCAGAGACGATCACCTGGTCCGCAGCCCCGAACGAGATCGCCTGGCCGACCTCTGCCCGGCCATAGGTGATCAAGCCTTCCATGGCGATCCGCTTCAGCACCTCGTCCATCACCTGCACCTCGCGACCGAGCTGCAGATCGCCGGCGATCTTGCCGATCACTCCCTGCCCGATCACCTCCTGAACGGCCCCCCGGCCGATCCGCCGGGTCTCAACAACCATCGAGTTGGCCGCGATCGCAGGGTACCGGTTCTTTAAAAATCTGGCAAAATCGTCCTTGATGAACCCGGGGCCGGCGATGATGACCGGTCCGGTGATCTGGAGCAGGGGCGTGGCCGCCTCGATGAAGAATCCCTCCCGGGAATCGACCGGTGCTCCCTTGCCGCTCCCCATTGTGATCGTCAGTACCTGTTCGGGGCCGTACTGCCGGATCCGGAAGAGTTCGGCCTCGCCCTCCTCGATGGCGAGCACGTGGACCAGTCCGCTCCCGGATGAGTTCACCGCCCGGTCGACCCGTTCGCGGTCGCTCTTCGACCAGAATCGGATCACCGAGACCTCGAAGTTCGGCTCAAGGTTCAGGGTGTGGTATGAACCGACGTCAGGCCCGGACTCGATCAAACCGGTGACCCTGAGTCTGGACGAGTACTGGTGAAACTCCACTTTCTCGACCCGGATCCCGATCCGGACCGGCCGCTTCTCGGCCTTCTCCGGCCGGAGTTTGTCGGTGGCCGTCTCGACAGACCGGAAGGTCTGTGCAAAGACAAGATCCCCCGGTGCGATCAGGTGGGAGAGGTGCCAGATATCGTCGACCGATTCGGGGAAGAGGCGTATCTCCCCGTATCCCTGTCGTATCTCCTGGACGTCGGCCTTCATACCCCGACGATCTCTGAACCGCCGGGCGGAACATAGCCGGCGACCTGCTCGGTGTTCAACACCGTCTTCAACCCTTTCCAGTCCTCTTCTGGGATCGTGTCACGAAGTTGCCGCAGCACCTTCTTTGCGATATCGTTCGGTTCGTACGGGCCCGGCTTCAGCAGCACCCGCTGCGTTGTCCAGGCTTCGACCGCATTCACCGGCCCCCCAATCACCGCCGCGTTCGGCTCGGTCTGGTAACCGATGGCCACCCCGAGCGGAACGCTCTTGAAGTACGTCCGTTCGCCTCTGACGATGAACGACCCGCGGGAGACGAACTCGCCGGCCTCCGGGGTCTTGCTGACCTGGTCGGGGCGGACCGCGTAGACGTCGGCAGAGAAGTGGCCGCTCCGCCATGCACCTGAGTACGAGGCGGCGAACTGGGCCACCTCGTCCATCTGTTCGGTCTTCCCCTTGACGATCACCACACTGGCCCCATGGACGTCGGCATGGACGAAGGTGTCGCCCCCTTCCATGTACCGCTTCACCAGTTCCTCGTTCTGGCCGGCGTCCCTGCCTCCGAGCACCAGACAGTTATCACTGGTGAAGAACCAGCGGAACCGGTGATACCACCGCTTCTTCAGCGGGGTCAGGTGGACCTTGCTCGTGGCTTTCTTTGCCACCGGCCGCTCCATCGCGGACACAGCCCCGTCCCGCTTCTTCTTGAACTTCTTGACCTGCGCATAGTAGCGTTCGAGGTTCACCTCGATGCTCTCATGCACATGGATCAGTACCTTCTTCCCATCGAGGAGGAGGTCCACCGCTGCCTCAGCTGGATGGACGCCGGCGATCTGTCGGGCCACATCGTTGTCGCTCTCCTTGAGCATCGATCCGATCTCCTGCCAGGAGAGGGTTTTACTGGCCGCATCCAGAGTTTTGATCACATCGGTGACCAGCGTATAGTTCTCGTAGATCAGGTCGACGATCGCCTTGTTCAGAACGATCTTCTTATCGAACGATTTGAGCGCCGCCTCCTGCTGAAGCCGGATCCGTTCCTCCCGCGGGATCGGTGCCTTCTTCTGCGGCCCCTCGTGCCTGGTCACCAGGGGATAGATCGCTTCGAGCGCCTCGGAGAAGGTGGGGTGGTGGCTGATTGGAGTCATTCCAGTCAGCACGATCGGCCAGGCCCCGCCGCTGGTGACCACCGGGTCACGATCTTCGCTGACCCGGGTGAAGAGCCTCTCCAGCGCCGCCCCAATGGCGATCGGATTGGCTTCGGTGGCCGGGGTCTCCTTACTGATCCCGGCACCGGTGCAGACCTCCTCGGCGTACTGCCCGCCGAGCATACACCCGACGGCTACGGTCCTGACCACATCCCGATCGGATGTGGCGAGTAACGTCTTCAGTGCCTCCTGGTCCGGAGCCGTCTCACTGCTGCCCGAGTAGGTGTAGACGACCCCCGGAATCACCTCCCGGTCCTTGAACCGGTGATGCCAGAGCGGCTTGATGATCGTCATCTGATCGTCACAGAGGATGACGTTCCCTTCATCGAAGAGTTCGATCACCAGGTGCAGCGTCGTGTCCCGCTTGCCGATCACAAAGGTCACGACCCGCTGGAGCCCCTGCTGTCGGATCTCAAGAACCCTCCCCCCTTCGAGGTACTTCCGGAGCAGCATTGCAAAGGACGGTGGGTTCTTGGGTGGATTCGGCAGGACCGTTGCGAGATGGATTCGCCGTCCTGACTCGATGAGCAGGTGATACTTTGCATGCTCCTCGCCATTGAGCCTGATGCTCAGCATCTTGTTGTCATACTGGTAGATCTTGTTGATCCAGAGCGGCAGATGCTCGCGCAGTTCCGCTGTTACTGCGAGCAGGTCGACGCCGCTCATCCCCTGTGTTGTCGCCATCCGTATACCAAGTTAAATATGGTCTTACTACCTAAAAATAAGACTACTGGTGTCACTATGAGCGGTCCACAGAGTTCACCTCCTGCAGAGGAGAAGGGAGAGCAACGTTCCTCCTCGGAAAAGCAGAAGGAACATATCAGGCGCATACTCAGAACGCTGATCGCCTGCTTTCTTGGGATGATCACAGGATACATCTCGTTTGTCGTCGGCGGAACCCCTGATGCCAACCTGATCCAGCCGAACCTGTTGCTGGAGATCCTGATCCTGATGGCCGGGGTCGTCGTCCAGAAGCATGTGATGGTACTCCTCCGGATCGATCCCTCCAAACTGGCCTCCAAAGACTGGTTCTACCAGTCATTCATGACCTTTGCCCTCTGGTTCATCACTCTGACGATCCTGCTCACGACTTCAGTCCAGTGATTGATCATGCGAATAGCTATAGTACATCGAGAACGCTGCCACCCCCGAAAATGCGGGACAGAATGTATCCATTACTGCCCCCGTGTCCGGACTGGCGACGAAACCATCATCATCGGAGAGAGTAAGAAGGCCGAGATCTCTGAGGAACTCTGTGTCGGATGCGGGATCTGTGTGAAGAAATGCCCGTTCGATGCCCTCGATATCATCTCGTTACCTGAGGAACTCGAGGTGCCGACCCATCGGTATGGCAAGAACGGATTTGCCCTGTACGGGCTTCCCATTCCAGTTCCTGGGAAGGTGACCGGGATCCTCGGAGCCAATGGTATCGGAAAGAGTACCTCGGTGAAGATCCTGAGCGGTTCCCTGCAGCCCAACATGGGGGACCTGGAGAGCGGAGCCTCCTGGGACGAGGTGTTGAAGAAGTTTGCCGGCACCGAACTCTTCGACTATCTGAAGATGGTTTCGGAGAAGCAGATCAAAGTCTCCTTAAAACCGCAGTACATCGATTACATCCCGAAGGTCTTCACCGGCACAGCAGAGGAACTGCTGAGGACCACCGATGAACGCGGAAAACTGGACCAGTATGTCTCGGCTCTGAAGTTGGATGCGATCCTCGACCGGAAGATCGACGAACTCTCTGGCGGGGAACTGCAGCGGGTGGCGATCGCTGCCTGCCTCTCCCGGGTCGCCGACTTCTACTTCCTCGACGAGATCACCCCGTTCCTCGACATCTATCAGCGGATGGTGACGGCCAGGCTGATACGGGATCTTGCGGTGGAGAAACCGATTGTGATCGTCGAGCACGACCTTGCGATCCTCGACATGCTGGCCGACACAGTCCATGTCGGTTACGGCCGGCCATCGGTCTTTGGTGTGATCACCAGGCCCAAGGGGGTCCGGATCGGGATCAACCAGTATCTTGACGGGTTCCTGCACGAGGAGAATGTCAGGTTCCGCGAGTATGCGGTGGTCTTTGACAAGCGGGCCCATTCGGTTGAAGCGATGCGGAACGTCCTCTTCACGTTCCCACCGATGACCAAGACCTATCCTGCCTTCTCGCTCGGTGTGCATGGCGGCGAGGTTCGACGGGGCGAGGTGCTCGGGGTAGTCGGAGCCAACGGTATCGGGAAGAGTACCTTTGCAAAACTGCTGGCCGGGGTCGAAGAGCCTGACGGAGGTCCAAACGATCTGAAGGTGAAGGTCTCGTTCAAACCGCAGTATGTGAAAGGGGACACCGATGCAACGGTCGAGTTACTGCTCAGGGGAATTACGAAGAAGTTCGACAGTTCCTACTACCAGCATGAGATCGTCGAACCGCTCTCCCTGAATCCGATCCTCCAGTCTCCAGTAAACACTCTCTCTGGCGGAGAACTGCAACGGGTGGCGATCGCTGCCTGCCTCTCGAAGGATGCCGACCTCTACATCCTCGACGAGCCGAGCGCCCATCTCGATGTCGAGCAGCGGGTCAAGGTGACCCGGATGATCAAGCACCTGGCCGAAGGGCGGGATGCCGGGATCATGGTGATCGACCATGACATCTATATGATCGACATGATCAGTGAACGGATCCTGGTCTTCGAGGGAGAACCTGGCCGGCATGGGGAGGCCGCAGGGCCGTTCGATATGCGGGAGGGGATGAACCGATTCCTGCAGAACCTCGGGGTCACCTTCCGGCGGGACAAGACTGGCAGGCCCAGGATCAACAAACCTGACTCATTCCTCGATCGTGAGCAGAAGACGAACCGTGAGTATTACTATTATACCGCTGAAGAGTGATACAGTCACCACGGGTTTTGCCCTATTGGTCACTCCTTCTTTATTTTGATTGTTATTTTCCCTCATTACCCGACATAAGGATCTACTCTGTTTAAATAGGTTGATACGTATCTTTTAGAGTATATGCGGGAAGAGCGGCTCTCTGATGCGATTCTTTATGAGAAACTGGATCTGATGAAGAACGACTTCTTCGGATACATCGAGCATCACTCAGCAAAAGTGGATGAAAACCTGCCGGTCTTTTACGGGCATGTGTTAGCAGCTCTTGAAAATTCGTTTCCCGATCTCGATGATAGTGCCTTTGATATGTTCATCGATACGATCACGTTCAAGGTGCTCGACTGCTCGGTACACGGGGGAGAGGCCGAGTTCATCTCCAAGGTCCAGACCAATGCCGGACGGGCAAAACGGAAGAGCCGGGGAACTGCCGGTATCGATATCATGGCAGGGTTAAACCTGCTTAAAAAGGGGGATTACCTGAATGCGGCGCCATACCTGCGAAAGTATGCCACCCTGGACGCAATGATCGGGATTGCGGCAGCGTACTGTTCCTATATGCTTGCACGGCAGAACCAGGACCCGTCTCTGGACGGAACGTTTAAGCCCGACGATATCCGTGAACTGGAGGCCCGTGAACAGATGATTGAACTGGCCCGATTGAAGGTGCCGATTCGTGGGATCTATCACCCTGACACCATCGATACCACCTGGATGGACCGTGCTTTCTGGACGATGATCCAGATCTCGCTGGACTGGTTCCCGGACGAGCAGTGGTTCCTCAAACTTGGCATCATGAAAGCAAAGGCAGACGGAAACACAGCGAAGCGGGCGATGCTTCTCTCCATCAGTGTTGAGCGGTTCTATGATAGCATGTTCTTCCTCCGTGAACTCTACTACTTCCGGCTCGAACAGCGGGATGCCGGCGGGGCTGCAGGGGTCGTCAAACAGATGATGCAGCAGCGGCCGCCAGATGACCTGGAACCTGTCTACTATGGATTAAAACTCTCGCTGTTGACGACAAGAAGAATCACCTACTACAGTTTCCGACGACAGGCCAGGACGCACGCGATGCCGAATCAGGTGATCAGCATGCTCGATTGTGTCTTTGAACTGATGAGCGGCAAACAGTACGAAGCGCTATTGAACCTCAAAGAGATCAAAAAAAGTTTTCCTGAATTGTTCTTCTTCACAACCGCGATCGAATATATCGCCCACGACTTTACCGACTCTGATAATACCAGAGTGAAGCGGGCCAAGAAGGCCCTGACCGATGCAGTCGACCAGTACTGTCGTTCAGTCCTGAAGATCCCGCTCTAGGCTCTCGTCGGTCTTATCAGAGTCCTTCTCTTCGACTTCCCAGTAGAACGGTTTCGAATACTCCAGAGTGGTCTCCTCCGGAGTGCTGCTCTCCAAAATCATGGCTGATCGTGCCAGGTGCTGCGCCGGGTAGCCGCTCTGGTATGCGAGCAGCGCTGTGAGTACCTCGTCGACACCCTCGCTGGACTTGGTCGACATCAGCATATATCCCTCTTTCTTGACCAGGTCGGACTTGTTGATCACTGTTACCATCGGAACCGAGACCATCTCTTCGACCTCTGCTCTGAGCTGTTCCTGCTCTTCGAACTGGTACCCGCAGTGCTCACTGGCATCGATGATGAAGAGGATCGCATCGGCGATGTTCATCAGTGCACAGAGGGCTTGCTTCTCGATGGGGTTCCGCTCATCAGCAGGACGATCCAGGATACCAGGGGTATCGACGAACTGGACCCTACCAGCCGGCTCATTCCGGTGACCGAGGATCACCCCTTTGGTGGTGAACGGATAGGCCGCCACTTCAGGGGTCGCCGTCGAGACGAGCTGGATGAACGAGGACTTCCCTACATTTGGATACCCAGCCACGACGACTGTATACTCGTCGCTGACATGAGGTAGTTTTCTGAGGACATTTCTGACCTGGTTTAAGAATCTGAGCTCGCCATCCACCTGATGGACGATCGAGGCGATCCTGGCCACTCCCTGCTTCCGAACCGCGATCTTATCATCAGACCTGCGCATCTTTGCCGAGAGCTGGTAACCCTTCTCGCGCGTGTTCTTGGCTGCCCAGCCTACTGCACCAAGGGCCTTCTTCAGCCGCTCGACCCCGTACAGGATGTCGACCATCTGGAAATAGAACGGCGGTAATTCCTCCATTTCAGGGAATTTCTGGATGATGGAGACCAGTTTGTCATGGACTGAGGCCGTGACTGACATCAGAAATTCATTATTGGCGCGGTCTTTGTTCCGCTTCTCCTTCATCTTCGCTGCCGCTCGCCGAAACGACCGATCAAGGATCTCATCGGCGGTCGGTATCGTCGGCATCTTCTCAAATTCCATAGCAGTTCACCCCAGAGGACACTCTGCTATCAATATGCTGTCTGAATATAAATGAAAGATGTACAGGGCACTCTTAACTACAAAATAAAAAAGAATAGTGCCTGAAAAAGCAGGGTTTATGCCTGCTCAGGGGCAGGTTCCTGCTCTATGGCAGGTGCTGCCTCTTCTGGAACTGCCTCTTCTGGTGTTGCTTCCGGACGCTTGACGGACTCGATGAGTTTGATCTCCTTGATATCAGCGACGATCTCGAAGATATCATGGACAATCGTTCCTCTCCAGAGGAGCCACCGGCGGTCGTAGGTGATCGCTGGTGGAAGCGATATAGTCAGGACACCATCCTCGAGGACGACATCCATGGACTTACCGGCGTACAGCTGGATCAACCCTCTGATCTTCTCGATCGGGTCCTCGACGAGCCCTTCGATGGTGTAGTGGTACTGCAGGGTCTGTCCTGCGAGGTTGTGGTTGTAGTCGATGACGGCACGGCCGCCGATGATGTCGCGGACGACACCTTCACGGTTCTCGATCTGGACCCGGGCACCGACCTGCGGTTTGTTCTTGAACTTCTTGACCGGGATCGCCTCGACCTGGTTTCTGTCGTAAGGGCCGAAACCCTTCTCCGGCGGAACTTCGACATCTCCTTCATCGCTGGCTTCCTTGCCGATCAGAGCCTCATCGAGCCCTGCGATCACATGGCCGCGACCGAGCTGGATCACGATTGGTCCGTACTCTGCAGACGGGTTGTCGATCCCCGCCTCCTTCGCCTTCTCTTCTACGGTGGTGTCAAATACGATCCCGTCCACCGTGCCGGTATAGTTAAGTCTGATAAATTCCCCTGTGTTCAGTGCCATCTTATTCACCTTGACTATATTAAATCTCAACGAATATAGATAAAGTAGTGAGATCAGATGATTGAATTTGAATTGAAGGTGATGGTGCCTGCCCTTGGGCCGATCAGAGATCGGCTAGTCATTCTGAAGGCCACGGCGGACGGGGTTCGACATGAGCATGACATCTACTACAACTCCCCAGTCCGGGACTTCGGTACGACCGATGAGGCGTTACGGGTCAGGTATGCAGAGGACGGCGCGATGGTCACGTATAAAGGGGCGAAGTTGGCCGGCCAGAAACTGAAGGCACGTGAGGAGTTGAACATGCGCGTCGCTTCTGGTGAGACCTGTGAGTCGATCTTTGAGCGGCTCGGGTTTACAAAGACCGCTGAGGTCGACAAGAGGCGCGAACTGTACACCTATAAGGAAGCCAGCATCGCACTGGACGAGGTTCAGCGGCTTGGAACATATATCGAGATCGAGATCATGGCCGAGAAAGAAGGTGGGGACGCCGTCGCCCGGATCGATGCAATACAGCAAGAACTCGGGATCGTCGGTGATCCGATCACATCCTCATACCTGGAACTGTTGATGGCCCAGCAGTGACGTGGGATGAATATTTTTTTAGTGACGTTCGCGCGTCTGATGAAATTTTCATAGAGCAGGGCTTTTTCGTAAGAGGAGTCGACATTTCTCTTCAAAACAGGTGAGTGAGGTGGCTGTGATCGCAGATTCGACCAGACGCAATCTCCACCAGAGCCAGTATCTTCGGGGCGGGCCCCTTTTCAGGTCAGGGAGTCCGGCCATTCCTCCTCTACTGAGATCTGATCATAGATACTAAAAAAGGAAGATATGTCAGAGAATTGAGCAGATATAATCAATACAGCCCGTATATTTTCTTTTTTTTTCAATCCAAACTGGGATCGATTAATAAATAACAAATAGTCTGTTATACAAACATAAAAGCAAGTTATTTATTATAAAATGTCATATGTAGATAACATAATGTCTGCAGTTGCACACTCAACCCCAAGGAGGGAGTCAGAGGAGATGGCCATGAAGGTCTCCAGGATGTATTTTGGAGCCCTGACTGAATCAGCCCCATGGCACTGTATCTGGGAGAGACAGGTGCAGGCACTAAAGTTGACCGGGACCAAGGGAGTGAACCATGGGTCTGGTTGACACAAGGATGGTGCTTCCCGGCTCATAGGAAAATGAGAGAATGTGAGAATACTTTGTTGAAGATCTGTGGTAAGGTCGGAGATGAACCAAGATGAAAATTCAGGAGAGGAGACTTTGAAAAATTATACCATGATCATACTGATATCTGCAGTATTAATTATAGGAATGTTGACTGCAGGATGTACCCAGCAAGCGAGTAGCAGTTCGTTGTCATCAGCGTCGAATGGAGATCAAAACACCGTTGTTCAGACAGGTTCACAGCCGTCCGGAACCGCTGACCAGGCCACGAACGGAACAGCACCGTCTGGTACACCACCTGCGGAAATGCAGGGGAATGGAACATGGCATGGTAATGGTACACCGCCTGCAGGAATACAGGGGAATGGAACATGGCATGGTAATGGTACACCGCCTGCAGGAATGCAAGGGAACGGAACAAGGCATGGTAATGGTACATCGCCTGCAGGAATACAAGGGGATGGAACAGCCCCGTCTGGTACACCACCTGCAGCAGGTCAGTGAACCACTTCACCTATCTGAACGTACACTCCCGGGTTCCGTGCGACGTCAGACACCTTCAACGTCGATGGAACCGATTCGGCTGGGATAGCGGTTGGACTTGAATCCAATTGAGATCTCCCATTTTTCTATCGATCTTATCTTATGCTCCGGGCACCAAGTGGTGAACTCAATAGGTTTCTTGCGCTGGTGACCAGCCCAGTTCTGATAAACTATAGCGATAAGAACGATACTCGTCATGAAAGGGATTCATACAGGGCTGCGACACCCAGAAGCGTCTGGTATCCCCGATCGGTGATGATATAGTCGCCACGTTCATGCCGCTGAAGTATCATTCCACTATCGGTCAATTTCCTGATGTGGAAGAGGAGATTTCCGGCTTTGAGGCCGGTGAGGCGTGAGAGGTCTGAGAAGGATCTGGTGCCGGTGCCAAGCGACTTGAGCATCTGGAATCGCTGCACGTTTCCAATCGGCTCGAAGATCTCCCGGACGACAACTTCCTCGGGTATGTCGGTCACTGTTCTCGCATTCGTCTTCTCCTGCCGGAGGATCCCAAGGGAGCGCATCAGGTCGAGTTGTTTATCAAAGAGTGCAGCCATATCTCCGATACAGGTGGGACACCCGGTGAACTTTCCTCTGCTCTGCAGTTCGTCGATCTTCTGCCGATAAGAGATCACCATCTCCTGCGTGATCTCTCCAGTCCTGATGTGCTCTGCGGTGGTCGAGAGGAACTCGATGAAATGAGTGAAGCACTGGTCATGCATCGGACAATCGTGCACCATCCGTTCACACAGGTCGTGCCGCGCGTCATCGATCTGATGGTCGATGAAGAGGTCTGCATATCGGCTCTGCAAATCTCTGATGATCGTATCGAGATGCTGCTGATTGGAGCGCTCGGCAAAACGGTGAAACTCGCTTCTAAATATGGAGAGTTCCTCTTTCAGGTCCTGTAGTTCTGAATTGGATGACGTGCTCAAGAGTATCGATCGCTCCTTCTCGGTGTTGCGATTGTTCTGCTTTGGTCAGCAAACTGGAGCGCAGACCCGGATAGTATAGTTTACTGACACACAGGTATATAATAACTGAGTTCCATGATCTGGTGAGGTATTGAAGAATGGTAAACCTGACACCTGAAATGAAGGACGCGCTATCGAAGATGAAGATCTCCCCGGTTGCAACAGCAGCACTGGACGGGACTCCAAACGTGGTACCGATCGGCTTCTGTCAACTGGTCAGTGACGACACGATCTGGATCGTCGACAACTTCATGAACAAGACACTGGCCAACCTCAAAGAGAATCCGAAGCTCGCTGTCTATGTATGGGGACCTGAGATCAAGGGGTGTTTCCAGATCAAGGGCACCGCAGAGATCATCACCAGCGGGAAAACCTTTGAGGACATGAAGATGATGGTCAATGAGAAGAAGCCAGGGCTGCCCGCCCGTTCACTGATCGTGATGACGATCACGGATGTCTTTGAATGTATGCCCGGCCCTGCAGCCGGCCAGAAGCTGCTCTGAGAACATCTCCTTTTTTGTAATAGATCTTCGAGAATTGTAAAGATTAGCCAGGTCAATTCATCGTCCGTTGCCATGGGACCTGGAAGGTTATAAAAAAAAGGTGTTCGGGTGCAGTTATCCAGGGATCATCTTCCCCAGTTCGGGTAACTCCGGCTGAAGGTGGAGATTCCCGTGAAACGGGTGCTACCGGAGTTCGATGCGGATTCGGTCGTAATCCCGGAGACCGTCGATGTCTGGTCCGAGAAGATCGAACTTCCCGCGGCCCCGATCACATACTGCCTCCCCTGAACGAAGTCAGAGGCAGATGGGGTGACACCCGTGACGAACGGTGATGTCCCGACCGTAATCGTCGGGGTCGGGGTCTGGACGATAGATGGTATCGGGGTGACTGAAGATGCAACACTGCCACTACCGGAGTTCTGCAGAGTGATCAGGTTGATAGCTCGGCCAACCCCCCCACTCCTCTCCAGTTCAGAGACGACATTATTTCCAGCGATGGCCGGGTTATGCTGTGCCGTGCCTGAAGAACTGATCCGGGACTCGGTCCCGTTGGTCAGGTCATACAGATAAATTCCGGAGAGGGTGTCCCGATGATCCTCCCAGACGATCCGATTGCTGTCGACTGCCGGCAGAATCTGGTCGGCCGGGTCTTTGGTCACCTGGAACTCGGTCTTTGTGGCGAGATCATAACCGTAAATATCCCAGTTTCCGTTCCGGTTGTCCTGCCAGACGACGGTGTTCCCTGATATCGCCGGATACTGCTGGTCTTTACCTGCGATGCAGATTGGGAACTCGGTCTTTGTCGCGATGTCAAAGCCATAGATATCCCAGTTCCCATTTCTGTTATCCTGCCAGACGATGGTGTTCCCTGATATCGCCGGATACTGCTGGTCCCCATCAGCGGTGCAGACTGAGAACCCGCCGCCGGTTGCGAGATCGTAGCCGTAGATATCCCAGTTTCCATTCCGGCTGTCCTGCCAGACGACGATATCCCCCGATATAGCCGGATTGGTCTGGTCAAACTCGTTGGAGCAGACGACAGATTCCGTCCCGGTCTTCAGATCATAGAGACGAATATCCCCGAATTGCCCCGTCCGCTGATCCTCCCAGACGATCCGATCCCCATCGACCGCCGGATACTCCTGAAAGGAGGGATCGGTGCTGACTGCCGTCTCCTGCTTTTGACTGAGCGTGTACTGGTAGATATCCGGGTTATTCATCCAGACGCCGTTTCGAAAGTCCTCCCAGACGACATGATCCCCGGATACGGCTGGATTACTCTGGTAACTGCTGATCTGAGGGCTGATCAGGGCTTCTGATGGTCCGGAACCGGAAGAATTTTCGGGGGCGATGGTTGCCACCCCGATCGCGGTTGTTCTCTGATTTGCCTCGAGGGTACTCCCTGCATCCACCATCAGCGGGAGACTGCAGAGGGCACAGAGGAGAATTATTATCGATATTCGCTTCATCATCATGACCTGTTCACTTCACTCGCCAGAGAAGAACCGATCCAGGGAAGGTTCCCCTAGAGCACTCCTCCGGAGAATCAGTATATGGTTCTACTCAGTCCCTCCCTGTTGAATAAGGTTCTGAACGCTGCAAAAAAAAGGGCTGAGAATAACTTAAAAACTCCCGGTAATTTTTTCAATCTCCCCTGAATACGTTTAAAACTGTCGCCGTCTCCTGTAACAAAGTGTCCCGGCGACCAGACAGACCCCGGTGCACCGGCCACAGAGATAGCACTCGCCTTCAGTTTGTCTTGTTCTGCTTCGTCGGGCTGGATGAAGCAAATGTTCACAGAATTCACGAGCTGAGCGGGGTCCCCTGCCCGTGGATGTAGTATGACGCACTCACCACACTGGCTGAGCAGGGTTCATTGAGACATGACAGGGGAGCCTGTCGATGTACCGTGCTGTCGACCCGGAGGTCGAGATCTCCTATCTGAAGTGGGACCTCGAGACAAATCTTTGAATCGCCAACCATCTCAGCCGTGGTCATCTCCCTCCAGCCAGGGAAGTCGCTCAAAAAACATGTCGCCCCTATCGACGTGCTCTTCTAGGTACTCGAAGAAACCGGTGTGGTTCGGTGACGAACGACAGGCCGTCGGTAAGGATGTAGCGGTGGAGAGTCCTGCAGGGATCGCACACCGCTGGATCAATGAGAGCGACGCCCTGTTCCGTGTTCTGGTCGTGAAGATGCTGACGATCGGGAAGGGAACAGACACGGGGCCGCTCTGACGTGGATTGAGATCGGTCGTTCCGACCTCCAATATCCCCCAGGGGCTAACCCGGGACCATCTCTTAGAGGCTCATAAAATCCAATGAGTTCCACGGTCACCTGCCTTATGCATGAAGACCCTCAAGCTGATTTCACTCTTTTTAAAATATGAGCAGGTGTCTTTCGCAGTAAAACCGATCCCACTCTGACAGTAGTTAGTCAACCATGCTCTGTTGCATAATCCTCCCATGACATCCACGCACTCCTATCCAGGTCTTGCCCGTTTATTGAGCCATTGACAGGAGGATATGATATCCCCTGAATTATTTTCGTGATCACGATTCATCAAGATCGTGGTGCTGGAAATCAGATGAGGCAAAAAAAGGGTTTTAAATCCACAGAGATGGGGGGAAGTCTTTGAGGTCCACCTCTCGATTATACGTTATTTTTTCATTGCATTCCAGGCAGGTCAGTGTTTTCTGGCCAAACGGGAAATGCATCTGAAAGAGGTCGCCCCCACAGATCGAGCAGCCCTTTGGGATGCACCGGTACCCCCTCTTCTGTCGATGTGAGGATCCATCCTTGTGTGTCTGTGTTCTGCCCCATAACTCCTTCAGCATCGCGCTCTTCGGGACGTGTTTGAGCACCTTTTCCCAATCGACTGACAGATTCCCCTCGTCTCCTTCAACGTGGGCGTACTTGACACAGACGCCGGTCTTCGTTCCGATCAATTTCACCAACAGTCCTGGATTATCCTGCTCTGTGCAGTCAGACTGTGCGATCACGATCTCGTCGTTCATCTTAACCCCTCTTTTGGTATCCTGTGTATATCCATACTTCACATAAATAAATTTGTTCGCGGGTTTGCCCAGGATATCACTGAAGAGGAGGACTGCAGCCGGCTCTCTGAGAGCCCTGCCACCGGGTCCGGCCCAGTGTAGGTGCTGGTCGGACCTGTCCCACCGTGTTGTATCGTGTCATCCAGGGAAAGTAACTGAGCCGTATCCAGAGGATTCCTCCGACATAGCCAGAACATATCTTCACATCTCTTCTGTTCATGGTGATGGAGAGGTGAATAGATATTGTAATAGCACGACTCCTTGAAAAAGGAGATGGGCTGGTTCTGGCCGGCCAACCATCCCAGACAAGGTGTTGAACAGGATGAAATCTCTGATGATTACGCGATTCAGATGCTAAGATTCAGGTGTTAATTTCAGTATGGCACTTGGTTCTCCAGTAACTCTAAAACCAGTCCCGGCTGCAGTGTCCTCAAAACACTGCAGTCGGAATCTGGACACTGTCCAGGTCCCCGTCAGGTCGGGCAGGACAGATCCCCCTCATCTTCCTGCAGACCCGACCGGGTGTGGGTGTGATATGTACCTGCAAGAGGTCCGGTGGTTCTGTTTGAGAGACCTTCAGACAGGGTATCACACTTACCTGTAGACAGCAGTGCCATAAATAATTCAAAGATACTGGTGGGTATAATCTTCTGATCAGTGGTCCATTTCCATAACCTGCAGGTCAAGGAGGAGACAGACCTGGTGTACAGATGAAGTGCCCGGGCCAGGTCAGAATGGCTGAAGGAGACGATCGCAGCGGAGGTGATCGGATGGCACAGGCGAGGACCTGCCCACTCAGAGATCCTTCTCCTTCAGCCGTTTCAGGATCTCCAGCGCCCGCTCCTCGGCCTCACGGGTGGCCGGCTCGTTCCGCTCGATCGTGATCTCAAGGATATCCCCTTCATCAAGGGGGGGCAGCAGAGCCCGTGGGATCACCAACTGTACCCGCTCGTCATCCCGGAGAAGGAGCACCGCCTGATCCTCCTCGAACCGGTCGACCGTCGCTTTCATACACCCATCACCTGCACCTGTAACATATCAGCACCTGTACCAGGTTGAAGACGCCGACTCTGATAAGGTCATCGGCCGAGGGTATGAGATTGCATCAGATCATTCCGACGTGACCGGAATCACATGCACCGCTGCTGCCTTGAACGTCGCATAGACCCCACTCCCCGGTTCAAGCAGCAGGTCCCGACAGCTCTCGCAGGTGAGGAGGGCCGTGAGCGGGAACCCCACATCCAGAACGACCCGGACCGTGCTCCCACAGGGAATAATCTCAGTAACAATCCCATAAAGGCAGTTGCGGGCGCTGGAGGCGAACGGCGCCCGTGAGAGGATCACGTCCTCGGCATGCAGGGTGGCCACCACCTCCCCGACGATATCAGAAGCGGCAGAGAACCCCGGACCCCGGGATGGTGTGATTCGGGCGAGTGTGCCGGCTCTGTCAGAATTCCCCCTGATGATGTTTCCGATCCCGAGAAACTCAGCCACGAACGTGTCCGCGGGATGCAGGAATACGTCCGGGGTCTCCCCCACCTGAACGATCCGCCCCTCCCGCATGATCGCCACCCTGTCGGCGAGCGCAAAGACATCGTCGAAATGATGGGTGATCTGGATGATGGTGGTCCCGGTGAGCCGCTGGATCCGGGAGAGTTCCCAGCGCATCCTCTCCCGTGTCCGGCCGTCGAGGGCGCTCAACGGTTCGTCGAGGAGGAGGAGCGCCGGCCTGAGCACCAGCGCCCGGGCCAGGGCGACCCGCTGCTGCTCTCCCCCGCTCAACGTGCCCGGGTACCGGCCGGCGAGGGGACGGATCTCCAGCAGGGAACACATATCTTCGACCCTCGTGTGCCGCTCGGCCGAAGGAATTTTTTTCTGGCGCAACCCGAACGCGATATTCTCCTCGACCGTCAGGTGGGGAAAGAGCATGTAGTCCTGGTAGACCATCCCGATATTCCTCAACCGCGGTTCTGTCCCGGTGATCTCCCGGCCGTCCAGGAAGATCCTCCCCGCATCCGGGGTGTGGATCCCGGCGATGGTCTCCAGGAGGACCGTCTTTCCTGCACCCGACGGACCGAGGATGACAAAATATTCGTCAGGCCGGATCTCAAAGGAGATCTCCTGTACCGAGAACTCGCCGAGCGTGACGGAGAGGGACTCGATGCGGAGGACCGGTCGTTCCCCGCTAATAGACATGCACCCCCCGGTCGACGAACTCCACCACACAGAGCGTGACGATCGAGATCAGAATCAGGATCGTGGCGGCCGCCACCGCCAGGTTCAGGTCCCCGGTCGAGATGTTGAGGTACAGGGCGATCGGCAGGGTCTCGGTCCTCATCGGCGTCGCCCCGGCCACCATCAGCACGGCCCCGAACTCCCCCATGGACTTCGACCACGTGATGACCGTGCCGGCGAGAAGACCGGAGCGGACCATCGGCAGGGTGACCTGGAGAAAGGCGCCGGCGTCGGTGCAGCCGAGGGTCTTTGCCACATATTCATAGCGGGGGTTCACGGCGGCGAAGGCTGACCGCAGGATCCGGATCATGTAGGGGATGTTCACGAAGACCTCGGCGACGATGATCCCGAGCGGAGTGAAGATCACCCCAAACCCGGCGTCCTCCAGCGCCCTGCCCCACGGGGTCGTGCCGAAAAAGAGGAGGAGGGCGATGCCGGCCACCAGCGGCGGGAGCGTCAGGGGAAGGGTCAGGGCCAGGGTCGCGATCCGTTTCCCCGGGAACTGATACCGGGCGAGTGCATACGCAGCCGGGATGGCGAACGCGGTGCAGATGACCGTCGAGATGACGCTGGTGCCGAGGCTGAGCAGGATCGCGAATCGGATCTCAGGACTCGCCAGGGATGCAGCGAGCGCCGGCAACGGGGAGTACAGAAAGAGGCCCAGGAGAATTGCGCTGATACCGAAAAAAATGAGATACGTGAGGGAGAGGAAGAGCCTTCGCATCAGGGATCATCCAGAGATTACCGGGACTGCTGACGGACCAGATCCTGCTGGGCGCGAATGCTCGTCTCGCGGATCCTCTCGATATGCTGCGCCGATACCCAGCCGGTGACGGCATCGGGGATACTGTCGAAGGCCGGCACATAGGGTTTGATGTCGAGGATCGGGGTGCCTTCGAGAAGGTCGAGACCCGTGACACGGAGGGTTCCGTCATCGACCCCGGTGAGGGCGACGTAGGAGATCCCGATCGGATTAGGGCGATTGAAATGGCGTGATGCGAAGATGCCGTGGTAGACCACCCCGTCCGATAAGGGCTTCTCAAGCAGGGCACATCGCTCTGCGCAGTTAAAATGGGAGAGGAGGATCAGGTGGGAGAACCCCTCGATACTGTTGAGCCCTTCCTGGAACTCAGGAAAGACCTCGATGGTCCCCTCTGCCTGTGAGAAGGTGCTCTGGAACGGGGGAGCTCCTGCGGTCTGAAACGGTGAATGGGCGATGCCGATGGGTGTGAACTCTGTCATGGTGAACCTCTTTTTTCCTTATGGCTTGACGTTTGCGTATACCGGGTCCGGGTAGGTGGGGAACCCGTCCTTCGCAAAGATGGCCTTTCCTTCATCCGACGCCACGAAGTCCACGAACTTCTGGGCACTCGCCTGGTTCTTCGTAAAGGTCGTCACCCCGATCGGCACGACCAGCACCTCGTTATCACTGACCGGGATCGAGATGGCATCCATCGTCTCAGGGTTGATCTGGTCGAGGGTGAGGAGGGCTGCATCCGCCTGGCCGGTGTTCATGATCACGGTCAGCTCGTTGATGGTCGGTGTGCGGGTGACGACATTCTTCTCGACGGCCTGGGTGATGTTGAACTTTGTGAACATTTTATCACCAGCCTTACCGATGGCCGTGGCATTGACATCACCGAGCGCGATCTTCAGGCCGGGCTTTGCGAAATCCTTGATGGTGGTGATGTTCTTCGGATTTCCCTTCTGCACAGCGATCACCGGGACATGATAGCCGATCAGCTGGGATGTATTGACCAGACTCTGGTTCTTTGCGGTGCTGAATTCGACCGTCGACCCGGGGATGAAGACGTCACCTATGTGTGTCAGGTTCATCTGGGAGACGAGTGTACCGCCACCGCCATAGGTGTACTGGACGTCGATTCCGTACTTCTGGGTGAACACCGTTCCGATCTCGTCCATCGGGGTTTTGAGTCCCGCGCCGGCGTACACGAGGAGACTCCCCTGCGAAGCCCCGGTGGTATTGTTTATCGCCACGGTGCTGTTGGGCGTACTCCCCGACAGGGTGGATGTACACCCTGCAATGAGGAGGGATCCTGCAATGAGGAAGAGGATCATAAAACCAAGAAGTTTATTTTTCATAGTTTATAATATGCAAATGTAAAATATATGTGTTGTTAAACTGATCGGGAAGAGGTGAGATGAAAGATCCGAACAGGGATGAATTATGAACCCTCTTCCCTATATCTCTTCAATTAGCATGATATGGGATTCATTCCGCGTGAATACAATTAAATAGATCCAGCATCCATTGACCCGTGGAGTGAATCATGAAGATCAGCGCACGAAACCAGATTGCAGGAACAGTAAAGTCGATCAAGAAAGGTCCAGTGAGCACAGAGGTTGTGATCACCATCGCCGGAGGGAATGAACTCGTCTCATCGATCACCACGACCTCTGCAGAGAACATGAATCTGAAGGAAGGATCGAAGGTTTTTGCGGTCATAAAAGCATCAGAAGTGATGGTTGGAACCGATTAAACCCTCTCTTTTCATTATTCCGGACGTCGGATCCTAATCGAACCGGCTCGCAAGCAAAGCATCGAGATACTCCGAGGGATAGGCCCCCTTGTCCGGGTTGAACCAGACCTCGACCTGCTTCTCGCCGATGAGTGCATGAATCTCAAGAAGACCGTACTTCTGAATGATATTCACCGGGCCAGCTGCTGTCTCCCGCACATACAGGTCCTCGTTCCCTAAAAACGAGTCGATGTCCTCTCTGGTCACCGGGCGGGAGAGACGGTAGAGACGACGCTGCCAGCCGGGATTGGGTGGGATCGGGTTTTGAAAGGGGGATGTCATGGTTCACGCTCTTTTTTTGGAGGGGAGAATTGCGGATACAGAACTCTGTCCCTGTTCAGATATATCCTTGTGTTGATGGTATCTACGCAGTTCCATCTCCACCATTCCACCAGATATGGGCACTGAACGATCGCCCCCCAAACGAAAAACCGTCACCGGATCGATGGAGGTGTTCCCCGAAATAGGAGAGCAGCACCTGTTCCTGTTCCGGGGTCGAGCAGTTCAGGCGCTGGAAATAATCCTGTGCGGCCGCTTCAACAGAAGAGAAGAACGTCGGTCTCTTCGCCTCGACCGTGAGGTTCGCATGAATTCCCATTTCATATAACACCTGCCAGAGACAGTCCGCCAGCGGTTCTCCGGGATACACGCCCCCATGGAGAGCCGGCCAGAGGTCTATGCTTATTCGGTCCCAGGCTGGGGGCGTCAGAAACCAGAAGAGATGGACGGTGCCGGTGCAGGAGGCCTGCATCTTCTCCAGGGCTTCTCCGATATCCGGCATCGAGAGGGCATACCCGTCGATCACGGCGTCGAACGGACCATCCAGCTCCTGCAGGGATACGTCCTCCCAGCGTTTTGGAATAACCCGGATGCCGGATACTCCTGCTTCACACTCATTCTCCGCCAATCCCTCCCGCATCATCGGAGATGGTTCGACGACCGTGACCCGGCATCCCCGGGCGGCCAGCGGAACCGCGAGGGTTCCGGTCCCTCCCCCGATATCGAGCACCCGAGAGCCGGCAGATATCTTCATGAAGTCGAGGTGCGACCTGATCTTCTCCTGCCACGCCGCCGTCTTCCGGCTCTTCAGGTACAGTTCGAGAACATTCTGTTTGTTCTTCCAGTAGGAATGGGAGGTTCTGTACTTCGGTGCCGCCAACAGGGCGAGTTTCTTCTGCCGCCAGAGATCCCTCCAGTATCGGGAATGGGAGAACGGGGGAACGCAGCCGGGGATGATGGGAGTCATTGGAGTTCGAATGGCGTTATCCTCTACGATTCCAGCACAGTATAATACGACGTGATCCCGCAGTTCTTGCAGAGAACCTTTCCGTCGACGACGATATGCCGGTTGTCCATGACCTGTTCCCCGCAGACACTGCACGTCGCTTTCTCCCGGGGAAAGCCCGGGATATCGTCTTCGGGAACGGAGATCTGCACCCTCTCGATCTTCAGGATCTCCGACTCGGGGATCTCTCCGAGGAGTTTGATCACGTCCTTTGGGTCCAGCTGGTCGTGCTGTGCACGGTTCTTCTCCTGGACAGCAACACGGACTGCTTTGCCGGTTCCGATGTCGACGAAGGTCGCTGCAAATTTGCCGTAGTCGATGTGTTTGAGATTCCGATGGCCCAGCGAGCACCCGGTGATCGCCTGCACGGCATCAGCCCCGCATCGATCGATCTCCAGGTAGACGATCAGATTGCGGTTGTTTTCGTGGGGATCCATCCCCAGTTCCCGCAACCCTGCAATGGCCAGCCGTGTTCCAAGAACGATACCCGGGCAGACATGCCCGTGAAATTCCTTTGCCTTGTTGAATAATTCTTCATACTCACTCATATTTTCACCCTGTATCTTCGTTATACGGTGCTCCACCAGAGGTGTGCACCCAGTGTTCCGTCCCCGAGGACAAGGGCGTCCCCGTCCTGCCGAAGCATCGTCTGGAAATAGTTCCGAACCGTCTCCTCCTGGGCAGGTGTCGTGCAGTTCAGACGCTGCAGGAACTCTTCGACGGCTTCATCCACATTCGCATACCGTGACGGGGGAAAACGGGTGTCCACCTGCAGATTTGCATAGATCTCCATCTCATACAGGACCTGCCAGAGCCAGTCCGCAGTCGGTTCCCCGGGGAAGATGCCACCGTGCAGAAACGGCCACAGGTCCCTGTTGACCTGAACCCATGCCGGCGGTAGCAGGAACCAGAAGAGGTGCACCGTTCCCCGGCAGCAGGCATTCATCTTCTCGAGGGCCTCCCCGATATCCATCATCGTCAGGGAATAGGATGCGATGACGGCATCGAATGGCTCACCCAGTTCGCCGACCCGGACATCCTCCCAGCGTTTGGGGATGACGACAAGATTCTCGATCTTCTCTTCCTGTATCCGGGCCTCCAGCAGTTCCCGCATCACCGGCGAGGGTTCGACCACGGTCACCTTACAACCGCGGGCTGCGAGCGGGATGGCGTAGGTGCCCGGTCCGGCTCCGATATCCAGAACACGCGAACCGTCCGGAATGCTCATCGAATCCAACCGGGTCCGGGTGATCTCGTCATGATTGGTATTCCCTTTCGTGTATACCGTATGAACCTTCTTTTTGTTCCCCCAGAACTGTCGGGAGTTGCCATAATTCGGTACTGCACAATGGGCAAGTTTCAGCTGGCGCCATTGCTCTCTCCAAAAAAACCGGTCGATGGGATGCGGGGAATCTCCCGGGTTGTCAGAAGAAGCCGGGGTACAATGCAATGGTGAATTGTTCATGGAGAGAGATCTTTATTTCCTAGTTATTAAAGTAAAGTTTTAAACAGAATTCTGGCGAGAACTCAGATTGTGCTTCTTCTGGCAGGTCAGATCTCCCCTACCGTCCGGGCCGAACGGTCGACAGATGCCAGCGACACCGGATGCACGATCACGCCAACGAACTGTTCAGACGGTCTTTCCCGAACCAGGCCTCCCCCTCATAGATCAGCGAACCGGTCGGGACCCCGTTCTTCTTGGTCATGACATTGGAAGAGACCATGTCGGACGGTGAATCCACAGGAAGCCCCACATCGATCCCGGTAGACGGGGTGATATTCTGTGAGGGTGATGATGCCGAAGATTTTTCACCGGCGCAACCAGAAAAGGCACACAGAGTTATCAGGAGGGTAAGACTCAGGAACAATAACGAAATCCCCTATAACAAAATCCCCTGAATCTCTGGAAATAATCTGGATCTATTCATACTATAGTCTCCACCATTCAGAGATCAACATCACAGTTTTGTTGAGCATTTTTAGTAACAATTTACGCTTTTTTGGGATATTTAAACTATAATCTATTTACTCAATGCGCCATAAGGTCAATTTCAGATGCAAAAAAAAACGAGGTTTTTCCTGAACCAAGTTTCCGAGAGAGTACCAGAGTGGTTCATATTTGTTAATCTATTGAAGTTAATTTGAAAATAAATCAATTATAATTATAAATAGTCCAACAACCAACCAGATGATGATACACCATGGGTGCTATTCACGAAATCATGCAGCCATTTGCTGGACGGGACCTGCATACATCGGTCCCCGACCTTGATGGGTGGGAGACCGACATCCTGGATTCTTCTGGTAAACCCGGAGTCTCCACACCAGGCAGGGCTTCAGTGCTCCTGTTTATCAGTTTTCTTATGATCGGGACATTTGCAACCCTGCTCATCGTCTGGTAACGAGACGAGGATCAGTAATCAGTACATACTCCAGGAAAAAGAGATCATGATCACCCGTCACCATATCAGTCTCGCATGCGGGGGGATGCTCATCCTGTACCTGCCCCTGATCGCGGGAAACCCAATTCTGCTTCCAGTGGTCGGTTCCGGGGTCTGTGTCGGCGCCGTTCTGCCGGACATTCAGATGAAGCGGCCCCGGCGGTTCAACGCATTATCCCCAATCTGGCTTCTGATCCAGATCTTCAAGAAGACCGTGCTGCGTCTCTACATCTCCCTCTGTGAACGGTTCCTGGGGGTGCAGACAGAGGCTGAAGACAAACGGCTGACCCACTCCCTTCCAGGCCTCTTCTTCCTGACCGGCTTTATCGCGTGCTGCGTCCTCCTGATCATGGGGCTGTTCCCACTCAGTCCGGAACTCCATTACCTGAGAGTATTCTCTGCCGGCATCATCGTCGGCCTGCTCTTCCACTTCTTTGAGGATCTCTGCACCAAGAAGGGGTTGTGCCTCATGTACCCCTTCAACGAGACCTGCCGGATCTCCGGGAGTATCCGACCCTGCAACAAAGAGGATTTCCGTATCCGGCACTTCCATATCATGACCGGCGTCACGATTGTCGCAATATTCCTGCTCTACTGCACAGGACTCTGCCCGGACGACCTGAAGTGGCCGGTGAGTATCGGAGCCCTGGCCGCCTGTGCGGTTATGATGCTGCACGATGCAGAGGTCAGGATGACCGTAACGCCTAGAGGGGATCGGCATCACAACTAAGACCGGGAGATCCAGTGCGGTCGCCCATATTTCCTGCGGGACGGCAGGATTTCTCAGGATGATCCTCACGCCATCTGTGGGGACGGTGCTGGTCTACTGTCTCCTGCCGGTGCTCTTCTTCGCCTCGCTCTTTATCGGGCAGTACCCGGTCTCACCCCTGCATGTGCTCCAGCTGCTGGCCGCACCCCTGGTCGACCTGATACCTGGACACCTCATCCATTTCGAACCGATCTGGACGGCCGCTGAAGAGAGTGTCATCTATCAGGTCAGGCTCCCCCGGGTCATTGCCGCGGTGATCGTGGGTGCCGGGCTCTCGGTGGCCGGCGCTGCCTACCAGGGACTCTTCAAGAACCCGCTGGTCTCGCCGGACATCCTCGGTGTCTCTTCGGGGGCGGGGTTCGGAGCGGCCCTAGCCATCCTCCTGTCATGGAACCTGGCGATGGTCCAGTTGTCAGCCTTCTGCTTTGGAGTCCTGGCCGTGACCGTCACCTACCTGCTCAGCCGGATCTACCGGACGACACCGACCCTGATCCTCGTCCTCTCCGGTATCATTGTTGCGGCCTTCTTCTCTGCTCTGATCTCGCTCACCAAGTACGTCGCCGACCCGTACGAGAAGTTGCCGGCGATCACCTTCTGGCTGATGGGCAGTCTCTCGTCGGTCCGGTACTCGGATATCGTGATGGTGATTCCTCCCTTCCTTATCGCCACGGGTATCCTGCTCCTCATCCGCTGGCGGATCAATCTCCTTGCCGTGGGCGATGACGAGGCCCGGACGCTGGGGATCGACACCAGACGGATGGCACAGGTGATCATCCTCTGTTCGACGCTGATCACCGCATCGGCAGTCTGTATCGCCGGTATCATCGGCTGGGTCGGCCTGGTGGTCCCGCACCTCGGGCGGATGCTGGTCGGCCCGGATTATACCAAACTCTTGCCGGTCTGTCTGCTCTTAGGGGCCTGTTATATGCTCATCATCGACGATCTCGCCCGGATGCTCACGAATGCGGAGATCCCGCTGGGGATCCTGACCGCCATCATCGGGGCGCCGTTCTTTGCCTACCTGCTCAGCCGGAAGTCGGTGGGATGGATATGATCCTCGATGTTCAGGAGGCCGGCTTCCGGTACGACCAGCGGCGGAAGATCTTTTCGGATATCTCATTCAGCCTTGCAGAGCAGGAGGTGCTCTGTATCCTCGGCCCGAACGGGATCGGAAAGTCGACCCTGATCCGCTGCCTGGCGAACCTCAACCCGCTCTGTGACGGGTCGATCCGGCTGCATGACCGGGATATCAGATCACTGAACCGCCGGGATGTGGCAAAGATTATCGGATACGTCCCCCAGGCCCACGAGATCGTCTTCCCCTTTCAGGTCCGGGACTTCGTCCTGATGGGCAGGGCGCCTCACCTCGATCTCTTCTCGTCCCCGGACAGAGAGGACCATGCGAAAACCGATGCAGCGATGGACCTCGTCGGCATCACCCGGATCGCCGACAAACCGGTGAACGAGATCAGCGGTGGAGAGTATCAACTGGCCATGATCGCCCGGGCCCTGGCCCAGGAGCCGGAGGTCCTGCTGCTGGACGAACCGACCTCGCACCTCGACTTCGGCAACCAGATCCGGGTCCTAGAGATCATCGACCGGCTCGCCCGCGACGGGTTATCGGTGATCATGAGTTCCCATTTCCCGGACCATGCGTTCCTGTCTTCCAACAACGTGGCGATCATGCAGGACGGGACGTTCATGGCCTACGGGCCGGCTGAAGCGGTGGTCACCGAAGAGAACCTGAGGCGGGCGTACGGGGTGGATGTCTCGATCATCTACAATCACGATGTCGCTCGCCAGGTCTGCGTGCCCCATATGTCCGGACAGTGCCGGTGCAGAGATACGCAGCATCCGGAGTCCATGAACGCGTTCAAACCTGTCTCAAAGAATGAGGTGAAATCATGAATCAGAAACAAGCATGCCCCAATTCCCTGACCAATGAGAGAAAGGCCCGGGAGTTCAACGAGGTGGCGAAGCAGGTCTTCGCCCCCATCTATCCGGTGATTGCCGAACAGATCCTGGCAAAAACAAAAATAATGTCCGGCCAGGGCCTGGACATCGGCAGCGGGCCGGGACATCTCGCGCTCGCCGTCGCAGCCCGGTCGGATCTCACCATGTATGCCATGGACTGCTCCCCGATCATGAAAGCGATCGCCCAGGAAAATATCGACGAACAGAACCGTTCAAAGACAGTGAAACCCGTTCTGGGCGATGTTCACACGATCCCGTTCGATGACGGGACCTTCGACCTCGTCGTCAGCCGCGGCTCCTGGTTCTTCTGGGAGGATCCCCTCGTTGCATTCCGGGAGATCCTGAGGGTCATGAAGGACGACGGGTGGGCGTATATCGGTGGCGGTTTTGGGAATAATTCCCTGAAACACGAGATCATTGAGACGATGAAGGTCCGGGATCCCGACTGGGAGCGAGGGTTCCGGAACCGGCAGGGGACCAGAAACCGGAAGAATGTCGACGGGATTCTGAACACCGCTGCCGGGGCCGGCCATTATGGATTCATCGATGACGAATCCGGGCTCTGGATCTGGATGCGGCGCTGACGTATCGGATGTGATCGCTATGCGCTGTGAAATTTGTGAACATACCTGTGAGATTCCGGAGGGAAAGGCTGGCAGATGCAGGATGTATATCACGAGTGACGGTACGATCACCGAACGGTTCGCCGGGTCGTATCTGGTGAGGTACCCGATCAGCATCGAGACGATGCCCCTCCTTCACTTCTATCCCCGGGGAAAATTTCTCCAGGTGAGCACCATCAGGTGTAACTTTTCCTGCACCGGCTGTGTCTCCGAGGTATTGACCCGGGCGACGAAGAAATTCGGGCCGGCGCTGACGAAACTGACCCCCGACGAGATCGTCGACCGGGCAGAAGCAGAGCACTGTCTGGGCATCATGTTCTGTCTGAACGAACCCGCCGTCTCCTTCGGGACATTTCTCGACCTGGCCGAGACCGCCCACAGCCGGGGGCTGCTGGTCGGGTGTTCCACCAACGGCTACTTCACGGAGAGCGCCCTCCGCCGGCTTCTCCCCTTCATCGATGCCGTGAACATCGAGTTGAACGGACGGAGCGATGAGGAGGACCAGGCGTGCGGGGCCGAGCATGCAGAACCGGTATTCCGGAATATCAGGACGCTGTTTATGAATGGGGTCCATGTCGAGGTCGCGGTGATGCATATGAACGGCAATGAGGAGGAGGTGCTCGCTGCCTGTCAGGAGATCGCCGGGATCTCTCCGGCCATTCCCATCCAGGTCATGCGGTTCATCCCGCTGGGATCCGCCGATCTCTCCCTCGAACCTTCTATCCACCAATCCGAACGGTTCTGCGATACGATCAGGAACTATTCATCGTTCGTGTACCTGTTCAACTCTCCCGGGAGTCCGTACCTCAACACCCTCTGTCCCCATTGTGGAGAACCGGTGATCACCCGGGAGATGCTGGGGCCGATGGGGGCACGAATCATCGGTCTTCAACCGCTGGGGGTGTGCGCCTGCGGGTATCACCTGCCCGTGACCGGCTCGATTGCATCGGGTTCGTTTCTGGAAGAGGGGATGATGGGGGGCTACCGCCCGACCCGGGCATTCGAGATCATCCAGGCGATCCTGACCTGCCTGGATGTCACCGATGATACGGCCTGCGCCCGGGTCTGGCTCGATTTCATGCAGAGCAACTACATCAACGAGCTTCACAAGAAGATCCAGACGATCGATTCCTATTACGAGATCGTGACCTATCTGGCCGGACTGACCGGACGGGAGGCGAAGGGAGCCGAACTCATCGAACATATGCAGGCGAGGGCGGGGTTCATCCAGGATCACGTATCCGCCCTGCCCAAGCCCCGGGTGTATTACATGATGGGCACCCCGTTCTTTGCGCTCAACGAGGGACGGTTTGAGACCCGTCTGGTCGAGGCCGCCGGCGGGTTCTCGGTGAACCGGGACCTGCCGAGGATGGGAAAGCCCGGAATTACCGTGACGCCGGCTGACCTTGAGAGGATGGACCCGGATATCATCGTCATATCCGGGCTCTTCTCCAGTCCGCCGGAGGAGGTGATGGCCTTCTGCAGGGAGCACGGGGTGTGTACCCGGGCTGCTGACGCCGGAAAGATCGTCAGTATGCCCCCATCCTGGGATTTCGGGAATCCACGCTGGATCCTGGGGCTCATGGTGCTTGCAAATGCCCTTCACCCGGAGGTGTTCCAGTTCGATCTGGACGCCGAAGCGGACACTTTTTATCGAAAATTCTATGGCATGCCGTTTGTGGATGCACAACCCAACCGGTCGTTCTTCAGACCGGATCCCGGCGCAGCCGGCCCCAATGAACTGATCTAAAAACCTGGAGTATTCGTATGAAAAAGAATTACCAGATAATCCTGATTATCGCAGCGGTCCTCGTCATCGCAGGAATCGCTGCTGTTGTAATGAGCGGTGCCGCCTCGGCGAATACACCGTCATCGGTATCACATGGAAACAGTACAAAGACCATCTCCGATATGCTGGGCCGGACGCTGGTTGTCCCCCAGACGATCACTCGAGTGCTCAGCACGGAACCGCCGACCACGATCCTCACCTATGTGCTGGCACCGGACAAACTGATCGGGGTCAACTTCGATCTGAACCAGATCAACGGTTCCGTCTACCTGCCTGAAAAATATCGTTCCCTCCCCAATGTCGGCGGCTGGTACGGCAAAACGACCGGGAATTATGAGACGTTCATATCAATGAACCCCGAGGTCATTCTCTATGGCGGTATGAACGAGGGAAACTTTTCAGGCACGCTGGATGAGCGCCAGCAGAAGTTCGGCGTAATACCGGTTGCCGGGGTGCTGGATTCCATGAATGCCACAGATTACAATCCATCGATCCGCTTCCTTGGCACACTGCTTGGCGCTGATCAGCAGGCAGCATCGCTCTCCGAGTTCTATAACCGGGTGCTCTCAAATGTCACCTCACGGGTTTCAGGTATTCCAAAGAATGAGCGTGTCGGGGTTTATTACGCAGAAGGCCCCAAGGGACTCCAGACCGATCCCTCGGGTTCTACGCATGCGGATCTGATCGAGCTGGCCGGCGGGGTCAATGTGGCTGATTGTCAGATCACACCAGGGAATGGTATGACAGCGGTCTCGATGGAGCAGGTGACGAAGTGGAACCCAGATGTGATCATCGTGGGCGACCCGGACTTTTACAGCACGGTCTATAACGACACCCTCTGGCAGTCGATTCCAGCGGTGAAGAACCACCGGGTCTATCTCGTTCCGCAGTCACCATTCACCTGGTTCGACCGGCCACCGGGCGTCAACCGGATCCTCGGTATCCCGTGGACGGCGAAGATCCTGTACCCCGAGAAGTTCACCGATACGAACATGCCGGCGCTCACCCGGGAGTTCTATTCGAAGTTCTACCACTACAACCTGACGGATGACGAGGTGAACAGTCTGCTGGATCCTCTGCTCCGGTAACGGTCTGCACTGAATGATGGGGAGTTTTCCCCATACTTTTTTTTAGGTTTTTTTTCCCTTGTCACATCACCCGCGGATCGCATCCGGTTCCCCGGGCGGGCCACGGTGATTTCGAGGAGAAGGACGACGGTGTGAAGGGGCCGGCTTCGTCGTGATCCCGTTCGGGCGCCGGCGGGGGTTCGGGTGGTGGTGTGTTTTTTGTGGCGAGCGGGACGGTGCTTGGTTATGGCATAAATCAGGAGTATATACGTGGTTTTCCGAATTGAAGGAATGATTTATTGCGGGATTATATCCCCACAAATGTGGGGAACAAAATAATAATATCAAAACATTCGAATGGTATATCGGTTCATCCCTTCACTTGTGAGGAACCCATAATAAATTTTTATGTTCAGAAACATCAATCGGTTCATCCCCACGCTTGTGGGGAACTCTGACATTCTTTTTCACTCCTTGTATACTAATACGGTTCATCCCCACGCTTGTGGGGAACAGGATACTAATATCAAAACATTCGAATGGTGTATCGGTTTATCCCCACAAGCGTGGGGAACTCTTAGGATTTGGTGATCACATCGGTTCGCTAATGGTTCACCCCCCCTCATATGTGAGGTAATATTAGTTAATCAATTCATCTTCTATACTTTACTCAGTTCATTCCCAGATGTGTGGAACTTGCCATCCATGAGTATCACAATGACCCGGAATCTTAGTTCATCCTCACGCTTGTGGGGAACTCTTCCGCCAATCTGCAGACACCGACGGGTTGAACGGTTCATCCCCACGCTTGTGGGGAACTCATCATACTGTGCCGTTCGTCGAGGCGCAGCTCCGGTTCATCCCCACGCTTGTGGGGAACTCCTCCCTCCAGATCCTCGTATCCTGAGCGTACTCGGTTCATCCCCACGCTTGTGGGGAACTCCACATAAATCTGGTGGAGCGGATGCAATTAAACGGTTCATCCCCACGCTTGTGGGGAACTCTCATCCTGGGTGAGGAGGAACTATGAGCACTCCGGTTCATCCCCACGCTTGTGGGGAACTCTTCGCGATCTCCCGTTGTGCAAACGCCCGAGCCGGTTCATCCCCACGCTTGTGGGGAACTCTACAGCGTCCATCTGATTAATGATGCAGTTTTCGGTTCATCCCCACGCTTGTGGGGAACTCCTCCGAACTCCTCACTGAGCGCAGCCGTGATCCGGTTCATCCCCACGCTTGTGGGGAACTCCTGAGTGTTTCACACATCTCGCGGTTCGACCTCGGTTCATCCCCACGCTTGTGGGGAACTCGAACCCCCTTCTGATTGCTTTGGGGAGGATATAGGTTCATCCCCACGCTTGTGGGGAACTCGATTTGAGCATTTCGATAAACTGTTCTGCGATCGGTTCATCCCCACGCTTGTGGGGAACTCAATTGTCGATGTTCGCGTTGATCGTCAAGAAGCGGTTCATCCCCACGCTTGTGGGGAACTCTGTCTGGTATTTCACTGACCTCGAGCCTGGGACGGTTCATCCCCACGCTTGTGGGGAACTCGTGGTGTGATTGGAGGGTTCCTCTGTGTGCTCCGGTTCATCCCCACGCTTGTGGGGAACTCAAATGGATCGATTGGGGCGCTCCCTCATAGACCGGTTCATCCCCACGCTTGTGGGGAACTCCTCTTGTGGCTGATGCCTGTAGAGAAGTAAATCGGTTCATCCCCACGCTTGTGGGGAACTCAAACAATTCAAAGTGAATCATTACCAGAACTGCGGTTCATCCCCACGCTTGTGGGGAACTCTATCTGATAGGTTTCTGTATCGATCAAGTACCCGGTTCATCCCCACGCTTGTGGGGAACTCCGTATTTGTGTTAAATACCGAAATATACCCGTCGGTTCATCCCCACGCTTGTGGGGAACTCATCATGGCTCTGGGATTTTGGAGATGGAAATACGGTTCATCCCCACGCTTGTGGGGAACTCGCATTGTATTGGGAAATTCACTCCAAATGGAACGGTTCATCCCCACGCTTGTGGGGAACTCATCTGCTCAATCAAGCCCTTCGTCAGCGGAGACGGTTCATCCCCACGCTTGTGGGGAACTCTGCGAAGTACACCGCTGCCAAGGCTGACGGCACGGTTCATCCCCACGCTTGTGGGGAACTCGGGCTCTCGTTCGGGCAGAAGGATCAGAAAGCCGGTTCATCCCCACGCTTGTGGGGAACTCCCGGTCGGGGTCGGTGCGAGGTTCTCAACGATCGGTTCATCCCCACGCTTGTGGGGAACTCTCGGCGGAGTTGGCCCCGACCAGGGCGAGGTTCGGTTCATCCCCACGCTTGTGGGGAACTCAGACCCTTCTGATGGTCTTGAGCCATCCGTTTCGGTTCATCCCCACGCTTGTGGGGAACTCCCATCCCGGTATTTCGTCGGCTTCCCGACCAACGGTTCATCCCCACGCTTGTGGGGAACTCCGAAAAAGTATAAAATGTTCTACCCATTGTATCGGTTCATCCCCACGCTTGTGGGGAACTCTCTGACCGATCCGGAGAGGAATGCTGAATGATCGGTTCATCCCCACGCTTGTGGGGAACTCGGCGTCACTGTCAAAGGGGCGAACCCGATCGCCGGTTCATCCCCACGCTTGTGGGGAACTCGATTTTTTTAACTGTGTTGTAATCTGACGACACGGTTCATCCCCACGCTTGTGGGGAACTCCCAATCCAAACATGGATCGGCTGCTCCTGTGACGGTTCATCCCCACGCTTGTGGGGAACTCCTGAAGACGATGCTCGCGGGGCTGATTGGGCTCGGTTCATCCCCACGCTTGTGGGGAACTCGAGATTGTCGGTTGGGATCGCACCGGTGCCGGCGGTTCATCCCCACGCTTGTGGGGAACTCTGATGCTCGGTCTCGTCGATTGCAGTCGTCGACGGTTCATCCCCACGCTTGTGGGGAACTCATGGACTTTGGAAACGAGCATCGGCGTAATCTCGGTTCATCCCCACGCTTGTGGGGAACTCTGCGCGACCGCTCGGAAAAATTAGGGAGCGGGCGGTTCATCCCCACGCTTGTGGGGAACTCCCGGACTGCCGGAAGCCCTCTACGACCACTGCCGGTTCATCCCCACGCTTGTGGGGAACTCCAACAGAACCTCGCAGAGTTCGGAACGGCAACCGGTTCATCCCCACGCTTGTGGGGAACTCGGGGATCACCAACGTCAGGGAGGCTCTGCTGACGGTTCATCCCCACGCTTGTGGGGAACTCTGCCGGCCGGGGTGCCGCAGTTGTGCCGGCTGTGGTTCATCCCCACGCTTGTGGGGAACTCGAAATTTGAGCAGGGATTCATGGTTTCGCTCCCGGTTCATCCCCACGCTTGTGGGGAACTCATAAGTTCATAGTAACGCTTTGTATTTAGTGCCGGTTCATCCCCACGCTTGTGGGGAACTCGCGTAGTCAATGACGAACCCGCCGCCCCGGATCGGTTCATCCCCACGCTTGTGGGGAACTCGATAATGTCCCGGGTATCCTGTGTGGTTGACTCGGTTCATCCCCACGCTTGTGGGGAACTCGCCATCACTAAATGTATGCCGGTGAGTTTTTTCGGTTCATCCCCACGCTTGTGGGGAACTCGGACAAAAAAACCGACACCTCGATCACGGATCCGGTTCATCCCCACGCTTGTGGGGAACTCCCGTCGTTCCGGGTCCGTCACGACACCTCCGACGGTTCATCCCCACGCTTGTGGGGAACTCGCGCCCAGTTCGTCGTCGACTGTGTTGACCACCGGTTCATCCCCACGCTTGTGGGGAACTCCTTCATGCCCGCATTTCGAACACCTGGTCATACGGTTCATCCCCACGCTTGTGGGGAACTCGTGGTTGGGAGTATGTACGCTCCGCCAGAGATCGGTTCATCCCCACGCTTGTGGGGAACTCCCAGTTGTACGCATCGGCTGTGATGTAGTTGTCGGTTCATCCCCACGCTTGTGGGGAACTCTCGTCGATATCATCGTCGCGCATTCTGTCTACCGGTTCATCCCCACGCTTGTGGGGAACTCCAGTCCGTTGTGATATATCCTCTCAGATCCAACGGTTCATCCCCACGCTTGTGGGGAACTCTCCGGTTCCGACCATCCTGAGACCGGAGGGTTCGGTTCATCCCCACGCTTGTGGGGAACTCAAAAGCACAACAAGCCAAAAGAACAGGTTATCCGGTTCATCCCCACGCTTGTGGGGAACTCTACTAGCATCCTCGAAAAATTCCGCAGCGATTCGGTTCATCCCCACGCTTGTGGGGAACTCGCCAGAAACAACCGTTTCGTTTACAGTAGATCCGGTTCATCCCCACGCTTGTGGGGAACTCTTTCACGCAACATAGATATACTATTAAAACTACGGTTCATCCCCACGCTTGTGGGGAACTCTTTATCATCTAAAATTTCTGCTTCAAGAGGAATCGGTTCATCCCCACGCTTGTGGGGAACTCATACAGAACCAGAAGAAACTGGTCGATGGGAACGGTTCATCCCCACGCTTGTGGGGAACTCGATAGATGAAGCAATTGAAACTACAATCTCATAGGTTCATCCCCACGCTTGTGGGGAACTCTCTAATGGTGGGGTTGATTAATTTATATGTTCCGGTTCATCCCCACGCTTGTGGGGAACTCATCAATATCAACGCTGTCTAATAGTTCGGCAACGGTTCATCCCCACGCTTGTGGGGAACTCATATTAATGATCCAAAATTTAATAGTGTTTATCGGTTCATCCCCACGCTTGTGGGGAACTCTCACTAAGGAAATTAATTACATATTTGTTTTCCGGTTCATCCCCACGCTTGTGGGGAACTCGTCAATATCAACGCTGTCTAATAGTTCGACAACGGTTCATCCCCACGCTTGTGGGGAACTCATCATATTATGGTAGAGAATATATTATAGATCCGGTTCATCCCCACGCTTGTGGGGAACTCTAAATCCCCATTGTTCAAGTTCATCTTCCCAATCGGTTCATCCCCACGCTTGTGGGGAACTCTTTTTTGGATATTGAAGTCGATGATGCAGAATCGGTTCATCCCCACGCTTGTGGGGAACTCATTATAAGATTTTGTATTGGGAATAAAAATTTCGGTTCATCCCCACGCTTGTGGGGAACTCATGATCGGCGTCGAAATCGGAATGGCGCGCTGCGGTTCATCCCCACGCTTGTGGGGAACTCCTCTATTCGCGCAAAAACCATCTTCCCCGGGTGCGGTTCATCCCCACGCTTGTGGGGAACTCTCCAGTGTCATTCAGGATAAATGACCTAATGTCGGTTCATCCCCACGCTTGTGGGGAACTCTACTCATCCCTCAGATCCCTGATTAGTCTCCCCGGTTCATCCCCACGCTTGTGGGGAACTCAATATCTGAAATGTATAAATCTGGTATCCATTCGGTTCATCCCCACGCTTGTGGGGAACTCGTTAGGTTGTTCTGTAGTTTTTCTACAAGATCCGGTTCATCCCCACGCTTGTGGGGAACTCTATATTATGAAGGGTCGGTGATGTATTGTGATCGGTTCATCCCCACGCTTGTGGGGAACTCTCCGAACTCGCCGGCGGGGACATCGTAGAAAACGGTTCATCCCCACGCTTGTGGGGAACTCATTGGAGCCCATTCCCCACACCAATGAGTCTCCGGTTCATCCCCACGCTTGTGGGGAACTCTCGGTGAACCGGAGATCGGAAAAATCCGCATTCGGTTCATCCCCACGCTTGTGGGGAACTCCTAACGCGGTTGCATCCCCCGAGATGCATCTCCGGTTCATCCCCACGCTTGTGGGGAACTCGTTCTCCGCAGAGGAGATGGATCGATTAAGAGCGGTTCATCCCCACGCTTGTGGGGAACTCCAGACTGCGCCACCCGTCGGGCAGGACTGGACCGGTTCATCCCCACGCTTGTGGGGAACTCCGCCGAGCCTACAACAACCCTCGATCGCCGCTCGGTTCATCCCCACGCTTGTGGGGAACTCGTTATCTGCAATGAATCGGAACAGATCGACACAGGTTCATCCCCACGCTTGTGGGGAACTCTTGATCCCGCTTCTCCAGAGCAGCCAGGTCCTCGGTTCATCCCCACGCTTGTGGGGAACTCATCTTTCGCTTGGCCTTGATCTCCTTATCACCTGGTTCATCCCCACGCTTGTGGGGAACTCGGGCCCGGGTAAAACACGATGTTGAGTTTAATCGGTTCATCCCCACGCTTGTGGGGAACTCAGTCTCCGATTATCAGGTTCAGGTCCCTGTGACGGTTCATCCCCACGCTTGTGGGGAACTCGTTAAAACTGCATTTTGGTACAATAATGATGCCGGTTCATCCCCACGCTTGTGGGGAACTCCTTTGGTGTTGAGAGGATCACTGTGGGTCCTACGGTTCATCCCCACGCTTGTGGGGAACTCGACAGTTAACCTCCGCAGAACTAACTCGGATCCGGTTCATCCCCACGCTTGTGGGGAACTCGAGTTCTTTGTTCTCATCCCAAACCAGCAGTTCGGTTCATCCCCACGCTTGTGGGGAACTCCCTTTCAGTTGGGAACAGTTCAACGTCTACTCCGGTTCATCCCCACGCTTGTGGGGAACTCAGCAAAGGGTTCCCCATTCACGGAGGCAGCACCGGTTCATCCCCACGCTTGTGGGGAACTCACTTGCTGCTTTACTCCCGGCCCGGTCGAAGACGGTTCATCCCCACGCTTGTGGGGAACTCCAGGTATCGGACTGTGTTGCACATTCGAGGGCCGGTTCATCCCCACGCTTGTGGGGAACTCGTGTAGATCTCGATCTTCGCGTCGGCGGATTCCGGTTCATCCCCACGCTTGTGGGGAACTCCGTGTAAATCGCGCCAACTGCTGCGAGTATCGCGGTTCATCCCCACGCTTGTGGGGAACTCTCTTCTCATTATATACTGAAAAGGGGAAACTCAGTTCCTTCCTACCGGTGCCGGCTGCGATCGACTGCCAATAGAATTTGAGATACCATGGTTCTTTGTCATGATCAGGTTCTGATCAGATCTCATCTGATCATATTCTATCAGGATATGCATCCAGATAAACCTCCTCATTCATCTCTATCTACGGCCTGTGCCAAAAACGAGACCAGTTTCAATCCGTCGCACTCGATGGGTATGCGCCGGTTCGGCCCGACGGTGACAAAGTCGAACCCCGACTCATTGTTCGTGCTCCAGGCCATTACAGCATTTCCATCATCGACACCTTCGTAAACCTGATCCCAGATCATATCCCTCACCTTCACTGAGAAGTCCCCGACGTAGACTCCGGTGTGCACCTCCAGCAGCCACACCGCGAGTCTCCCCCGCAACCGCGGGGGGACATTCTCAACCACGATGACCAGCATCGCCCAACCCCTTCTCCACTGGGATCGCAGGTTTCAATGTATCGGCAGGGGCCTGTGGAACCGGGAGCCCGCCGGCAGCCAGCACCGTCTCGATGGCAGGGATGATCTTCCTCAAGATTCGTGTCTCCCGGAACATATCCCTGCACCCGAGCCTGACCATACGTTCAGGATCAGTTGGGTTCTTCGCTGCAACCCTAAACGCTACCGGGACCACAGTCTCAAATTTGAAAAGATCGGCGATATCGTATACAAACGACTGCGGCTTTCCAGAGTGAATAAACCCAATAGCCGGCGCGTAACCCGCAGCCAGGATCGCCGCCTCGCAGATCCCATATAGACATGCGGTGGCAGAACTCAGGCACCGGTTCGAGAGATCACCGCTCTCCCATTCGGTGTGATCATATCCCCGCCCTTTCCAGGTAATCCCGTTCTGATTTCCGATCTGCACGTACATCTCCCTGACCCGTGCCCCCTCCATACCCCGGAGTTGTTCAATACTGTAATGGGAGGGGACAGGGCCCTGAAACCGGATCTCATACATCTTCTGTACAACTTTGAGGCGTGCCTCCGGGTCGAGTGCGAGTTTTGCTTGGTACAACAACCGGTCAGACCTGGCACCGCCGGGCTGTCCTGCCGCATAGAGCCTGACCCCGGCCTCACCAACCCAGATCAGCAGGCATCCGACCCTGGCTGCCAGCACCACGGCAGCATGGGAGACCCTGGTCCCAGGTTCGAGCATCAGGCATGCAACTGAACCGATCGGGATCTGGGTGCGGACACCGTTTTTATCGACCAGGACAAATGCACCATCGAGAACATCCAGTTCTCCTCGCTCCAGGAAGAGCATCGACATTCGTTCTTTGATGGTAATGGGTTTGAGAGGGGGGAGCATATCGATCCCCTCTTACGCAGGCCGAACCATCATCAATCCGCACCCGAACCCCTTGGCCGGACCGATACCGTTGAACAGCGCAGTGGTGAACCGTTCGGGATCAGTCACCGTCAATAGTCCCGTGAAGTCGAGGGTGCTGATCTGTACCATCTGCTTTTTCTTCGGCTTGACAAATCGGTGCTGAGTATATCCGTCCACTCTGACTGCCCCATCCTGCAGGGAAAAACCTTTTGCATTCCCCTGGTTCGCCAGCCAGACCAGGCCGGCTTCCTGAATGATCTGGTCTTCAGCAGGCCACTGATCTCCAGGTTTAGAATCCTTTAACGCGGTCTTCATATCCATCACAACGTCGTGTCGGTGTTGTTTTCCCAGATCGTCCCGTCGTGACCGGATCGGATTCGCCCTGAGCACGAACGACAGGTGCATCCCCTGGCGCAGAATTGGAGCATATGGCTTGGACTTGATATTCCAGGTTTCATTCCGATCAGATGGCACCCGTTCTGACACCGTCCAGAAGACCGGCATCCCCTGGTGTACCTCCTGTCTGAAGAGAAAATCCCGTTCACGTTCAGGCCCGTCTGAAAAGAGATCCCAGATCAGTGAATGTGCCTGGTATGCACCACCGACATGCTCCCAGAACGCAGGATGATCTGAAGCATCCGCATTAAGTTGGATTTTGCTTATCTGCATGCTGCTCACCTCCTGTAACAATACGTATCATCGCATACTCTTCATCTCTCCTTCCAAACTGCCATCGTCTTCTGTTCAGGCTTTCGTCATTTCGGACGGAAGTACCTTCTGCCTGTATCCCCTCAGTGCAGTCCCAGTATGCTCGGACGTTTGAATCCCGGTTCCCCGGTACTCGTCCCAAAAATCGCAGTTCAATTTCCCGTTCTTCAGAGAGGGCCGTGAGGAGATCCGGAGCAGTCTTCACCTCCGGATTGACCGGCAGCGCAAGGGGACACGACTTTCTTCCAAGGTAGAGGGTGAAGACTGGATGCTGGAGATGCTCGGCCAGGGTCTTGAGGGAGTAGGGTGGTGCGGTATCCCGGCACCAAATATACACTCGGTAAACAGCATCACACCGGTAGTCCCGGGTGGAGAGGATTGTATTCAATACCTCTCGCGGTGCTGCCAGTTCATCCTTTCTGGTCAGATATTGCCTTCCCTTCTTGGCAGCAGATGGAACCTGGGTGGTATGATAATCCCGAAGGAGCATTCCCGGAGCGTCCACGCGGATTGCAACCTTGTAAGCTCTGGTCAGAGCAGCCAATCGTTCCTCCTCATCGCGTCTGATCCCAAGAGCCGCAGCCAGAAGCCCCAGCACTGCCGACCGGGTCGGGTGATCCGCGGTCGGTCGATACTCTCCGACTGCGATATCTCCCCATGAGGCCATCATCCCATAAAGGGAGAAGGTCAGGTACTCAGGTTCAGGCATGGGTACCAGCCACAAAGTCGAGGATCTCTGCGAGGGTCCCCTCACCGGTATGGAGATTCATCTCGGCAGATCCCTCACTGCAGGGTCCATAGGCGTTGTCCATCCTACTTTTTGTCACCTGCAGGGACTCAATTGCTGCTCCAAGAAGATCCTTCTCCTCTCTCTTTGGAGAGAGAAACGCGACCGAGAGGGAGCGAGGCTGCTGTGATCCCTTCTCTGCAAGAAGGTATGAAGCATAGGCTCGTGATCCGAATGAGTTCTGCTTCCCCGAGGGGGAGACCGTGGTCGCGGCCGTTATAAGGGATCTGAGTGCCAGGCTGGTCAGTTTCGGATCATCCATGAGATTCTCCCGAAGCAGGTCGGTATTGATACAAATATACAGGTAGAAGAGACCTGCTCCAAATTCGAGATCTCCGATATGTCCAGCCCCGACATCCTCTTCACCACGATTCAGATCGTCCACTGCTGTGAAGTAATCATCCTCGACGGCGACAGGATGGACGGTTATAGCATGGGCGACCTGGACCGCAGCTTCGGTATTATAGGCCGGCGAAGAGGCAAGCATCCGCCCGAACATTGCAATATCAGCAGCTGTATGTCTTTTTTTAAGGAGATCCATCTCGTTCGCAGCAGGCTCTTTCCCCTTCTCAGCGACGATTTTAATAAAGTTTTCAATCTGTAGAATTTCCTCTGGACTGAAATGGGCCAGTTGTTCAATCTCCAGACTGTCATCTCCCTTCTTCATTTTACCAAAGACGCCTGCAATTATATGGGCATATTTCACCGCTTCTTTCTCCTGGATTGGGGTGAACACAGCTGACTGATCCTTCTCGCCTGCAATCAGAGACCTGAGTGGGATTCCGGTCTGGAACGACTCGGCGATCAATTTTCCCATCTCTTTCGTTCGAATTCCCTGATGACCGGCCAGTTCAGTAGAAAAGACCTCAGACTCGCGCCATGCTCGCTTCAGACTCTGTGAAGAGATCCGTAGCCGCTGCTGACCACCCATCACCGCAGTCTTTGGTCTTCCGAGGTCGTCACGGTTCAGGTTCGACGGCGGGTACGATACAAGCATATGTAATTGAACAAATTCTGTCATATTCATCACTCCATAATGTTTTCAGTCTTCATTCGGGGCCTTCTCATAATACTCAAAAGCCCAGTTCTTCTTCGTCATTTCATTCCACCAGTAGACTCCATTGGCCAGGGTGTCAATATCAGCAGCGCCACCGAGCAGCCGTACTGCCCGTATCATCGCCTGATACAGATCATCGGGATGCTCGACCTGCAGCAGCCGGCGAAACCGGAGACCACTCATAGCAGCATGGTCTCCATCCTTCTTCGGTGTCGCCAGTTGCTGAGCAAATGTGATGGTACTCTTCGTTCGGGTGTTCTCTTTCAGATGGGAGAGCACCCCGGCGACAAGGGCAAGTCGATCCGGATCGACATGACCGATACGCTCCAGACTCAGCCGCAACCGATGATAGGTCGGCATGAATGCCACTTCAGTAGTGGAATGGCACCGTCTCAGCATCGCCCGGTCTCCCCGTGCCTCGTCCAGCCCTTCCCACCAGGTGGAGAGCGCCGCCTTCACCTTCGGATCTTTAAAATCTAGGTAACTCTGTGTGTTTGTCATAATTCTCGAATCTCCATTCATACGCCAGCATCAGGGATATCCGCCTCATCCGGTTTTGCCTCAATAGGAAGGTCGAGCGTTTCGCGGACCTTTTTATTGAATCTTGAAGTAAACCGTTGGAGATCCCGCCAGGCCAGGGCAACCCTCTTGGGATCGGTCTGATCAATCAGATCAGCCTGGGAATAGTCATCGAAGAGCCGCTTCCCTTCATCTCTGAGAGACTTCAGCCAGTTCAACTTCAATGTAGTTCTATCGCCCCCATCCTTCAGCAGGGTGGCGAGTTCATCGAGCGTTTTATGAAATGCCGGCTCGGTGTCCTGCCAGAACCGGGCATCGATGAACGAGAGATCCCCGGTAGCATCCTCTGGCCGGGAGAAGAGTGCCTTTTTGATGGACGTCCGGACACTGAATCCGATCAGGCCGGCAGTTCTGACCAGGCGTGCGATCTCTTCTTCATACCCGGGCAAGAGTCCCTCGTCGATATGATGGAGCGGCATCTTCCCTTCGTACCAGCAGCGTGCTTTCATGTTATCCATGTCATATCCGAAGGCCCAGAGGTGTGGTTGAAACCCATTGAGTCCCAGCTGACGCTGTTCCCGGAAGAGTGAGACCACTGCGGCCGGCTGGCTGTTGTTCTGTGAATCGTTCTGGACCAGTCCCAGCCAGTTCCGATAGGTGACTCCACCGGGCTGGGCATGCTTGGCCAGCAGTTCTCCCTTGGGGTTGGTCGAATATGGAGAGAGCACATGGCACCATCCACCCTTGTAATTGACACCGCTATCCTTCGCAGAAAACGTACTGACCTGTCTTTCGGTGGTTTTTCCACAGAGATCACATTCACCGGGTTCTGGTTTTCCATCGAGGTCGAGTCGGATCCTCCGCGGCATTCCCCAGAACATCTGGGCAGGATTCACATCCTGGGGTGTCGTGATCTCATTGTTGTTGCTGGTCCTGGTCTCCCCCATCCAGGGAAAGATATCGGCTGCACTGGTCAGGGCACTGTTGCCGTAACGTTCCAGTTCCTGAGGTGAGATCACATTCAGCCAGACAGTCTCCCAGAGTGTTCTTCCGGTGACAAGAGTGGTCAGGGGTCCTCCCCCCCGCAATGAGGTCCGATGCCCCCTTCCTCCAGATGGGGCATTGGTCTGCAAGGTGAAGAGTGCCATTGCGGCACAGGTCATACAGAGGTGATCGATCCCTCCTCGTTTAAGGAAATGATCGGTGTTTTTCTTGACGGTCTGCTCTCCCGGCCTTTCGATCAGCAGTTTATCGATCGCGAGTGCTTCCCCCTTCGCAAGGGTCAGATCCTGCATGAACCGTGGCCCGTCCCCGTCAAGGTTGAACGCCTCTATATGTGTACTGAACGACGCTTTCAGATCTGCAGGTTCAGGAGGTCTCCGGAACATCCGCTTCCATGTCACGGGATTCGTTGGAGGGAGCTCTGTCTGGACGATACCGATCAGAAACTGGACCAATGCGCCATTGAAATCCGGCCGCGGTGCATCCAGTTCGACGATAGGATTCTCCTGATAGTCGCTAGTCAGTTCCCAGGGGGCGATCGTTGATCGCTCTCCATCTTTTCGGATCACTGGAATCCATGCCTGTTCGATCAGGTTTAACATCAGTGACCGCCTCCACCGGGAGGATCTCTCCCGGAGATAGGATCAGGAGGTGTAATTGACCGTCCGATCAAAAATATATGATACAACATTCAAATAACCACATAACCTTATGAGATTTCTAAAGATTATAAAACTTTCTAATTTTTCATCATGAAACCCAAAACAGGATCATAGATCACCGTAACATTCTCGTCCGCATCGTTTCTGGCAGGCCCTTCCCATGTACCAGCACTGGTACAACTGAGTGGAACGAGAATCAACCATTTACCAAGACCCGGAATCTGGTCTTCTAATCGTTTCACCGCCGCACCGAGTTCACCTTCAAACACTGCTGCGCTGGCAACCTTCTTCTCTGCAATATGGACCTGACTCAGGTCCCATGCGTTCTGGTTGGAGGAATACCATGGCGTCAGCGTGGTGCCGTCCCATCTGGCCAGTACGAGGGTGCTGGTGAGCTGACCGAGTCGGGTGGAGACGTGGGCCTCCTCCACCCACTGCGTGGGGGTTCTCCGGTATCCATCGGACACTTCAAGGGTATTCAGGCGTGCGATTGAAATGTCTCCCCGCTTTTTTCCGTCCACCAGGACCTCGCGCGGTAGGAGTGACAATGGAATCCTGATCTGTGCACCATCTCCAAATACCCCTTCGATGAGATCTCTGGCCCCATCAGGCATCACAATCTTTCCCTTTGTATCGAGCAGTTGAGCCGTCAGCCAGAGCTGCCCATGGTTGGGGTAGACATATCCACCCTTTGGAAAGACCCGCTTATACCAGTCAGGATCTGGTGTACGGGTCAGAGGGGGAGCCAGCACTACCATTACGGCCTCCCCCCGATCTCCTCGCGGATGACGGTGAAGCCTGCCGGCCCGCTGAATGATCAGGTCCATTGGAGCGAGATCGGTTATCATCAGATCGAAGTCGAGATCAAGTGACTGTTCCACCACCTGGGTGGCGACCAGGACCATCCCCCGTCTGATTGGATCCAGACTCTCTTTTCCAAAAGTGTCCAGTACCTTTTTCTCGATATCCAGACGATCACCCAGGGCAAACCTGGCATGAAAGAGCAGCACCTGTCTGCTCTCCAGCCTCGTGTTGAGTTCATTGAAGGCGTTGATCGCATCGTCGATGGTGTTTCTGACCCAGCAGACACATCGGCCATCACCAGCAGCTCTGACGATCTGTTCTAGGACATCAGCAGAATCATCGACCATCTGCACCCTGACCGTTCGAACCCTGGCAGCAGATGAATCGATTGGAGTCTCCGTTACATCCTGGGCCGTAGCCATGGTGATCAGGGGATACGTCTCATCGGTCAGAGTTTTTGCTCTCCGTCCGAGTCCTGCACAGAAGGCACTGGTCAGATCCTGTCTCTGTGCCATGGTCAGGGTTGCTGATAGGAGGATCGCGCTGCCTCCAAATGCTGCTTGAAACTTGAGCAATCCGCAGAGGACTGTGTGCATGTACGGATCATACGCATGTACCTCATCGACGATCAGAATATTTCGGGCCAATCCGAGCAGCCGCAGAGACTGGTGACGAAATGGAAGTACAGCCATTAATGCCTGGTCGATGGTTCCGACACCCACCTGAGCGAGCAGCGCTTTCTTTCGGTTCTGGGCAAGCCAGATTGTACAGGTAGCAGATGCAGTCTCCTCTCCGGGCTTGTACTGTTCATGGCTCCACTGTCCTGGTGGCAGCACCGATTTTTTAAAGAGATCTGATAGATCTCTCGCACTGGTGGCCAGTACAACAGATGCCCGCTGATCGCCCGTATACATCCGCTGGTAGGTCTGTGCAATTCTGCCATACAGGGAATCCGCAGTCGCCATGGTGGGCAGACCCATAAAGATCCCCTCTCCGCATCCATAGTTCATCAGTCGGTGAGCGAGGACCAGAGCTGCTTCAGTCTTTCCACCCCCGGTCGTCTCTTCGATGATAGTGAGGCGTGGTTCCGGGGTAAGTGAACAGGATGAGAGGTACGTCTGAATGGGGGAAGGACTGGTAATTTTGGGAGGCAGATCTGGTGGAAAGAGGCCGGCCATCCCACAGTTCGATGAGACCGTGGCCGGCAGCACCCCGGCATCCCTAACAGCATCCTCTGCACCCTTCTGGGCGAAATTCTTCCAGTACACAGCCAGGTCCATGGCTTCTGTCTGGAATGGAAAGAATGTCCGGTTCGATCCAAGCCAGTCACTCAAAGTCACCAGGCCGGCGAGGAGCCATGATGCGGTGGAGAACTGTTCGAACCAGCCCTCAGAATATTCGATTGGCGGATAGGAGCCGGAGCCCAAAAGAAGCGTGGCAGCCTGAACAGCAAAGTCCCGGGCTGCAGCCCGGTCTCCGTCCAGAAACAGGGAATCCACGCTCACAGTTTCGTCATGCTGGGGGGGTTCTCCATGATGACCGCTGACCGCTCGGAACAGGGGAGCAAAGATTTCAAACCATTCATCTTCAGCGTAGGGAAGATCATGATCCATCCAGAACCAGTTTTTCTTCCATGCCAGATCCCGGATATCCTGTTCAAAGAGATAGAGAGCCATTGAGTCATGGCGTATGGGGTAGCGTCGTGAGCCTCTATTCCCCTGCAGCAGTTCCATCAGATCGGGCTTCAGGTTCTGGAAGCGGTCTGAAAATTTCCCGAGATCGTGGAGTGCGAGGAGAAATGGAATGAGGTGAAGGACCTGATCGTCGTTGAATCCGGTCAGGGCTGTGAACCTGTGCATCAGCAAAGGATCTTGTTCTAATAATTTCTGTCCCACCGCTGCAACATCGAGGCAGTGGTACACGAGAAGGTGATAACCGGCCCCCTTCTCTGGTTCACCCTCCCTCTGTGCCTTTCCCCAGTAGGAATAATAATTGTCAGATCCGGTCTTCATCGCACGCCTTCATAACAGGACTGAGAACGGCGGGACATGAAGGTCTTTCGATCTGGATCGCTGCAACTAGGATGATCCATTTAAATTGGAAAAATGAGATCTGTTGAAACCATTCAGACTTTTAGCGCATATTGCTGATATCGATAAAAAGGACAATATTTTACAGATCTGACTGAGGGAGATAATAAAACCAAAATATGAAAACCATTAAGGTATGTTGCTATTTCCAGTTCACCACGTTTTTTCTCCCAGATGAACATAGAGAAAGATAAAGTTGAAAGAATTGACTATTCCTCTATAAAATAATCAGAGTCAATTCGTTTAATTATGTACGTGTTAAGATCTGTTACGCCAACACCATAATCTATCATGAATTGGGACAACTGGATGCCATCAATCAGAATCACCTTTTTTTCTATCGATTTAACATATTCTATTGACGTCTTGGTAAATTGAGAAGTTGTAATAAAAATTCCTTTGCGTGCTTTTTTACCCTCAAGACTACCCACAAATCCTTGAATCTCCTGGCGACCAACAGGATTCTTCCATCTCTTTGCTTGGATGTAAATTACATCCAAACCCAGTTTATCTTCCTTAATGATTCCATCAACACCTTCGTCATTACTTCGACCAATAGCTTCTCCTGCATCCTTTCTTGACCCCCCATAGCCCATTGCTAATAAAAGATCGATAACCATCTTTTCAAAAAAAACGGGAGAACTAGCGAATACTTGTTCTAAGAGATCATTAGCCAGTTGATCCCTAATTATCTGATAACTTTTTTCGAGTAATTCATATGGGGTTAATTCTATTTTTGGATCTCCTTCTTCAGGTCCTGAAGATATCCTCCCTTTATTGAATATTACAAAACCAGGAAATTTGGACAGAAAATCGTTATCAATCTGGATTGGATGTTGATTCAAGACCTCCAATCCATTTTGGGTGATTTTCATGATGCCACTAGTGGAGTTATCAACCAACCCTGCATTTTTAAGAGATGAATTTGCCCAACTCACTCGTTTGTTAAAAAGGGTATTTTGAGACTGGAGTGATCTTTCTTCAAGAGTAAGTCCAAAATGATCTGCTAACAGGTTGCGTATATCTCTAATTTTATGTTCCTGAGTATCACCAAGTGTTTCTAATAACGGAAGCATAAGCGATTGATAATCAGGAATTGCCATAATAGAGAAGAATATGAGTTAGGCGATATAAAATTTTCCGTTATTCTTGTTTTTTTGGTTTTTTCCGTTGTAAAAATATAATTATTGATCTGATGAAACCCATTATAATATTTGTCAATTTTGCTTTGTAATGTAAAATAAAAGTTAAAGGGGATAAACTGAGGGTTTCATCAAAGCCAAAAAATGCTATGAATGGACAACACCTGACATCCAACAACTGTCGTCGGCATTTGTTGTCTGAGGCCGAGCCTCTCAAGAATAAAATAATGGAAACCTCCCTGTGAAGAGGATGACACCAGCCTCGTCGAGCCGGCTCTTCTAGAACTGCAGGTTCCTTTCCACCCGGATAGAGAAAAAAAACTGTTCAAGGTAGTGCACCACCCGATCACGACAGCGCCCGGGATCCGAGAAGAGTCCCCCGGCAAGGGCCGGCGCCACCTTCTTGATGAGAGATGCTTCCGGAGCTGCGGCCGGCTCCAGGTTGTTTACAGCAGGGTGGTTATTTTGCAGCACGGTTACAGCAGATTTACAGCAGGTGCTGTAATCAATCGGGCCAGCCTCCTCATCCGGTTCGACGAATAGGGCGCCATATTCAATTTCGGGATCTCATTTACAGCAGATCGGAAATAACGTATACCCGGACCAACTGGATCTTCTCCAGATAAGGAGTCGCATATACTTTCTAGATCTGCTGTAATGAGAGGTACACTCTTATGTGTACTGAGTAGTATGGAATTGCTGTTACAATCAGAAACCGGATTCGCGGCCGACTCATTGACAGCAGGTGTTGTAAGATTGCTGTAAAACTGCTGTAAATGCAGCAATTAACATGAGTCATCATCGCAGCCATCGGGTTAAGTCAGGCCAGTCTCTCTACCCAGCCGGCACCGACCGCCCGAGGCCGAGAAGATCCAAAAAAACATCGGTAACGTCCCGGCGGAGAGGATGACGCCGGCCCTGCACCGCGAACTGCATGATCAGGTCCCACAGCCGGCCGATGCCATCCAATGCGGTGGCGAGCATGGCGAACTACTCGAAGAGAAGGGTATCAACCCTTGTTTGGATTCATAAATGTAGGAGTGCTCATTGTCTAAAGTACCTTCAATTATTCAATATTCGCATAATGTCTTGATCTCTCTATCTTCCTATCTCGCTCCATTTCAAAATTTGAGCGATTTATCGTGGAGAAATAGATACAATGTTAGACAATGTTAGACAATCACTTTATAATTATCGAAATCATTTCACAACTTTCGTTTATTCCAATGTCACCGAGTTGTCGCCTGGGCGAGGGGCAGCGCCGGCGTGGCGATCGGCTGCGGCTGGACATTTTCAGCAACTGCTGAAAACGTGCTGAAAATGCTGAAAGTCACCGGCACCCGGATCAGGGCTGGTGCCATCATCAAGCCGGAGCCGGACCAGACCGCCTTTCGTCCAGGATGAATAAATCTCCCGGTTCAACATGAACGCCATCATCCACCGGCGAACCGATCCCCATCATCAATCTGTCCGGTTCACGGACCCGTCCCCCTCACAGGTCCACCGACACGATCATCACCATCAACCGGTCCGTTCCCCAAATCCCCCGAACCCCGCCGACCAATCTGGTTCAACCCCTGCCGGGCTGGAGTCAGCCGTATCAGCAGTTGTCAGCAGCCTGTACGCAGTTTTTGCTGCTGACTATCGGAGGGGAATGCCGGCCGGATTCCCGAATCAGGGAATTTTTACTGGTATTAAAATTTTGTCAGCAGTTTTTTCCAGAACACACACACCTGCACCAGCACTCCCCACCGGTGAGGATGCAGGGTGCATGCTCTTCATATCTGCTGCGTACAACGATACTTCTCTCTGTACACAGAATGATACATCATCCGTTTCCGCAGACAGGGCCGGTTTATCGTTTTCTATGGTCGCAGCACATGCTGCGTACATGCTGCTGACGCTGCTGACTAAGCGACCATTGACCCGGGCTCGTCACCCCGGCCAGATAGACCACCACAACGATCGCCGGCTCTTCTGAAATTCAGGATCGTCTCCACCGGGATCGGGCCGGGGAGCGTGTACCCAAGCGGCCCGATCTGCTTCACTAAAATCTTCTGCACGAACCCCTCCCGGCTCAGGACCCTGAAGGTCTCCCCCTGTGATCGTATGCCCTGGAGGAGAGAAGACCACCGCCCCTCGTCGATTCCGATGACCGTCGGTACGCCGTCGATGGTTTTGAACTGCACGACCGGGTACTGGTGGATAAACACGCCGGCCCCCCCTGAATAAAAATAAAACCTTCACGCCTTCTTCTCATTCAACGGTCGACGGCATCCGTCCAGGATCGACAGTCAGAGAAGAGGCGAACACAGTGACAGCAATCCTCTGGAATAGCGAGACGTTCGAGGTATACACCACAGCAGCTGAGAAAAACCTCTTAAACTCTGAGGACTATACCCCGTCAAATGACCGGTGATGCCATCGAGTTCACAAATCAGCAATTGACAGAGCAGATTGAAGATCTGAAGAAGGAACTTGGAGAACAGAAGCACCTGGCAGAAGAACGTCTCAACCAGATCCACTACCTTCAGGCGGACTTCGACAACTTCCGAAGATGGTCTGAAAAAGAGAGAGGGTCGATCGTCACCCTGGCCAACGAGCACCTGATCGGCGATCTCCTCGTCATCCTGGATGACTTCGATCGTGCCCTGCCAGCCCTTGAACAGGAGGAGAACCGGCAGGGGATCCAGATGATCCAGAAGAAACTGGTGAAGATCCTGAACGAGTACGGACTGCAGCCCATCGAATGCATGGGGAAGCGGTTCGACCCGAACCTCCACGAGGTACTCTGCAAGGAGCGATGCGACAAAGAACCCGACACCATCATCGAAGAGATCGGAAAGGGCTATCATCTGAAGTCGAAGGTGATCCGGCCATCAAAAGTAAAGATTTCAGAAAAAAATTCAGGAACCGTAGGTGAGCAGAATGAGTAAAGAAAAAATTATTGGAATCGATCTTGGAACATCCAACAGCGAGGCCGCGGTGATGCTCGGCGGAAAGCCGACGATCATCCCCTCGGCAGAGGGCGCCACCGTCGCCGGCAAGATGTTCCCCTCGTATGTCGCGTTCTCAACGGACGGCCAGCTCCTCGTCGGAGAGCCGGCCCGGAGGCAGGCCGTCAGCAACCCCGAAGGGACGGTGACGGCAGCCAAGCGGAAGATGGGCTCGGACCACATCTACAAAATCTTCGACAAGGAGTATACCCCCCAGCAGATCTCGTCATTCCTCCTGCAGAAGATCAAGCGGGATGCGGAGGCGTTCCTGGGCGAGACCATCACAAAGGCGGTGATCACCGTTCCCGCCTACTTCAACGACAACCAGAGGACCGCAACGAAGGATGCCGGGAAGATCGCCGGCCTCGACGTGGTGAGGCTCGTCAACGAGCCCACGGCCGCCTCGATGGCATACGGCCTCGACCGGGGCGGAGAGTATAAGATCCTGGTCTTCGACCTGGGGGGCGGCACGCTCGACGTGACGATCATGGAGTTCGGCGGCGGGACGTTCACGGTGCTCGCGACCTCAGGGGACACCCAGCTCGGCGGCACCGACATGGACAATGTGATCTACGAGTGGATCGCAGCCGAGTTCCAGAAGCTCGAGGGGATAGATATCCGGAACGATAAGATGGCGATCAACCGGGTGAAGGAGGCGGCCGAGAAGGCGAAGATCGAACTGTCGACCGTCCTTGAGACCGAGATCAACCTCCCGTACCTCTCCGCCACCCAGGCCGGCCCCAAACACCTCTCCCTGAAGCTCAGCCGTTCGAAGCTCGAGCAGCTCGTCGAACCGATCATCAAACGCTGCATCCAGCCGTTCGAACAGGCATTGAAGGACGCCAAGCTGAAGAAGGATGACATCCAGAAGGTGATCCTCGTCGGCGGACCCACGAGGATGCCCGTGGTCCAGAAGTTCATCGAGGACCACGTCGGAAAGAAGATGGAACGGGGGATCGACCCGATGGAGTGCGTGGCCATGGGTGCGGCCATCCAGGGAGCGATCCTCGGCGGCGAGATCACGGACATGGTCCTCCTCGACGTGACGCCCCTGACCCTCGGTATCGAGACCCTCGGCGGCGTGAGAACCGCGTTGATCGAACGGAATACGACGATCCCCACCAGAAAGAGCGAAGTATTCTCGACCGCCGCCGACCTCCAGACCTCGGTCACCATCCACGTGCTTCAGGGGGAACGCCCCCTGGCGGCCGACAACGTCAGCCTCGGGCAGTTCAACCTCGTCGGGATTCCGCCGGCACCGCGGGGGGTCCCCCAGGTCGATGTCACCTTCGACATCGATGCCTCGGGCATCCTCAATGTCTCGGCGAAGGACCGCGGCACCGGCAAGGAGCAGAAGATGACCATCACCGCCTCGACAAAGCTGGCAGAGAACGATGTCAGGAAGATGGTCGACGAGGCCAAGCAGTATGAAGCGCAGGACAGGGAGCGGAAAGAGGAGATCGAAGCCCGCAACGCCGCCGATTCCCTGATCTATACGGCCGACAAGACAAAAGCCGATCTCGCCGGCAAGGTGAGCGCTGAGCTGATCGAAAAGATGAATGCGGCGATCGTAACATTGAAAGCAGCACTGGAAGGGAAGGATACCCCCAGAATCAAATCGGAGACCGAGAAACTCCAGACCGTGCTGGGAGAGGTCGGATCTGCCGTCTACCAGGAGGAAGCCGCCCGGCAACAGGCGCAGGAACAGGCGGGGACGCAGACTGGTTCGGCCGGCTGGGAGAGCAACGGCAGCGGACAGGCACAGGGGGAAGAGAGCAAAAACCCCGATGAAAACGTTGTGGACGCCGATTTCAAGGTCCATGACGAGAAGTAACATTTTTTCTGACGTCGATGGAGAAGAAGGATTATTATGAAGTTCTGGGCGTCAAAAAAGACGTCTCCCAGGACGATCTGAAGAAGGCGTTCCGGCAGCTGGCGAGAAAATTTCACCCTGACCTCAACAAGGGGAGCAAGGACGCAGAGGAGAAGTTCAAGGAGATCAACGAAGCCTACCAGGTGCTGAGCGACCCGCAGAAGAAGGCCGAGTACGATCAGGTGGGACGGACAGAGTTTAAACCGGGGGATTCCGCCACCTATAAGCCGCCAAGCTACGACGATCTCTTCCGGGACTTCGGGTTAGGGGACATCTTCAATGCCTTCTCCGGGGGGTCGGGGAGGGCAAGAAGCCGGGCAGGCGCAGACCTCCGGTTTGATCTCGAGATCTCTCTCTCCGACGCCTTCTATGGGATGAAAAAGATCGTCGAGGTTCCCCACAGTTATGAGTGCAGCACCTGCAAGGGAACGGGTGCACAGCCCGGTTTCATCCGCGACTGCCCCACCTGCAAGGGAACCGGCGAGATCAGAGCGATTCAGCGGTCCGGCCGTCAGCAGGTGGTGAATATCGCCCCCTGCCCCGACTGCGGCGGGCGTGGTAAGATCATTGGAAAGCCCTGCGAGGCCTGCCAGGGAAAAGGGTCGACACGCAGGACGAGAAGGATCGAGGTATCGATCCCACGGGGAGTCGAGGACGGCCAGTTCCTGCGAGTCGCCGGCGAGGGAGAGCCGGGTGAAAACCAGGGTGCCCCGGGCGACCTGTACATCGTCGTCCATATCAAACGTCATGATACGTTCGAGAGGCACGGCGTCGACCTCCAGAGTACCGCAACCATCGGGCTCGGCCCGGCTCTCCTCGGCGGGGAGGTCCAGGTGCCCACTCTCACCGGAACGGCGATGCTGACGATCCCCCCCGGCACCCAGAGCCATACCCGCTTCCGTCTTCGGGAACAGGGGATGCACTATCTGAACTCTGACAACCGGGGAGACCTGCTGGTCCGGGTCGTCGTCAAGATACCTGAAACGCTGACCCCGGAGCAGAAGAGACTGGTGAAGGAGGCCTTTTCGGTCAAATAGTGAGCATCAGATATCCAGCGGCCGGTTATTCCTCACACTTGAACTCGATGTCGTCATTCATGTGTTCATATCCCCAGTCACAGAGCTGGTCAAGGATCGGGATGAGGGATTGTGCGGTCTCGGTGAGTGAATACTCCACCTTCGGCGGGACCTGGGCGTACACCGTTCTGGTGACCAGGCCATCTTTTTCAAGTTCGCGGAGCTCTTTTGTCAGCATCCTCTGAGTGATCCTGGGCGTTACCTTGCTCACGATCTGGTTAAAACGCAACGTCCCGTCCTTGAGTTGATAGATGACCAGCGGTTTCCATTTGCCCCCGATCACATCCAGGGTTGCCTCGATTCCCCAGTTGTACTTGTATTTTTTCTGCGTGGTATCCATCAGTATCAAACCTGTCAGTATGGTACATAGTTGTTTGTACATCCTATAAACGCTATACCTTCATTATATGTACCATAACCATCCCAGGAGATCTCTGTGCCAGAGTAACGGGTGAATGTCATATGGATACATCAAATGATTTACAGGAACGGGAAATCTTCCCGAAAGGAGAAGAGATTACGAACGAATATTTCCGTGGGACGGCATGGCTTCAGGTACTGGTTCCCAATGACAGCACATTGCATTGCCCGACCTATAACGTTACGTTTGAACCGGGCGCACGGAACAACTGGCATAAACATCCCGGCGGCCAGATCCTGCTCGTTACCGGCGGCAGAGGATTCTACCAGGAAGAGGGTAGGCCGGCACGGGTGCTTCATCCAGGGGACGTGGTAACGATCCGTCCGGACGTGAAACACTGGCATGGTGCCGCACCGGACAGTGGGCTCACCCATATCGCCATCAGTACGAATGCAGAACTGGGAGAGGCCGAGTGGCTGGAACCCGTCACCGATGAGGAATATTCAAATTTATAACAGTAATAAGGGGAGAATCATGAGTCGAAACGTTGTAATTATATCAGCCAGTCCGAGAAAACACGGAAATTCCGATCTGCTGTGTGACCGGTTCATGGCTGGTGCACAGGATGCCGGTCACCAGGTTGAGAAAATATTCCTGAGAGATTGGAAGATAAATTACTGTCTTGCATGCGACGATTGCAAAAGGAACGGAGGAATCTGTGTTCAGGAGGATGATATGGCTGAAATTCTGGAAAAAATTCTGGCGGCCGATGTCATGGTCATGGCAACCCCGGTGTATTATTACACCATGGATGCGCAGATGAAGACCCTGATCGACAGGACGTATGCAAAGTTTACCGAAATCAGCAATAAGGACATGTATTTCATCGTTACTGCGGCTGACACCCGAAAAGAATCACTGGAAAGGACGATAGAGGGATTCAGAGGGTTTACTTCCTGTTTCAGCGGCTTGAACGAGAAGGGAATTATCTATGGAACCGGTGCATGGAAGATCGGGGACATCACAGGAAGCCAGGCGATGGATCAGGCATATGCGATGGGAAAGACGGTCTGACCGATAATCATCAGGAGGAAGAGAAATGAAGGTATTACTGGTAAACGGCAGCCCTCACAGGAAGGGCTGCACCTGGACGGCTCTCAACGAAGCAGCAAAAACCCTGAACGAAGAAGGGATCGAGACGGAAATTTTCTGGATCGGTATCAAACCGCTTGCCGGCTGTATCGCCTGCAAGACGTGTGCCAAAAAGGGCCGCTGCGTGTTTGACGACACAGTCAATGAGTTCCTGGACATCGCAAAGGATGCGGATGGATTCATCTTCGGATCGCCGGTACACTACGCTTCGGCAACCGGTGCGATGACCTCCTTCATGGACCGCGTCTTCTATACCAACATGCAGGCAGGAAGACAGGTGTTCTCCCTGAAACCGGCGGCCGCAGTCGTTTCCGCACGAAGGGCAGGGACGACGGCCACCTTCGACCAGCTCAACAAGTATTTCACCATCTCGGAGATGCCGGTCATATCTTCCCGTTACTGGAACATGGTTCACGGGGCAGCGCCGGAGGATGTGGAGAAAGACCTCGAAGGCCTGCAGACCGTGCGGATACTCGCCCGGAACATGGCGTTCTTCCTGAAGTGCAAGGAAGCGGGTCTCAGGGCGGGTGTGAAACTTCCGATGCAGGAAAAAACAGTTTTCACGAACTTTATCCGGGACTGATTATCGTGCACCACGACAGGAGAGGATCGTTGTTGAAGACAGGGCTGCAGGTTTCTGGAATTCTTCGGAAGAACCACAGATGAAGAGTACAGCAACCAAAAGAGGGGTTGTCAGCATGGACCAAAAATTTGGTTTCGGATGTATGAGACTGCCGCTTCTGGACAAGAACGATCAGACATCCTTCGATTATAAGACGTTCAACCAGATGGTGGATACCTTTCTGGAGAAAGGCTTCACGTACTTCGACACCGCGTATACCTACCATGGTTTCCGGGCAGAGGAAGCGGTCCGGGAAGCCCTCGTCAAGAGACACAGGAGGGACGAGTACACCCTGGCCTCCAAGTTTCCCATGAGGGATTTCCAGTCCGCAGCGGATATGGAACGGATCTTTACCGAGCAGCTCACAAACTGCGGCGTTGAATATTTCGACTATTACCTGCTTCATAACGTCGGCGTGAACGCCTATAAGAAGGCCTGCCAGTTCGATACCTTTGGGTTTGTCCAAGGGAAAAAGCGGGAGGGGAGGATCAGACACGTCGGCATATCCTTCCACGATACGCCGGAGTTGCTAGACGAGATTCTAACCGCTCACCCCGAATTGGACTTTGTCCAGCTGCAGATCAATTATATCGACTGGGAAAATCCCGGCATTCAATCCCGGAGATGCCACGAGGTGGCAAGAAAGCATGGAAAGCCGATCGTGGTTATGGAGCCCTGCAAGGGTGGGAACCTTGCCCTTGTCCCGGAAAGAGCAGACCGTCTGATGAAGGAATACAACCCGACGGCGTCTGTCCCGTCCTGGGCCATACGGTTTGCCGCCAGCCAGGAGGGCGTGATGATGGTGCTCAGCGGTATGAGTACCCTTGCGCAGGTGCTCGACAATACATCCTCTATGGCGGACTTTGAGCCCCTGAACCCGGAAGAGTACGAGATCATCGGGCAGGTCGTCGACATCATCAATGAAACCACGGCCATTCCCTGCACGAACTGCAGATACTGTGAGGGAGACTGTCCCCAGACGATCGCGATCCCGGATTATTTCGCACTCTATAACAGTTCAAAACGTGCGGTGACCGGCAATATTTCCAGCCAGTTCGTGTACTACATCAATCTCACCGCCCTTCACGGCAGGGCCGGCGACTGTATCGAATGCAGGCAGTGTGAAAGCGCCTGCCCGCAGCATCTGAAGATCACAGAACTGCTCAGAGATGTCTCTGCGGCCTTCGATGTGACACCCGCGTTCCCGACCCGGAAGTAAGAGGTGCAGTAGAGGAATCAAAAAACTGCAGAGAGGAACCACGGGGAATAGCACTTCGATGTTTCGGGAATCTCTCAATGATGATAGGGGTGCCGCATCGAGTCCCTGGGTGTCCTTGAATTATCAGGAGCCTATCTCATTAGTATCAGATATGTCAGTATGGTACATGTTTGTTCGTACACCATATTTATGCCATACCGGTTTTACCTATACCATAATCGATCAGGGAATTGAGACCTCTCAAGAGAAGAAAGCAGACGTGAACGTGAGGAACAATGAACGTATCTGATTCAAACTGTCTGATCGCCTATTTTTCGCGCCCAGGCAACAACTATGTCGACGGAGGGATCGTGAACCTGCCGGCCGGCAACACTGAAGTCGTAGCAACGATGATCCGGGAAATAACCGGGGGTGATCTGTTTCATATCGAATCGGTGACTGCGTATCCCGAGGATTATACAGAGACCACCGAGGTAGCCCAGCAGGAGCTTCGCGCCAATGCTAGACCGAAGCTCACCCATCACCTGGAAATTCCGGACTCCTATGATCTGATCTTCCTCGGCTACCCCAACTGGTGGGGAACGATGCCGATGCCGGTCTTCACCTTCCTGGAGGAATACAATCTCGCCGGAAAGACCATCGCCCCGTTCTGCACGCACGAGGGAAGTGGCATTGGGCGGAGTGTCGCAGATATTAAAAAAACCTGCCCGCAGTCAACCGTCCTGCATAGTCTTGCCATCCGTGGCGGCAGGGTAAAAAAAGCACAGGATGAGATAGCCGGGTGGCTGCAGGAGATCGGATTGACTGCGAACACGTAACCACTTTTTCTGTCAGGAATAGAGCATGGATCATCAAAAAAAGGTGAATGAAAATGTTATATCGGAAAATTCCCAAAAACGGGGATGAACTGTCCATCCTAGGATTCGGATGTATGCGTCTTCCCGTGAGAGCGGACGGATCGATCGATGAAGAACGGGCAACGAAACAGGTACGCGACGCGATCGACCACGGGGTGAACTATGTCGATACGGCCTGGCCCTATCATATGGGACAGAGCGAGCCTTTCGTGGGTCGTGCCCTGGCCAACGGGTACCGCGAGAAGGTGAACCTCGCAACAAAACTCCCATCCTGGCTCATCGAAAAGCGGGAGGATATGGATACGTTCCTGAATGCCCAGCTGGAGAGACTCAGGACTGACCATATCGACTATTATCTCATCCATGCACTCGTAGGTGATCTGTGGGATGCGGTTGAGAAACTGGGTGTGGCCGATTTCCTTGACAAAGCCAGGGCTGACGGCAGAATCAGAAACGCGGGGTTCTCCTTCCATGGTGCAGGAGATGATTTCAACCGGATCGTCGACGCCTATGACTGGGATTTCTGTCAGATCCAGTACAACTTCCTGGACGAGAAGAACCAGGCAGGCACAGCAGGTCTGGAGTACGCGGCCTCGAAGGGCCTTGGCATCATCATCATGGAACCCCTCAGGGGAGGGAACCTCACCAAAACTGTGCCTTCTGTCGTGAGAGAGATCTGGGACGAGGCCCTAGTGAAACGGACCCCAGCAGAGTGGGCTCTTCGCTGGATCTGGAACCATCCGGAGGTCACGGTCGTCCTCTCCGGAATGAACGATGAGACGCACATCCAGGAAAACCTCAGCGTTGCAGACCAGGCATACCCGAACTCTCTGACAGAAGCGGAACTGCAGCTGGTAAAAAAAGTTGAGAGTACATATCGTGAACTGATGAAAGTGAGCTGCACCGGCTGCAGGTACTGCATGCCCTGTTCTTCAGGAGTGAACATCCCGCTCTGTTTCGAAGAGTACAACAACCTGTACCTGGTCGACAACCCTGAAGAGGAGAAGTTCATGTATGCTGCACGGCTGGGCGGCGCTGTCGCTCTCGGGGAATCTGAATTTGCATCCATGTGCGTCCAATGCGGACAGTGCGTTGAAAAATGCCCCCAGCATATCGATATCCCGGCAGTTCTCGAATCTGTTGTGGCAGAACTCGAAGGACCTGACTTCGAGCAGCGAGTGGCCATGGCACGACAGATGTTCAAACAGACGTAAACAGCAAGAACGGTTCAGAAAAGGTATCGGTTGATCTGTCATCAATCAAAAAAGAGAAGATGGTGGGCAACCGTCACCCACCAGTATCGTTCAAGGCATCACCGATCGGTCATCAATCCTTCACGACATCATCTGTGCTGAGAAGATGCATTGATTACTGAACTGAGCAGGAGATCTGCAGTCAGGGTCATGGCCTGCCAGATATCACCTCTCCTTTTACCAGGTACCCGTCAATAGACCGCCCCATGGTTCCTGCCCCTGGTGACGATCACCTCTCCACCCTGCTCGCCGAAGGTCTCTGTTGCTGCATGAGTGATGCCGGCGAGGTCGCCATAGGTGATCGCGTAGACGGTGGGGCCGAAGGAACTGAGGCCGGCACACGCCGCCCCTGCCTGCCTGAGTTCGCGGATCAGGGCCGGCACCACCGGATCCTGCAGGCTCGTCTCCACCTTCTTGAACCCGAGGGTCTGGATCGCGTTCACTGAATCGGCGAAGAGGCCCAGGTCCTCCTCAGCGATGCCGGGGAGCATGCGGGTCATGATCTCGTGGCAGATCTGCCGGACGTCCTCGATCGGGACCGGGCAGTAGTCCCGGAAGATGTTCACCTCCTGTGCACCCTCGACATTCGTCCCCTTATTGGGGATCGCGAGGACGATCTTCCAGGCTTCCGGGAAGGAGAGCCGGGCGCAGACCGTTGCAGGGGTCACCGCCGTCGACGCAGACGATGGTTGAAACCCGTGCTTTTCACCATGCGGGCCGAAGCTGTGCCCGCCATCCAGGATGAATCCCCCATGCCCGAAGGCCGCCGTCCCGATCCCCGAGGTCCCGCCCCGTCCCACGATCGCCGCGATCCTCCTGACAGAGAGGTTCAGGTTATAGAGCCTGGAGACGGCCGCCCCGGTGGCCAGAGCGAGCTGGGTCCCGCTCCCGAGGCCGGTGTGCTGCGGCATCGATCGCTTCACCGTGATCGCGGCGCCACCCCGGATACCAGCCGCATTCAGCACCTTCCTGGCTGCCTCGAGCACCCGCCGGTGGACCTCGGGGGTACCGCCCGTGACGGTGAGGTCCTCCCCCCTCTTCACCTCGATGCCGGTGCAGGGGTTCATCAGAGTGATCCCGATCCCGCCGTCGACCCGCCCGAGCCCGCCGTGCATATCGATCAGCCCCAGGTGGAGCCGCGACGGAGCCTCGACCCGGATGCTCTGCTCCTCCGCTGGGGTCGGTAACGCGGCGCCGACCTGGCCGGAGATCCAGACCCCTTCCCAGAGCGCCGGCGAGAAGATCTCCTCGATGAAGATCAGCGGCTGCTGCTCGTGAACGATACAGTACCGCCGGGAGAAGAGGACGGACTCAGCCGGGGCATCGAAGGTGCGGGAGAGGTTTCTGTCGGCACGGATCGAGCGGATATCCCGGATCTCCCGCCTGGTCTCCATATGGTACCGCTGGAGTATCCTGCCGATCGGGATATCGGCGGCCATCAGGTCGTCCCGAAACTCGGGTCCGAGGCGATCGAGCGGGGTGTGAGAGATGGCGTGGACATAGGTCCGTGTACTCTCCGAACCGACCAGGTCCACAACCCGGAAGTTGATCAGGTCGCCGGCCTCGATCCCCAGGTCCGCCGCCTCGTCGCGGTCTGCTCGCACCACCTGCTGGGCGAGGGTATGCACCTCGATTGGCTCGCCGGCCACCACCTCGAGGAGATTGGTGACCGATCCGTCCGTGAGGAGAAGGATCTTCTGGAGGGGGGAGACCGGGCTGGACTGTTCCAGTTCCTTGAGCATCGATAGGAGATTTGAGGCTGACATCTGCTTTTTTCCCGTAGGACCGGGGAGTATTTAAGAAGAGCGAAATGGGATCGGAGATTCCCAAACTGATTTACCGGAACCGGGACGACTGAAGAGGACCCAAAGATGAGGAGGGGAGACCCTCACATCTTCTCCATCGATGCCCTGAGTATCTTCATCGTCTCGACCTTGTACTGGAGTTGTTTGATACAGTTCTCCTTGTGCATGATCTTCTCGTCGAACATCCGAAGCTTGATCTTCTTCTTCGTCGGATCGTCGAGTTTCTCCCAGATCATCTTCATGCAGGGGTTCCCCTCCATGCCAGGGTGTACCATACCGTGGTGCTCCATATCCATTCCATGATGTTCCATATCCATCATACCATCTCCATCCGGTGCAGTTTCCCGGCACACACCGAATGATCGCCCCCTTCGCCCCCGGGTCACTTATAGATTGTGGAGAAACGGGGACGTGAAGGGATCAATCATCGGCCGGAGTGACCCGGCGACCGTCGAAGGTCTCCCGGGTCTGCCGGATCCTCGACTCCAGCCACTGATGATCGAACGCTGACGGAAAGACGAACTTCACCTGGTTGGAGAACTCCCAGTCCTCCCAGTCCCGGGGATCGGCCACCCGCTCGAAGAGCGGGGTCCCGGGGAGCGGGAGTGGAACGGTGAACCAGGCCTCGTCGAGCGGAAGGGAGAGGGAGAGGGCGAAGGTCTTCTCGATCGATTCGACTGTCTCGCCGGGGTACCCGACCATGAAGAACCCGGCCGTTCCCACCCCTGCCTGGGAGAAGAGGTGGACGGCCCTGACCCCCTGCTCGACGGTCACCTTCTTCTTCATCAGGCGGAGGGTCTCGTCGCTTCCGGACTCGAGCCCCAGATACACCCTGATGCACCCGGCCCGCTTCATCAGGTCCACCAGGTCCGGGGTGAGCCGGTCCACCCGTGAGAGGCAGGTCCAGGCGATCGGGCTGCCGCGACGGATCATCTCTTCGCAGAACCGGGCCAGGTATCCGGTGTCGAGGGTGAAGCAGTCGTCGGCGATCCAGAGACCGTCGTACCCGAGGGCCATGATCTCCTCGATCTCCTGAAAGACCCGCTCGAGCGGGGGCTTGCGGAAGACGTCTCCCCAGACCGGCTTGGAACAGAAGTCACAGGCGAACGGGCACCCGCGGGTGATGATCAGGCTGGTCTGCTTCATACCTCCGGACGCCTCCATCGCCTGCTGGTAGCGCCGGTGGTCGAACTGACTCCGGTCTGGGAGCGGCAGGCGATCCAGAATCGCCGAGGGGTTATGCACCGGCGGGGAAGACCTGACCTCTCCGTCCAGTACCAGGTACATCCCCGGGTAGTCAGTGACGTCGACCCCTGAGACCCACCCCTGTTTCGCCCCTGCGGTGATGTAGTCCCGGCAGAACCGCGGAAATACCAGGTCCCCCTCCCCAAGAGAGAGCAGGTCGAACTCCCCGGCGAAGATCGCCGGATTGACCGTGGGCAAGGGGCCGCCGGCGGTGAAGAGGGTCGCCGGGAGGCGGGCACGGAGAGACCGGAGGAGCATCAACGCATTGGCGCTCATCGTCACCATGATCGAGATCCCGACGATGGCCGGCTTGAGGGCGATGATCCGGTTCAGGGCGTCCGGTACCGTCATAAACGTGCAGTCGACGATACTCACCGGGAGGCCGAGGTCCCGGATCTGGCTGGCCAGGCCGGCGATCCCGAGGGGCGGAAAGAGTTTGTCGACCGGGTCCAGATCCCGGAAGTAGGGATAGACCAGAACGACTCCGCTTGGTTGTGATGCATCGATCATGTCAAACCCCCGACGGTGAACTCGATGCGGTAACGCACCTCGTTCGGAACCACCATGCCATCCGGACTCTCCACCTCGACAGCGAACCCGGCCCAGCCGAGGTCCTCCCCCATCTCCCTGCCCCAGAAGATCTTCGATTGTAGTGGCGGGGAGGTCGAGATCGCTGCGATGCTGAACCGGATCTGATGCACCGGGTCATACAGCGATTTGGCACCCCTCTCCCTGGACAGCTCCTCCCACCCGGGTGGAGGGGGGACGATCCCCCCGATCCATCCCGTCACGAAACAGTCGGCACTCAACTCGTTCAACAGACAGACGGTTCCGACCGGACCAGCGAGGCGACGGACCCGTGCCGAGATATCGACCGCCGTACCGGTGATCTGGTAGGTGAACGTGACCTCGGCAGTGGGGGGAATGGACTCGAAGACCGGGTGAATCCCAAACAGAGAGCGGAGCGGCATCACCGGGACCATCAGCAGACGCTGAAGCCCGGGGTGGCGCATGTAGGCTCCGATCCCTGACTCGATCGACCGGGTGAGACTGGGAGAGACAAAACCGAGGATACTCCAGCTCATTCTGGTGTCGACCAGGAACGTCCGGATGACGATTCCTTCCCCGCCAGGGCTATCCTTGCTGGTTCGGGAGAAGCAGGTGAACCCGGGGCACCTGATAGCCACGCTGCCGATCCCCATCCCCTCGCCGGTCAGGTTCTCTCCGCCGAAGCAGACGAGCAGCCCCCTGGCGAGTCCTTCAGATATTCCTTCACCGAGGTATCCCAAGTCAGGGACGATGCTGATACCAGCCATCATGTCCGCTCCATACGGTCAATCTGGCGCTCCGACTATATAGTCATGGTGTGGAATGGGCCGGCCATCCACCTCTGCAAACCTCCAGATCAAAAAAATAAGCATTCATCGGCCCCACCTGATTCAGAACCCGAGATACCCGAGCACCAGCAGGAACCCGATCATCCCAACCTCCATTACGGCGATCACGATCCAGACGTTCAGATGCAGGAACTCGGGCACCGTCCTGGCCGGGAAGGGGAGATAGATGAGCACCCGGGTCTTCAACCTGGGGTAGAGGCGTGCGAAGATCCCAGACCCGATCAAGAGCCCGACCATTCCGCCAGCGAGGGCATCGAGGGCCCCGGTTCCGACCGCACCGGCCACCGTCCCCGGGCAGTACCCGAGCAGGGCAAACCCGGCCCCGAAGATCAGCCCGCCGATCACGTTCGAACCGACTGTCCCTTCGGCGGCATGAAGTTCCACAAGCCCGAACTGTTTGAGCAGGTGAAACCCGACCATCCCGACGATCACCGCCGAGAGCATCACCTTCAGCACCGTGAAGTCGGTGAGCAGGAGCTGCCCGATGATCACGTCGTACCTGGTAACCCCGCCTTTCTGGAGCAGAAACCCGAAGACGATCCCGAAGAGGAGGCCGAGCACGATCTGGGCTCTCTTATTGGCATGGAGAGAGGTCAGCATCGTTTCACACCCCCGCAACCACCCGGAAGATCAACACCGCGACGCCGATCCCGCCGGCAAAGAAGCAGCCGGCAGCGATCATCGAAGCGAGGGAGAGCTGGATGGACCCGCTGATCCCGTGACCGCAGGTGCATCCGCCAGCCCAGCGTGCACCGAGGCCGAGCAGGATCCCGCCGGCCAGGGCGATGACGATCCGGATCACCGGGCTGTACCCGAACGTTCTTCCCCAGAGATCCGGTACCCAGAAGAGATGGAACTTGCCCGAGAGAATGGCCGATATGAACGCCCCGATGATCACCCCCGGTATGATCATCAACGACCAGTCCACTGCAGGGACGATCTCCTGATAATACTCCATCGCTTCAGTCTTTTTTGCATCAAAAGCCATCCCTATCAATCCCCGGGCCTTGACAAACGCTGTCGAGCAGCCGAGGGGCCGGTTGGAGAGGAGGAAGACGAGGCAGGTCAGGAGACCGATGCCGCCGCCGGCGATATAGGGCGACCATACAGGCTCTGTTAAGAATTCAAACATTCTTATGACTCCTTCTGCCTGATTGGTTCGGAGAGATATCAACCTACGTAATTCGGTTTTTTTGTCCGATATTATCTGTTAAATACCACTTACTCTAAGGGATACTCAGATGAAGGTTCCCTCCAATGAACTGAGAGCCCGCATGGACCGTTTTTTATTACAGATGGAGATCACAGAGCCGGACTGGGAGATCGTAGCCCTCTTTGGCAAGATCAACCTCTACTACTTCACCGGTACCATGCAGGAGGGAATGCTGCTCATCCCCCGCAGAGGGGCGCCTATCTTCTGGGTCCGTCGGAGTTATGAACGGGCACTGAACGAGTCACGCTTTTCCGATATCAGAAAGATGAACAGTTTTCGGGATGTCGCAGCAGCGATGAGTCAGGACCCGCTGACCGTTCATCTGGAGATGGAACTGGTGCCGCTGGCCCTGCTTCAGCGTCTGCAGAAGTACCTCCCTATTAAAGAGGTGAAACCGGTCGATGCGCGGGTTATGGCTGTCAGGGCTGTGAAGAGCCACTATGAGATCACGCTGACCCGGCAGTCCGGGAAGATCCATCGGCATGTCATGGAGGACTGTCTGCCAGACCTCCTCTTCGAAGGGATAAGCGAGGCTGAGTTCGGGGGGGATCTCTACGCCCTGATGGTCAGGAAGGGGCACCAGGGGATCGCCCGGTTTGGAATGTTCAACACTGAGATGGCCGTGGGACAGATCGGTTTTGGTGAGAGCTCGATCTACCCGACCTCCTTCGACGGTCCGGGTGGGAACTATGGGATGTATCCCGCAGTACCGCTGCTGGGCAGCCGCGAGAGGAGATTGAAAAATGGGGATCTGGTCTTCGTCGACGTTGGGTGTGGATTTGGGGGGTACAACACCGACAAGACGATGACCTACATGTATGGAAGACCATTGCCTGACGAGGTGATCGAGGTGCACCATGAATGCGTCGCGATCCAGGATCGGATGGCAGCCATGCTCAGGCCAGGGACTGTCCCGTCAGAGATCTATGCGACCGTCATGGATGACCTGGAACCCAGGTTTTTACAGAACTTTATGGGATATGGTAAACGGCAGGTGCAGTTCCTCGGTCACAGCATCGGGCTGCAGATCGATGAAACCCCAGTCATCGCCAGGGGCTTTGACCTCCCGATCCAGGAAGGGATGGTCTTTGCTCTTGAGCCGAAGAAGGGGATGCCGGGAGTCGGGATGGTCGGCATTGAGAATACCTACCTGGTCACCTCATCCGGCGGAGAGTGCCTCACCGGGGAGAGCCTCGGCCTGATCCCGATCTACTGAAGGTCAATCTGATGGATTGGCTCCTTCCTCAAAGAGATCCCGGAGCCGGGAGATGTCCTCCAGTTCCCCAAAGACGATCACCTCATCTCCAGAGACGAGCAGAGTATCGCCAGCGGGGTTCGAGATGGTCTCCCTTCCTCTCCTGATCGCGACGACCGATACTCCGTACTGATTCCGAAGTTCTAACACTGCCAGGGACCGACCGCAGACGCTGGAATGCGGGTCGACCATCAGGATGCTGATATCCAACGAAGGACTTGTCCCTGCAAGATCGGTGAGATCTGAAGAGATGGATGACGGGGTCCGGAGCATCTGATAGGTGTCGGCACGGACTTCTCGGACGAACCGCTCGATCGTCCTCTGTGGAATCAGGTACTTCTTCAGCACCCGTGTGAAGATCTCCACCGACGTCTCAAACTCCTCAGGGATCACCTCATCTGCGCCCAAATCGAGAAGGGTGGTCGCCTCCGAGGTGAACCGGGTCCGGACAATGATATACAGATTCCGGTTCATCTGTCGGGCCAGGCTGGTTACGGCACGGGTCGAGAGGGTATCGTTGATGACGATCACCAGGATCCGGGCCGTTTCGATTCCGGCGTGAGTCAGAATCTCAGGGCAGGTCGCGTCACCAAAGAAGATCGGCTCCCCCTTCCCTCGCTCCGCAGCGACAGTATCCGGGTTCAGATCGATGATCCGATACGGGATTGTGCCGGCCTTCGCCACCTTAGCGAGGTTCCTGCCATTCAACCCATAGCCGACGATCACCAGATGGCCGCTGAGTGGCTCGGCCAGGATGACATCATCCTTCAGCGATCGTGTCCTGATCACCTGCGCCAGCGGACTCTGACCGACCCGGTCGGCCACCCGCGGTCCAACGGCTATAGCCAGCGGAGCGAGGGACATCGTCAGGACCGCCACAGCCAGGAAGACCTGTTCGGTCGCATCGGTGAAGAGGCCATATCCCTTCCCGGCCGTCGAGAGGATGAAGGCGAACTCCCCGATATTTGCAAGTGCCAGCCCTGACATGATCACGGTCCGGAGGGAATGACCGAGAATGAAAGCAGCGCCGCCTGACAGGACCGCCTTCACCAGAATGACGCCGATCGCGAGCGCGATGATGATCCCCGGATGGGCGATCATGTACCCGAGGTCCAGCAGCATCCCGATGGAGATGAAGAAGAAACTGGTGAAGATCTCGCGAAACGGCAGGATACTGGCGAAGGCCTGGTGGAAGTACTCGGACTCTGAGAGGGTGAGGCCGGCGAGGAAGGCGCCGAGGGCGATCGAAAGGCCGACCTCGGCGGTGATATAGGTGATCGCAAAGCAGATCAGAATGATACTTAAGAGGAAGACCTCGGGGTTCCGTGTACCCGTGATCCGGTTCATGAACCAGGGGATCACGTAGATGGAACTCCCAATGACGAAGACCAGCAGGAGAACCATGGTGACGCCGAGGTTGACGATCGAACCGAGGATGTCCGAGGTCTGGCCGGCCAGGATCGGGAGGGCGACGAGCATCGGGATCGTGATGATATCCTGGAAGATCCCGATGCCGAAGCTGACCCTTGCATGCGGGCTCTCCAGTTCCGCCCGGTCCTGGAAGATCTTCAGGGTGATGGCGGTGCTGCTGGGGCAGACGAGAAAACCGATGAAGAGGGCCTGATTGGTGGGCACCCCGAAGAGGGAGAGAATCCCCACCACCACTGCAATGGTGAGGAAGACCTGGAGACCTCCACCGATCAGGACGATCTTCTTCATCTCAAAGAGTTTCCGGAAGGAGAACTGCATCCCGATCGTAAAGAGGAGGAAGATGATCCCGATCTCTGCCAGGGCGTCGACGATCGTTCGGTCAGGGATCAACCCGAACCCATAGGGGCCGATGAGGATACCAGTGATGATGAACCCGACGATCCCGGGGATCCGGAACCGGTTCCCGATGGCGATGATGACGAGGGCGAAGGCGCAGATGATGATGATATTGGCGAGGTATCCGGTGATCATGATCGTTCACAACAGGTTTAACTGATCTGGTATGGCAGGTCCTGCCATATAGGCACGGTGGAGTCCGGCAAGGACCGGACACTCACTCACCCAATGATCAGTCGTTCCACTTAAAATAAGGGGTTCCCTCGATCACCCTGCATTCGATCCGTTCCTCCTCGAAGAGGTGCGGGATCAACAGGAGAAGATCTGCGATGAAGATATCGAGGTGACGAATCCGATCGATCTGGTCACCGATGATCGCCGCTTCGATCTCATGCAACGAGTACCCGGTATCCGGATGGGCTCTGAGAAATCGTTCAATTTCATTGATCTGCACCGATCCTTCGCTGAACTCCCATGCTGACACCGGCATTCCCCTTCACCTTCGATACCCTTTATCCAGGGAATCTGGTATTTAATAGTACCGGCTGGTCTCACTCGCGGATCATCGTCAGCGACATCTTGAACCGCGTGAGGGCCGAGAGGGCATGGGGGACATTGGCCGGAAAGATGATCGTCTCCCCTTCCTTCATCTGGTAGGTCTGGCCGGCCACCCAGACCTCGCACTCGCCATCCAGGATCGTCACGACCGCATCGTAGGGGGCGGTATGCTCGGAGAGACCCTCGTTCTCATCGAACGAGAATATTGTGATGCTGCCGGCCTTGCGGTTTGCAATCATCCGACTTGAGACGGTCCCTTCCGAATATTCGACAAGGTCCTTGAGAGAAAGCACCTTTGCATAGAGTTCTGCTCTCCTCTGGTCGTGTGTATCCGGATGTTCCGGTTTATATTCTGCCATTGACTGGTAAACCTCCATTCTTTCTAGTGGCACCCCTATAAAAAAGAAGGGATCTGTCTCCAGGTCGACGCTTATGCACTCGGGACCATCCGGGCGAGGTCCTCTTCCACGGTACTGTTCTTGCTGATTCCGAAGTTTTCGACCAGCACGTTCAGGACACCGGGGGAGATGAAGCCGGGCAGGCGGGGTCCGAGCGTGATGTTTTTGACTCCAAGGTTCAGCAGTGCCAGCAGAACGAGAACGGCCTTCTGCTCGTACCAGGCGATGTTGTACGAGATCGGCAGTTCGTTCAGGTCGACATTGAAGGCCCCTGCCAGCGCCTGGGCGATCACGACCAGCGAGTAGGAGTCATTGCACTGCCCGGCATCGAGCACCCGCGGGATCCCGCCGATGGTGCCGAGGCCGAGGCTGTTGTACCGGTACTTTGCGCACCCGGCCGTCAGGATCACCGTGTCCTTCGGAAGTGCTTCTGCGAATTTCGTGTAGTAGTCCCGGTCACTGTGCCGGCCGTCGCAGCCCGCCATCACCAGGAACCGCTTGATCGCTCCGCTCTTCACCGCATCGACGACCGTGCCGGCGATCGCAAGGACCGCATCGTGGGCGGCACCGGTGATCAGGTCCATTCCGTTCCCGATGCTCGTCGGGGGCGGGCTGGTCTTTGCCCGGGCGATCACCGCAGAGAAGTCCTTGCTGCCGTCCGCAGCCGCAGGAATGTAGGTGACGCCGGCGAACCCGACCTGCCCAGTGGTGTAGATCCGGTTGATATACGACTCCTTTGGCGGGACCAGGCAGTTGGTGGTGACCACGATCGGACCGTTGAACTGTTCGAACTCCTCCTTCTGGTGGTGCCATGAACTGCCATAGTTGCCGACGAGATTGGTGTACTTCTTGAAGGCCGGATAGGCATGCGCCGGGAGCATCTCACCATGGGTGTAGACATCCACACCGCTCTCCTTCGTCTGCTCGAGGAGCATTTCAAGGTCTTTGAGATCATGGCCGGTGATCAGAATACCGGGGCGTGTCCCGACCGTCGTCTTCACCGTGGTGATCTCAGGCTTTCCATAGGCCCCGGTGTTGGCCGCATCGAGGAGGGCCAGTACCTTCACACCGACGCCCCCGCATTCGAGGACCAGGGCGATCAACTGGTCGGCCGGCAGGTCTGCGACTGTCGCGGCGAGCCCCGTCTGGAGGAAGGTGGTGATCGTCTCGTCGGTAGAACCGAGCACGGCTGCATGGGTGTAATACGCACTGATCCCTTTCATACCATAGGTCAGGAGTAGGCGGAGCGAGGTGATGTCGTCCCCTTTCTGCGCCAGTGATGCAATCTCATCAGCCTTCGCGGCGATATCACCGTCGTTCTTCGGAGTCCAGGTGCAGACCTCCGGCTCTTCCCCTTCCAGATGTGGCAGAGCATCGCGGAGTGCGATGGCCTGCTGGATCAGATCGTTGAACCGGGCCGGGTCGAAGTTCACATTGGTCAGGGTCGCAAAGAGTGCATCAGCAATGAATATTCCTGCTTTTGCATCTCCGACTCCCTTTTCCATAGCCTTTAGATTCCGCACTGCGATCCCCTTGCACAGATATATCAATACATCCTGAAGCCCTGCGGTGGCTCCTTCTTTACCGCAGACCCCTTTCACTGTACATCCACTACCTTTTGCCGTCTCTTCACACTGGTTACAGAACATAAATTTCGCTCCCATGGTATATTTTTGCTACAAGATATCTAATATATACTATAATATAAATAGTCGGAGGTTTCAAAAAATATACCATGCAGGAAGCGTGCACCGTCAATAAAACAGTCAGATATCTAACCAGGAAATGGACGCTTCTGATCATTCTGGAGATCTACAAAGGGGAAGGATACTCCCGGAGATTTTCAGATCTTCGGGATGCTCTGGCAGGCATCACCTCCAAGACACTTTCGGAACGGTTGAAAGAACTTGAAACAGAGGGGCTCGTCACTCACCAGATCGATGCCACCTCGTTCCCGGTGAAGAGCGAATACATCCTGACCGAGAGCGGCCTTGAGATCATCGAGATCGTCAGGGACATCAAGACGTGGGCGTTGAAGTGGAAGATCGACAACATCGCCTGTGGGAACCAGGACTGTAAGGTCTGCGTGCTCTAAACGAGCAGAGCATCACCAGCAACCCATCGAAGGGAAGACCTGAAAAATTTTGGGGCCTGTTCAAAATATTATTAAGGTCCTGGAGAGTAGTGTACCTATGCATCACTTCACCGGGTTTGAGCTCACCCCCCGGAAAGTCGAATATATGAAATATATCTCAACGCGAGGAGAACGGGTGAACACCAGCAAAATGGCGGTCTATTTCAATGTCGACCCGTCCACGATCACCAAGATGATCGGTGAACTCTCAGAGAGTGGGTACCTCACCCATGTGCCCTACCATGGAGTGACGTTCACCCAAAAAGGAAAGGAATATACCGAGTTTCTCCTCAGGCGTCACAGGATCCTCGGGCTGGTACTCACCCATTACGGGCTTTCGCCCGAAGAAGCCTGTTTTGAATCGGCCCGGTTTGAGAGTTATGTCTCCCGCGAGATGATCGATCGAATCTGCAGGTCCCTTGGACATCCGATGATGGGTGTCTGCGGAGCCATCCCCCATGACCGTGAATGCTGTCAGTTGGAGGCAGATCATCTGGCTGATGAACAAAAAAATGTCAATACAATACAGTTTGACCGGTGATCGGATTGCTGAACGATCACCTCCCTGACCTGAACCTCATCACCTGGTATGCAGAGAGTAACCACTCATTCCTCTCCCGGGTGAGTCCCTGGACCAAAGGGATCACTCTGGTACTGCTGGTGCTCTTCATTACGGTGAACCGGTCTCCCCTGCTGCTGGCCGGAGTCTATGCTGCGATCCTGATCCTCTACAAAACAGCCGGATTTTCATTAAAGCAACTCTTCAAATGGTATCTGCTCCCAGTCGTCTTCGTTATCTCGATATTCGGGATTATGATGTGGAGTGAGCCGGGGCCGATCCTTCTATCTATTCCCCTCGGTCTGATGACATTGACGCTGAGTGTAAACGGTCTCCTTCTGCTGATCACCTTAACGCTTAAGACGCTGATCATGGTCACCTACTCATTGCTCTTCCTGATGACGACGCGCTATCTCCACCTGACGACGATGGTCGACAGGGTCTTTCCAAACCCGCTCAATCAGATCTTCCTGATGTCGTACCGGTTCATCTTTCTTATGCTCTCCCTTGTGGAAGCACTCCTCAAATCGGTAAAATCGCGTGGTGGTGGTCTGATCCAGAGTGCACGACAACAGGGAACGATATTTGCCGAGGTCTTCGGACTGGTCTTCATCCGCTCGTTCGACAAGGCAGAACGGGTTACCGGAGCCATGCAGGCACGGGGATACTCGGGACAGTACAGGGCACTGACACCAGTCCCTTCCATCCGGGTACCGGAATGGATCTTCCTTATCTGTGCCGGCATCGCGGTGTTGTATGTGATACTGACCGGGAAGATCTGGTGAAGAATCCAACCTTTCTTTGGAAGTAAATTTTTACCACACCCCAAAATTTTAGCAATGTTTTTCTGTTACCACAAAGAATGCTGATCACCAGAGAGGAGAACTTCGTCTGGTATCAGTTGATCAGTTATGGCGCATATACATCTTCCAGATGGATCGTTCACCCTTCTTTGGGTAGTAGTATGGTGGGTTGTGACCGGGGTGTTGATCGCAGGGTCACTGTACCTGTTGCGGAGGAAGGGACCGCTTGATAGCAGAAAGATCACCATCGCCGCCTTCTGTACAGCAGCCTGTTTTGCAGTCTTTCAGGTGAGTATCCCGCTCTTCGGTGGAGTCCATATCAATCTGACCTCCCTGATCGGGATTCTCACCGGTCCCCTGATCGGGAGTCTGATCGTCTTCATCGTCAATATCCTCTCCGCCGGTATCGGGCATGGCGGATGGGGAATGGTCGGAGCCAACACCTTCGTCAATATCATCGAGGTTGTTACGGCCTACGCGGTGTACCGCGGAACCGGGCGGTTCCTCACCGGAACCTTCTCCCGTGCCGGCATCGCAACCCTCATCGCCCTCGTTTTTGGCAGTGTGGGAATGATCGGGGTTATTCTGATCTCCGGTGTGCAGGGGACGGAACAGACGATGAGTCAGACACTGTACGGACTCTCTCTTCTGACGGTGGTGAACCTCGGGGTTGCAGTCATCGAAGCCTTCGTCACCGGATATATCGTGACCTATATCAAGAGGGTGAGACCGGCGATGATGCCAGAGGAGAACTGAATGGTCGACAGAACTGATAAGAAGGGACTGCTGGTGATGGGAGGTCTTGTCGTACTGATCCTCATCGGAGCGCTCCTCGCTTTTCATATCACCGGCCCCATGGGGATTGAGGACCGGTTCACCAGTGCGGTCGGTCTGCAGCAGCACGATGAAGGGGGGGAAGACGGGGATGGAGGGTTCTTCGGTTTCAGTCTGGAAGGGAATACCCTCGCCTATCTGACGATCCTCGCCCTGTTGATCATCGTCTGTATCCTCGCCCTCAGAAGAACCGGAATGTAGATCATCTCAAAGATCATTTTTTGTGGGAGGGCTGAAGCACGAAGGAGACTTTCCCCCAGACTCGAATTCAATCCGTTTCGATGAATCGGAAGGATCCCTTCGGCACCGTGATCAGGAATCGAGCCCCCACCCCAGGGGTGCCGGCCTCACGGATCGTGATCCCAGTGATCGCCAGGATCTCACGTACCAGGAAAAGGCCGAGTCCGGTATTCTTTCCAACACCTCGTTCAAAGATCCGCTCCTTCTCCCTGACAGGAACCCCGACCCCGTCGTCCTCCCATGAGAGGACCAGATTCTCTCTCTGTCGGCCAGCAGAGAACCGGATCTCAGTCACCCGCTCTCCATGCCGCATGGCATTGTCGAGCAGGTTGAAGAAGACCTTCGCCATCAATTGATCGGCGAACACCTCGATTCCTTCCACCGATGTGGTGAATCGGATGTTTTCAGGTAGATCCTGAGTGGGAAGGAGGTCGACGAGAGGGTGCCAGTGAGGCGGATGGTATCCCAGATCCCGGTAGACCCGGGTGAATTCGATCTGGTTCTTTATTGCCCCAGTGGCTCCATTCAACTTGGTGAGGATCGTCGACGTCCCCTCTGGACGGACCTCCTCGTCGAGGAGGTCGAGATACGCCTGGATCACCATGATCTGGTTGAGGATATCATGGCGGGTCACGCTCGTCATCAGGTTCAACTGCCGGTTCGCCTGCCGCAGTGCCTGCTCAACCTGCATCCGTTCAGACCGATTGATGATCATGCAGTGGACCTGTTTTAAGCCCATATTCCGGCCGTATGCAGCGGTCACCTCACAGAGAGCAAGGAACTGTGTTCCATCCCTCCTGATCAACTGGTACTCGTTCCCCCGGATCTGCCTGCGGTCGACCAGTCTGGAGAAGAGGTTTTTAAAATGCTCGCGGCTCGACTCGACGACGAGTTCTGAGAACGGGTGACCGATCACCTCTTCACGGGTGTATCCCATCTCGTCCAGCCAGGCCTGGTTCACAGCGATCAACCGGCCTTCCGGGTTCAGCGAATGGTAGGCGACCGGAGCATGCTCAAAGAGCATCCGAAACCGCTCCTCGCTCGCCCGAAGTTCCCCTTCAAGGTTCTTGATGGCAGTGATGTCGACCAGAGAGGCGACTGCCTGCCCGGTCTGGGGGAGCACCCCGACCGTGGAGAGGATCGAGCGTTCCCCTCCATCCTGCCGGACGAATCGAAACTCATACTGCAGGGGGTTCTGCCGGAGGGGAGCGCTGATCGCCCTGTGGTACGCCAACACCCGGGCCCGATCCCCTGGCACGACAAAGTCCGTCAGATACCGTTTTCCCTCCAGTTCATCCCGGCTGTATCCGGTTATATCCTCAAAGGTGCCGTTGACCAGGGAGATCGCAAGATCCGATCCAACCTGGACCATCGCGGTGCCGGTGTGTTCGAAGATCGTGCGGTACGCCTCTTCAGAGTTCCGCAACGCCATCTCACTCTTGGTCAGGGAATCATACTGCTGGCGGATCTCCTCTTCAGAGGCTGCAATCTCTTCATAGGCAGCCTTCAGGCTCTCCTCTCCATTCTTCTGATCGGTCACATCTCTGCTAACAAAGAGGACGGTCTTCTTGGAGAGCCGGGAGATGAGCGCCGTATACCAGTGCCAGGTCCCCGCGATGGTGAGGGAGTACTCCAGCGGGGTCGTCCGACCGGTGGTGAGGGTCTGCCGGATCCCCCGAAGGAATTGATCGGCAAGATTCTGCGGAAATACCTCATGAACGGTTTTACCAAGGTATGCATCAGGGATCCGGTGTATCAGATCAGGGCTGGTCGGAGCGACCTCCTGAAACCGTCCTTCGTAGTCCAGAGTCAGGATCTGGTCGGTCATCGCTGAAAAGAGTGCACGGAGTCGACGCTCGGATCTGGCCAGCGCCTCCTCAGCCCTCTTCTGATCGGTGATGTCCCGCCCCTGGACCTGGACCCCGCTCTTGATCCCGTCACGGATGATCGCGCTCCCCCGCATCGAGACGACCACCCAGGAACTGTCCTTCTTCATCATCCTGAGTTCAACGCCGGTCTGGGAGTGGTCAGGCATTTTTGCCACAGCCTCCTGGAACCGTTCGAAGTCCCCCGGGAAAAAGACTGAGTCCTCAGCCCGTACCCCAATCAGTTCTGCTGGGTCAAGCCCAAGGATCTTCGTTGATGATGGGGAAACATAGGTGATCCGGAGGTCGGGGTCGCAGACCAGGATCAGGTCGCTGGACCGTTCAGCCATCCCCCGAAACCGTTCTTCACTCTCCCGCAGCGAGATTTCGGCTCGTCGTCGGCGAATGGCCTGCCGGATCTGGTTGGTCAGTTCGCTGAACTGGGGGCGGGGTTCACCTCCCTTCTGCAGATAAAAGTCAGCGCCATTCTTGATCGCTTCAATCACCACATCCTCGCGTCCTCTCCCGGTAAAGAGGATGAAGGGAAGATCGCCGAAGAGTGAACGAACCTGTTTAAGAAAAGAGATTCCATCGATCTCCGGCATCTGGTAGTCTGAGACGACTGCATCGAAGGATCGGCATCGAAGTGCCTCGATACCCTCCAGAACCGAGGAAGCGGTCTGCACAACAAACTCTCCCGTGAACTCCAGAAAAATCTTTCCGAGTTCGAGAAGGGCCGGTTCGTCGTCGACATACAGCAGGGTATTTTTTCTCTGGTCTGGCATGATGCTTTGGCCTGTTATGAGAACAGATACGCTAGAATAACAGATAAAGAGCATGTTTTACGCATCTGGTTCTGGATGCTCCTCACCAGAGAGAACCTTCCCGGTGTCCCCCTGGGAAGAGAAAGAACCAGCCGATCAGAGACCTTCCCAGAGTGAGTGATCGGAAGATCGGATCCATACGACTATCAGGTGATCAGGAGAAAGAATGCAGGTATGAGCACCATTGTGATCGATGAAACGAACTGCACGCATTGCTCCACCTGTGCGACAATCTGCCCGTCAGGGATCATCGAAGAGACCGACAGCATCCCTTCGATCCGCCCGGAGAACGAAGGATCCTGCATCGCCTGCGGACAATGCGAGGCGACCTGCCCGACCGGGGCGCTGAAGGTACAGGACCCGGACGGTCAGCCATCGGCACTGCCGGCGGGCCGGCCGGCGATGACACCCGGTGCGCTCGGCCTCTATCTGCAGAGCCGGCGATCGGTCCGCCACTTCAAACCCGAACCGGTGCCAAGAGAGACGATCGAAGCGGTGATGGAGATCGTCAGGTACGCCCCCTCGGGTGCGAACTTGCAGCCCGTCCAGTACATCATCATCACTGACCCGGCCGAGGTGAAGCGGCTCGCCGGCGTGACGATCGAATGGATACGGGATGAGATCGCGGCAGATTCACCGCTGAGCAGGGGGCTGCCGCTCCAGCATCTGGTCGACGCCTGGGAACAGGGATCCGATCCGATCTGCAGGGGTGCTCCCCATCTGGTGATCGCCCACACCCCCGCAGGGAACTCATCGGCCCCGGTGGATGCGATCATCGGGCTGACGCACTTCGACGTGACCGCGCCGGCCTTTGGAGTCGGTGCATGCTGGGCCGGATTTCTGACGATCGGGGCCATGGCATCGGAGAAGGTGAAGCAGGCGCTCGCCATCCCGGAGGGGAGGGTGTATCAGTTCGCACTCTTCTTCGGGTACCCGAAGTTCACGTCCCACAGCATCCCGTCCAGAAAGCCGGCCCGGATCGAGTGGCGGTGAGCGAGGGCTCATCCGCGCACCGGGTCTGAACAGAACTACCGGCGAATGTGGAACTCGCCACCATACCGATCTCTTTTTTCTTCTGCAAGGGGGACGGATCTCCCCCGGTTTTCGATTGTAGTATTCATCTAGATATTCGGTTCGTGCGAATGAGCAGAACAGACGGCGAGGTCAATAATAAAGTGTTGATTTTTGAAATAGATAATTATAAATAATGACAGGATGAGTCCCTCCACTGTAGTGCATCGAACTGTTCGTTCACCTGTCTCCCATGACGATGTCGGATGTGTCCAGGTGTCATGCAGGGAAATTAGGGGATGTAATCAATGAAACTGATCAGTATGAGCATCGTGGTGGTTGCTCTGCTGCTAGCGGCGATGGTAATGGTACCGTTCGTGACTGCGGCGGCAGCGGATTCACACGCCGTCAGCGTTGAAGAGGCAAAATCTGTCGCAGAGACAAACGTGCAGCGAATCGCTGCTTCGTCCTCGGAGTTCTCGGACTGGAAGAGTGCGGACATCCGGCAGGCGACGACATACTATGATCTGACCGGAAACCAGTCAGCGTATTCGTTTGAACTTACGGTCGGCGGCACGTATGCCGGGTACCTGATCATCTCTGCAACGCGGGAGAACTTCCCTGTCCTCGAATACTCGAGAGGAGAGACCCCTGACCGAAATGCAACGGTGAAGGCCAGGGCAGACCGGCTTGCCGCACAGGAGGCAAGCGAGAAAAAAGTCTCAATTAGTGCCGGGCGACCGCTCTATCTCGGGGCGACGTTCTTCTACATGGACTATTCCAACGACAAAGCCGATGCGAAGAAGACCGGTGACGAAAGGATTGTGGTCGACCTCAACGAGGGGAAGATCCTGAGGCCGGAGTCTTCGAACGCGACCCTTGCACGATTCGGAACGAACGAGTTAGAGATTCAGCGATCCGAACTGTCAAAAAAAGCGCAGGCACTCGCAGCGTGGGACACGATAGAGAAGAGTACATCTAATAGCAGCGCACGGACGGCTGGTGCAAACAGTGTGGCGGTTATGACACTCGGACAGACGACAAAGATCATTGATGATGTCCCGTTCTACTTCTGGAACGATGGCTGTTCACCCACGTCGGCAGCGATGGTCCTGGGATACTGGCGCAACCGTGGCCTGACGCGCCTTCCAATTACGAACCAAACCAGTGGAGATCCCCTGACATCTGAGTTACGAAGGGATATGCTAACATTATATGGTGCAACAATTCCAGCAATGATACCAATTGGTATGAACTTGGTCACACAGAATTACAGTTATCAATATAGTGCTGATTTTCAGACAATAATCATTTCTACATGGCACGTGTTAATCAATGAAATCGACGCTGATTCGCCTGCCGTGCTATCAATGTTGAGCGGCGGCGCTCCCTTGGAAATACCCTCACGACCATATGGGGAGCATAGTGTGGCAGCCGTGGGGTACGATTCCGACGGCACGCTTGGTAATACGTATGTAATAGTCCACGATACATGGGATCCTCTCGTCAATCGCCATATCCTGATATGCAATTGGATTGCTGCGGTAAGTAGTGCTGAACGGCCCAACTCTACCTACACCATCACCGCCAGCGCTGGAAACCATGGCAGTATCAACCCGGCCGGCTCCGTGCAGGTACCGATCGAGACGCGGAAGACCTTCACCATCACTCCGGATGCTGGCTGCACCATCACCAGTGTCATGGTTGACGGTCAATCGGTCGGAACCGTGAGCAGTTACACGTTCGAGGACGTGACGGCCAGTCACACGATCAGTGCGACGTTCGGGCAGAACGCGATGATATGGAACTGGTCACAGAGCGGCTGGGGCACCTGGCAGTACCGGGCGTACACTCCATCGGGCCTTTCAACACCCTATGGGCCCGTGATGACCAGCAATTCAATCGAGGGACTCCACGGGGAATACGGCATCGATATCCAGAGTAACCCTGGCTTTGGTCAGACCTGGATTAACAGGACATTCACTGATCCCACCGGCGTGGGCTGGAATACCATCACTTTCAATGGTGTTTTGACTCCTGCAACGTACGCGGATGAGACCGGTTTCGGGATAAGAGTGAACAACGATTGTGTATTCGATGCGTGGGCCTCACAAACACCCCCAGGCAATAGCGGCCAACCGTTCTCGTTTACTGCCAATTTTGCCCAATCCCCAACGGTGGAAGTAACCATCAACTTCATATCGGACTATGCACCGATCGAACGAGACGCTCTGCATTACGACTCGCTGTCCCTCAGCCGCCAGCCGGGGTCCCTGATGACGGCCGGGAATGCGTCGTTCACCATATCGGACAGAAACGGCACGACCCAGAGCGGACTCATCACCACAGAAAAGTCCGGCACCATCACCATCACAGACTCGACAGGACGGACGAGGAGCGTCACGCCTTTGAATTTGAAGAACAGATCGATGACTGGTGCCGTTCACCAGAGTCATGAATGAACAGAGGAATGGATCGATGTCGTCATATCTGCCGTCTAACAGAATTCAGTGGGGGATCTGTCTCGCCGTCCTCACCCTCCTCCTCTCATCCGCACTGATCGGCTCGGTAAGCGCCACCCCGCCTCCTCCAGATTATAAGGCCTGGTGGGCCACGACAAACACCGAATACCTCAATGCATCGGATGCCGGCCTCTTTGTCGAGACCGACGGATACATCTCCCGGCAGGGACGTGAGAAGAGACCACCATTCCTGTCGAACGTCTCGGATAATTATTATTACACCAACTTCACCTCTCCGAAGACCGGCGAACAGTATCTCACCGCCGTCTGGTACTTCAGTGACTGGGACGGATTCATAAAAGAGAAGGACGAGCTGCACCGATACCTTCAACAACACGGTACAGTCACTCCGGTCGCACTCAATCTCTCTCCAGAACTCGCCAGTTCCAATAGTTCTGACCTGGTGAACCTCTCCGGATCTGAGCAATGGCAGGCGATCGATGCGACCCAGTACGAGAGTGACGAGACGTCGGGGTACCTCCTCACCTTCGTCATGGATTCGCACCCGGGGGTGAACTACTACATCGCGTACTACGGGGTCGTGGGTCCAACTGATCTGAGAGAGGAAGCTCATCATCTCCACCTCCTTGCGATGACGAACCTTCCTGTAATGGTACTGGGTCACTTATACGTCTTCAATCTGACGACGCCGAAGACCAATTCACATGATTCGTCCAGCCACACATCCAGTCTCGCGTCCAACCCCATATTCAACCCCAAAACCTGGATCCCATTTCTCGTGGTATTCATTCCGATTCTCCTTCCGATCATCGGCTTCACCTTCATCCCGATCATCGTCCTCGCGTATATCTCCGCCAGGATATCTCTATGGATGGAGGCCCGCTTGACTCCACGGACCCGTGCCATCCTCCCACTGAGCGTCGCCGGTTGTCTGATCGGGGTGATTGCCCTCAGGTCTCTTTTCATCGAAGAGATCTCGCTTGGTTGGACCGATCTCATCGCCGCTGCAATCCTCGTCCCAATGGGGGTGCTGACCGTCAGACCATTCTTTAAAGAGCGCCTGAAGTACGTGAAGCCGAAGTCTGCCGTGTTCCTCTGCGTGGTCGGGACATTCTACACCATTATCATTGGTTCCCTGTTATACCTTCTTCTGGGTGTAAGTTTTACCTCGAACCCAGGTTCTCTCGATCAACCGCTCTCGTACATCGTGGGTCGCTCTGTCGTCCTGCGATCAGTCATCCTTTATATCATGAGCGTGGTCATCGCCATCGTTCTTTATGCAGTGATCCTGTTCTGGGACCTGATCCGGAGACGCCGACAGAGCAAGAAGCATAAAGTGGAGGATGAAGATCAGTGACTCCATAACGAGGAGGAAGGCCGGCACCAGCCCGGAATCAACAGGAAAGACGTGAACAGATCGATGACCGGTATCATTCGGATGAGGGGAATATGAACCGAAAGAGGGAAAGGTCGATGTCGTCACATCTGCCGTCAGATAGAATTCGGTGGGGGATCTGTCTCGCCGTCCTCGCTCTCCTCCTCACATTCGCCCTCGTCGCCGTCGCGAGCGCTACCCCGCCTCCTCCCGAGTACCGGGCCCAGTTAGCGGCTCCGAACCTCGAATACCTCAACACATCGGACTCCGGGCTCTTCATCAAAGTCGACTCGTACAGTTCCGAGCAGGGACTGGCAAAGAGACCGTCGTCCCTCCCGAACGTATCGGATAACTACTATTACTCCACCTTCACCTCTCCAAAGACTGGCGAACAGTATCTCGACGCCGTCTGGTACTTCAACACCTGGGACGGGTTCACGAAAGGGAAGGACGAACTGAACCGGTACCTCCAGCAACACGGAACGGTCACACCGGTCGTGCTCAATCTCTCCCCGGAACTCGCCGGCTCCAGTATCTCTGACATCAGGGATCTCTCCGGGACGGAGCAATGGCGGACGATCAATGCGACCCGGTACGAGGGGGAGGGGACATCAGGAGACTTCCTCACCTTCGCCACGAACTACTTTCCGGGCGAGAATTACTACATCGCGTACTACGGGATCACAGGTTCGACCAACGTGAGTGAGGATGCGACGCATCATCAACATCTCCTCGCCATGACGAGTATCCCTCGATTTGTCATGAGCCACTGGTACGAGTTCGATCCCGCAACGCCGATGACCATTCCGGATTATTCATCCAGCCCCGCATACTGGGCCAATCAACTCGTGGTGATCTCTCCGCTTCTCCTCCTTGTCATTGGTTTCACGTACATCCCGGTCATCGCCCTCGCGTATATCACCGCCAGGATAGCCCTGTGGATGGAGGCCCGCATAACTCCACGGATCCGTGTTATCCTGCCCCTGATCGTTGTCGGTTGCCTGATCGGGTTGCTCGCTGTCAGGGCTCTCTACATCGAAGAGGTCTGGGTCGGTTTGACCGATATCCTCGTCACCGCAGTCCTCGTTCCGATGGGAGTGCTGACCGCCTGGCCAGTCTTCGAAGGGCATCTGACGATTGTGAAGCCGAGGTCGGCCGTGTACTTCTGCGTCGCCGGGACACTCTTCGCCATCATCCTTGCCACCGCGTCATTCTTTCTCATTAAGGTCTTTGTCATAGACGGTCAACCGGTCTCATTCTTCGTGTCGGACTCTGTCGTCGTGCGTTCCATCATCCTTTATCTCATGAGCGTGGTCATCGCCATTGTTCTCTACTCGGTGACCCTGCTCTGGGACCGGCTCCAGAGACGCCGACAGAACAAGCATCCTGCTGAGGGTGAAGATCTATGAGCACTTCACGAGGGGGAAGGCCGGCACCATCATGGACTCGACAGGATGGATATGAACAGATCGATGACCGTTGCCGTTCGGATGAATGAAATATGAACAGAAAGAGGGAGGGATCGATGTCGTCACATCCGCCGTCTGAGAGGATACGGTGGGGGATCTGTCTCGCCGTCCTCGCCCTCCTCCTCTCATCCGCACTGATCGGCTCGGTGAGCGCCACCCCGCCACCTCCCGACAATTATGCCTGGTGGGCCGCGACGAATACCGGATACCTCAATGCATCGGATGCCGGCCTCTTTGTCGAGACCGACGGATACATCTCCCGGCAGGAACCTGAGAAGAGACCACCCTTCCTGTCGAACGTCTCGGGTAATTATTATTACACCAACTTCACGTCTCCAGAGACCGGCGAACAGTATCTCACCGCCGTCTGGTACTTCGGTGACTGGGACATGTTCACAAAAGAGCAGGACGAACTGCACCGGTACCTTCAGCAGCACGGTACAGTCACTCCAGTCGCGCTCAATCTCTCTCCAGAACTCGCTGGCTCCAATAGTTCCGACCTGGTGAACCTCTCCGGGTCTGAGCAATGGCGAGCGATCGATGCGACCCAGTACGAGAGTGACGAGACGTCGGGGTACCTCCTCACCTTCGCCATGGATTCGTACCCGGGGGTGAACTACTACATCGCGTATTATGGTGTCGTTGGCCCGGTTGATCTGAGAGAGGAGGCCCATCACCTCCACCTCCTCGCCATGACGAACCTTCCCGTAATGGTACTGGGTCACTTATACGTCTTCAACCCGACGACGCCGATGATCAAGGTTTATGATTCGTTCATCCCCAGATTCGACATTACGAACTGGACAAACTGGATCCCATTTCTCGAGATATTCATTCTGATTCTCATTGCTGTCATCGGTTACACCCTCATCCCGATCATTGCCCTCGCATATATCTCCGCCAGGATATCTCTATGGATGGAGGCCCGCATGACTCCACGGACCCGTGCCATCCTGCCACTGATCGTCGCCGGTTGCCTGATCGGAGTGCTCTCCGTCAGGGCCCTCTACGTCGAAGAGTTCTCGCTCGGTTGGACCGATCTCATCGCCGCCGCAATCCTCGTCCCAATGGGGGTGCTGACCGCCAGACCACTCGTTAAAAAACGCCAGAATTCTGTGAAGCCGAAGTCTGCCGTGTTCCTCTGCGTGGTCTGGACATTCCTGACCATCATCATCGGCACCGTGTTGTACTATCTCCTGGGTGTACGTTATATCTTAAACACAGGTTCTCTCGAACAGCCGCTCTTGTACATCATGGGGCGCTCTGTCGTCCTGCGTTCAATCATCATGTACCTTGAGAGCGTGATCATCGCCTTCGTTCTCTACGCAGTGATCCTGCGTAAGAATCTGATTTGGAGACGCCAACAGAGCAAGCATCCAGTGGAGGATGAAGATCAATGACACCATCACAGGGGGAAAGGCCGGCTCCATCATGGACTCGACTGGAAGGATGTGAACAGATCGATGACCGGTATCGTTCGGATGAGTGGAATATGAACAGAAAGAGGGAAAGGTCGATGTCGTCACATCTGCCGTCTGATAGGATACGGTGGGGGATCTGCCTCGCCGTCCTCGCCCTCCTCCTCTCGTTCTCCCTCGTCGCCGTCGCGAGCGCCACTCCGCCCCCTCCCGAGTACCGGGCTCAGTTAGCGGCTCCGAACCTCGAATACCTCAACGCATCGGACTCCGGGCTCTTCATCAAGGTCGACGAATACAATTCTGAGCAGGGACTGGCAAAGAGACCGCCGTCCCTCCCGAACGTATCGGATAACTACTATTACACCACCTTCACATCTCCAGGGACCGACGAACAGTATCTCGACGCCGTCTGGTACTTCAACACATGGGACGGGCTTACGAAAGGGAAGGATGAACTGCACCGGTACCTTCAGCAGCACGGAACGGTCACACCGATCGCGCTCAACCTCTCCCCGGAACTCGCCGGCTCCAGTAGTCCGGATATCAGAGAGCTCGCCCTGTTGGAGCAGTGGCAGGCGATCAATGCGACCCGGTACGATGGAGATGGAACGTCGGGGTACTTCATCACATTCGCCACGAACTACTATCCAGGCGAGAACTACTACATCACGTACTACGGAATCATGGGTAAGGCAGACAGGAGTGAGGAGACGACGCATCGTCTCCACCTCCTCGCCATGACGACCATCCCTCGATTTATCTCGAGTTTCTGGTTCGATTACCTCGATCCCGCGACACCGATGAAGGTCCCCCTTCCTTCGCCCATTCCCATGTCATGGATCAGTCTTCTCATGATCGGGGGGTTGTTCCTCTTCCTGATCATCGGCTTCGTCTTCATTCCGGCCCTCGTTCTCGCGTATATCACCGTCGGACTATCTCGTTGGATAGAAGCCCGTTCAGCGCCGTGGATTCACTCGCTCCTACCGCCGCTCGTCGCCGTATGCCTCATCGTAGTGCCAGCCGGGATCGTCCCGTTCGTCGATCAGGTCTCGGCCGGCGTAATCGAAGGAATCGTTCTCGCAGCCCTCATCTCGATGGGCGTGATGACACCATGGCCGCTCTTCCTGGAACGCCTGAAGGTCGTGAAACCACAAACGGCGGTGTTCATCTGCGGAATAGGGACGTTCTTCGTCCTGACGCTCGGCATCATGCCATGGACTCAACTCTCTCCGGATCTCGGTGGATTCCTGATCGCTCTCGCCCAGCCATTCCCATCCGCCGCGGTACGCTCTGTGATCTTTTACCTTGAGAGCGTGGTTATCGCCATCGTTCTCTACGCAATGATCCTGTTCTGGGACCGGGTCCGGAGACGCCGGCAGAGCAAGAAGCATCCAGTGGAGGATGAAGATCAGTGACCACTTCACGAGGGGGAAGGCCGGCACCATCATGAACTCGACAGAATGGATGTGAACAGATTGATGACCGGTATCGTTCGGATGAGTGAAATATGAACAAAAAGAGGAATAGATCGATGTCGTTGCATCTATCGTTTGATAGGAAACGGTGGGGAATCTGTCTCGCCGTCCTCGCCCTCCTCCTCTCCTCCACATTGATCGGCTTGGTGAGCGCCACCCCGCCTCCTCCCGACAATTATGCCTGGTGGGCCACGACGAACACCGAATACCTCAATGCATCAGATGCCGGCCTCTTTGTCGAGACCGACGGATACATCTCCCGGCAGGGAAATGAGAAGAGACCACCATTCCTATCGAACGTCTCGGATAATTATTATTACACCAACTTCACGTCTCCAAAGACCGGCGAACAGTATCTCACCGCCGTCTGGTACTTCAGAGACTGGGACGGGTTCATAAAAGAGAAGGACGAACTGCACCGGTACCTTCAACAGCACGGTACAGTCACTCCGGTCGCGCTCAATCTCTCTCCAGAACTCGCCGACTCCAATAGTTCCGACCTGGTGAACCTCTCCAGATCTGAGCAATGGCAGGCGATCGACGCGACCCAGTATGAGAGTGACGAGACATCGGGGTATCTCCTCACTTTCGTCATGGATTCGTACCCGGGGGTGAACTACTACATCGCGTACTACGGGGTCGTGGGTCCAACCGACATGAGAGAGGAAGCTCATCATCTCCACCTCCTCGCGATGACGAACCTTCCTGTAATGGTACTGGGTCACTTATACGTCTTCAACCCGGCGACGCCGATGATCAAGGTTTATGATTCGTTCATCCCCAGATTCGACATTACAAACTGGACAAACTGGATCCCATTTCTCGAGATATTCATTCTGATTCTCATTGCAGTCATCGGCTACACCCTCATCCCGATCATTGCCCTCGCGTATATCTCCGCCAGGATATCTCTATGGATGGAGGCTCGCATGACTCCGCGGACCCGTGGTATCCTACCACTGATCGTCGCCGGTTGCCTGATCGGGGTGCTCGCCGTCAGAACTCTCTACGTTGAAGAATTCTCGCTCGGTTGGACCGATCTCATCGCCGCCGCAATCCTCGTCCCAATGGGGGTGCTGACCGTCAGACCACTCGTTAAAAAACACCAGAAGTCTGTGAAGCCGAAGTCTGCCGTGTTCCTCTGCGTGGTCTGGACATTCCTGACCATCATCATTGGCACCGTGTTGTACTATCTCCTGGGTGTACGTTATGTCTTGAACACAGGTTCTCTCGAACAGCCGCTCTTGTACATCATGGGTCACTCTGTCGTCCTGCGTTCAATCATCATGTACCTTGAGAGCGTGGTCATCGCCATCGTTCTCTATGCAGTGATCCTGTTCTGGGACCGGATCCGGAGACGCCGGCAGAGCAAGAAGCATCCAGAGGAGGATGAAGATCAGTGACTCCATCATGGACTCGACATGATAGATGTGAACAGATCGATAACCGTTCCCGTTTGGATGAGTTAAATATGAAAAGAAAGAGGGAGAGATCGATGTCGTCGCATCTTTTCCGAGAAAATTTAAATAATCATCAGAAGCCGGGACCATCGTACGGGAATGGGTCAGGATGCGATCTATACGACAACCGGCTTTGCGCGGAACCGGGGCCGGATCTTTTCGGAGAAGAACTTTCCAATCTCGCTTGAATGCATGAGATCCGCATAGACTTTTGAAGGGACACCAGAGTACTGGTAGACCTCTCCTTTGTGAAATTCGATCTCCAGAATTTTCGTATTCTCATCATACCCAACAGACTTCATAATAACGGACTTGACGGGCTGTCTTTCCAAGAGTATCGCCAAGTTCTTACACGGGGGCTGAATGGTTAATAGTTTTGATGACCAGTGTTGCACCCACTTCTGTTTCACCACACGAACTGGCATCGGAGTAAGGCCCCTCCCGGTTCGTCCTCGTTCATCGCTCGCCCGTGATGAAGGTGACAGAGCCGCCTCCCCAAGGTCGACGAAGGTCCTCCAGTTCGTCCAGACGGACGCAGGATCAGCCAGTTTGGACAGGCATGTTCCCTTCAGAGGTATGATGGTGGTGGCTCTATGGTGAATAGAGTGAACGATATTGTTCCAGAATTGTCCTCGTTGAACCCAGAAATACAACTCAATTGTACCATTGGCTCCAATCGGCTCGTCAGAAAAGAGGTGTCTGACCGGGATCAAAATCGAGGGAATAGTCACAGCATACGGTTTAACCTGCTCTTTCCCGCTTTTGACAGAGAGAAATGTATCACACCGTTCTCCTCACGAGGACCATCTCCTACTAACAGATGCTGGCTGATCATCGTTCTGATTATTTTATTGGTTATTGCAGAAGAGAGATGCAACTCTTCAGCCACCGTTGAACTGGTCATCGATCCACGCCCATCGGAAAAAAGGTACAGAATCAGGTCACTTTCCATCATGGCATCTACATTGAACATTGTCCCTTTTTTTACTACCTGAACTGGCACCCTTATGGATCCATGCCTCAAAGAACAGCCACTGGCAATGGTGACCGGTCTGTTGGGAACGACTATAAGGGGTGAATCCATTAGAAGAGATGGTATGAACAGTGACGATATGAAGATCGAAGATCAGGGTTCAGAGTATTACTTCCTGAAAAAAATATTTATGGGCCGCCCAAGCCTGGCGATTGATGGCCGCCTTGTCAGTTCTTTCAAAAACCTTCCCGAGGTCGAAGTCACGATCGTTAATTGCGGTTCGGACGGTACTGAGATCACATTCTTTGAAAAAGGGCGAACAATGCGATATTTAGATCACTCCAATCCTCCGATTGGTGTCGAGTGCATGAATATGTCCGACATGGAAGGAGTGGAGTATCTTCGTGATCTCTATCGCCAGTACAAATATGTCCATGCGGAAAATCCAAATAACGTCAGATGATCGGGGATCATCAGATCAAACCGGATTGGCGATATTTGATCATCACTCCTCGTTTCACCGGTATTATTATTGATACCCTCTTCTCTGAGAATGAATCGAGAAGAGGAACCCAGGGAAAATCCCTGGCTGTCCCAATCACGGAGATCTGCAATAAACTCATGCGAGAGATCGATGATCCCTACCTCGATTCCGGTCATCACCAGAACATCAGATCCCGGAAACGATCAGGTACATCAGGCGCCATTCGTCCGACAGATCGAATTACCGGATACCCGCTCCGCAAGTCCGGGTCCGGTACTCCTTTGAGAAGCAGTTCACAGGGGTGTGTCTGCCGGAATAGTGATAATCAAAGGGATATCCTGACGCATTATAAAATGAGCAAACTTCAGATAGGAGAGAACTGATGAAATATTTCTGTTGCTGGCCGGCCGCCAACTGTCCAAAAAAAAGGATTAGAATGAAGGCTTTCTGTGCTTTGGCAGGCACTCCCTGCAGTAGACCGGCCTATCTTCGGTTGGCTTGAACGGGACCTCGCACTCTTTTCCACAGTCTGAACAGATTACTTTTGTCATTTCTCGTGGCCCAAAGTTTCTTGGACCTCCGAATCCTCTTTCGCTCATGATTTACTCTAACAGAACTTATTCTGTTTTAAAACCTATGGTCCACAGATTGATAGAGGTATGTATTGAGGGCAGGTCCTACAATCCCAGTAGTGAGGACCGAATCTGATCCGAACGAGGGGTTTCGCCAGGCTGAATAGAGGGAAGGAGGGGCAGGACCTCGGGCAGGCGCGAGGAACGACGGCCGATGTGGCCAACGCAATCGTCCCTTTCGGTGAAGACCAGGATCTCGTCAACACGAAGACAGTATCGGTTACGCCGGGGTGGACAACCACTTATTCTCAGTCCGACGACCTTGGGCCGCGACCGGGTTGTCGAAACCGGCCGGCGCAGGCCTCACGTGATGGGCACGGTCGATCGGCAGGCAATGGCGCTCGACCTCGACAAAACACAATGGGATGAATGACGACATGAACGGGAGCGGAGCACTCGACTTCAATGCCGCCCCCTCCTCTTCAACACCCTCAACCTCAATTATAAGCGTGAGGTATAAGCGTGAGGTTTTACCCTGAATGATGGGGTGACCGGTAGGGAGACACTCAGATTCTTTCTGCCTCAACCTGTCATCAATGACGAACGAAATCCGTACTCATGCCGGCCCTACCACCTCAGACGAAAGAAAGAATGCCAATGACCCCATATCACCTACTCGAGGAACCAATGATACAACTTCTCGTATGGAGCCTGATAAAAGGTTTGATCTGGAAAAAGGCCCTGGTCCTGATCGGGGTGACGTTGCTGGCGATGACCGGTGTCGGTCTTGTTGTGCTCCTTCTCTTCTTCCTTGGAAAGCGAATGATGACAATGATGGCCGGCGACGGGTGCTGCTCGTGCATAGGGCCTGGGGATGAACCAGAGAGCAGCAGCAGGGCATAACTGACGACGAGACACTGAGATCCAGGGATCAGTATAGCTGCAGGCATACTCAGGTGCAGGTCCTGCTCCACAGACCAATTGGAACTTATCAGCAGAGCAGGTCTACCAGTTCGGGCTGCTCTTCGGGTACCTAAAGTACCAGTTCACAATATCTTACCCAAGAACGCCGGCCCTAATCGAGAGATGGTGAGAGAAACCTTATCCATTCATCAGTTCACATTCTGCGCAAGGGAGATGATCTATTCATGTTGTATAGGAGGATGAAGAACCTCGATAAGGACCTCTCGATCCTGGGATTCGGGTGCATGCGCCTCCCGCTCTCAGACGACGGGAGCATCGACGAGCCACTGGCGACAGCGATGGTCAGGGACGCGATCGATCGGGGAGTGAACTATATCGATACCGCCTATCCATATCACAACGGGGAGAGCGAACTGTTCCTTGGACGTGCACTATCGGACGGATACCGTGAACGGGTGAACCTCGCGACAAAACTGCCGAGCTGGCTGGTACATTCTCGCGAGGATATGGACTGCTACCTGAACGAACAGTTAGAAAAACTGCAGACCAACCATATTGACTGTTACCTGGTCCACGGCCTGAACAGTGTCTTATGGAAAGACCTGGTCCCGCTCGGCCTCACCGAGTTTCTGGACGATGCAATCGCCGATGGTCGGATCGGAGCTGCAGGCTTCTCGTTTCATGACCCTTCAGGGGATGTCTTTAAAGAGATTGTCGACGGGTACGACTGGACCTTCGCTCAGATCCAGTACAACTTCATGGATGAGGACTACCAGGCCGGGACTGCAGGACTTCAGTATGCCGCAGAGAAGGGGCTCGGACTGGTGATCATGGAGCCAATCCGCGGGGGAATGCTGGCCACAAGGATCCCTGCCATCCAGAAGATCTGGACCAGGGCATCGACGCAGCGGACCCCTGCAGAGTGGGCGCTCCGCTGGGTCTGGAATCATCCAGAGGTGACAGTCGTCCTCTCCGGGATGTCGACGCCGGAGCAGGTCCGGCAGAACATCGCAACAGCCGATCAAGGTCACCCAAATTCCCTCTCCGAGGGGGAACTCCGACTCTATGATCTGGTCAGGCACGAATACACAAAGCGTATCAGGGTGCCATGCACAGGCTGCAAATATTGTATGCCCTGCCCATCCGGTGTGAACATTCCAGAGTGCTTCGCCCACTACAATGCCGGAACGATCTTCGAAGACCCGGGTGTCGCAAACATCAACTACACGATTGCCACCGGGTCGTTCTTTGGCGGTTCCCCATCGTGCGCCTCACAGTGCACAGAATGCGGGGCATGCGAAGAACAGTGTCCGCAGGGGATTCATATCCGGGAGCGGCTCAAGGAGGTCGCAATGTACTTTGGAAGGTAAAAAAGAGAATGATGAAGCGCCGGGAATCCCAACGCCCTTTTTTGATTCAGATCGATTCATTCAGTATCTCAGTCTGCCGATGCACCCGGTAGGGATATCAACTGACTGATATGATACCTGGCCCAGGCATACCCGAGCAGCCCGCCGAGAATGTCTCCGATCACGATCCCCCACCAGACTCCATGTTCTCCCATACCAAGGACGACACCAAGAACATAGGCGAAGACGGCAATGAAGAGCAGGTTCCGGAACAGACTGACGATCAACGAGTTAACGCCCCGACCCAGCCCCTGAAATACACAGCCTGACATGATACCCGGCGGTACGAACGGATAGAAGAAACACATCGTCGCCAGGAAGGCTGCAATCGTCGGAGAAAGATGAGCGCTCTCCGGAGCGTATGCGAAGAGATAGGCGATCTGCTGGGAGAAGACGTAGGTCACCACACTGATCAGAAGGGTGATAGCGATTCCAAATCCAACCGAGAAACGGTGGATCACCCGCAGACGCTTATACAGACGTGCACCATAGGCTGCCCCGGTGACTGCAGTCACGGCGGTACCAATTGCTACCACCGGAATGATAGCAAACATCACAACCCGCCAGCCAGCCGTATAAACAGCGACTGCGTCGGTGCCAGCGACGATCACCAGAATTCCGTTGAGAATGATGGCAAGCGCCGACATCAGTACGAACTCCAGGCTCGCCGGGAGTCCGACCTTCAGGACGTCTGTCACGATCGCCCGGTCGGGTTTGAAATGCTGCCACGAGAGCGAGATGTAGGTGTCCCGCTTCACAAAGAACCAGTAGAGCAGGACAACTGATACAAATCCAACAGAGATGAGCGTCCCCCAGGCCGCACCTGCGATCCCCAGACCCGCCGTATAGATCAGCAACGGGTCGAGAACCATATTGATGAGCGAGGAGGCGACCATCGCGTACATGGTCCGTTTAGCGTCCCCCTCGGCACGGAGAATCGCGTACCCGATATTGGAGAAGAGGAGCAGAACGGTCCCGGCGAAGATCACCTGGCCGTACTCAGCTGCAAGTCCAGCCGTCTTCCCTGCTCCGAAGAGGAGGGCGATCGGCTGGGCGAAGAGGATCAGGGGAACCGTGAGGATCGCTGAGATGGCGAGCATCAACAAGAGCGCATGGACTGCAGCGCTGTCCGCTCCTTCCCTATCCTCCGCCCCGATCCGTCGTGATATCACCGAGGTGACCCCTGCACCAAGCCCAGCCCCAAGCCCCATAATAATCATGAAGAGCGGGGTGATGAACCCGACAGCTGCCATAGCATCAGAGCCGAGCCCGGCCACCCAGATAGCATTCACTATGTTGTACAGCGACATCAACAGCATCGCTACGATCATCGGTCCGGAGAGTTTGAGGATCGCCTTCTTTGGGTCACCCCGTAAGAGTGAGACACCAGCGGTCTCTGCCTTCATCTTCAGATCTGTGTTTTGAGTGACTTCTGGATTAGATTCTGTCATGTGAGGGTTCCTCACGATTACGGATATTTCTGATACAATTCATCGCAATTCTGTTCAGGAGGGCGTTGAGATCTACGCGTTCTTCTGGCGAGAGACCATCACAGACCTGATCATCCCACTCCTGATCGATCATCTGTATTTTAGAGACAATCTGTTCTCCTTTCTCCGTCAACAGGAGCCTGAACGCCCGCCGGTTGACCGGGTCAGGAGTCCGGCTGATATAGCCAGTATCCTCGAGTTTACGGGCTGCACGGGCGATCGCTCCCTTGTCGAGGTGAAGATGCCTAGCCAGAGATTCCTGCGTAATGTTCTGCTGATGGGAGAGATGCATGAGAAGCGGAAACTGCCCTGATGAGAGGTCATAGGGGCGGAGCCGGTAGTTCATCATGATCCCGTGGGTTCTGGCAATAACCGAAACAAGCCCTGCTAACGGGATCTCTTCGTCTTCTCTCAAGTGGATCAGTACTTGGTTCAGAACTGGGATAAACGTTGTCGTCGCAACAGTTGATTTGACAACAAATGAAGTGGATGTACCCCGTACCGCCGCCCGAATGATCAGGAGCCATCCCCGGGTATCAGATCAGGTGGCGGTAGCCGGGAGCGTGAAGTAGAAGGTCGTTCCCCTCCCGACCGTCGAAGTGACTCGAATCTGCCCGCCATGTCGGTCGAGGATCTTCCTGGCGATGGTGAGGCCGATCCCGGTCCCTTCGTACTCCTGCCGGGTATGGAGCCGCTGGAAGATCACAAAGATGCGCTCGAAGTAATCTGATTCGATCCCGATTCCGTTATCTGCAACCGAGAACTCCCAGAACTGTCCGATCCTGCCGGCCCTGACATGGATCATCGGCACCACCCCGGGGCGGTGAAATTTCACCGCATTGCTGATCAGATTCGTGAAGAGCTGAACCATCTGCATCCGGTCTGCCATCACCATCGGCAGCGGCTCATGGGTGATAGTCGCTCCAGAGGATTGGATCATCTGGTTCAGGCCTTCCTCCACATCGACCAGCACGGCCTCGATATTGGTCTCTGTGAACTGTGGTTCACTGGCATTGATACGGGAGAACGCAAGCACATCCTGAATCAGCATCTGCATCCGGAGACCACCTTCGACGATGTACTCCAGAAATTCATCAGCATCTGCGTCTAATTTCCCCCGGTACCGCCGGTCCAGCATCTGGCTGTACGAGACGATCGACCGCAACGGTTCCTGTAGATCATGGCTCGCGATGTACGCAAACCGCTGTAGATCCTCGTTCGACCGCTGCAGTCTCCCGGCGTACTCCTTCAGGCTCTCCTCTGCCTTCTTGCGCTCAGATATATCCGTCGCCACAACAAGCACGCTGTCACACTCTCCCTCCGGATTCAGCATGGGAACCTTGGCCGTGGTGAACCAGTGGATCTGTCCATCCGCTCCGAAAAGCGCTGCTTCTGAGTGGATCTCATTTTTACTGTGAATCACTTCTGCGTTCTCATCATGGAGGTGGCGGATCTGATCCGCAGTATCCAGGAACCTGAAATCTTCGTCGGTCTTCCCGATCATCCCGTCGACAGTCGTGCCGAAGAATCGAGCCGTTGCCAAATTTGCCTGGAGGAAATGCCCCCCAAAGTCTTTCACAAAGATCAGGCTGTCGGCCGAATCAATGATCTTCCGTAGAGAACGTGCAGATTTCTGCCTGGCCTCCACCTGATCGGTATATGTCTGGATCCCTATTGCAGCGATGACAAGGATCAGACAGAACAATGCCCGGTCGAGGACGGTCTCAAAAAGATTTGCCGGGGAGGTGAAGAGAAGACTGATGATGATGAGAACAATTGAAACCCCTGCAACAGCGAAAGGCGCCCACCGCTGCCGGAGCCAGATGGTCAGGATCAGAGGGAGGACGTACGGCGTCAGAACCCTGAATTCAGAAGGCGTGACCAGGTCAATGAAGAAGATGACAGTTATCGAGATGATGATCAGAGCAGGTATCAGGAGGTCAGAAATATACTGATGTTTCCACTCTTCTGGACTCACCTGCCTTTCCTGCTCACCCAGTACCAGTCTGATGTTCCCCCTCCGGGACTATGTATCTGATCACAGTACTCATCCATCCTTATCTTTTTACGTGATAAGTGCTTCCCCTTGGATCGAGGAGAGGAATATGCAATCAGGATCAGATTTCATAGAAAAAAGGGGTTCTTTCATAGAGGGAGGAGATCAGATCGGCTCCCCTGCGTTAACCATTCCCGGGATCCGATACCGCACCTCTAGATAATTGGCCATCCATGTCGCGATCGTGACCAGCGCCAGGTACACCAGTCCAACGACTGCAAACGTCTCAGTGTACGTGAAGTACTTAGCTGCGACGATCTTGCCGGCTCCAGTCACCTCGATACAGGTCAGCATGTAGGCCAGGGACGAGTACTTGATCAGGTAGATCATCTCGTTGGCGATCCCAGGGATAGCCCGCCGCATCGCCTGCGGCAGCATGACATAGCGGATTGCCTGCCTGCGAGTCATACCCAGAGCAAGGGCGGCGGTCATCTGCCCGTCCCGGATCGAGCCCAGTGCACCCCGGATATATTCTGAGGTGTAGGCTCCATTACAGAGGATGAACCCAAGCACCGAGGCGACGAAAGCGGAGAACCGAATCCCGACCGAGGGCAGACCGAAGTAGATGATGAAGAGCAGGATCAACAACGGACATCCCTTGACGAGCAGCACAAAGAGCCGGCAGACCGAGGCCGTGAACGGACTCCCATAGGTCCTGCCGAGGGCGACCCCGATCCCGGTCAGCAGCCCGAACGGCGCCGAACAGGCGACCAGACCGAGCGTGACCAGCAGCCCGCTGCCGATGGCAGGCAAGAGGATCGTCAGGATAAAGTCCGGTGTCGTCATCTGGTGATCATCTCTGCTGCCCCATCGGCCCGGCATGGTCGCCGAGGTGGGAGAGGAATGCCCGGGTCCGCTGGAAGTCTGGGTTGTTCTGCATCTCCTGCGGAGTGCCACGTTCGACGATCTGCCCCTTCTCCATGAACAGGATCTCAGAAGCCACCGAGAGCGCAAAACTCATCTCGTGGGTGATGATCAGCATCGTCATTCCACTTCTAGCCAGGTCACGGATGATCTCAAGCACCTCGCTGATCCGTTCTGGGTCGAGTGCTGAGGTCGGCTCGTCAAAGAGCATGACATCCGGGTCCCCGGCGAGAGCCCGAGCGATCGCGACCCGCTGTTGCTGCCCGCCCGAGAGTTCGGCCGGGTAACAATCCGCCTTGTCCAGGAGACCGACCCGTTCGAGCTCCTGCAGGGCCTTTGTATGGGCCTCGTCCCGGCTGAGCCCCTGCACCCGAATCAGGGCGAGCTCAATGTTCTTCACCGCGGTCAGATGGTCGAAGAGGTAGAAGTTTTGAAAGACCATCCCCATCTTCTGCCGGAAGTAGTTGATCCGCGGGGAGGTGGCGGTCACCTCCTCCCCATGGAGACGCACTGTTCCGGTGTCAGGTGGTGTCAACTGGTTGATACAGCGCAGCAGGGTCGTCTTCCCGGTCCCGGACGGACCGATAAAGACCTTGGTCTCTCCTTTCTTCACAGAAAACGAGACCGAGCGCAAGACCTGGCTGGTCCCAAACGTCTTGGAGAGGTTCTCCACACTGAGTATCACATCGTCCATAATATCAGACTCCTCCGGTTCCGAATCCCGGGATCCGGTAGCGCTTCTCCACGAAATGGAAGATCTTCAGCCCGCCATAATTGAGCAGGATATAGATCCCAGCACAGATCAGAAAGACCGGCATCGGCTGGTAGGTCTGGGTGACAATATTGTTGGCCCGGGTCAGAATCTCCATGATCCCGATGGCATAGCAGACCGCAGAGTCGGTCAGCAGGATCGGGTACTCGTTGGACCAGCCAGGAAGGGCGATCCGGAAAGCCTGGGGCAGGATCACACTGGTGATCGCCTGCACCCGGCTCATGCCGAGCGACCGGGCGGCCAGCATCTGCCCGTCCCCAATCGACTGGATCGCCCCGCGGAAGATCTGTGACTGGTATGCCCCGCTCCGCAGCCCGAGGACCACGATCCCGACGAAGAACGGATCTACATCGAGCCCTGCCAGCGGAAAGAGCCCAAAGTAAAAGAGGAAGAGGAGGACCAGATTCGGGAGACCACGGAATATCCAGACATAGGTCGCAACAATCGCACTGAGCAGCCGTTTTCCGTACACCTGCGCAAGCGCCATCGGGACGCCGATCAGAAATCCAAGCAGCAGTGAGGAGAGAACCAGGCCAAGAGTGACCCAGATCCCACCGAGAAGATAGGGAAATGAGCCGATGAGCGCCTGAACCAGGTCGGTCACCTGCTGTCAGCCCCCGATGATTGCATACAAGATCGTATGCATCCAAAACCTGATATATTCAACTCAAAAACAGACAGGTATTTCTGTGGAAGGAAAGGGGGGCACACCCTCATGGCAGTTCTGTGTCCCTGAGATCTTTTCAGGGGTGACGCCTGATTGGTTCAGACGTGCTGAGTATGTCGACATCCAAATGGTCCGCAGCCCGACACCGTATCCGGCCTGATCGATGATCAATGGTACATCAGGGTCTCTACAAAATGAGCGAACTGCTGAGCCCCGGAAGATGTGACGTCATACATCCGTATCTCTCCCCTTAATGCTTTCTCCTGGCAGGGTGAAGTGAAATATGGACCCCTTACCGGGCGTGGACTCAACCCATATTTTTCCCCCATGTCGCGCGACGATCTTTCTGACGATCGCAAGCCCGATCCCGGTTCCTTCATACTCGTCCTTCGTCTGGAGCCGGCTGAACATCTCGAAGATCTGGTCGAAGTACTCAGGTTCGATCCCGATTCCGTTGTCCCTGACCGCGAACTCCCACCAACCGCCCTGACGAACGGCAGAGACCCAGACGACAACCGGTACCTCCGGCCGCCGGTACTTGATCGCATTCCCGATCAGGTTTGTAAAGACCTGCTCGAGCTGCGGTGGGTCGGCCATGACGATCGGCAGCGGATCGACGGTCACCACGGCACCGATCTCCAGGATCAGGGTTTCAAGCGAGCGAATAGTATCGGCGACCACCGTGCGAGCATCAGTCGGGGCGAACGATTGTACCTGTGTCTCTATCCGGGAGACCAGGAGCAGATCTTTGATCAGATTCTGCATCCGCACGCCACCATCGACGATGAATCGGATGTAATCATCGGCGTCCTTATCGAACTTTCCCCTATATCGGCGATCGAGGAGCTGGCTGAAGCTGACGATCGATCGCAGCGGCGCCTGCAGGTCGTGACTTGCGATGTACGCGAATCGTTGGAGCTCCTCGTTGCTCACCTGTAACCGTTCAGAGTAGATTTTCAGGGATTCCTCAATCTCTTTCCGTTTGGTGATGTCCCTGATGATCATCGTCGACATAATGGCGCCGTTCCGGTCTGTGAAGAGGGCCGAGGTCACCTCCCCCGGAAAGAGTGTCCCGTCCTTCCGTCGATACGTCAGTTCTCCACTGAACCGGCCGGTCCGGGCCCGTTCCTCGTAGGCGGCCGTGAATCTGGGATCTGATTCATCGATGAGCGAGGCCCGGCCGGCCTGTATCAGTTCCTCCTCGGTCATGCCGAAGATCTGAGAGGCCCCTGCATTGGCTGCAAGAATAGAGCCGTCTGGCAAGCTGAGCAGGACGGCATCGATGCTTTTCTCGACCAGGGAGCGATACCGATCCTCACTCTCAGCCAGCGCCTCCTCCGCCTGCTTTCGCTCGGTGATGTTATGGAACACCACGGCGACCCGACCCCCGCGGACCGGGAACGCGGCGATACGGTACCAGCGTCCAACCACAGGGAACGGCTCCTCGAACTGCATAGCTGCCCCTGTTCTGTGGACCTCAAGGAACCGGTCGAACCAGGGGAGGGTAAGCTCCGGACGGATCTTGAAGGCGGTCCATCCCGCGATCTCGGCGGCCGGCCGACCCAACTCCTGGGCGAGGGCTGCATTGACCTCGACCAGGCGGATGTCGATTGGTTTACCATCGGGGGAGTACACAGTCTCGCAGATCGCACAGGCATCGACCATGTTATCCATGAACGACCGCGCTTCCGCCTCGCTCTCGGCCAGGGCTCGCTCGATCGCCTTTCGTTCGCTGATATCGTGGCTTGTGCCGATCACTGCGACGAACTCACCATCCTCGTCGAAGACCGGTGCCTGGTTCACATGGATAGGAAAGAGATGGCCGTCGCGATGGTGAACCTGGAACTCGCCAGACCAGGCATTGCCGGAGCCGAGCTGCTCGGCCATACGATCGGCGTCGTCCTGCGACAGTTCGCGCACAACGGCCTCGTTCAGGCTCTGTCCCATCGCCTCGGCTTCTTTCCAGCCGTACGTCCGTGTGGCCGACCAGTTCCAGTAGATGATCCGGCCGGCAGGATCGGTTGCGATGACTGCGTCGGCGACGGCGTCGAGCATGCGGCTCTGGAGATGCAGACGGTCGTAGTCCTCCTTCCGGTCGCTGATCACGACGCTCAGCTTCGGCGACCCGTCCACCATGATCGGGGTCATCGAGACCAGCACGGGAAATGACCCGGCGCCACTGCAGACGAGCATTTCGCCCCTGCCCGGGCCGGTCAGGGACCTGGTGAGCAGTTCGTCGAAGCGACTCCGATCCCGGGGTGCGATATGATCGCGGAGAGAGGTGCCGATGATCGCAGAGAGACGCTGCCGGCGCATTGCGACGAAGGCCGTGTTGGCGTACAGGATCATTCCGGTCACCGTCAGGGTGAGGGCCCCCTCCTGGATCTTCTCGACAAGGACGCGGTACAGGTGGTCCGCCCCTTCCAGCGTGTAGATCTCCTTACGCCCCTCTTTCGAGACGACGATCGCGTCCACCTCGCCGGACTGAATCGCATCCAGCGTCTCTTCGAGTTCCCGGTTCCGGGAACGCAGGTCTTCGAGCTCCTGCCTGAGCCTCTCCATCTCCTGTTTCATAAGGGTCCTTCGCCTCCTCAGGTCTTTGGGATCAGGTCGAGCCCGATGAGCACCTTATCCTTCTCGGTCATATCTCCGATGACGCGTCTGAGCGGCAATGGCAGTCTCCTGATCAGGGTTGGAGCGGCAAGGACGAGGTCCTCGGGGATGGTGGTTAGGTCCTGATAGATATCGATCACCTCGAGCTCGCACCGGCCTTCCAGATACTCTTCACAGATCCTCTTCACGTTCTCGATGGCCGTCTGGGAGCGAGGCGAGTTCCCGGCAATATACAGACGGAGCACGAATGGACCCTCTCTTATTTCGTTGAGTTTCTGTTCGAAGTCTGCTGTCACGTCTCCGGGGATCTTCTCGTCGTTCATCAGCGCACCCTCTTCAGGTCGAGACCCACCAGCACCTTCTCTGTGTTGGAGAGGTCCCCGATGATCTTCTTTATCGGCGTCGGGAGATTCCTGATCAGGGTGGGGATCGCGATGATCTGATCCCCTTCGGCCAGCTGGGGGTTGACCAGGAGATCGATCACCTCGATCGTATACCTGCCCTTCAGATGCTCCTCGCAGATCCTCTTCAGATTCTCAAAAGCCGTCAGCGCCTTCGGGGTCTGGCCGGCGATGTACAGCCGGAGTCTCCAAAACTCATCGGAAGACGTCGCCTCCTGGTCGGGGGCCATCATAATCTTCCCCCTCTGCCTGCGCCGGTCATGATCGGTCCGCCTGACGCTCTGCAGCGAACGCCTCGCGGGCCTTCGTGGCGGCGTCCTCACGTGCCTGCTCCTGCTCGACGAGGATCGCAAGATCCTGCTCATCCCGGGCGAACCGCTCGTGAAGCACTGCGACCTCGTTCTCCATCTGGCGGCGTTTCTGTTCGAGTTCCCGCTTCCCGGCCTCGATAGTCTCGCGGTTCCGAGCCACCTCAGCCAGGTCCCGATTCTCCTGTGCGATCCTGGCCGAACCGAAGAGGACCCTGTCACCGCCCATATAGACATCGAGGAGTTCGATCCCCTGATCTGAGAGGACAAACTCCCTGAGCTGGTTCGAGTGGGGCATCCCCCGTGACTTTGCGATGGCGAACGTGCGGTTCCGCTCTCCTCCCCCCTCGACATTCTTGAGGAGGAGCCAGGTATCCATCAGGGAGGAGACATGCATCTGGGTGGTCTCCAGCGCCAACGACCCGGTCATCGAGGAGTCTGAGAGGTTCGTGAAGAGTCCGGTGATCCCGAGCGTCTTTGCATGATCGATCAGGCGCATCAGCATCGAACGGACCTGCAGGTCGTCGCCCACGGGGAAGAGATTCGAGATCGGGTCGACGACCAGGATCAGTGGGGAGACCTCCTCCATCAGTTTGAGCATCATCGAGAGGTGCATCTCCAGGCTGTACGCGGTCGGCCTGACTGCGTGGAACCGGAGGAGACCCTGCTCCACCCAGGGCGCCAGGTCGATCCCGATCGAACGCATGTTCCGCAGGAGCTGGCTCTCCGACTCCTCGAAGAGGAAGTACAGGCATCGTTCCCCCCGCCGGCACGCGGCATCGACGAAGGTGGAGGCCAGGCTGGTCTTGCCGGTCCCGGCCTGGCCGGAGACCAGGATCGAACTGCCGCGGTAGTACCCGAGGCCGCCCAGCATGGTATCGAGCCGCGGGATGCCGGTCGAGACCCGTTCGGTCGAGGCCGGATGATGGAGGGACATCGAGGTGATCGGCAGCACCGAGATCCCATCCTCGCTGATCAGGAACGGGTACTCGTCCGTGCCATGGACGCTCCCGCGGTACTTGACCACCCGGAGCCGCCTGGTCGCGATCTGATGGTTCACCTGGTGATCGAGGGTGATGACGCAGTCGGCCACATACTCCTCAAGCCCGTACTTGGTGATCGTCCGATCTCCACGTTCTCCGGTGATGACCGCCGTGACTCCCCGGTCCTTGAGCCAGAGAAAGAGCCGGCGGAGTTCTGAACGAAGGATCGCCTCGTTGGAGAAGCCTGAGAAGATCGCCTCGATCGTGTCGATGGCGATCCTCTTTGCGCCAACCCGGTCGATGAGCATTCCAAGGCGGATGAAGAGCCCTTCGAGGTCGTACTCGCCGGCCTCCTCGATCTCAGACCGGTCGATGAAAATGTGGTCGAGGACGATCTTCTTCTGCTCGATCAGGTCAAAAAGATCGAACCCCATCGACGCGAAGTTCTTCATGAGGTCGTCGACCTTCTCCTCAAAGGCGACGAAGACGCCCGGCTCGCCATGATCGACGATTCCACGAACCACGAACTCCATGGCAAAGAGCGTCTTACCGCATCCGGGACCCCCGCTGACCAGGATCGGCCGGCCCTTCGGCAGTCCGCCACCGGTAATCTCGTCAAGACCGCTGATCCCTGAAGGCACCTTCTCCAGTTCTGGTGCATTCGTTATCGTGATTCCTTTCTCACTCCTCAAAACTCACCGCCCCTGTTCCCGGATCCGTTCCGAGAAATGTTCAATGATACATCAGTAAAGATCCAGAATATTTAAAGATGCTCGATTTCTTATTTTCGACGTACCTCGCCGTCGAATAATAACTTAAAAAAAGTGGACAGATCATTTCCCTGCCCCCCAAAAAAATTGGGAGGACTGTTCAGTCCATGTTGTACTTTTTCAACAGTTCCTGCCACTTTGGCGAGTTCATCAACTGGTCAAGACCGGTATTGATCTTGTTCTGGAGTTCTGTGTCTTCCTTGCGGATTGCAACCCCGTACTCTTCGTGAGTGTCAACGGTGCCGATCTGCTTCAGCGGCATGTCCTTGATCAGGGTGTTCATCACTGGCTGATCGAACATTACGACATCGACGCGTTTGTTGGCGAGGTCGGCCAGGGCCAGCGAGACGCTGTCGTAGAGCTTCAGGTTGTCTGATGAGAGTGTGTTGTTCTTTACCAGGTTATCATCGATCCAGGAGTTGGCCGAGCTGCTCCGCTGGGTTCCGACGATGACCTTGCCCTTCTTGAAGTCATCCATGGTCAGGGTGGAGTCGTTCCGTCCGACGACTGACTGGTTCACGATCAGGTAGGTCTTGGAGAAGTTCACCTGTGCAGCCCGCTCAGGGGTCTTGGTCATGCCCGAGTAGACCATGTCGATCTTCTTCTGGAGCAGTGCCGGAATGATTCCGTCCCATGCCATCGGCTGGATCTTCACATTGAATCCCTGCTGCTGGGCGATCCACTGGATCGAGTCCACATCAAATCCGACGATCGTCCCATTGTCGGAGAAGGTGTACGGTTTGTTGTCCGCATCCACACCAACGATGTAGGTGACGTTGCCTGTCCCAGTGGTGTTGGTCACGTTGGTCACATCGGTCGTGCTGGTGACATTGGCCACCACGGTCGTGGCGTTGGTCTTCACTGCTGTACTGTTGTTGGTCGCCGGCGTTGTGCCGGTACACCCTGCTGAAGCGAGCACTGCCACCAGGATCACCAGGGTGAGCGCTCCATACCAGAACTTCATGTGGAAAAGATGCACTAACATCGTATTTTTATGTTGTGAAATGCGTATGATGCATCGAGGTTGAAGCGTTATACTCAATCTCTTGAGTTTGAGAGCCCGGGAACATTCTTGCTAACCAAAAAAAGTTAATGCGATTTTAATATCAATCGAATATCATATGAACCTCTTCGAGAGGAAGGTCTCCACCTCCTCATTCCCTCGACCCACCCGTCCTCTGGAAAATTCCAGAGCTCGCAGAATCGTTCACCCTTGCTGCGCGATCAGACGTAAGGTCGCGATCATCTCTATCTGGAGAGGGAATCATGCGGGATCTCCCACAGCCGAAACGCCGGGCTGGCTGACAGTCGGAGGAGAAGGTCATCCTGACAGACCTGGCCGGCAGGTTAACAGTAACCGACCGAATTGTAGAGATAAGCAATCACAGGTCATCTATACCACTTCCTTCAGGCGGTTTCAGGCATTTCTCATTACAATCTGTACCGCGGACCCGTTGTCCCAGAATATGGTTCCAAGAAACATCCCGATAGACATTTCACTCCCGTCCTGCCTGATAAGTTGAACTGTGTCAATGTCCATCCGTGCACCGAGTGCAGCTTGGGCAACCCGCTCCAGGAACAGCTTCCGAAACCCAGGATCGATCATATCGATAATGTCACGGCCAATCAGATCATCCTTACGATCAGACCCGAGCAACCGGATGCCGGCAGGATTTATATATGCAATTCTCCCCTGCTGGTATACAATAATTCCTTCTGGCAGCCATTCGATGAGATGCCGGTATCGCTCTTCGTTCATAGCGAGACATTCGACATTCGATACATAATTTTCGATGAAAATTGATGTTACAATTAAGATCAGCGCGAAGAAGACCCGGTCGATGAGCGCGTATTCTATCGAGATATCACGCGGCGACATGAAGAGACTTACAGCCATGATGAGAATAAACACGCCAGTCATCACAAGTGGAGCATACTTCCAGCTGAGGTACACGGTCAGGAACAGGGGGATGAGATAAAGGATCCAGATCATCACGCCCAGTGGTGTGATGACGTCGATGACGAATATGAGTGCAGTTGCGAGAATTATATATGCGACAATGCGAAAGAAATCATCCCTCCGTTGAATCGGCCATATGAGTCCACTCGTGTCTACCATACATGAACCTGTCGGATTATTATATATAAAATTGGTGGAAACTCAAGGATGGTCACACCCTCAGACCCTACGATCTTCTTATAAAGAACTCTGATATAGCAACCACAGAACTCATCCCAAACTCTCAATAGTCCCCTTTCTAGAAGTAATACATAGGATTCGCATAACAAAGTGGAAAGGCACCACACTCGTTTTGTGATCTGATGTTTACTTTGGAGAGTTTAAGATACCACAGATCTAAAGTATCGATCTTTTAACAGGTCATAATTTATCGTGCAAATGCAGGAATGCCATTCATCATTCTCCCGGTCAGCGATGGCAAAAACCGTTCGACGAGTTCGGGCATGGAAAATGGATTGCTGTGACCAGATTGAGGCATGAAATATGAACTTCAAAATCGTAGGGGAGATCTTTGATCCTCCAGACGAAAATGACACCTGACAAGAGTTCCTCCAACATCGACGCCCACCATGAGACTGCAAACCCGATTCTGTCCCATCATCCTCCCTAACAATCATCCGTCTTCACCGTGTGAAGTTCTGCAGCACACGCTTCAGTCTCGTCGCAGAGGCAGTGCCAATCGCAGTTCGCGCACCGATCTGCTGCCGGCCGTCGGGGGAACTCCTGGTTCTGGATCCCGACAATCATCCTCTCCACGGCAGTTTGCGCCTCGGCGAGTGCTGCCGGCCCCACCGCCACCTCAGTGATCGAACCGGTATCGAAGTGATAGATCGTCGCCTTGTGTACCTCGTGACCAAGCGACCGGGCAGCCAGAGCATAGACCTGGAGCTGCCGCTCGACATCGGGACGAAACGAGGCCTCCCCCTCCTCAGTCAGTTTGAAGTCTCGGAGTTCAACCCCGCCGTCACCATCGCCGAGCATGAGGTCCATCGCCCCGTTCACCACGCCATTCCCAACAGCGAACGAGAACGGCAGCTCGATACCGGCGATCCGGGCGAAGTCATGGCTGTTCTGTTCCACGTAGCGAAGGGTCTGCCTGGCGACGATCCCCTGCACCCGCTCGGTCGTCCCCGCCGGGGCGAAGCGGAGGAGCAGGTGCTCATCGACCAGATCCGGGATCTCTGCGGGATCGAACGTTCCTCTGACTATCTGTGTATGCACGGCTGCAAGCACCGAGTGGACGGCCCGCCCGAAACCCAGTTCCTCCCTGGGCATCGGATCGAACCCGTAGAGGTGCCGGAGTTTGTAGTCGAACGGACAGTGGGCATAATACCGAAGGGCCGACCAGCTCGTCTCAATCCGGGCCGGCGATCGATCCGATATTGGAGTAGCAGTATGGCTGGTCTCCCCGCCCTTGGCTGGGCAAGGAAAGCGATCGACGACATGGTCACGGGGGTATTCAGAGAAGAAGGTCGACGGTTCTGCAGGAGGAAGGTCCCCGGATCTTTGCCGATGGCCGGAGAGGAAGAGGTACTTCTCGCTCCGGGTGATGCCAACATAGAAGAGCCGTCGCTCGTCTTCAAGGCTGGTGGTATACCGATCTCGGTCGAAGAGGGGCGACGGCACAAACCAGACCGCCCGGTCCGGCCGGTCCGAGGGGAACTCGCCGGTGTTCAGTCGGGGGATGAAGACGACCGGGAACTGGAGGCCCTTGGCCTTGTGGAGTGTGGTGACGGTCACCGCATCCGGGAGGAGTTCCTCCCCTGCCCCGCCCTCCTCAGCCTGTTTCATCGCATGCTCCTGAATGTACTCCAGGAAACGGTGGATCTCCATCGTAGTTATCAGAGGATACTGGTGCTCGAATGCAGAGACCAGTTGCGAGAGATTGCCGAGGTTGTAATACCAGACCTCAGGGAAAGGGGTCCGATCACCCCCCATGGCCTGCACCACCCGGTGGAAGAGCGTCTGCAGACTGAATGACTCGCTTCGATCGATCTCCCGCTTCAGGTCCGTCATCAATTTCAGGAACAATGCACAGTCGGCCGCCTCCCCATAACCAAGCGCCAGGTATGCCTCCTCGAGGAGGGGGAGGTGCACTGGAACCGGGCTTCTGAGGGGATAGGGGTATTCACCGAGGAAGGCGAGGGCCTGCATCACGATCACGACCTCAGGCCGTTCAAAGAGCCGACCTCCCCTGACGACGAAGGGGATCCCGGCCCTCTCCAGAGCGGAGATGAGAGAACGGGCATACACCCGGACAGAACGCATCAACACCGCCATGTCACGATAGGAGAGTGTTCGCTCTTCGCCCTGATTATTGATATACTCCCGACCCAGGAGTGCCTGGATCTGCCCGACGATCCCTGCCACTTCCTCTTCTTCATCGTCGAAGAAGCAGGTGGCGATGTCGCCCTCCTCGGTCTGCCCCAACCCCTCGGGCCAGGGCTCCATCATCTTGGGCAGCCTGAGTTCATTTCGATCGATCACCCGGGATGCGGCACTGATGATCCCCGGGGTCGACCGGAAGTTCTGCTGGATACGGACGGTCGTGACGTCGGGGTACCGGGTGCCGAACGAGATGATATTCTCATAGTTCGAGCCCCGCCAGTGGTAGATACACTGGTCGTCATCGCCGACGACGGAGAGGTTCCCGGTGCTGCCGACCATCAGGCGTATCAGTTCCTCCTGAAGAGTGTTGATGTCCTGGTACTCGTCGACGATCAGGTACCGGACCCGTCCCCTCTCACGGGCGAGCAGGGCGGGGTCCTCTTCGAGCGCCTCGACATAATGGGCAATCATCCCGGTGAAGTCGATGTAATGGTCTGCTTGAAGGTGGTCGAGGTAGGCGCGGTAACACTCGCAGAAGGGCAAACCAAGACCGGCCGGATCGATTCGCTCGTCCCTGACCAGATCGGCATTCCTGCAGAAGTCATGGATGATTTCATACCGCGACGGCTCGCGGCGCCGGTCCTGGTAATGGACGAGGAGGTCCTCGAAACCGAAGTCATGGTAGTAACGGGAACAGAAGAGCGGCCGCATATCATCGTCGAGCAGGTCGAAGGATCGGTACCTCGGCAGAACCTCTTTCAGTCGCTGATCGCAGTAAGCATGGATGGTGCCGACAGAGAGGCCGGCCAGGTCAGGTTCCCCCGGGACCAGTGTCTGCAGGTGGAGACGGAGGCGATCGGCCATCTCCGCTGCAGCCCGGTCAGTGAAGGTGAAGGCAACGATAGATCGTGGATCCACGCCCCCGGCGACGAGACCCGCGATGCGCCGGGTGATCGTCTCGGTCTTACCCGAGCCGGCACAGGCGATCACCTGCAGGTTTCCGTCGCGAAACGCGATCGCCCGTTTCTGCTCAGGGGTCAGCATGGATAATCGTCATTTCGGGGAAAGATAAACGTTATGGACTTGGTACCCAAAGCGGAGCAGAGCTCCGACCACCAGCACCGAGGCCGACGCCACGCCAGTCCGCACCCACAGTTCCAGGGAGAGGGGGACGGTCTCAAAGAATACACCGCCGTACTGGACGATCAGCACCTGGACGGCGACGATGAAGATGGTCACCGCAAAGAAGGTCGGGTTGCCCCGGAAGAAGGGGGGCATCTTTCCGTCGAGGGCCCTGCAGTTGATCCCGTTCCAGACCGCAACGAAGATGAACGCGGCGAAGAAGACCGTGCCGATCTCCGTCGGCGTCGAGCCGCCCAGAAAACCAGTGGCCAGTTGAAGCAGACCGCCGACGATCAGGAAGAGGCCGGTGACAGCGATCGAGAGCCACATGAACGGTGTGACGATTGGGGCGTCATGTGAGATCGGCTGGTTGTTCATCAGTTCTGGATGGGGGGCCTCGGAACAGAGGGCGAAGGCTGCGAGCGTATCCATGATCAGGTTGATCCAGAGCACCTGGATGATGGTGAAGGGTTCCGGTAACCCGAGGAGCGGGGCGGTGAAGATCAGGATACAGGCACTGAAGTTGAGGGTCAGCTGGAAGAGGACAAAACGCTGGATGTTCTCGTAGAGCGACCGACCCCACCAGACAGCGCTGGTTATCGTGGCGAACGAATCGTCGAGGAGAATGATGTCGCTCGCCTCCCGCGCCACCTCGGTGCCGGCGATCCCCATGGCCAGCCCCACATCGGCATGCTTGAGCGCCGGAGCGTCGTTGGTGCCGTCACCGGTGACAGCGACGACGGCCCCGGTCTTCTGGAGGGCAGAAACGAGCAGCAGTTTGTCGAGGGGTTCCGCCCTGGCCATCACGTCCAGTTCATCTGCAGCCCCGACCTGCTCGTCGGGCGGGAGAGAACGGAACGCTTCACCGGTCATGACCGTCCCACCCTGCAGAATCCCCGCCTCCGCTGCGATGGCCCGAGCCGTCTCGGCATTATCCCCGGTGACCATCCGGACCCGGATGCCGGCCCGCTGGCAGGTGGCGACCGATTCTGCGATCTTATCCCTGAGATGGTCGCGTATCCCGACGTACCCATCCCAGATCAACCCGGTCTCGGCCTCGTCATCGTCGATGATCTCCCTGTGGGCAAACGCAAGCGTCCTCATCGCCCGGGATGCGAGGGCATGCACCTCGTCAAGGTCCGGGCTCTCTGTGCAGAGCGATGCCAGCACCTCCGGTGCACCCTTCACCAGAAGCCAGGACCGGCCGTCCTGGGAGATGACGGTGGACATCCGTTTCCGTCTCCCGTCGAAGAGGTGTTGCCTGATGATATCGGTCTCTCTCCGGATCTGGAGATAATCGAGCGCATGCTCCCGAAGCCACCGGAGAAGCGCCCCCTCGGTGGAGTTCCCGATGACGATCACCCGGTCGTCCCGCTCCTCGAGATATGCCGTCCCATTCACCGCGGCATTGAGCGTGATCCATTCGGCCCGCGTCTCCGGGAATCGTCCGGCGTGAACCGGCCTGTTGATCGATGCTTCGATCACCACCATCTGGTTCATGGTCAGCGTACCGGTCTTGTCAGTGCAGATGGTCGTAGCGGAACCGATCGTCTCACAGGCGATCAGCCGGCGAACCAGGCAGTTCGCCTTCGCCATCTTCCGCATCGCCAGCGAAAGGGAGAGGGCGACGCTCATCGGCAGTCCTTCGGGGACTGCGGCGACGACGATCACGACGGCGAGCATCACGTCATGGAGGATGACATCAACTGTGGTTATGGTCAGCCCGGTGATCTCACCGAGGATGATACCGCGGACGAGCAGGGTGCAGAAGATCAAAACGGCCATTCCGTACCCGAAAGAGCTGATGATGCGGGCGAGCGCTTCCAGCTTCTGTTCGAGCGGTGTCAGGGTCGCATGATCGATCCCCAGCGAAGCGGCGATCACGCCCATCTCTGCCGAGTCCCCGACCGCCCCTGCGATCATCCTACCCTTGCCAGCGGTGACCAGCGCCCCTTTCAACAGGCGATCCTGCACCCCTTTCGCGACCGGTTCGGTCTCACCGGTGAAGGCCGATTCGTCGGAGGTGAGATCGTCGGTTGAGACCACCCAGCCATCGGCCGGTATCCCGTCGCCGGCCTCAAGCAGGACCAGGTCCCCGACCACGATCTCGCGGGAAGGTACTGATACAGGGTGGCCGTCTCGGACTGCCTTGATCGCCAGGTCGTCGCGGTGTGCATTGAGCAGCTCGAACTCTTTACTGCTCCGGTACTCATTGAGAAATGCGATCAGGGTCGAGAGGAGGACCGCGATGACGATCCCGATGGTGTCCAGCAGTCCCTCTCCTCTGATGATGGAGACGAGGGCGGAGAGGGCGACAGCGAAGAGAAGGATCTTGATGATGGGGTCGTCATACTTTCGGAGGTACTGTCTCCAGAGCGGCTCCCGGGGAGGAGGGGTGATCGTGTTGACCCCGTACTTCCGGCGCATCTCCTCGACACGGGAGAGAGGCAGACCCTGATCGCCGGTGATGGACACCAGTTCTTCGTACGGGGCCAGGACAGGGGTTCTCATCTGCTCCCCTTCATAGACCAGCGTGGATTGGTATACATAGTTACCAGTCTGTCTGGTTTCGCGGTCAGACCTGATAGGTCTTGTGAGGGAGGCGGGGGCTGGAGCACCACCCCTCACATAAACAGTCCGAGCGCCCGATACGCGAGCCCGCCGAGCACAATGGCCAGCACGATTTCGGTTCCGGTTATGGCGAGGGCCCGTCTCCACCCGAACTCCGAGGCCAGTGCGAAGATGGCGGAGATACAGGGAATGTAGAGCATCGAGACGAGGGCCAGCACGATCAGCTGCACCGGGGACATGATGGTGGCAAAGTTCGTCGTTCCAAAGATCACGGCGAGTGTCAGGATCGTCAGTTCCTTTCTGACGATCCCGAAGATGAGCGTGATCCCGACGACCGCCGGCAGCCCGAGCCAGAGGGTGGTGATCGGGGCGAGCAGGGCGTTCACCGGGTCGAGGAGGCCGGCTGCATAGAACCCCTGGAGCACGGCACTGCCGATGATGTAGGCCGGAAAGACAACCCAGATCAGCGACTTGGTCCTGGCCCAGGTCTGCTTCAGCACCACCCGAAGCGACGGGACATGGTAGTCCGGCATCTCCATGATCAGCCCGACCGACTCACCGGGCACCGCCTTGAAGGCCACCCTTCCGACCACGAGGATCAGGAGGATATCGAACGCATAGAGGGCGAGTGCCCACCAGATGTTTACGAACGCAGCCACCAACCCGAGGATCACGACTGTCCGGGCTGTGCACGGGACGAGGGTCACGAGAAACGCCGCAAGCAGTTTCTGTTTCGGGGACTCCATGATCCGGCAGGAGTAGATGGCAGGGACATTGCACCCGTAGCCGAGGATCAGCGGGATGATGGCCTTGCCGTGCAGTCCGATTTTGTGCATTCCCCGGTCAAGCATCACCGAGATGCGGGTCAGGTACCCGGAATCCTCGATCACTGCGAGGATCAGGTAGAACGGGAGGACGTAAGGAATGATCAGGGTCACTCCTGCCAGAAACCCTGTGAAGACGCCATTCCAGAGGATGTCGGTAAACGGGCCGGTGATCACCGGCTCGTACTGTTCGAACTGGGTGAGGAACGAAGTGATGAACGCTGAGACCGGTGCTCCGATCAGGAATGTCCAGACCAGGAGACCGCCGATCACCCCGACGACCCCGAAATACCCGAGGATCGGGTGGAGAGCAATCTGATCGATTTTATCAGTCAGGCTCTTCTTTTGAGGGCCGTCCTGCGGCATCTGCACCGTGATCACTTCCGCTGCGATCCGATCTGCAATCTGGTACCGCTCGGCGGTGATCACCACTGAAACAGGCTCTCCATGGATCGCTTCGATCTCTCCTGCCAGCCGGTCTGCTTCCTGAACAATGGAAGGATCCTGAACACTGACGATCCGGACCATGTCCGGGTCGCGTTCGAGCAGTTTAATCGCAGTCCACCTGGTTGGATACGGAGTCGAGACCGGATGTAACAGGGAGACGATCCGGGCTATTCGCTCCTCGATCTCCCTTCCATAAAAGAGGACCGGGGGGACCGGCCGATCGTGCACCAGATCGAGGATCGCATCGGTGAGCGGTGAGATCCCTTTCCCTCTTATAGCCACAGTCGGCACCACGGGAACGCCGAGTATTGATGAGAGTTTCTCCACATCGATGGTCAGTCCTTTCTTCTCTGCAAGATCGATCTGATTGACCGCGATCATAAGGGGCGGTGCCAGTTCCATCAACTGAATCGTAAAGAAGAGGTTCCGTTCTAGAGCCGAGGCATCGATCACATTGACGACCGCATCAGGGTGTTCGAGGGCGATGAACTCCCGCGAAACAAGTTCTTCCATCGAGTAGGTGGAGAACGAGTAGATGCCCGGTAGATCGATCACCCGGATCCGGTGCCCCTTATGCACCAAAAGCCCCTCTGCTCGCTCGACGGTCTTACCTGGCCAGTTCCCGATGATCTGGTCGACGCCGGTCAGTTGATTGAAGGTTGCACTCTTCCCAACATTTGCATTCCCGGCGAGGGCTACTGTATATGCTGCATCCTTTACGCTGGTGATACCTTTAGGTGAACAACCCTTGCAGCCTCCACAGCCGCTCATTCCTTTTCTGCCCCCGGTGCATCAACAAAAATCTTCTCAGCAATGGTATGATCGATAGCCAGTTTGGTCCTCCGGACAAAGACCTCGACAGGTCCTTCCCTTGGAGTTCTCCGAGTTACAGCTACGCTGGTTCCAAGGGTGAGCCCTAGATCGGAGAGACGCTGGACGACTTTCTGATCCCCACGGATGAAGGCGATCCGACCCTGCTGGTCAGTGCCCAGATCTGTGATTGGGATGACATTTCTGTTTCGGGGGGAAACCTGCGTCGCCCATTCAGTCGCAGCTGTGCATTCGGTACAATTCCCTACCTCCCTGTTGCAGGGACTGATCGGGCTTCCATGGGGGCACCGAGCAGGGGCTTCAAGTAGCCGGCAGAGGGCGTCTTCGGTCTCCCCAGAGATAGTGTGTTCCATCCTGCAGGCCTCGTCATGGACCTTCTCCCGGTTGATATGGAGAATATCAGTCAGGAACACCTCGAGGAGCCGGTGGCGACGTTTGATGGTCGTTGCAATCGTTCTTCCATCCCCGGTCAGGGTTGCTCCCCGGTAGGGTTCGTACCTGACAAGCCCTCGCTCTGAAAGATTCTTCAGTGCCTCGGTCACACTTGCCGGCGCTACATTCAGACAGTGAGCGATCGCCGTCGTCTTCGCTGACCCGTCCCTGTTCTCAAGGTCATAGATAGTTTCGAGGTATTCCTCGATCTGTTCCTGTGCCATCGTACCAGTTATTTAGGTCACCCTAAATATATATTTATTTAGGTCGTACTAAAGGGACTCCCCCCATCAAGTGTGAGTTAGTGTGAGTTCTGAACCGTGCACCCCTACCAATCCGATATATTTTTACCTATCCCGGGATAGTAGGGGAATTAGACCCATCCAATTGGGAGAAAATGATCAATCTGTCCTGTTAGGGAGGGAACGGTTATGTCAAATGAGATTCTGGCGGATGCTGAACTGGATTGTGTTGGCTTCTTCTGCCCGATGCCGATTTCGATGACCAAAGAGGAGATCGATAAGATTGGGGTCGGCCAGGTGCTGAAGATGGAGGCCGATGATCCGGCAGCGGAGGAGGATATTCTCCGCTGGGCGAAGAGAACCGGACATGAAGTGGTCAAATTCGAAAAGATCGGAGGGGTGATGACCTTTTACATCAGGAGGGGGAAATGACATCTAAAATTCTGTATGTGCAGACCAGCGGACCTGAAACGCCGGAACGACTCTATTCGCCTTTTATTCTAGGGAGCACGGCACGGTCGATGGAAGTCGAAGCGAGCATATTCTTTATGATCAAGGGGATTCTGGTCATGAAGAAAGGAGAGGCGGCGAAGATCCAGATCGGGTCGTTTCCACGTCTGGACCAAGTGATCGAACAGGCAGCAGCGGCTGGCGTGCACTTTTATGTCTGTGAGCAGAGTACCCAGTTGTTGGGGATACCCAGGGGCGAATTCATCGAGCAGGCCACGATCGGTGGGGCGGCGACACTGAACGATCTCGCACTGGATGCAGATGCTGTCCTCACCTTCTGAAGAGGGAGAGGCCATGAAGCAGATATATCTCGACCATGCGTCCGCATCTCCCGTCGACCCGCGGGTGGTCGCGTTCGCTGTACCATTTCTCTCTGAGGATTACGGCAACCCGTCCACACTCTATGTGAAGGGCCTTGACGCCAGGAGAGCGCTGGAGAGTGCACGGGGAAAGGTCGCCTCCCTCATCAATGCGGAGAGCCCGGCCACCATCATCTTCACCGGCAGCGCCACCGAGTCCAACAACCTGGCCATCCGGGGAACCGCGCTGCGGAACAGGCAGGCCGGGCAGAAGGTGGTTTCGAGCGTCATCGAACATATTTCTGTCCTAAACCCGATGAAGGAACTCCAGAAGAGCGGGTACCACTATGAGACGGTACCGGTCGACGCCAGCGGGATCGTCGATCTTGAAACACTGGCAGACCGGGTGACGAAGGAGACCGTGGTGACCTCCATCAACTATGCCAATGATGAGATCGGCACGATCGAACCGATTCGTGAGATCAGCGAGATCGTGCATGAGCGGGGGCAGTACCTGCACGTAAATGCGACAGCGGCGGCCGGCAAGATCTCGATCGATGTCCAGAAGGACGGGGTCGACCTGCTGACTCTCTCCTCCAATGATCTCGCTGGTCCACGAGGGGCAGCAGCCCTCTACATCCGGAGAGGGGTGAAGGTGCAGACGATCCTTCCCGGCGGGGGGCAGGAGAATGGGATCAGGTCGGGGACCGAAAACCTCTTCGCCATCGCCGGGATGGGGGAGGCGGCCGTCATCGCAGGAGAGGAGATGGCAGCGGAACGAGAACGGCTGCAGCAGATCGCGAGTCTATACCGCCAGGAGATCCTCACCATTCCGGACTCGTACCTGACCGGCCACCCGACCGAGCGATTGCCGGGTCACCTCAGTTTCCGGTTCAGCCGGATCGAAGGGGAGAGTATTCTGCTGAACCTCGACACGGCCTACAACATCCAGGTCGCGACCGGCTCGGCCTGCAGTTCGCGGACGCTAGAGCCGTCGCATGTACTGCTGGCCATCGGCCTCAAGCATGAAGAGGCGCACGGATCGATGATCATGACCCTCGGGAGGTCGACGCTGGGGGAGGACATCCCGTATGTGGTGGACGCAGTGAAGAAGACGGTCGACCGCCTCCGGGAGATCACCGCGATGTAAGGAGGAGAAAATGGAAGACGTACCACAGATCGGATATACCGAGAAAGTGATGGACCATTTCATGCACCCGCGAAATGTGGGGGCTGTGGCCGATCCGGACGGGGTCGGTCAGGTGGGCAACCCCGTCTGCGGGGACCTGATGGAGGTATCCATCAAGGTGGAGAAGGATGTGATCACGGACATCAAGTTCAAAACATTTGGATGCGGATCGGCTATCGCAACCGCGAGCATGGTGACCGAACTGGCCAAGGGGAAGACCCTCGATGAGGCAGAGAAGATCAGCCGGCAGGATGTGGCTGATGAACTCGATGGGCTGCCGCCGCGGAAAATGCACTGCTCCAACCTCGCAGCAGATGCACTGCACAAGGCGATAGAGGATTATCGGAAGAAGACAGAAACTGGCTGATCCGGTCATTGGCCGTGATCATCTCTTACCATGGAGGGATAAAACAATACCGATAGTTATCACTCCTGAAATTACCATTTTTATAATAAAATATCCCCTCTAAAAAAACCTATTCTACAAATGAGTGGATATCACAATGGCAGGGACTGGCTCATATGCCAATCCTCTTTCCCGAAAAACTCGATAAAATAGCAATTTGGTATGAAACGATACTGGCAGCGTTGTATGGTTCCCGAGGACTCGCGTACCTCAGTACAGCATACGACGTAAACCGGCTTAACTACTGGGTTCGGCATGGGTCCAGGTGTATCCCGATTGCTATGGCCGCCAGTATCGAAGATGATGATGATGATGATGATGATGATGATGATCAGTAAGAATATCCATTCGAGAATCAGACGAATAGTGGAATGAACAGAAACGTTGTAACTCTTCACGAATCACAATTACGAAAAACAGCATACTTTTTATCGATGCATAAGAAGGGTAATAGCAGCGTATTATAGTTCCCGAGGACTCGCGTACCTCAGTACAATATAGTACGTGAACTGGCTTAACTTCTGGGTTCGGAATGGGTCCAGGTGTGTCCCAGCTGCTATGGCCGCTATTACCCGAAGCCAAGGTCCGGAATTGAACCGGAGTGTAGCTGATCTGCAATCAGCCGCGTGGCCGCTCCGCCACCTTGGCAGCCGTGTAAAGAAAACCAATACAGTTATCGCTTAGATAAGCAATAAACATAATGGTTTCGTATAATTTAGCACTCCAGATTTCGTCTGGGTTCAACTCAAGTTTGCAAGTACTAGAGTTTGGACGTTAGTGCTTGCGGACTGAACACGTCGTAACCTTCGTGCTTACATCCCAAGTCTATCAAACGGATCTTTTATCCATGTCCTCAACGGAGTCTCTTTTTAGGCTGGGTTTCAAGCTTAGATGCTTTCAGCTTTTATCCCTTATCGCGTAGCCGCTCGGCATTGCCTTGTCAGACAACCGATCAACCAGTGGCGACGAGTGAAAGTTCCTCTCGTACTATTTCATTCTTGCCTTCAGACTCCTGACACTCCTAATAGATAGTAACCGACCTGTCTCACGACGGTCTAAACCCAGCTCACGATCCCCTTTAATAGGCGAACAACCTCACCCTTGGCTGCTGCTGCACAGCCAGGATGGAAAGAACCGACATCGAGGTAGCAAGCCGCCGGGTCGATATGTGCTCTTGCCGGCGACGACTCTGTTATCCCCGGGGTAGCTTTTCTGTAGTCAATAGCCCTCACCAAAAGGACATATTGGTTCGTTAGACCCGAGTTTCCTCTCGCGATCATTTGCTTTTCATGATCGCGTCAGGCCAACTTATGCTCTTGACACTCTCCTGTGAGTTTCTGACTCACATGAGTTGACCTTAGGGCACCCTTGATATTTTTTCGAGGGTGTGGCGCCCCACCCAAACTGCCTACCTATCGATGTCCTCACAAAGGAGTGAGAGTTACAGAGTAACAAGGATGGTGTCTCATTGTTGGCTCCCCGTCCTCCGAAAAGAACGGATATAACACCTCCCATCTACACTGCGCAAGTAACACCGTAACTCAACGACAGGCTGCAGTAAAGCTCCACGGGGTCTTCACTTCCCATTAGGAGTCCCTAGTCTCTGCACTAGGACAAAAAGTTCAACGGATTTGTGTTAGGGACAGTAGAGCTCTCATTAATCCATTCATGCAAGTCGCCAATTAAGCGACAAGGTACTACGCTACCTTAAGAGGGTCATAGTTACCCCCGCCGTTTACAAGTCCTTCGTCCCGTTGAACCGGGTGTTCAGATACTTGCACTGGGCAGGAATCACAGACTATACTAGTCCTTACGGAGTTGCAGTCTGCTATGTTGTTATTAGACAGTTAGAGCTCCCTGGTCACTGCGACCTGCCTGATCTCCAGGCAGGCACCCCTTATTCCGAAGTTACGGGGCCAATTTGCCGAGTTCCCTTAACACAATTAAATCCGACACGCCTTCGCCTCTTCAGCGAGGGGCACCTGTGTCGGTTCTCGGTACGGACATCTAATTCCCTTTTCACGGGCTCCAGGAATTTGCTGGGTTTCCCCATCACGTATTCCTCTGCTTCTCACCATTACGGTACTCCACAGAATTCGACGCTTAGACGGAGCGATAACTCCGCCCAGCATATCCCAAAGCGTCAGGGCTTGCGCTTAAAACTAGATGGTACAGGAATATTAACCTGTTTCCCTGTTGGCGTACTCGAATTACGGTACGTCTTAGGACCGACTAACCCTTGGCTGACGAACATTGCCAAGGAAACCTAGCCCCTGCGGCGGTTGGGATTCTCACCCAACTATGCTTCTACTATTGCCAGAATTCTCATTTCTACACGGTCCATTGGAACTTACGCCCCAACTTCCACCCATGCAGAACGCCTCTCTACTGGATCACCTTGCGGTGCCCCGAGGTCTCTGTAGTAGGTTTTAGCCCCGTCCATTTTCAGTGCCCTAAACCTTGACTGGTAAGCTGTTACGCACTTTTTAAAGGGTAGCTGCTTCTGAGCTCACCTCCCAGTTGTCTTTGGCCTAGGACCGCTTTCAGTGTTGACACTTAACCTACATTGAGGGACATTAACCTCGGTCTGGGTTGTCTCCCTTACGGACTACAAGCTTACCCCGTAGCCCGGACTTCCAGCCTTCTACGATGATAGGGAGTTTGGAGTTTGACAGGGGGGTGAGCAGTTTCCCGCCCAGCTCCCCCAATCAGTGCTCTACCTCACTATCGATCTCCAGCCAGGTCATGCTGCGACATGTTTCGAGAGGAACCAGCGGATGCCTAGTTCGATTAATCTTTCACTCCTATACACAGGTCACGGGAATGATTTGCATATCAAAACCCCATTCGGTCCTCCACGCAACTTTCGTCACGCTTCAACCTGCCCACGCATAGATCACTAGGCTTCGGGTCTTATCCTGCTGACTCCGCGCACTTTTAATACGCCGTCTCACACCCGAAGGCTACAGACTTGTTGGTTTCCCTTCGGCTCCCCTTTCGGGTTAACCTTCGCCAACAGAATAAACTCTCTGGCCCGTTCTTCAAAACGTACGTTATAACATTGGCAACCATACCCGTACTACCGCCTCGCGACGGGTTCCTTCGCATGGAAGATCCTTTAACGCTATAACCCGCTATCACCTATCAATTTCAGGCACTTTTAACCACCTTTCTGGGGTTACTTTTCAGCCTTCGCTCACGCTACTAATACGCTATCGGTTTCGAGGAGTATTTAGTTTTGGAAGTTAGTGACTCCCAGATTCCCGCGAGAATTCCGACCCACGGTACTCAAGACTTCACTTAGTTTGTGCCGGTTTACGTGTACGGGACTATCACCCTCTATGGTACGACGTTCCAGACGACTTTCACTTAACAGACACAAGCATAACAGTGAGCTTACAACACCACATCTCCCTTGCGGGATTCAGTTTGAACTCTGTCGTGTTCGATCGCCTCTACTAACGACATCTCGATTGATTTCTTCTCCTGCCCCTACTAAGATGTTTCAATTCGGGGCGTTTCCAATCCTTACGGATCGACACAAAAGTGTCAGGATGTCCCATTAGGGTATCTTCGGATCGTTGGCTCCGTGCGCCTCCCCGAAGCTTATCGCAGCTTGGCACGCCCTTCATCGGCTCTCGAACCGAGCCATCCACTGATAGGCTTAATTCTAGTACTCTTTGATGTTGAACCCATTTAACGTCCAGAGTGCTAAACCATTACACGGCATCGTCAGGTCATTAACCTTCAGCCCTTCCCTGATGATTCACATCTCCAGGTGCATCGAAAGTGGACTCAATAGGATTTGAACCTATGGCCTCCACCCCACAAGGGTGGCGCTCTTCCAACTGAGCTATGAGCCCTCTGCTTTAATTGACACTGGCTATTTTGTGTTCTGTTCAGCAACTGCCATCCCAAATTCATTAGGAGGTGATCCAGCCGCAGATTCCCCTACGGCTACCTTGTTACGACTTAACCCCTCTTGCGGAACCTAGATTCGACTACGGCGAAAACCGCAGCCTCATCAAGACCCCACTCGAGTGGTTTGACGGGCGGTGTGTGCAAGGAGCAGGGACATATTCACCGCGCCATTTTGAGACGCGATTACTACAGATTCCAGCTTCATGCGGGCGAGTTGCAACCCGCAATCCGAACTACGGACAGGTTTAAGAGATTGCCTTCACCTTTCGGTGTCGATACCCATTGTCCTGCCCATTGTAGCCCGCGTGTAGCCCGGATAATTCGGGGCATGCTGACCTACCGTTGCCCATTCCTTCCTCCTCTTTAGCAGAGGCGGTCCCAACAGTGTCCTCATCATCCCGAAGGACATGCTAGCAACTGTTGGCGTGGGTCTCGCTCGTTGCCTGACTTAACAGGATGCTTCACAGTACGAACTGACGACGGCCATGCACCTCCTCTCAGCTAGTCAAGCAAAGTCTTCAGCCTGGCTATCATCCCGCTGTCTTATCCGGTGAGGTTTCCGGCGTTGAGTCCGATTAAACCGCAGGCTCCACCTGTTGTGGTGCTCCCCCGCCAATTCCTTTAAGTTTCAGCCTTGCGACCGTACTTCCCAGGCGGCACGTTTCACGGTTTCCCTTCGGCACCTCGGTGACTCGTGGTCACCGATACACCTAACGCGCATCGTTTACGGCTGGGACTACCCGGGTATCTAATCCGGTTTGCTCCCCCAGCTTTCGTCCCTCACTGTCGGAGCCGTTCTGGTGAGACGCCTACGCCACAGGTGGTCCCCCAAGGATTACAGGATTTCACTCCTACCCCTGGAGTACCTCTCACCTCTCCCGGTCCCTAGATTGCCAGTATCCCTTAAACGCCTGTCGGTTAAGCCGACAGATTTCCCAAGAGACTTAACAACCAAGCTACGGACGCTTTAAGCCCAGTAATAGTGGCCACCACTCGAGCCGCCGGTATTACCGCGGCGGCTGGCACCGGTCTTGCCCGGCCCTTTCTTCACCTGTTTTTTAAGCAGATGGACAGCCCGCGTTTACGGGCACTCGGAGTTCCCTTATCACGGTTTCCCGCATTGTAAAGTTTTCGCGCCTGCTGCGCCCCGTAGGGCCTGGATTCGTGTCTCAGAATCCATCTCCGGGCTCTTGCTCCCACAACCCGTACCGATCAATGGCTTGTTGGGCCGTTACCCCAACAACTACCTAATCGGCCGCAGACCCATCCTAAGGCGATGAATCTTTTATCTATAGGACATTCCAGTCTCCATAGACTATGGGGTATTATCCCCAGTTTCCCGGGGTTATCCCCCACCTTAGGGTAGGTTATCCACGTGTTACTGAGCAGTATGCCGAGGTCTTGCACCTCTCGACTCGCATGGCTTAATCGAACTCCGATAGCAGTGGCCTCTGGCAGGATCAACCAGAATTAAGTTGAAATACACACTATACTATCTGAAATTTTATGGAATTGGCAGTTACTAAACAAAATTCCACATTGCCAGTATCAATGTCAGAACCGATCCCGAAACACGCCGGGGAACTCGATTCTCCATCACAGAGGGTAATATTCTATGGTATTACCGTAAACTATCTGCACTCTCATGCAGACGGTTGCTCGCGGTCGTTGTTTGTTACAACGCGAGATACTTATGTTGAACGCTGAGGCATATATACCTTAGTATCAATCGATTCATTGAAGCAAACGATACATGCGCTCTTCACAATCACTCGCATTCCATTACAACGCGAGATACTTATGTTGAACGCTCGGACATATATACTTTACTTCAAATCCCGATTCGTCGAATCGGAGTCTGAAGACGTCCTTCACAATCACTCGTGTCGACTTCGCAACGCGAGATACTTATGTTGCATGTTGATACTTATATAAGTTATTCTGAATTCCAAGGATCTGAACCGGAATTGCAGGAATTGGCCAGCATCATCTATCTTGAGGTATTTCTTACGCGCGATGATATCCTGATTCACACTCAATGATTCCTAAAGGTGAATTGATTTTTATCACCTACATTTCTTGAGATATGTCATATCTATGAGAACTCTCTACGACCATGTGATTGACCTTCCAGTATGCCTTTTGGATTTTTAACGCTAATAAAATAGAATGATATGACCAGATCTTTGCTTTGATTCAGCACCACGGTTACGATCTCTCACAGCTCGATCTCTCCTGTTGTTCGATCGATACAACCACGATCCCCGGAAAAAAAGGGGATTGTTAGGGTTTGATGGACATCATCGAATTCAAGGCAGCAAAATGAGTGTTCTGGTCGAACGACACTGCAGACCGCTTGCATGCATCATCGTTCCAGCGAACGTACATTATGTGATGACATATCTCATCCGACGTTGATAGCGTTCAGAATTCAAAGGTTGATTGGAAGCCGATCACATGACCAAAGGAGATCCTCGCAGATGCAGCGTACGATTCCATAGCCATCAGACCAACCAATCGTAGACGCGGAATTAAGACGATGATTCCAGTCAATCGGAGAAATCGCAGGCGATCAAAAGGAGGGAGAGCGTATCGATTTGATCCAGAAATTTATCGCTACCGAGGAGCGGTTGAACGGTTCTTTAACTGGATAAAGGCATTCAGAAAGATCTCACCCAGATATAAACGACTCGAAGAATCATTTCGAGAGCCGGTCATCATCGCCTGTGTACTAATACTTTGGAGAGTTTTAGGATGAGATCCAGATAAAAAACTACCAATCAATTAGATCCATGAATTCTAGATTCTCCTAAAGAAAACAGGTAAACCAATATCAATTATTGAACTAATAAACCCAAATAGGATTTTGGAACAGATCATAAGGAGAGATTCCACAAGATGTGGATCAATGATATCTATCACGAGTTTCTCATGCAGAGAATGCGATAATTCTCACTCTCCACATAACTCAGTTTTAACCAATGTTTTATGCTTAACAATCTGATGAATTGTATAGGAAAGTTCAGCAAATTGGGCATCGGAGTTCCCACCCCCTGAACATAATAATCATCACTGCCATCCAATTTGGTTATCAGCGTGATCATAACACTCTCCTCTCTGCCCATACCCGTGAAAAGAATTAAGGAGATACTATCACTCATTCTGATATTTCGTAGTAATTCGATCCCAAAAATTCAGGTCATCCAACAATCAGTGGTAGCATGCCAAAAGTGATGTAAAAGTAAAAAGGCCCTGTATCCAACCTAGAATTAGAGAAAGGTGAAACAGTGCCAAGATACCATTATCGTTTATTGAAGATTATCTTTCCGACAAAGACGAAAGGATGCGCAGTCTCATCACCTGGTTTAATATGAAAATCGGGAACTCGCCGGTTCCCCCTGAAATTTTCATCTAGAATGCTTGTGGCCTTTGGCATTGTGTCTGTTTTTGAACTAGGTGATGCAGATCGAAGCCCATCAACAAGTGGGTGCCAATCCCTATGAACGAACCTCAAACAAGAAACTGCCATCGAAACGGTTCTCGATCCCGATCCCTTACGACTAGGTATGGGGATGTTACTCTCACAAAACCTCAGTTTCGGGAGAAACCCTTCGAGACTCAGATCTTCGGGTGATACGCCCGGGTCGAGAAGGCACTGGTGAACTCTATCGCCGAATCGTATTTACAGGGACGATAGTCGAGAATATCTATGATTTTCGCTGGGTTTCAACCAGGAAAGTTCAGGAGATCGTCGCGCATCTGGTATGGAACAACTCTCTCCATCCTCGGTTTCACGAATCTCACACGATCTCGACGATCAGGTGAAGGCTTTTCTCAATCGGCTGATTGAACAACCGATTCCTTACCTTTACGTCGATGCATCGTATTTTAGGTTTGAGATGGGCCCAGATATGTCTCCAAGGCACTTCTGGCGACAGCCGGAGTTCGGGAGGATGGATATCGAGAGATTCTGGGAGCCCAAATTGCGGGGTTTGAGAATACATCCTTCTGGTCAGGGCTCTTCGATGAGATGAAAGAACGAGGATTGAAAGGCGTACAACTGGTCATCTCTGATGGTCATCAGGGAATCCAGACGGCAATTTCTACGGCATTTCTAGGAGCATCATGGCAAATGTGTGAGGTGCATACAACCAGAACTGTTTTGAGGAATATCCCGAAAAAAGATCAGCGGGAGGTTGCTGAACAACTCAGGGAAGTATATGGATCCGAACTGAAACTTGAGGAAGTTGCCGATTCACTGAATTTACAAGGATACCGGAGAGCTGCCAATATCATCGAGTAATTCCTTCCAGGACTCCTGAACTACACGGCATTCCCCAAACAGCACCACCACAAAAGGATTCAAACAATGAATGTTATCAGTACTTAGCTAATTTTGCTCCGTGTCTTTTTCATTCATCAGCGTTCCAAGTCTCCTTCAGTTATACTGGGTTTCTGAGGGCAGGAATTTTTATCACGACCTTTAAAATTACTCGTACGGCCTCCCAGACAAATAACTTGAACTGATCAAATCTGAACGCGCCTATCTCAATAGTTCTTGGACCTTGTTTCACGGGTGAGAATCGTGTCCAAAGCACCGCCATCCAGAGATTTTTAAGCAGAAACGAGATAATAGCAAAGAGATATCGGATCACCGGATTTCGGGTTGATGTCCTGAGTTTGACCAGGTTACGCATCCGGTACGACGACTCGATCGCAAACCTGGATCGGTAGGTCTTATGAATCCGCTGGGGATCCCAGGATATACCATGTACCACATATCCAAGGTTCTCGACCCCATGTTTCCCTCGTTTTCCTTTAGCATACTTCACGTTTATTGTAATCTTCAGATGAAGCGAGGGTTTTCCACGCATAATATAATCTCCAAACCGTGATTTTGTTCCGTTCAGGAGTTTTTTCATTGCTCGACTGTGTTTTCTGACCGGGACGATGAATGGGATCTGAACGGTTGTCAGGAAGTCGATTACCTTTCGTGCGTAGAATTCCCGATCCAGACAGAGTGCCTGGATCCTCAGACCCGCTGTTGTGATTGCATCCAGACAGCGGGCGATATATGCGACCTTGGATGTACCCTGTGTCACAGGGTAGACCGCCAGGGTTATCTGGCGGTCCTGGGTGATCGCATAGATCGTAACGTAGAAATAGAACTTGTTCGTTGATTTCTTGAGCCGACTTCGAATGACATATCCCTCTTTTTCTGATGAAACCATCCCATAATACGGGTCATTGGTGTAATCAATGGCGAACGTGTATGCCTTTCCTGGTATCAGGACCGATGAGATTACATGAGTCAGAATCGTGGCATTCGCAGATTAGAGATAATCCATCCGGAGTTTGGAAAGATGATACCGAAGTGAGGTTTCACACGGACTCTTCTCCAGAAGCGAACTGATCGAATGGATTGACTGTCGCTCCACGGCCGTCCCAACGAGTGTACGATAGATAGTTCTTTGGGTCAGGGATCCATGAATCGGAATATTCACATGACCGCTTAGAGCGGCTACAGCCAGATCACAACTTTCTTTCGGACGAACGTAAGAAACATCAGTGCAGGGTCTGCTCCCGGTTTGTAGGACCATAGGGGGTAGCCTGCAAAGTATAAAGATCTTCCTATTTTATCGATAAATTAATGATCAACTGCATATTTGAACGCTTTACAAAATTAGCGAACTACTGGTTATGGAAAGGATCAACAAGGAATTTAAAAGGAGAAACAGAATTGTGGGTGCGTTCCCCAACGATGATTCACTCCTCAAGCTTGCAGGAGCGATCCTCATGGACATCAACAAAGAATGGGTGATTGGCAGGAAGTATTTGACAATGGAGGAGAGATGATCTTTCGCAGATATAGGGTTTGTTGAAATTACAGCACATATGGCACGTACCCAATCAGAGATGATATCATCACAGATTGGGGATGCCAGTCGACAGAGAACATCCTTATAAGGAAAAGAGACGATCGTCTGAATCATGAAAGGCCATAAGTTGATAAGAGATGTCAGAGTAAAGAGAATTAATGAGCCAAATTTATTGAGTTCTCCTCCTCATAAATGAACATATCTTCTATATTCACCCCAAAATATCGTGCAATTTTAAAGGCAAGATCGAGAGATGGAACATATTTTCCCTTTTCAATAGCAAGAATAGTCTGACGATTGACCCCAATAGCCACCCCAAGGTTTTCCTGCGTGAGATCGTTCATCGCCCGAAAAACCTTGATCTTATTCTTCATCAGTCTCCCAACCCCCATATTTCCGGGCATAGTATAACCTGAACCCGACATACAGAAAGATCATCAGAACGAGAAGCCAGAGTTGGAGATATCCAAGCATCCTGGGTGAAAATGGAATCAAGGCAGGTGGGGGAACGGAATGCGGAGCAAACGATGGAACATGAAATAAATCCATAATCCCACCGATCGAAACTGCACCGAAAACAACCCAGAACACCTGCATTGTCCGCCCCATTGCCTGCTCTGCAATTTTTATATCTCTTTCATCCTCAGTGAAATCAGTACACTTCACCTTCACATAATAGACAATGGCCACTGCCACAATGAATGATAACTCCATGAGCAGAGCCGTATTGTGCTCCACCGAGTACCAGAAGATGCCGACCAGGGCTATGGCGATAATCCCAAGTAAAAGATAGAATCCATTCTTCCTCATGGTGTACCTATGTATAGTATATTATACATTTTGTCGTATAAATATACCTAATGTGTCTTCCTAAATTTTTAACTGAAACCCTCCTCCGCTGCCAACCTATTGTGTTGTTGTACCATTCTGTCGACAGAGCACCGTTGAAAAGACTATAACGGTCACCACCATTGATACCCATGGATCAGAAAGCGGATTCTCCTCTGTTTCCACAAGAAAAAATGAAATTTCGTGTGTCGCTCCCTATTCAGAACAGGATCTCTTCTTTTGAAAATCTTACCTTTGGCATCGCCTTGTCAGCTGCATATCCAACCGGACAGAGCATGACCGGAACCAGTGGTGCCGGAATGTTCAGAATCCGTGAAAATTCAGCAGGATTAAAACCCCCCATTGGACATGAATCAAAACCAAGTGATTTAGCACCGTTTACTGCATTCCCCAGGGCAAGATAGGTCTGTGCCTGTGACCAGGCCAGTTGTTGCTCCCTGGTCATCGCACCAGCAGACTGAGACGCCATCCCTACGATCATCGTCTGTACCTCCTCCGGGATGTTGTTGTCTTTCAGCAGTTTCTCAAGTTTTTTTATCAGACCCGAATAATCCGGATCCGCGCAGAAAACAAGCAGGTGAGAACAGGTAGTGATCTGTTCCTGGTTGAAAGCCGCCGGTTTCAACAGTTCCTTGATGTTCTGATCAGTGATGATCCTGATCCTCCAGGGTTGAAGATTTAGTGCTGAAGGGGCGAACCGAATCAATTCCACCAAGTCGTCGATCTTCTCATCTGGGATCTTCTTACCGTCAAATTTTTTGGTTGCATAGCGCTCCAATACGATATCCTTGAATTGCATTCGTTTCCTCACCAGTGATTAGATACTGGTCGTGAGATTAATAATTTGCGTCAGATCAAACAGTCTGCTCTCTGTCAACGCCACAACTCAGCACGGGCACATCGCTGATAAACAAATGATCTGACAAAACTTAACAATAATAATGAATCAAGTAAGGATCTGACAGATTTTATCCAAATAACAGGAGAAATTAAATGAAAGGTTCACAGACAGAAAAAAATTTACTTGCAGCATTTGCAGGTGAATCCCAGGCTAGAATGAGATATACCTTTTTTTCGAGCATCGCAGCCAAAGAAGGTTACGAACAGATCGCAGCAATATTCCTCGAAACTGCGGAGAACGAAAAAGAACATGCAAAGATATTCTTCAAGCTGCTTGAAGGAGGAACTGCGGAGATCACCGCCGGATATCCAGCAGGCGTGCTCAGGTCGACAGCGGAAAATCTCTTGGCAGCAGCGGATGGTGAGAAGATGGAATGGACTACCCTCTATCCCAACTTTGGTGATGTTGCAGAGCAGGAGGGCTTCATTGAAGCTGCAGCAACCTTCAGAAAAATCGCAACAGTGGAGTCGTCCCATGAGCGGCGTTACAGAAAACTGTTTACAAATATTGAACAACATGCCGTCTTTAAAAAAGATGTCCCAACCAGTTGGAAATGCAGGAATTGTGGTTATGTTCTGAATGCAGGAGATGCTCCCGAAAAATGCCCAGTCTGTGATCACCCCCAGAAATATTTTGAGGTCTGGTGCGAGAACTACTGAAATTTAGGGGAAGATATCCAATATTTTTGGTCAGTTCGGGTACCTATAGATCTCCCAACTCGATCATCCAAGCATCTCCACTTGGACGACTTGAACCTTCTGTCTATCTGAGATAAAAATAGGGTTCAATCCATCATTAGGTCAACCAAAAAAAATCCTGCGTATTAATAATTATCAGTTATTTTCAGCGATCCTGCCGGTTTGCATATACTGATGAAGCACACTTCCGAGCCTAGCAATCCCTTCCCAGATCCGCTCATCACTGGCATTTGAAAAGTTCAAACGCATAGTGGACTCCCCGCCTCCGTCGGTATAGAAAGGAACACCAGGTAGGATGGCAACATTCTCTGCCAATGCTCTGTTGAAGAGTTCAGTTGAGGAGAATCCATCCGGCAATGTAGCCCAGAGGAACATCCCCCCGTCAGGACTCGTACACGTGACTTCTTTGGGAAAATGCTCATTTATAGCCGCAAGCATACAATCCCGCTGGTGCGCATAAGCATCGGTGATCGCTCTGATATGCTCGTCAATAGAGTAATCAGCCAGGAACCGAGATATAATCCGCTGACTCAAGATGTTTGAATGGAGATCGGTTCCCTGCTTGGCGGTGACGATCTGTTCCATAATCTCATACGGGGCACAGACCCAACCCATCCGCATCCCCGGAGCGATGATCTTTGAGAACGAACCGGTCATCACGGTTTTATCAGGCAGGAAGGACCGCATCGCAGGCATCTGATCCCCGCAAAACCTGAGTTCACCATATGCATCATCCTCAACCAGGATTGTCTCTGATCGCTGTATTATTTTGGCGACTCTGCACCTATTCTCAAGAGACCAGGTGATTCCCGAAGGGTTCTGCGAGTTAGGGACTCCATAGAAGATACGTGGATTCCCCTCAGAAAGAACAGAGTTGAGGACAGTCGGATCAGGACCCTCTGAAGTAAGTGGAACATTCATGAACTCTGGCTCATAGAGCGAAAAGGCCTGGATTGCCCCAAGATAGCCAGGTCGTTCGATTGCAACCCGGGAACCCGGGTCAATGAAGACCTTTCCGATAAGATCCAGACATTGCTGTGAACCGTTAGTGATCAGGATCTCATCAGGGGATACATCCATACCAAGCCGAATTTTGTACCGTTCAGCGATCCATTCGCGCAGAGGAAGATATCCTTCAGTGGTGGCATATTGAAGAGCAGCCGATCCCTCACCCGTGATAACCGCCCTTGCAGACTCAGCCAGCCTCTCAACAGGGAACAAAGCCGGATTTGGGAGTCCCCCAGCAAATGAAATGACCTCGGGACGTTCTGTCACTTTAAGGATCTCCCTGATGAATGACCGGGGGGTCTTTCCCATTCTGGAGGCGAAAGTGTACTGCATAGAAATTCAAATACACATCGGTTCTGTTTCTATTTACGGTTCCCGGGCTCTGTTGAAATGCTTCAACTATGATGACAATCACGACTGATTGAATCACCTTCGTGAGGTTATGGAGGATCATTTTGACCATGATCTCCTTGACCTGGTACCAATATTTTCGTGCCTTGAGGTCCTCTCCGAATCTTCTTTTGATGACTGAAAACGCTGTTTCAACTTTGTTCCTCTCGCGATATCGTTCTGAATCAAAGTTGTTATTCATCTCTTGTCTGTATTTCCCCGAATAGATCTTTCCTTTCCAGGTTCTGACAGGTATCACCGAATCAGCACCCATCTCTTCCCTGATCTGTCGATGAAGTTCCTCGGAATCGTACCCTTTATCCATCACATAACACCCGGTTTTTCTGGTCTTCTGGCACTGCCTGAGAAGTGGTTCAGTGTGTTTAATGTCGTGAACTGGTTTCAGCGAGATTTTGGAGAAGAGAATCACCTGCTTGCGTGTATCTACTGCAATCGACGTTTTCACAATGTTTTTTCGCATTTTTCCCGTACGCCAGGAGTAATAATGACTGGCGTACGAACTGGTGAATCCCGTAGAATCGATGGCAGTTGTTGGAACAATTTCACCCCAGGAATAAAACAATTTGAGAGTTTTATTCAGGAATATCGAGAATATTGCAGAAGGAGTTCGAGCCATGAACTTATGGATGGTCGAGTAGTGGGGAACCTGGTTCAACTAGAGGATGTCTTTGATCCGACCCATCAGACTGATGAGTTCAACCACATCCCGATAGTCAGTACCAAGGGCTTCACGAAAGAGAAGAATAGCCATGAGCTGATGCTGAGTATACGTTCTCTTGGAATATTTGCAGGAATAAAGAGGGAAATGGGAGGATCGTAGTACTGAACAGATGTATCTGATAAGTTTGATATACCAGTTCGTTGACATTATCTCTGCTCCTTGTTGTTGGTTTTGCCATTGACTCAAGGAGCAACGATTCTTATTAGATATTTGCCTTATTGTGGGATCATAGTACTAGAGGATTTCAACAGAGCTGGTTCCCGAAGGATCAGAAGATCTGTTCAAAAACGTGCTCGATCCTGATCCCCTGAATCAAAAACCATTTCCTGTTCCTTCAAGGGGATATCGACGGGGAGACACTATCAAAATCCCATCTTCTGGTAACAAATTTCAGAAGCACCTGAAGTACTGACCCTTTACAATATAGTTACATCTACAATAATCTCTTACAAAGGGATCCGGATATACCTTACCTTCTGCTTCAGTTCAACCATCAACCCAATTATTAGAATATATTCATCCAATCGTGCCGATAACACGATCTCCCTGTTTGAAAAAATTTCACGAGAGTGTCTACTCTAAGATTCGAAGAAACAGATCAGGGATACCCAGACCCAGGTTCTTCACATCCCCTTTCATCAGTTCTTCTTCGGTACATCATGAACCCTCCCCAGACAAGGGTGATGATGACAGGATAAATGACCGTCCATCCAACAAAGAGAAAAACCACCGCTGTCATTACAAGCGAGATCACACTGAACTGCACCCCAAACTTCCGGTCTTTCAGCAGTACCACCCCGGCAGCACACCCACCCAGATAGGTCAGAATGAATGTGGCATTGGGGAGCTGGATCAAGGTCGACAGGGAGAGTGCTCCGCTGCTGAAGATCCAGAGCATGATGGTGAAACAGATGCCCAGGAACCAGAGTCCCCCAATAGGAGTATGGAACCGATCCGACAGACAGGAGAGGAACTTCGGTGCATATCCGGTGATTGAGAGTGAGTATGCGAGCCTGCAGGCCGCTCCAATATAGGCTATTACGGGTGCGATACAGATGAACAGGGCAGCAAGGCCAGCGAAGACCACACCGTACTGACCAAACGAGACTTTGATCAGCTGGATCAACGATATATCTGATATGCCTGGACCGTAACTGTGGGTTCCAATAACAACAAACGCCGTCCCGATGTACAGGATCCCAATCACCAGTGCTGCGATGATTGTCCCTTTCACAACATCACGTTCAGGGTTTTCAAACTCTTCGGATATGTGAGATACCGCCTCCCATCCAAGAAATGACCAGAATATCAAGGTTCCAGCATGTCCGACACTCTCCCATCCATATGGCATAAAGGGGGAGAAGTCATTCAGATCGACAGTGAAAACACTGCCGGCGAACGCACATACCAGAATGACGATGGTGGTCATAACGACTGCCATCTGAATCTGACTGGTCATCTTCATCCCAATATAATTGGTCAGGATCGCTGTAAGCAGGATAAATACAGCGAGGACGAGCCGGCTTGAGCCTCCAAGCCCCACTGCAGCACAGGCATACCCGGCACCGACCAGAGCAATCACCGGTGCGCCGACCACGACGGAGAGGAGAAAGAACCAGCCAATCAGCGACCCGGCATCCGGATTGAACGCTTTAGAGACGAAGTGGGAGACCCCACCCGAGTTGGGGTATTTGATCGATAAAAGTCCCATTGTCAGTGCCATGGGAATGACAAGGATGCTCATCAATATCCATGCAAGTAATGATGCCGGCCCTGCAGATTCTGCGACCACCCCTGGTAGCATCAGAATGCCAGATCCCAAGACTGCTCCGATATAGAGAGCGATGAGCTGCGGTAATCCAAGGCTGGCTGGAAAAATATTTGAATGCTTCACATTTCGCTCCGAAGTGATCCGGACTTTTCTCCGGAACGATCCTCGCCCACAAGACTCTCATTTCAGAAATAAGAGAGAAACCTGATGGATGGAGATTCTTCTATATATTTCATCCCCTCCCGATATATAGAGGATCACTGATTCAAAGATTCAAGTAAAGGGGATGAGAGATAAATTGATGAGTGGTGTGATTTCAAAGCAGAAAACCACGCTGCCAAGGCTCCGTCAACAATTCATCCGCGCTTCATCGCTTCTTTTCTTCGTTTCAGGGGCATCAGTTCGATGGCGTACCGAAGCGCTGTTCGCGGCATCGTGCTTCTGTTCTTTAGCACATAGAGATAGACCTCGTCCTGATGATGACGACTCGCCTCCTTGAGTAACCACCCATATCCTTTCTGCACCAGATCCTCCCGATCAGTCAGTAAACGATCAGCGATCTCAAAGATGTCGTCAAGGAATTCCCCCTGTTTTGCCGGGAGGATCAATGACACGGCTGCTGCCCTCTTCAGCCATCGATTATCAGACTGAGTCCATTTTTTTAACTTTTCAATGCACTCAGGATACATCATAATAAATGTGCCGAGGGTATGGTTACAGAACCCATCGCACTTTGCCCAGTTGTTGATATATTTTTCGATCCAGACCTGAAATACGGCGAGATCAGTAATCTCGTATCTATCAGCCAGGTTTGGAACCCAATTGGAGACGATAAAAGCCTCTTCAGTGTAATCAGAGCGGTAGAGTTCATCACAGAGGTTGAATATCTCCTGCTTATTCTGGGATTTTATTTCACTCCAGTATCTTTTTGCAATTTTGCCAACAGTCGGGGTCTTGACCCCATAATAACGAACCTCCTCTTTGAAGAATCGTTGAAAGTTCTTTTGTGTTGTGGGATCACAGCTATTCTTCAGGTCTGTTCTGATCCTCTCAAGAACTGTTTCCATAGATCTCAATGGGATTATTCAGGGTAAAACCTTACAGATCCAAAACTTATCAATCTAAGACCTGCCTGAGACCAAAGGGGATACGACCTGCAGAGATAAACTCGAGGGAATCTCATCAGGATAGAGAAGATAATAAGTATCCCATAACTATCAGGAGGAGAAACTCTATGCAGAAATAATACTATAACAGAGACGGAGGGTATCTCAAAATGGTTCACGGTTCTCTTCATAGATATCCTTCTTGCGGCTATTGATGGAGGAGTTGATGGAGGAGTTCCCCCCATCACCAGTACTCTACCACCACAAAATCCAGCTCCAAGTGTGATGATTGATATTGGTCCAATCATCCCCAGTCCTAGTGATAGAGCTAACAGCCTCAGTTAGGATCTGGAAACCTCCCGGTTTGCTGACTACGGACTCGCCCTCGCCAAGGTCGAGGAGCAAAACAAGGGGGCAAATGAGATCCACCTGGACGTACAGGGCGATATGCCCACACAATGCTATCACTGGCGTCGAATTATTTTACCCAAACCAGAAGACCTGCAGGCCGGCATCGAAGATCTCCATCCGATTTCAGACCGCACCTGACAGGATCCCCAGAAAGAAGTATCCACCGACTGACCTTCGTCCGGAATCAGATAGGGATCGCACCAGTTGCGAACACTAGTGGAGAGAGCGCCGCGAACTCATTCAACCAACCCCCAACCCCCTCTGAAAGGTCAAGACCACCACGATTCTTTGAAGCAGGTCTCTCTTAGGTACGAAAATGTCAATCCCTGCGACCAGAAGGGTTCCCTGCCGAGGTGACAAATGTGGCAGCAACCGAGCTTGCATCCAGAAATCCATTGATAAAGGTGAAAGCGAACGTAAGCAGCACAGTGATGATAGTTAGGACAGACCTTCTGATGAACTGACTGGAACGAGATAGGATACTGCCAGAAAAAAAAGATTCGATCCAGATGCCATGGGAATTGAAGAGAACTTATCCGAACCCGGAATAATCCTCGGAAACATTTCAGTTAAGTATTTAGGTGTCCTGTTCAAGTACAGACGTAAGAATCATGTCTGGTCGAATACTTATCGCATATATATCGCGGAAAGGCTCGACAGCCGAGATCGCCCGGGCTGTCGGAAAGGAGCTTGAGGCAGCAGGATACGCCGTTGATGTCGCTGATATGAAGACAGTCACCTCCCTCACCGGCTATGATGCCGTTATAATCGGAGCCCCCCTGTACATGGGACGAATGGTCCGAGATGTCGGAAAATTTGTTGGACATCATCGGGAACAGTTGGTAGCATTACCAGTAGCAGCATTCGCCGTTGGGATAGCCCCCGTCTCAAAAGAAGCCGGATCGGTTGAATATGGAATGAAGAAACTTCATAGTTCTCTAACACCCCTGAAGCCAGTGGCCACGACCCTCTTTGCCGGCAGGCTGGACCCGACACAGATGTCGTTCATCTCGAGAAAGATGATGGAGATGGCGAAGATTCCATCAGGGGACTTTCGGGATTGGAATGCAATAGCGTCCTGGGCACAAACACTCCCCGGGTTGTTAAGGGTTGGAAGTATCACCGGTTGAGGGGGATGATACTCTCTTTTTTTCAAAACCCTGCCCTTTTAAAACCAAACCCATTTTTCATAGTTTAAGGATCAATTCTCTTTTGGGTGAGTAGCTGAACAATAATATAACTACTCCCCAATTGCTCCCAAGAACTGGATATGAGAAGATGATCTCCCCTGTCGCGATAGGAATTCTGTGCTCTGTCCCCTTCCTCCAACCCACCAGGTTAAAGGTTGAAGGGGCAGGAGATCATTGACCTCAAAACCATGGCGACAGAGGTTGGACCAGAAGGATTAATCTATTAACAGACAGGGTAATGGATGTTCGATCATGCGTCATTCCCTCCTGTTATCAGGCACCATCATTCTCCTGTTCTGCCTGATCATAATCCCAACAGAAGCGCTCGTCCAGTCTGAATCTGCAGTACGGCCGACTATGTTCGCCTGGGAGGAGAAGATGAGTTCTGATCTCCTGCCCCTGGTCGATGAGCGGTTTCTTTCACCAGGAGAGACTCAGGGGGAGGCCGCAAAGGGAACAGTTCGACAGACTGGAATCAATGGGACTCTCAACGATGAGGTCTTCATCTATATCAGGGTTACAGAGACCATATCAGTAAAGGATCTCGATCGCTGGTGCGTCGAGATCACTGACCGCGATGATGGGGAGCATCGTGTGGCAGCCTGGGTCAGAGTCAGTGACCTTCCCAGTCTCGCCTCATTGGAATGGATCAGGTCAATCCAGACAGTACTTCCACCAATTGTCAATACCGGCTCAGTAGACACACAGGGAGATCAGATTATCAGGGCAGATCAGATCCGGAGAACCACGGGGTCCTCGGGCCAGGGTGTAAAGGTCGGTGTGATCTCCACAGGAGTTGACCACTGGCGAGACGCTGCAGCAACCGGAGACCTGCCCTCGACCCTCCACGTTCTCTCAAACTCATTTGGCGGTGATGAGGGAACGGCCATGCTTGAGATCATTCATGACATTGCACCAGATGCTGACCTATATTTCTATGATACCGGTACAAACACAATCGCGTTCAATCGAGCTGTGGACGCATTGACAGAGGCCGGCTGTTCGGTGATCGTCGACGACATCTCCTGGTTGGGTGAACCATTCTTTGAAGACGGTTCGGTCGCGACACATATCCAGGAGAAGATCCAGAATGGGAACCTCGTTTATGTCACCTCTGCCGGCAACTACGCACAGAAACATTATCAGGGGACCTATTTCAATGACGGAAGCGGGTGGCATGACTTCAGTGCAGGAAGTTCATCCAGAAAAAAGATCTACCTGAGCATCCCGCCAGGCGGAAGCGTCAGAGCTGTTCTACAGTGGGATGATCCCTTCGGCACTTCAGCGAACGACTACGATCTGTACCTGAACGAACAATATCCATATTCTGGAATCACCTTAAAAAAAAGCACGAATGCCCAGACCGGAAGCGCGGACCCGATTGAGTGGATCACCTATACCAACAGCAACTCCTACACGATCAACGCCGAGCTCGACGTCAACAACTACATGAACCTCGCGGAGGAACGAACCCTTGAACTACAGATGTACATCAGTTCGGGAACCACGATCAGTCCAGATAATCTGGTCTCTGCTGATTCTATCAGTGGTCAGGCTGCTGTACCCGAGGTCCTGACCATTGGTGCACTTGGCGCAACCACACCCAATCAACTGGAACCGTTCTCCTCCCAAGGCCCTGTCACGATCGTATATCCACACCGCGAGACACGTCAGAAGCCCGATCTATGCGGGATCGATGGGGTCGCCGTGACCGGGGCGGGAGGGTTTCCCACTCGGTTCTATGGGACCAGTGCCGCAGCTCCGCATATCGCAGGGGTTGCAGCACTTCTCTGGAGTCTGAACCCATCCCTCACTCCTGACCAGATCCGAACAGTGCTTATTGAAGGCGCGGTCGACCTTGGTGATCCTGGATGGGACACGCTCTATGGATCTGGCCGAGCCGACGCACTTGCCTCAAAGGATTTGATCAGAACTGATGGGAAGATCACGGTATCGGGGCCGGTAGTGATCGATAAACCAGGCACCTATGTACTCGACCGTGACATCATAGATTGCCAGAATACGGTAGGAATTGAGATAAAGGCGTCAAATGTCGTCTTCGACGGTCAGGGTCATCTGATCAGCGGACAGAATAGAGGTGGATCGGCAGGGATCTTTGTCTCGAAGGATCCAGATAATCCACTGACTGGCGTTATCATAAAAAATGTGGATGTGGACCACTGGGACTATGGGATCTATTACCTGAATGCTATCGAGGGAATGATCCAGACGATCAGAACTACAGGGAATGATAAATATGGGATTGTTCTCTACGCGGGGAGCAGTGGGAATACAGTCGCTGACAGCACGCTCACCGATAATGGAGACGGTATCTACCTAACCGCCTCAAGCGACAGGAATACAATCCAAAACACGTCGATCAGAGAGAACCGGAACCATGGAATCTCTATCTATGACTCAACCAGCAACCTACTGGAGGGTAACAGCATCACTGGCGCAACCGCAGTTGGGGTCCAGTTCTTCACCACGAATAACAACACCCTGACCAGCAGCACGATTACCGGGGACACCCTGTATGGTGTCCAGATTTACCATTCTGATGGCAACATTCTGAAGAATAACACCATCACCGGCAGCACCAGTGCCGGAGTATACCTCAACCAATCCCAGGAGAACAGTATCTACAACAATTACTTCAACAATCCAAATAATGCCCTTGTTGAAGGAACGACGAGCCAAAACACCTGGAACCACGATCCAATGCTTGGAACCAACATCGTCAGAGGTCCATCGATTGGAGGAAATTATTGGGCGACTCCATCGAGAAATGGTTTTTCAGAGACTCATCCGGACAACAACCGTGATGGGTTCTGTGACGAGGGATATATCATCACATCTGAACAGAAGGGAAAAAACATCGACGAGGCCCCCCTCATATTACCGCAATCGTCCAATATGACCAGACCGACCGCAGGTTTTTGGGCAATCCCAACCAAGGGGACTGCCCCGCTCTCTGTCCAGTTCACTGACACCTCAACTGGTATCCCAGCACGGTGGACCTGGGACTTCGGAGATGGTCAGAATTCAACAGATCAAATGACAGAGGTTGTTAACAGGACAATACAGAACCCGGTACATTCCTATACACAACCAGGTACCTACTCTGTCACCCTGACTGTCTCAAATCCACTGGGTGACGACTCTATGGAAAGAACCGGATATATCATCGTCTCTGGATCAGTCATTCCAATACAATCTACGAACGTAATTCCAAAAGATCTGAACGGCGACGGGAAGTACGAAGATCTCAACGGGAATGGTAGACCTGACTTTGAAGACGTGGTGCTGTTCTTCGATCAGATGGACTGGATTGAACAATATGAACCAATCGATGCGTTTGACTTCAACAATAACAATGCGATCGACTTCAACGACATCGTCGTCCTCTTCAACCAGTTATGAGAACTGCGGGGGGTCTTTTGTCTTGGTGATCCTGATTAAAATGGTCAGGTGACAGAGGGGACGATAAACCGGAACCTCAACGGTCATAATCCAGAGAAAATCTATAAGCGTTAGCCGGCACCAGAATCTCAAATCTGGCACCCATTCCTTCAACACCGGTCTCTGAAATGGTGATCCCAGTAATCGAGAGGATCTCCCTAACCAGGAATAAACCAAGGGCTGATTCCTTTCCAAACCCACGTTCAAAGAGCATACTCTTTTTCTCTAGGGGAATGCCTATCCCGTTATCCTCGATGATCAGCACGAGATCATCCGCTCTTTTCTGATATTTGAGAGTGACTTCAGTTACCGTTTCTCCATGCTGGATCACATTGTCCATAAGATTGAAAAGAACCTTCTCTAGCAGAGGGTCAGCATAGATATCCAGTCCTTCGAGGTCGACATGCCTAGATATCTGGAGAAAATCCAGGTGCGAGATTGCATACAGAAAAACATGATTGACACGCTGCCACCGGGGCGGTTTCATCCCCATATCCTGGTAATCTCGTCCAAATTTTATCGAATTCGCTATTACCTGGATTAATGAGACTTCTTTCTCCAGGTATGAGATAGCCTTTTCATCAGTAAGTGCGTTCTTTGTCAGTTCCAGATAGGCTGATAAGGTGAAAATGGCGCTCTGAATATCCTGAAAGGTTACGGTATTCAACAGATTCAATTTTTTACGGGCCAACTCCAGTATTTTTTCGTCCTGTTTTCGATCGGAGATGTCACGACACAGGGAAAGGATTCTCATTCCCGGTCCCATCCTTACACAGGTTGAGTTGATCTCGATGGGAATGAGATTGCCGGATGAGTCCACATAGTCGACCTCCAGGTTACGGATGAACCCATCCCTGACACAGCGCCGGATTGCCAGAATATTTTTTTCTTTATCATGTGCAGCAGTCCATTCGACGGGATTCCGGTTTAGGATCTCTGCAAGATCTTGATGACCGGTCTGATGAACATACTTTGTATTGGCATCAAAAACCTGGCCTTCGTCATCAGTGACAACAAAACCGGTGTCGGTCGTTTCAATGATGGTTCGATACCGCTCCTCGCTCTCGCGCAGTTTCCGTTCACTCTCACTGAGTTTCTCATAATTTGCAGTTAACTCTTCATTTATTGCCGTGAGTTCCTCATACGCTGCCAGGAGTTCCTCGTTCTTTTTGAGCAGTTCGGTATGCTGTTCCTGGAGTTCAGGATAGTAACTCTTACGTATTGATGATTCGCCAAGACCGATAATCTGCATCCGCTGGTTATTCCAGTCAGGGGTATCATCAGAGTGCTGCTTCATAGACCTGTTCAATATCCTTGATTGTTGGCTGTCGTGGCATTGGTTGCCATGTAGGGGTCATGCATTGCTTTCTTCGCCAGATCTGGAATATCCATCCTGGTAATTCCCAGATCTCCAAGGGTTTCAGTCATTCCCATTTTTCTCTTGAACGTCTTCACAGCTGCAATGATCTTCATCTTTCTATCAGTATCATTCAATCTGGAAAGTTCAACCCCCATAATCTCCGCGTGCGTATCATAACGCCGTGGACATGCCAGATAATTATACGTCACCACATGCTCAAGCAGCACAAGCATTACATGCCCCATGAGGGAGATCAGAGAATCCCTCTAGACTGTGTGCCATCGCATGGACGACACCAGGATTCGAATTGGAGAATGCGAATCCGGCCAGGAGGCCCCCCAACATAGTCTTGTACCTGAACTCAATCGTATCAGGTTCATCCAGTGCAGGAAGCAGATCGGTAGTCATCAACCGGATAGACTCCAGCGCTTGTACATCGGTGACTGGAGAACTTACATTTTTCACCTTTCGCTCTGTATCGTTGATGATAACAAACTGTGAAACATCCGCCCCAGATCCTGCAGTCGTTGGTATACAGATTAGGGGTGGCAGCGGTAGTACTACATTGTCAACGCCCTCAAATTTCAGTATGTGCTTCTTGTTCGAAACGACAATCCCGATCCCTTTAGCACGGTTTATCAGGCTGCCACCTCCAACTGCCACAATGCAGTCACACCCTGAACGCTGGTACAGGTCTGCACCATCCACCACCAGGTAGTCCCGAGGGTTTGGAGTTACATCAGAAAATAATGTGTATCGTATACCTTCTGCTCGAAGACTATCAGTCACATCCGTGACCCATCCTGCAGCGATAAAATTCGAAGCAGTGACAACGAGCACATGCCATGAATCAAAATTTTTGGCATATCTGCCGGCCAGTAAGCGTGCATCGACGCCTATAACAAACTCTGGTGCAACAAATTTTCTCAACTCGAAATTGGATTCATCCATCCGATTTCCACCACCCACGCACAATTTTCGTCCAATCAATAAAGGGGAATCAATTATTAAATATTTGGTATTTCCAAGACTCCATTCCCTTAGAGATTTGTTCATCTGATCATTAGGACCATGAGAACGATTTATGTTCATCATCCTTTCCTGATGTTAGGCATCCTGGGGAGAGCTCCATGAACACAAACAGTATAGCATCATATGGTTTATGTGTTCACATCATCCTGCTTTGAGAGCGGGAAGTAGGTCCGATAGACACCCTGACGCTCATCGAGGTCGGTATGAAGGTATATCTCAGTCGTCTTGATGGAAGAATGACCGAGGTTCTCCTGTACGACCCGAAGATTCTTGGATCGTTTGTACAACTCACTGGCATAACTATGCCGGATTGTATGGGGAGTAACCCCGGGGGGTGCATAGACCTCAAAGAGGTGTTGCACAGTTCGAGGGGAAAGAGGATGTCCCTGTTGCCCGACAAAGAACGGACCGAAGATCCGATCGCCGGCATAAATCTCCATCAAACGGCAGGTCTCCTCGTCGATGAAAACAGTCCGGATCTTATCTCCTTTCCCCCGGATCCTGATGGTGAGGTCATCAAAATCGATATGTTCGATGGAAATTCCACAGAGTTCAGAGACTCGGACACCAGTCGCATAGATCATCCGCACGACTAGCTGGTCCCTGACACTCGGCATCGATTCGATCAATTTCAGGACCTGCCGATGCTTCAGGTACCGCAGTTCCTGACGTTTGATCTTCGGCCTATCGATCCCAGTCACGGGATTCACGGCAACAGCCCCCTGAGCATATAAAAATCGATAAAACGAACTGAGCGTTGAGATGATTCGATGCAGAGTTTTTGCAGAATAACCATGTTCCTGTGAGAGGGCCGAGAGATATCCAGTGATCAACCGTCGATCGTCAGCACCACCGACCTGATCAAAAGTAGCTCCTCGATCGATCAGGTAGGCACCAAACAAACGGACCACCCGGATATAACTCTGGATCGTCTTCTCAGAATAGTTTCGCATCTGCATGTACGAGTGGTACCGATCGATCCACTCGACAAAGGAAGACTTATCCATATAGTATCTGTTCAATGCAGGATGAGAAATAAGTTTGCGCAGAATTTCCAGGGGATATCAATCATGCATTGAAACAGAGATCAATCGATATTCTTATCAGGTTATCAAAAGAGACATTCTGATGTGATTCAGTCAAAAACGGATTATCTGTTCTACTGTGAGGCAGATCGAGTTGCACTGAATATCAAAACTACATTTCCACAGATCTTCATACACGAGGTCTGGCGCTTTGAGCGAATGCTCAGGAAGGTGGAATATTACAAAAACTGCAAGAGTTCATGGATCAATAAGCCATATTATCTCTTCCTGTACCTGCGATTCCGACGTATGAGTGTGAAGATGGGCTTCCATATCCCACTGAATGTCTTTGGCCCAGGCCTCTCAATCGCCCACCCAGGCACCTTAATTGTGAACGACGGGGCGCAGGTCGGTGAGAACTGTAGAATCCATAACTGCGTTCACATCGGCACTCAGGCAGGTTTCATAGACGCTGCGCCGAAGATTGGGAACAACGTATTCATCGGCCCGGGTGTAGTGCTATTTGGAGATATTGAGATAGCCGATGATATCGCGATCGGAGCCAATGCAGTGGTGAACAGATCCTTTACTGAGAACGGAATCACCATCGCAGGCGTACCGGCTCGGAAGGTCAGTGACAAAGGGTTTGACCGATGCTATAAGAAATCCACCGACATAGTCCGTAGAAGAAACCAATCCTGATTCCGGAGGATGAGATATATTCTGCCATTCTATAAAAATCTCTTTTTTAAAAATAAGGATTATAATTGTAATTGCGTAGAATAGACATTCTACGCATGTTGGATTATGCCACCCACACCCACTTCAAAGAGGGCACAATCAAAGATTGGACCAGGACCACCCCCTACCAAACCAGGGGAGCATACAACAGGCGATTCGAATCATTCGGAAAAAGAAAAAACTGATCCCCAGAGGGAGGCAGGATTGCAAAAAACACAAAAAAACGATCAAAAAAAATATCCGGTTTCCAAAGAGTACAGACGGTATTCAATACCATTTTAGACAACAGCCAATAGGAAACACCAACCATTCAGAAAACACCAAATAAACATACAGATGAGTGGAGAAATAGAGATCAACTTCAAACAGATTTTTTTGCTTCAAGAATTATGGATTTTAGACCCGAAGTTGCCTTGGAGATATCGGGCTGACTGACCACGGCAGAGATGACTGCCACCCCCGCTGCCCCGGCACGGATTACTTGAGACACATTGGAAGCATTGATCCCCCCGATGGCCAGAACCGGGACAGTCAGATCATCACAGAGCGCCGCGAGCAGATCAAACCCACGTCCCGCGCCAGCATCGATCTTGGAGGGTGTTGAGAAGAGGGGACTGAGTGCGACATAATCAGCACCATCAACCACAGCCCGCCGCCCCTCTTCCACTGAACCAACCGAAACACCGATGATTAGATCCGGAGCGACTTTTCGGGCGGCCCGGACTGGGAGATCGTCCTGGCCGAGATGGACGCCGTCAGCGCCCGAAGCGAGAGCGATATCGAGCCGATCATTAACAATGAAGAGCGCCCCGGCCGAGGTGGTGATCGTACGGATCAACTCTGCTGCAGCGAACAGATCACGACCAGAGGCAGATTTGTCGCGGAGCTGGATCACATCCGCACCACCAGCAACAGCAAGGGCAGCGACTTCAGCATGCGATCGACCCAGTGAGAGATCAGGGTCAGTGACCACATAAAGGGAGTACGGCATTTGATATCAGAGGATCCGGATCTTCGCACCCGCAGAGAGCACAGGCGGCGTCAGGGCTGCGACCTCGTCCATAAGCGCCACCTTGAATGACGATGGCCCAAAGGCTCGTTTGGCTGCTTTTTCACCAGCCAGACCAAAAGCAGCCAGTGCAGCTGCAGTCGAGCAGACCTGATCCCGCGACCCTGCTGCAAACGCCCCAGTCAGAGACGAAGCCATACACCCAGTCCCAGAAACAACCCCCATCCGAGGATCCCCATTGTCGATCAATACCACCCGATCGCCATCAGTCACGATATCAGTCGCACCACTCATCGCCACAGTACAGGAGTACGCATTCACCAGAGATTTACAGACCGCCACCGGATCCCCGTCAAGCCCGGCTGAATCCACCCCTCGGACCCTGCCGGCTGCACCGGCCAGCAGACCGATCTCGCCGGCATTCCCCTTGACCACCGCCACCTGAAGTTCAGTCAGCAACCGTCGGGCACTCTCCGTCCGAAGCATTGTAGCCCCCGCACCAACAGGATCGAGGATCACAGGCACCTCAAGATCATTGGCCGCTCTTCCTGCTATCAGCATCGCAGATATCTGGGATTTCGAAAGCGTACCGATGTTCAGCACCAGGGCACCAGCCATAGCGACCATCTCGGCCACTTCCTCAGGAGCCTCGGCCATCACCGGGGCAGCACCGATGCAGAGCGTGATATTGGCACAGTCATTGATGGTGACAGCGTTGGTTATGTGATGGACAAGAGGTTTCTTCGTTTGAAGATCGTTCAGAGCGGATGCCAGATCGAGAGTCATAGATTTCAACACCACAGGCAAACCCACCTCAGGCCGGCCTGAATCATATGATTGTACCTGTTCGATCCGAACATTAATCTAAGTATGGGAAATGCTACCAAAAAACAGCATGAAGGTTCAGATTTACCAGAAACCGGAACCTACCCCTACAGATCTCCACTTTCACCATACACCCAACAATTACCTGGATTGAGATTCCACAATAAAAATCCTCCCTGACAGTTCACTCACCATCCACATTTTTATCCATAAGATTGTGATCGTTCCCTCGACTGGGCTATGACCCCAGGGAACCAGGGCAATTGTGCTGATCGTCACAGGATATCCACGAGAAGAAGATGGAACCACCCGATTAACGAGATGATCCATCATCAGTATCAAGATCATAAACCGTATGATGCTATATACTAAATATAGAACGTGATGACAAAAATGATGGGAAAAATTCAGGGGATCTGCATGAAGACCGTCGTAGCGAGAAAACCTCCCGCTGCGATCAACATCACCACGATCGCCAGGTAGTCAACCCTCCGAAGACTCCGGTCACGGAGCGAGGTCTTCTTCGGATTTCGGTACCCACGAAGATCGATCGTCAGCCCGAGCACATTCGCCTTGGCCAGCGCATTGGAGACCAGTGGAATGATGATCGGAGTCAGGGTTCGCATCGCACCCCGAAACCCACGACCAGGGTTGTAAGCCCGTGCCAACTGCGCTTCATGTATCCGCTGCCCCTCAAGCTGCAGACTTGGGATGAAACGAAGCGCGATCAGAAACATCAGTGCATAATCTGCCGGCATGTGCATCTTCAACATGGCGTGGACCAGGTCGTGCGGCTGCGTGGAGACAACCAGCAACTGGAATCCAAAGAGCATCGCAAAGAACCGAAGGGAGAGGAGCAGGCCGAACTGGACCGCACCGATCGTAATCGGAACCATTCCACCGATCAGAGGCACCCCTGCAGGTATCAGCGTTCCCATCACTGGACCGGCCTGCATCGTCAGAACCGTCAGCAGCACCAGCGAGATCGTCAGCGAGACGAGTAGCGGCACCTGCCTGAGGAGTTCTTTATGTAACCCCGATGCCAGCGCAATCAGAAAGAGCACAATCACCAGCGCCGATACAGATACAATACTGGACGAGGTGATCGCCAGGATCGCAACCAGCACCACCAGCACCAGTTTGGTGATCGGATTCAGTCGGTGAAGGAAACTGTCTATGCTGACGTATTGCATAATCTGCTGCATATCACACCTCCGCCACCATACTGCGTATCTGCAATGATCATTCCTTTCTCAAGCAGGACAATCCGATCTGCGTAGTCCTGTACAATCTGCATATTATGCGTGACCATCACGATCGTATGTCCCTGCTGTTGCAGTGCCAGAGCAATCTCCATCACCCGGGTCGACTCTCTGGCGTCGAGCCCGGTGGTCGGCTCATCGAGGACGATCACAGCCGGTTGCATCGCAATGATACAGGCGACGGCAAGTCGCTGTCGTTCACCCCGCGAAAGCGAACGGGGATAGACTGTCTGCATCCCGCTGAGGCCGACCTGGTCGAGCACAGCAGAGACCCGTTGATCGATATCATCGACCCCCAGATTCTTCAACCCAAACGCAATCTCCCGCTCGACACTCTCCTCAAAGAGCATCGTATCTGGGTTCTGGAAGACCAATCCAACAATCCTGGCCAGTTCGGTGATCTGTTGTGAAGCAGTGTCGACCCCCTTGATCATGATCGTTCCTTCAGTTGGCCGGAGAAGACCGTTCAGGTGCTTGATCAGCGAGGTCTTTCCAGACCCGTTGTCACCGATGAGCGCAACGAACGATCCAGCGCTGATCGAAAGATCGATCCCTTTCAGGGCTTCGAACTGATCATATCGATGAACCAGCCCACGAATCTCAATCACCGGCGGGTCGGTCATTGTATCGACCCGATATTCAGTCTGCCTGCAACAGGTCGACTCGTCGACGATCAGATGGTCACGGTGGAGCACCTTTCGGATCTTTTCGTCTTTAAGCAGGTCTTCAGGTGATCCTTCTGCCACGATCGCCCCCTCGTCGAGAAAGATCATCCGGTCAGCAAGCGTGATCAGAGCGTCGAGTTTGTGCTCGACCAGCAGTACCGTCTTTCCTTCATTCTTCAGATCTGAAAGGATATGGAAGAGCATCTGCGATCCCTCCTCATCCAGTTCTGAGGTTGGCTCGTCAAGGATCAGAATATCAGTCCCGAGGGCGAGGGTGGCAGCGATTGCGACCCGTTGCTTCTGTCCTCCTGAAAGAGTGTATGGGGCACGGTCCCGAAGTTCTTCTGTTCCCGTAATCGCAAGGACATGCTCCATCCGCCTGATCAGTTCCTCACGGGGCAGATCCAGATTTTCAAGACCCGAGGCGATCTCTTCTTCAACAGTTGTGAAGATCAACTGCGCATCGGCATCATCAAAGACAATCCCAATGTGCTGACCCAGTTCCTCGACACCACTGAACGCTGACACATCCTTTCCAAGGATTGCGACCTCACCAGTGGCTTTTCCACCATAATCATGGTGAAGAATACCTGAAGCAGCCAGGGTGAGCGTGGTCTTTCCGGCACCAGTTGGCCCGGTCACGATCACGACCTCACCCTTTTTGACAGAGAAAGAGAGATCATGAAGAGCAGGGGTGCTCACCCCCGGATAGGTGTAGGAATAATGAGAGAGGGAGATCATTCCCTGCCCCTCAGGACAATCCGTGCAGACGGGAAGTACAGGAGCTGCACAATTATTGCATTGGCAAGTGCAGCCAGAGTCACGATCGGAACGATCACCACAATATAGGCACCGAGGGTCGCATAGGTACTCAGGATCTTAGGCGCCATCATCACCATCGAGATGATCACGAATGTTAAACCGCTGGCAATCGTTGCCAGAAATGTCGTGAGACCCGGACCAAAGGACGGCCGGCTCTTCAATACGCGGTACAAACCCAGGCAGACCAGGGCACCGATCGGCTCACTGATCAGGTTACCCGGTGGAAAGATCGAATGGCTGATCAGAGCACTGATGATCCCGGCAACCAGCCCAATCCCCAGGGCTTCTGTTACCGTCGGCAGGATCAGGATGACCGCCAGACAGTAGAACGCGATCACCAGGTTGGCCACAATAGGTCCTGGGATGATCAGCGACAGATACCTGACGATCGCCCCGATGGCGAGCAGAATACCAGCGATCGCAATGTCACGCGACTTCATGCTGAATCAACTCCGAGCAGGGCATTCAATCGGCTAAGCATTATTGTAGAGATCGTCATTATACACATAATAATACCTCGATGTATAGTATTGTACATTCAAGCATAATAATATATCGACAATACACACAATTTTCAAAATTTGAAATCCAGATAAAGAGAGATCGATCGCAGTTCAACGGGTGTTAATCGCGTCGAGGTCTTCAATCTTATTGATATTGGTGAAAGTCTTCAGAGTGGGATCGATTCCGCGCAGTTCGTCAACAGGCAGATATAAAGCGTCAAGGCTCCGAATCATGGCCCTCAGAGAGAGAGATTCGTGGGAAGCCAGGTATGAGAGAAGCGATTCACGGCGGTAGACCGCATGGAGCGGTTCGAGCATATCATTATTCCATGATGGGATCACGGCATCATATCCGTCGATTGCATTGAAGAGATAATCGACGACTCCCCCGTGAATACAGGGCATATCACAGGCAGAGACAAATATCAGATCCCCCGATGCCGCAAGAACTCCAGCATGCAACCCACCGATCGGTCCAATGCCCTGCCTGACATCTTTCGTGCACAGGATCGATGGAAAAGCAGAGAATCTGGAACATTGCTCCTCATTTCTGGCGACAACCACGATCTCGTCAACCACCTGACGAAGCGTGTTCAGCAAACGCTCGATAAATGTTGTCCCATCATATGAAAAGAAATACTTCTCCCGCCCCTCTGCACGACGGGCCTCACCGCCCACCAGGATTATCGCGGATCGCACGCTCAGGTCACCAGTCGGGGAGAGGATTCTGAAAACCAGATCTGGTTCATAAAACCGGCATGGGTAGACGCTTCGATCTGACAACGGGTCCTAATCGCGACCACGGTCCCAGCCCAGAGAACCAACACATTCATCTTCATCGCTCCATTTCACAGCACAGGGATCGTTGGAAATGCATTTTATCCGGCCCCCCCGATCAGCAGTTCTTATCTTATTCTCCATAAACTCACTTATACCTCACGGCACGAAAGGCGTTGCTCCATCGCCAGGAGAGCCAGTTTGATCGAGATATCTGGCGTATATCCCCCAGGACCATGAGCAGCCACGATCCGATGGCAGGGGATCAGCAGCGGAGTTCTATTCTGCTTCATCGCCTGACCGACGACCCGAGGTCCAGTGCCGACAGAATAGGCGATCGAGCCATAGGTGGCGGTTGAACCATAGGGCACCTGCCTGACAGCCCGGTAAATCCGAGCATTGAGACTGTCACCGTCTGTTCCGGGAACAGAGAGAGGGTTCAGGTCGACAGATTCGCCGTGAAGGTACCGGGAGAGAAGGGGAGGGATCTCGCCTGATGGTTCTTCATCAGAGAACCAGATCCGGTAGACTGATCCTTCCTCCCAGACCACATGGACGGACCAGTCCTGAAATCGATCAACACCCTCCTTCAACGCCATCTCTTGAGTGCCTCTCGAAATGTTGAAGCATCGCAGGGTTTCATCTCCTGCTGCATCCAGGGAGAAAGACCGCTTTTTACCCGCTCCTCCCAGAACCGTTTCTCGCCGAGCACCAGTACCCCGCGATCCTCAGGTGTCCTCAATACCCTACCGAGGGCCTGGGTGGCCCGATTGATGGCAGGGAGCGTGTACGAGATGAACTCTCCCTCCTCACCGAACTTGTGCCTGAAGTAGTCGATCACCATCTTTCGAACCTTGTTGAACGGCGCCAGTGGGAGCCCGATGACGAGTGCCCCGCTCAGCATCTCCCCACGGTAATCGAGCCCTTCACTCCATTTGCCACCACAGACCGCAAACATCATACCAGAAGCCCCATGTCGGGGAAGGTCCATAAAGGTCTTCAGCGCGGCCCCGGCATCGGCCGAGTCCTTGGGCTCGATGAAGAGCGTTCTACCCGAGACCTTGCGCCGGCACCGCTCGGCAAAGGTCTCAAGCAGTTGATAGGAGGGGAAGTAGACAGCGATGTTCCCTTTGACCGTCGCAAATGCAGCGATATAGTCATCGATAGCTGCGAGATTTCCACTGCTCTGACGCATACTATACGCGGTGGTGATATCGGTGCTGCAGAGGATCAGCCTGTTCTTCGACGGGAACGCGTTCGGCAGCGAGATCGTTGTCACCGGCAGATCCCCGAAGTAATACCGCCGGTAACTCTCCACTGGTGAAAGGGTTCCACTGATCAGGATGCAACAGGCGTGAGCCCGGGCAATGGTCTGTAACTGATCGGCAGGGTCAATGTTCCGAACCTCGAGTGTTATCCGTTCCTCTTCCAGCCGTCGGAAGACGGTCAGGAATGCGGGGTCTGCAGATGAACGATAGATCCGATAGAGGAAATCGGCCAGTTGTTCGACCGCGGTCTCCTTGTATTCGCCGGCCTTGGTGTTCTTCTCCCGAACAAATTCGGTTATTGTCTGCAGGTCTTCGACCACCTCTTCGATCTGGCGGTACAGCGATCCCCGAATAACCATCCGATTGAAGATCGATGGATCAAACCAGTCCTCTATCTCGGTGGACCGTTTCAAGGCCTGCATAAAGTTGGAGATCTGCGGCAGCACCTGTTCCACCGGCTCCACACAGTTCAGATGCTTCCGGAGTGCAGCCAGTTCATGCGAGGCCAGTTCGAGAGATTGGTCATCGAGCGAAACGCTCTGGATGCTCTGTACAGTGTCACCGCAGTTATGCGCCTCATCGATCAGCAGCAGCACATCGCCAGGCGATTCGATCCCAAGGGATGTATACAGCTGGTCACGGATCTCATCGGTGAACAGGTGGTAATAGTTCAATACAACGACATCGGCATGTCTGGCTGCGTGGAGCATCGCCTCGTACGGGCAGATATCCCCACAGAGTTCATGAAGCTGCCGGGGGGCGACTGCTTCTGCTCCAATCCGGTCTGCCCGGGAACGGAGTTGCCCGGAAGGGACCATCTTCAGAGAGAGATCCTCGCTCTGGACAAAGATCCTGCTGTTGATATAATACGGACAGATGATTGGATGCTCCTTGTCCATACGCCGAATCTGGTTCCGGATCTGAGGATCCTTCGCCGGATTGAGCATTCCCTTCTGGGCCTGCTCGCGCATCAATGCCGAGGAGAAGGCCTTGACCCCCTCGCACCGTCGATAGACATCCCCTTCCCCACCGAGCGGACACATCGACCCCTTACCAACCAGATAGGCAAATTTCAGGGAGCGTTGTTTCTTTCGGATCAGTTGGAGTTCCCGGATGAAGGTGTTCAACTGGCTGACAGTCCGGACAGCGACGATCACCTTCCTCCCCCTGCTCTCACTGAGCAGCGCCGCAATCACACTGGACTTCCCGCTCCCGGTGGGTGCGTCGATCATCGCAATCCCCCCCTGCGCCGCTATAGCAGCAGAGGTCTCGAGCATCTCCCGCTGATAGGGCCTGTACGCGCTGTACGGGAACCAGTCGTCAAGTGCAGTCATACTGTATACCTATCTGCGCACAACGCCTTTTTTACTATCTGATGAAGTCCCCCTTCTGCTGCGGAGGTGATGAAAGAAAAATGAAATTTTCTGAAGAGACCGAGGCGATCGCCACGTGTAGTGAAGTTCTAGGGGATGATCTCACAGCCATTGAACTTGTGATGACAGAAGTCAGTCAGCGTGATGAGTCCCTCCTGAATCATCTCCCGGACTTCAGGAAGCGCTGCTGCCAGCGTGGTGTAAAGATGGTGAACCGTGTCACAGACCACCGCTCTCCCTTCCTCCGGCCATGGAGCAATGATATTAGAATACAAACACCGTCCGCCACAGAATTCTGAGATTGAACAGTCTCCGCAGGAACCACCGACCATCACCTGTTTCAAACCTTTTGGGTCGACGGTCGCAATATTCCCGAGGTAATACTGTTTCATCCCGATCATCACCGGACAGGGAACGATCGATCCATCAGTCAGGATCGTGTAATTCGCATACCCCGATCCGCACCGAAGAAGACTTGCCCGCCCAAGAAGCAGGTCTTCCATCGTGTCGAGGAACGGATACCACCTGAGCACCTGCCCCTGCTCACGCATCATCCTGATCCAGTACGCAACCAGTCTGCTGATCCCAGGGTTGTACGAAGACTCGACCCAGCGGACAAAATCCCGATCCTGATAGTCGTGCGAGAAATTGGCATCGAGTTGCCAGTGGAGCGAGGTGAATGGATAGCCGGAATTCTCTGCAAGTCCCCTGACCGCGGCATAGATATCTGTCTGCTCGTCGACGGTCATCCGCCCGATCAATTCGCCGGTAAATCCAGATGCAGAGAGTCCCTGTACTGCAGATATCACCTTATCGAAGGTTCCCTCGCCCCGATGCAGGTCGGTCAGAGGTTTCGGACCATCGATCGAGACCAGGATCGTATCAAGGTCAGCCACCACTCCCGGGTTCAACTGGCTCAACAGTACACCATTGGTATGCAGCAGGAACTTCGACACCGGGGCATGGTGCACTATCTCCTCGATGAGATCGCTCCTGAGCAGTGGTTCACCCCCATAGAAGGTCAGGGCCGCCTCTGGATCCCGGGCCAGAAACGAATAGAGTTTATCAAGGTCGATGTCCAGTTCAACAGGGAGCGCACAATCTATCTCTCCAAACTCATCCTCACCCTCAAGGCTTTCAAACGCCTTTCCTCTACAGTACGAGCAGCAGAGATTGCAGTTGTCGGTCAAGATCAGATGGTAATACAAAAGAATCCTTTATACTTCGGTTAAGAACATAAATAATCGTTTTCCTGGATTTGGATCTGCATCCCTTTTTTATGGATACCCACGCAATGATCCAGTAGTATGGCGATCCATCCGATTGAGTTCAGGTACGGGACATCAGCGATGCGCGAGATCTGGGGCGAGGAGCACCGGTTCAGATGCATCGTTGCAGCAGAGGTCGGACTTGCAAAGGCCGAAGCTGCCTGCGGGATGATCCCTGGAGAAGCAGCCGAGACGATCGAGCAGAAAGCAGAAACAGCAAGTCTGGAACGGGCCAAGGAGATCGAGGCTGAGATCAGCCATGACATGATGGCTATCGTTAAAGCGCTGGCAGAGGTCTGTGGCGAAGCAGGGGCCTGGGTCCACTTCGGGGCTACATCCAATGATATGCTCGACACGGCAACCGGTCTCCAGGTAAAGGCGAGCCTGAAATTGATCGAGGATGGGCTCAAAGAACTCCTCTCAGTTCTGTTGAAACGAGCTGAAGAGACCAGGACACTGGTCTGTGCCGGCAGGACGCATGGACAGATCGGTGTACCGACCACATACGGTCTCCGGTTTGCGATCTGGGCAAGCGAAGTGGGACGGCATATCGAGCGGTTGCAGCAACTCCGCCCACGGGTCGAGGTGGGGCAGTTGACCGGTGCGGTCGGAACCCAGGCCGCGATCGGACCGAAAGGGATCGAGGTGATGGAGAAGATGATGGCCTATCTCGACCTTGGGGCGGTCGACGTCTCCAACCAGGTGATCTCGCGAGACCGGTATGCCGAGTACTTCCTGTTCCTGGCAAATATAGCGACGACCCTCGACAAGATAGGGATCGAGATCAGATCCTTACAGCGGACTGAGATTGCAGAGGTCGAGGAGGCCTTTGGGAAGAACCAGGTCGGGTCGAGCACCATGCCGCACAAGCGAAACCCGATCAAGAGTGAGCAGGTCTGCGGACTGGCCAGGGTAGTACGGGCTGCGGTCGAGCCGGCCCTTGGGAACAATACGCTCTGGGATGAACGCGACCTGACCAACTCTTCATGTGAGCGGGTGATCTTTCCGGAGGCCTCGGTGCTGGCAGATCATATCATCCATGTGATGACCAGGGTTCTTGAAGGCCTGAAGATCAACAGGGACCAGATCAGGCGGAACCTGGATCTTCTGCATGGAGTGAACATGGCAGAGGCCGTGATGATCACCCTGACCGAACGGGGTATGGACCGGCAGGTCGCCCACGAACTGATGCGCGAGGCATCGATGCAGGCCCGGGCCGAGCAGCGACACCTGGCCGAGGTGCTGAAAGAGAAGTCCGAAGTCTCGTCGCTGATCGAACCTGATGACGTAGTGGCTCTGCTGAACCCTGATAATTATATTGGAACCTCTGTGGAGCAGGTCGAACGGGTTGTTAAAAAACTCTCGTTGCTCTGCTGATCATACCCCAACTCTTTTGAGGACTGATCGCGTGATAACCGCTCTGATGGGATTTCTATTCAAATATGAATAATGGATGGTTCTGGAAATACCCATGTTTTATTTAATTAGATCAAGAATACTTGTATGAGGAACTGAAATGCATATTATGGAAGGGTTTCTTCCGCTTCAATGGTGCCTGTTCTGGTTTGCAGTCTCTGCACCGTTCATTGCTTATGGGATCTACCAGCTCAATCGACTCGTAAAAGAGAACAGGAGTACCCTCCCGTTGCTAGCAGTCTGCGGCGCCTTCATCTTCGTCCTCTCATCCCTGAAGATGCCGTCGGTCACCGGAAGCTGCTCTCACCCAACAGGGACAGGACTTGGTGCCATCATGTTCGGACCGTTCATCACTTCGGTTCTCAGTATCATCGTCCTGGTCTACCAGGCGCTCTTCCTTGCACACGGCGGGCTCACAACACTCGGCGCAAACGTGTTTTCCATGGGAATCTGCGGACCTCTTCTGGGTTACTGGGTCTACCAGGGAGGAAAGGCGATCAATCTGAATTCGATCGTGAACGTCTTCCTGGCATCAGCCCTTGCAGATATCTTCACCTACGTAATCACGTCAATCCAGCTGTCGCTCGCGTTCCCGGCAGCTGCCGGCGGGTATATGACCTCGTTCATCACGTTTGCCGGGATCTTTGCCGTGACACAGGTGCCGCTCGCCATCATCGAAGGGATCTTCCTCACGCTCACCTTCAAGTACATCAACCAGATAAGGCCGGACATTCTCATTCATCTCGGTGTCATCAGTCCGGCGCAGTCAAAGCAGATCCTAGAGGCGTACTCATGAAGTACACCCTTGAGATCATCGCTATCATGGCTGTTGTGATCTTCGCCGGGATCTTCGTGGTGGTGAACGCCCATATGGCAGGCACTCTGGCACCCGGAGAAGTGGCATGGGGTGGATCTGACGATGGTGCGACCAAGATCATCGAATCAACAGGTTACACACCCTGGTTCAGTCCGATCTACACACCACCAAGCAGCGAGATCGAGACACTCTTCTTCTGCCTGCAGTCAGCCGCAGGAGCACTGGTGATCGGTTATTTTTTCGGATATTACCGTGGCAGACAGGAACGAAAGAACATTGAACAGACCAAAAAACAGGTGTGAATAGTGAGAAGAACGGGCCGGGTAGAGAGTTAGGATTGGATAGTACTCATGATGGAGCACCTCCTCGATGAATATACCCAGTGCAACGCACTGAGCGACCAGGATGCCAGACTCAAGTTGGGCCTTGGCATCGGGGCGATCCTGATCTGTACATCGTCGACAACGCTGTTTTCACCTATCTTCATCGCGGTGAGCATGGCCGCGATCACAGTGGGTATCGCAAAGATTCCAATGCGACTCTATCTTGCGCTGCTCACCATCCCAATCTCATTCTCACTCACCAGCGGAATCGTCATCCTCTTCACCGGCGGTGGCGGAGCAGCACTCGTTTCACTTCCTATCCCTCCTGGAATCACCCTTACGGTGACCACGGGGTCCGCGAACCTTGCAATCCTGCTGATCGCGAGGACCTTCGGGGGGATGTGCGCACTCTATTTCATCGCCCTGACGACTCCGATCACCGAGATCTTCTCTATCATGCATTCCCTTCGTCTGCCCTCCAGTCTGATCGATCTCTCGATGCTGATCTATCACTTCATCTTTGTGCTGATTGGTGAAGCGATCTCAATCCATACGGCACAGGTGCTGAGGCATGGATACGATACCTTTCGGAATAAACTCCAGTCCCTCGGCATGCTTGCAGCGATGCTTTTTATCCGAGCCTGGCAGCAGGGAGAGGATCTGCTGACCGTGATGGACGCCCGCTGTTACGATGGGAGACTGGACCTCGGCGAAGACCATGCCCGGCCGGGAATTCTGGCCGTCACATTGGTTCTCGTCTACCTGTCTGTCTGCATTGGAATCGCATATCTCACCGCATCTATGAGAATCTTCTAAGAGGTAATTAGTCATGTCCACCATCCTTGAATTCAGAGACGTTCATTACGCATACCCGAACTGTCAGGAATCCCTAAGGGGCGTGAACTTCTCCATATCAGAGGGGGCGAAAGTCGCCCTCGTCGGCCCGAACGGGGCAGGAAAGACGACCCTCATCCTCTCCTGCAATGGAATTTTGAGACCCACCAGCGGGGAGGTGCTCTTTCATAACAGTCCGCTCAGGTACGACCGATCGAGTCTGCGTGACTTACGGAAGAAGATCGGCCTGGTCTTTCAGAACTCGGATGCCCAACTCTTCGCCCCGACCGTCTACCAGGACGTCGCCTTCGGTCCGGTGAATCTTGGTATCGCAAAGGATCAGGTCAAGGCACTGGTCCAGAGGGGACTCTCCGCGGTGGGACTGATTGGATATGAACGACGCCCACCACACCTGCTCAGCGGCGGCGAGAAGAAGAAGGCCGCGATCGCCGGCGTGCTGGTCATGGAACCGGATGTTCTGATCTTCGACGAGCCGACCAGTTCCCTGGACCCGGCTGGGGCTGCCGATCTGATGGAACTGCTCGATGAGTTGAATGTGCAGGGGAAGACGATCATCATCTCGACCCATGACATCGAACTCGCATACCAGTGGGCTGATGATATCATCCTGATGAACAGTGGGCTCGTAATTCACCAGGGGCCTCCAGAAAAGGTCTTTATGGATCCTGCCCTGATCGCAGCCACAAACCTGCGCACCCCGGCGGTCCTTGAGACCTTTACAGAACTGGTCGCACGGAAGATCCTTTCAGGGCCGAAGGCTCCGCGGTCGGTCCTTCATCTCGTGAACTGCCTGGAACAGAGTCTTAACCGGCAGCGTGACGCAAAAGAGTATGGTTCAATCTCGGTCTGCAATGTTGATACGGTGCCGGCAGAAATGATTCATTGCTGGGTACAGACCCATCCTAACCACCGGAAGGGTGCGATGGGAACCCGGGCAAAGCACCTGGCGACAGTTGAAGAGATCGTCCTCGATTACACCTATGATGTGATCGACAAATGCATTCTACGCGCACTCATCGGGGAGTCATCCCTGATTCTAACGAGCACAGGGATGGTCCAACGAGTCGAACGGCGGGTGTTTGCCTTTGACGAGGAGAGCGGGATTCGGATTGCAGTGGATCTGACTGCACTGGATAGGGAGGTACCACAGGCACCACACTCCCTCCTGCAAGGAGACCACAGGGAGTGCCAATCTGGTCCACAAAAATAGTGGTGTGCCATGCTTCCAACCGTTCTGCACCTTCAAAGGTTAATAATTGTATTCTGATCATACCAGACACCAGAGATACATCCCCTGATTAAGTCATTAAAGAATCTGCCTATCACACCCCAATCCAAAACAGGAATGAAGTGATCGATCCAGTTCTTTCCAACCATCTCCTCTTCGGGGTATCCAAACAAGGTACACTCACACGTCTGTTACTTATCTGCACGACATTCCCAATCACCACCAGCAGAGAACCCACGAGATCGAAATACAGCCTCGCCCTCTTACGCTCCCAGACGAATTTCATCCTCCCCATTTTTTCTGTTCGATATGTCACGACCTATCCCTTCAAGCGCAGTGATGCAACCCTGATCATCTCTGATGAATACAACAGAGACCTCAAGCCATCCCCAACTCTTATCTTTTCGTCGGAACCTGACCGTTGTTGGACCCTCAAAAATCCGGGGATCATCTAAATATGAGAGGAAAGCCCTGTAATTCTGCTCATTCAAGACCTGGGTGACCAACACCGGATTGGCATAGAACTGATCCTGAGAAAAACCGGTCAGCAGTTCAATAGAGGGACTGAGGTAGTCGATATTGAACTCCGGTTGTATGGATATTCGAAAGATTACATCACGAGCATTTTCAATCAGGAGATGGTACTTCTCCTCTGCCCCCTGGAGAGCAGTTTCATACCCCTTCCGTTCACTGATATCCCTGACAAAGAAGCATGAATATTCCCTCCCTCCAAACAAGAGGTGATTGATCATCATCTCAACCGGGAACCAGGTGCTATCCACTCTCAGGATCATCCGTTCTATCTTGAACGGACCATCTTCAACCAGCAATTCCCAGAGTTCCTGCCACTGAGTACGCTCCGGATAGTTTCTTTCGATGTAGGTCATCAAGGATTCACCAATATCTAACCCGAGCACCTCCTTGCCTCGCCTGTTGATCAACGTGACAATTCCATACTGATCCGTCCAGAGGATCATCTCTGCTGCATTGTCGACACCATACTTTGTGAGGCGGAGTTGCTGCTCCGCTGCCTCCCGATGACTGACTTCCTGAAACAGTTGTCGGTTTATCTCACGAAGTTCATCCGTTCTTTTCTGGATAACCTCTTCGAAATGAGTATGTAAATGCTCAAGACGATCTTCTGTGTTTTTCTGATCGGTGATATCAAGACCTGTACACAAATATTCGGTAAGACTACCAACCCAGGAGAATAGCCCCCGGTATGTCCATCTCACCCATCTAATATGGCCATCACCCGTGAGAACGCGATGTTCAAGGAGGATCATGGGGCTCTGAGGAGTCAGAGTTAACAACCTCCCGGAGGTTCTGGCCCAGTCCTCTTCAGGCACCATCAGCCTGAACCGAAATCCAATCAGTTCATCATGGCAGTGTCCACTCATACGACAGAAAGCCAGGTTCACTTCGATGATAGACAGATCCAGAGAGAGACGACAGTAGACCTCCTCCATCTGATCGAGCAGCATCCTCTCAAAATCCGAACCACTTCCCCCCAGTCCCATACCACCTTTTTCTTCGCAGAGGCCCTTGAGGATCACAGCCGCTCCAGGTCGACCACTGGAAAAAACAATGGGAAGCAGGTGTAACTGCAGTTCATGCGTCAGAGGTCCCCATCTCGGGACGATACTGATTGCACCCTCCTTTCCTCTCACCGCTGCAGTGGCCAGTGTCAGGATCTTATCGCATGCCTTGAGCGGATACAGCAGGTCATTGAGAGTGGTGCCGGTGATAGCACCAGATACTGATTCCAGATAATCAGATAACCGGTTATTACAGGAGACTATCATCAGTTCATGGTTCAGAATGAGGAGACCATCAGTGCAGAGACGCTGGAGCGTTCTAACCGGGTAGCGGGAGGCCGTCAGGTAGATCTTGGAATTCCCCATCTTCCTGAGATCGACGGATCCCTGTATCTGCAGGATCTCCAGATACTTGGCAACCGAATTCCGGTTTGCCCCCATGATCTCAGCAATCTCCTGGATAGAGAGACCCCGGGGGTTCAGATTGAGGATGGTTCTGATCTCATCAAATTCCGACTGACCTTGCTCTTTACCCCTTCTCATTCACTTATACCTGCTCCGATCCTAAGAAGAGGTATTGAAATATAATTCTCCACCTATGCTTGGCATTAGCGACAATTTATCTAAGTAATCCTCAAATTTTCAGTACATCTCCACCCTGTTCAAGGAAGAGGTGCTTTTCATAAGGCATATCAAACGGAGAAGAAACGATGCGCCGATCCGACACACACTCCGATCAGGAGACTCAAGGAATGGGAACGGAATCAGTGCAGGTCATGAGGCAATAAGTATGGATCCTAACGAAAATACAAAGGAACTTGAAATAACAAAGGAAAAGGCGCAGCAGTTTGAGTTACTCTCCGCCGGACAGAAGAAAGCAGTCACTGATATTCTTTTCATCGCAGAGAAGGCGAAGGGCGGAGATCTCTCTGCACGGATTGACCTTGCCAACCACACCGGAGACTTCAAGATGATCGCCGAAGGGATCAACACCCTCCTCGACGTCTTCACCGAGAAGAACTCCTGGTATAAGGCGATCATCGATGCGGTGCCATTCCCGATCCATGTCACCGACCTGGACATGAAATGGACGCTGATGAATGCGGCCTTTGAGAAGACGCTGATCGAGCAGGGAGCAATTAAGAACCGTGACACCTCCATGGGACTGCCCTGTTCCACAGCCAACGCGACGATCTGCAACACCGAGGGATGCGGGATCCGGCAGCTGCACAAAGGGGTCACCGAGAGTTACTTCGTCTGGGGTGAGATGAATGGCAAACAGACCACCTCGTCCCTCCGCGACCAGAAAGGGAACCAAATTGGATATGTTGAAGTCGTACAGGACCTCACTTCAGTCATTGCGGTCCGTGACTTCACCAAGGCCGAGGTGGACCGAATGGCAACAAATCTCGCCCTGCTCGCAAAAGGAAACCTTAACTTCGACCTGACCGTCAAGCCGGCTAACAAATTCACCCAGGCAGAGCATGATGACTTTGTGAAGATGAACGAGAACCTGCAGGAGGCGCAGCTGGCGATCAGTGGCCTCATCAACGATGCGGAGATGCTTGCCAATGCAGCCGTCGAAGGCAAACTCTCGATAAGAGCGGATGCAACAAAACATCAAGGCGATTACGAGAAGATTATCGAGGGATTCAACCAGACGCTCGATGCGGTCATCGGACCATTAAATATCGCTGCTGACTTTGTCGCCAAGATCAGCGCAGGGATAGCACCAGAAAAGATCACAGCGGATTATCAGGGTGACTTCAATGTTCTGATGCATAACCTGAATCAGCAGATCGATGTGATTGTGATGCGGAATACTGAACTTGATATGCTGATAGAGGCTGCAATCGAGGGTAAACTCGCAACACGCGCCGATCCTTCCAAGTTCCAGGGTGGTAACAAAAAGATGATGGTGGGTCTCAATGCGATGCTCGATGCCATCATCGCTCCGTTAAATGTTGCCATAGATTATTATAATAAAATCGGTATTGGCGACATTCCAGAAAAGAGAACCAACAAGGTGAACGGCGATATCATCGCGATGCAGAAAAGCATCAACAACTGTATCGACAACATCAATGCACTCGTTGCTGATGCCAATATGCTCTCGGTAGCAGCAGTCGAAGGAAAACTCGCGACTAGGGCGGACGCAACCAAACATCAGGGTGATTACCGGAAGATCATCGAAGGGGTCAACCAGACCCTCGATGCTGTTATCACACCATTGAATCTGGCTGCAGAATGCATTGATCGGATCAGTAAAGGTGATATTCCTGATAAGACAAACCGCCAGCTCAATGGTGACTTCAACACACTTCATATCAACCTGAACAACCTCATCGACAACATCAATGCACTCGTCACCGATGCTAATCTGCTCGCAGAAGGCGCCATAGAAGGAAAACTCGCCAACAGAGCGGATACAACCAGACACCAGGGTGATTATCGGGAGGTTATCGAGGGATTCAACAGAACGCTCGATGCCATCATCGCTCCGTTAAATGTTGCCATAAATGGTTATGATAAGATCGGGAAAGGCGATATCCCCGAGAAGAGAACCAACAAGGTGACTGGGGATATCATCGGGATGCAGAAGAGCATGAACGCCTGTATTGACAACATCAATGCACTCGTCACCGATGCTAATTTGCTCGCAGAAGCCGCCATCGAAGGAAAACTCGCCAACAGAGCGGACGCAACCAGACACCAGGGCGACTACAGGAAGATCATCGAGGGATTCAATAAGACGCTCGACGCCGTGATCGAGCCGGTCGATGAAGCGATGCGGGTTGCACATGAGTTCTCCGAGTATAATTATCAGGCCAGGATGGACAAGAACCTCAGAGTTGCCGGAGACTTTGTCAAATTCAGGGATGCCCTGGACAATATCGGGATCTCGGTCTCAGCCGCAATAGGAGACATCAATAATCATGTCACCGACCTCGCAGCCTCGGCAGAGGAGGCGAACGCAAGCATTGAGGAGGTGGTTTCCGGGGCACAGCAGGTCGCTGAAAGTGCCGGCAAGGTCAGTTCCAACGCTGAGAAAGGGAACCAGGGTCTCGAACAGGTACTCAAGGCGATGGAGGACCTCTCTGCCGCCGTTGAGGAGGTGACCGCCAGCAGCGAGTCTGTAGCTAACCTTGCAAACAGTGCAAACACCCTCTCCAAGGACGGGGCCGAACTCGCACGGAAGGCCGAACAGGGGATGGTCGGGATCACCCGATCCACCACGGAGGTGGACCAGATCATCGGCGAGATCAAGTCAGAGATGCAGAAGATCGGAAAGATCGTCGGCCTGATCTCGGACCTGGCCAACCAGACCAACCTGCTCGCCCTGAACGCGGCCATCGAGGCCGCCCGAGCCGGCGATGCCGGCCGTGGGTTCGCCGTGGTCGCCGCGGAGGTGAAGTCCCTCGCCCAGGAGTCGAGGACCTCTGCTGAGTCGATCGCCGAGATGATCGGCGGTCTCCAGCACAAGTCAGAACTGGCCGCACAGGCGACCGCATCCGCCTCAAAAGAGGTCGGTGAGGGGTCAGCGGTCCTCTCTGAGACTCTGAACGTCTTCAACCGGATCGTTGCCGATGTCGAGAAGATCACCCGCTCGGTCGAAGAGGTTGCAAGCGCCTCCGAAGAGCAGGCAGCCACCGTCGAGGAGATCACGGCCAGTGTTCATGAGGTGAGTTCCCTGGTGGACGGAACGGCCAGCGACGCAGGGGATGCCGCAGCAGCCAGCGAGGAGTCCTCGGCGGCGATCGATGAAGTCGGAAAGATCATCGAGAATGTAAACGTGATTGTCGACTCAGTCTCCAGTGGGATCAATAAATTCAGGGTCTGAATGGTGTGGTTTCGATGACTGACTCCATTCAAGAGGATCAACCAGAATCCGGGAGAGGAAATACACGAGGAGAATTGAAGGCCAGTGCTGCGGAGAGCGTCCAGGTGGTGGAGTTCCTGCTCGGAAGAGAACACTTCGCCATCGATCTCTTCGATGTCCGGGAGGTGGTGGAATATACCACCATCACCAAACTCCCCAACACCCCTTCCTACATCAAGGGGATCATCGATCTCCGGGGTGAGATCACCACGATCATCGATCTGAAACAGCAGATGAACATCCCGGAAGACACGGATGTGCATGAGGAGGACTGCAGGGTCATCGTCCTCGATGATCGAATCACCAAATCAAAGATCGGGATCATGGTCGATGACGTATCATCGGTCTCCACCTTCTCCCTGACCCAGGTCGATAAAACTGCCATCGCAGAGACCAGCGCAGACACTCATATCATCGGCATCATCAAGAAGCAGACCCGGATTAAAGAGAGGGATATCACAGAACTGATCATCTGGATCGATATCCGTCATCTACTTGAGACCATCAACCACACGGTCTGATCTATGGGATCCCTTCCAGTTTTTTTTTCAAAGGAGAATAAGAGAGAGATGGTTGTTAAAGCCGGACCAGGTTCTTCTAGGGTGGCAGAACCCCCACCACAGATCACAGAGCCTAGCATACGGATCCTCTATGTTGATGATGAACCTGAACTGCTTGAGATCGGAACATGGTTTCTGGAAAAGACAGGGATCTTCACAGTGACCGTCAGTTCGTCTGTTAAAGAGGGACTCAAGATCATCGACAGTCATTCATTCGATGCGATCGTTTCTGATTATCTGATGCCCGAAATGGACGGCATCGCTTTTCTCAAAGAGTTACGGCACCGTGGTGATCAGACCCCATTCATCCTCTTCACAGGCCAGGGAAGAGAACAGATCGCCATCGAGGCCTACGAACAGGGGGCAGACCATTATGTACAGAAAGGAGGCGACCCCCGCACACAATTTGTTGACCTTGCTCACAAGATCAGAGCCAGTGTTGAGAAACGTCTGATCGAAGAGAAGAACAGAGCTCTGACCAGACGTCTCGATTTCATGAGCCGAATCAACAAAGCACTTGCCCGGAGTCGGGACCGTGATGAACTGCTCGTAGAAATCTCCGACCTTGCGATCCAATTCTGGAATTTTGAACTCTGCTGGACTGGGTTCATCGACCCGGAACAGAGCATGGTGTTTCCCTATATCGCCCGCAGCAGTGATGGACAGGTGCCAGATATCCCCGGGATCACCCTATCAGATCCAAAAGAGGGAGAAGGGGATGACCCCTGTGGGGATGCATTGATTCGGGGATACCCTTATACCTGTAATGATATCAGTCATCTTCAGGTGATCCCCCAATGGGGTGAATGGGCAATGACCCAGGGCTACAACTCACTTTGTTCAGTGCCGCTCAAATTATATGGAGATCTGATCGGTGCAATTGTGTTCATATCTCGACAGAGAGATGTCTTTGATGGGGATCGGATAGAGATGTTCTCTGAGATTGGAGACGATATCTCATTTATTTTCAGTACCCTTGAGAGAGAGGAACGTTCTCATAGCACAGAGAATACTATCACCGCGAGTGAACCTCAAAACCAATCTCCAGACAAGGACCAACTGCTCAACCTGATCGATCAAACCACTGATGGGATCCTTCTGACCGACGAAGAAGGGATGATACTCATCTGGAATCAGAGCATGGAGCGGATCACCGGCATTTTAAAAACTCAGGCACAGGGAATGCCTCTCGGGGCGATATATGCCTTGCTCAACGCAGAAAATGACCCGGAAGAATATCAGCAGATAGATCTAATGCTCAAAGCAGGCCCTACACCATGGCCAGATATACCATGGAAGAGTACACTGATCACTTCCGGCAGAGAGAAAAAAGAGATTGAGACGTTCTGGTCTGTTGTTCAGACCAGTTGCGGGTTTAGAATACAGAGTATTGTCCGTGAAATTTTCAGGCAGTCATCAAAAAACTCACATCATATCCCAATGAACTCGTATCTCCCGACACTGATCGATGATCTCCTTGAGGTGATCTATACTGTGGATAAACACGGGATCGTCACTAGGATCGGTTCTGCGATCGAACGGCTCTCATCATATTCTGCACGGGAACTTATCGGTAAAGATCTCTGTGAACTGGCTTATCAAAAAGATAGACTCGTCCTGAAGGCCATGATAATGGCAGCCATACAGAAGGATGAATCACCAGATCTGACCTTTAGGATTCAGGACAGAGATGGCACGCTCCATCACATGAAGGGTTCGCACCACCCGCTGAACAGAACCGGGAAGGACAGCGGGTTAATCGGGATACTCTCAGAAGTGACCACACAGACAAAGACCTGCACTACCCTGCAGAGAACAACCCAAAAAGAGGATCAACTCTTTGAAGTCATCCACCATTCCCTCCTCAATCAAATCACTGCCCTGAACTGCTACATTGAACTGCTCGTCGAAGATAGCAGAGGGAAAAATCCGACGGATCATTATCTGGGAAAGATCAGAGAGATCGCATTGGCGATCCAGAATCAGGTCTTCCAGATCAGGGATAGCCGTGAGATATAGGTGGAACTTTCCTATATTTGTAATTTCTATCAGTAACAGATACACAGTACGAGCATCCGTATATCCTATAAAACTCCCCATTATTCACGATGTTACTGCTGTTTGATTAGATTTGCGACGTGTTTCCGGGATTGATTTTGAAAAAGTCAATCCCAGCCTTCCAGCCCATTATGAGATACATGATACTCTTTTTTCCTCACGATGAATAGATCACCTGCCAAATCATTTCATCATAGAAGAGAGGAGAGGAGACTTATTTGACTGGTCAATCATTTGAAGGAGAGCAGAGAGATCCCATCGAGGTACAATATACGGTGAATGATCTGATCGAGGAAACTGATGGTCAGACGTGCAGTTAATAGTTGTGGTTTTATCTCTTGCCAATGGATCTTCAGTTCCATTGGTGAACACAAATCATATTTGAGACAGAGACGAGCATCGTTACGGCACCCGATCGAATGGAAAGAGAAAGTAGACCTTTACCGCAACGAAGAATTTCACCTCAACATAATCTAATACCATCGGCATGTTGACACATCTTGCCACAGAATTCCAGTTCAGGTCCAGTTCCCGTGAGATATTAGTTATAGAAAGTCCACGCGGGTCCTATTCAGGACTTCCTTGATGGATGTCAGGTCCGGTTTTGCCAGGATCATGCCAACATCCTATCCTGCCGCCCTCCAGGCAATGTAGATTGAATATGATCTGTCTCCAATTTTTTGCCATGCATAAGTGCTGGAGCCTTCACAATTAGATATATTTAAATAATAATTCTGGTACTCAGAACGAAGATCCAATCCGTATCAATAGAGCAGGTCTACTACAGGAGAATTACCATGAGATCGTTTAGAATAAGACATTCCCGGATCGATGAAATCGTTCCAGGTTTGAACAGGTGGAATGCAGGAACATCCGGAGTGCAGTCGGACCATCTCAACAGGGGCGTCTGAAATGTCTGCTGATAAAGAGGACAGTCCATCAGGGTCTCTGGCACCTGACCCGACAACGATAGCACTCCTCATTCAAGGACTTGATCAGCTCCCGATCCCGATGCATGTGATCAGCAAAGACCACAGGATTCTCTACACCAATGAGGCTGCTGCATCACTGGTTGGAGAGAAACGAGAAGATATGATCGGTAAAAAATGCTATGATATCTTCAAATCCCCAAACTGCAAAACCCCCAACTGCACGTGCGAGATCGCGATGGAAAAGAAGATCCTCTATAGTGTCGATGTTCCCATCGGGGACAGGGTGATCTACGTAACCAGTGCACCCCTGATGGACAGTACCGGCACCGTGATCGGTGCGATAGAGTACTTCCCTGATGTGACCGGACAGAAGAAGGCAATCGCCGATATAATCACAATCACAGAAGAGGCGAAGAGCGGGGATCTTTCGGCACGTACAGATCTTACCCTCCATACCGGGGACTTCAAGAAGATGGCCGAGGGAATCAACAATCTCCTCGACATCTTCGTCGAGAAGAACAGTTCGGTCAGGGATTTCACCAAGGCTGAGGTTGAACGGATGGCTGCAAACCTCTCCCTGCTCGCAGAGGGAGACCTCAACTTCGACCTGACCGTCAGGCCGGCCGACGAGTTCACTCAGGCAGAATACGCCGATTTTTTGAAGATGAACGAAAGTCTGCACCAGGTGCAGCTTGCGGTCTGTGCAGTGATCAACGATGGTGCTCTGCTCACTGAATCTATAGGAAAGGGGAAACTTTCAGTGCGTGCTGACACCTCCCGGCACAAAGGAGACTTCAGGCAGATCATGGCAGGGTTCAACCAGACGCTCGATGACCTAATTCGCAGGCTCCGTATTGTATCGGTTGCAGTCAGCAAGATCGGAATGGGAGTTATTCCAGAGAAGATCACAACCGAAACGTATGGAGAGTTCATTGATCTTAGGGACAACTTAAATGCCTGCATTGACGGGCTTGGCGGGCTGGTCGAGGCAAATCAAATCCTAGAACGGATGGCGAATAACGACTACAGTAAAGGGATTGAAGGGAACTACCTTGGCCTCTTTGAAGAGGTCAAGATCCATGTCAACACGGTCAAGGATCGGGTCAACACACTGGCCACCTCGATAGAGAAGATCGGCGATGGCGATCTCAGCGAGTGGAAGGAATATGTTGCCATAGAAAAGAGATCAGAGCAGGACCGGTTGATCCCGGGATTCATTCGAACACTTAAACATCTGCATGCTTTGACCGAAGATACGGGGAAACTCGCCAGATCAGCCATCGAAGGAAGACTTGAAACACGAGCTGATGCCTCGGCCCATGAGGGGGAATACCGAAAGATCATTGAGGGGATTAACCAGACGCTCGATGCCGTCATTGGACCATTGAACATCGCTGCTGACTATGTCGATCAAGTCAGCACAGGGATCATGCCTGAGAAGATCACGGCAGAGTATAAAGGTGATTTCAACGTCCTGATGGGAAATTTCAACCACCTGATCGATGTAATGAGGATGCGGAATGATGAGATCGAAATGCTGATCGAGGCTGCGATCGATGGAAAACTTGAAACTCGCGCTGATCCGTCAAAATTCGAGGGTGGTAACAAGAAGATGATGGAGGGAATCAATGCAATGCTCGACGCAGTCATCGGGCCCTTGCATGTCGCTGCCGACTATGTCGACAAGATCAGTTCCGGGGAAATTCCCCAGAAGATCACCGATCAGTATTACGGCGACTTCAACACCATCAAAAACAATCTGAACAACTGCATCGATGCGATTGTCGAACAGGCGAATACCGCACAGAAGATTGCAGAAGGCGACCTGTCGGTGAAGGTGAACGTACGATCTGATAACGATCTTGTTGCAAAGAGCCTGGTCGATGTCATTAATGTTCTCGCAAATCTACAGGAAGAACTGCTCCGGTTGACCGAAGCTTCCAGTCAGGGGAAACTGACTGAACGTGGAAGGGCGGATCAGTTCAATGGCGCATATGCCGATGTGATCCACGGCGTAAATCATATGCTTGATGAGATCATTCTTCCAATTGAGGCAGGCAACAAGATTCTGCGCCAGATCCGGGGTGGTGATCTGAGCGAACGTGTGGAGATCGAGTGCTATGGCGACCATCAAAAGATGAAAGATGCGATCAACGGCGTCCACGCGTGGTTGAATGACCTGATCACTTTTATTACAAAAATTGCCAATGGCGATCTCACCGCTGATATGGAGAAGGCATCCGAACGTGACCAGATCCATGAGTGGCTGATACTGCTCAAGAATAACATCAATGCACTCGTTGTTGATGCAGAATTGCTCTCAGCGGCAGCAGTCGAGGGTAAGCTTGAGACCCGGGCGGATACAACCAAACTCCAGGGGAACTACAGAAAGATCATTGAAGGGTTCAATCAGACGCTCGATGCCGTCATCGGGCCTTTGAATATTGCGATTGAAAATGTTGAAAAGATCGCCATAGGGGTCGCACCGGATAAGATCACGGCAGAATATAAGGGGGATTTCAACCACCTGATGATAAATCTGAACCACCTTGTCGATGTTATGACGATACGAAACGCTGAGATCGAGATGCTGATCGAGGCTGCAATCAATGGAAAACTCGCAACACGCGCTGATCCGTCAAAATTCGAGGGTGGTAACCGGAAGATGATGGAGGGTGTCAATGCGATGCTTGAAGCCGTCATCGGGCCTCTAAATGTCGCAGCAGATTATGTCGACAAGATCAGTTCCGGGGCGATCCCCCTGAAGATCACCGACCAGTACAACGGGGACTTCAACACCATCAAAAACAATCTGAACACCTGCATCGATCACATCAACGCACTCGTCGCAGATGCCAATATGCTCTCGATGGCAGCAGTCGAAGGCAGACTCGCAACCAGGGCAGATGCAACCAAACACCAGGGTGACTACAGGAAGATCGTTGAAGGGGTCAACCAGACACTCGACTCCGTTATCGGACCTGTCATTGAGGCGACGCGGGTCGCAAAAGAATTCTCCCAGTACAACTACGCGGCCAGGATCGACAAGAACCTCATATTGGCTGGAGACTTTATCACGGTCAAGGAGGCCATGGATAATATCGGAATCGCGGTCTCGGCTGCAATCGGAGATATTGGCGTGCAGGTGACCGACCTCGCAGCCTCGGCAGAGGAGGCGAACGCAAGTGTAGAGGAGGTGGTCTCAGGGGCACAGCAGGTCGCTGAAAGCGCCGGTAAGGTCAGTTCCAACGCTGAGAAAGGGAACCAGGGTCTCGAACAGGTGCTCAAAGCGATGGAGGATCTCTCCGCCGCCGTCGAAGAGGTGACTGCCAACACCGAGGCAGTAGCCACCCTTGCAAATGGTGCGAACACTCTCTCTAAGGACGGGGCCGAACTCGCTCGGAAGGCTGAACTGGGGATGGTTGGAATCACCCGATCCACCACCGAAGTGGACCAGATCATCGGCGAGATCAAGGTCGAGATGCAGAAGATCGGGAAGATCGTCGGCCTGATCTCGGACCTGGCCAGCCAGACCAACCTGCTCGCCCTGAACGCGGCAATCGAGGCCGCACGGGCTGGCGATGCCGGCCGCGGGTTCGCCGTGGTCGCAGCAGAGGTGAAGTCTCTTGCCCAGGAGTCGAGAACCTCAGCAGAATCGATCGCCGAGATGATCGGGGGACTTCAGCAAAAATCCGAACTGGCAGCGGTAGCCACAGCCTCAGCATCAAAGGAGGTCGGCGAAGGGTCGGCAGTTCTCTCCGAGACCCTGAATGTCTTCAACCGGATCGTTGGTGATATCGAGAAGATCACCCGTTCGGTCGAAGAGGTTGCAAGCGCCTCTGAAGAGCAGGCAGCCACCGTAGAGGAGATCACGGCCAGTGTCCATGAGGTGAGTTCCCTGATAGGCGAGACAGCCAGCGACGCAGGGGATGCAGCCGCTGCTAGTGAGGAGTCCTCGGCGGCGATCGACGAGGTCGGAAAGATCATCGAGAATGTGAATGTAGTCGTCGATAAAGTCTCCATGGGGATAGGAAAGTTCAGAGTCTGAACAGTGAGGTTGTAATGACTGAATCCATTCATGAAGATCGGCCTGAAACTGGGAGAAGATATATTAGAGGAGAACTGAAGGCCACTGCCGCAGAGAGCGTCCAGGTGGTTGAGTTTCTCCTCGGCAAAGAGCATTTTGCCATCGATCTCATCGATGTCAGAGAGGTGGTGGAATACACCACTATCACAAAACTTCCCAACACACCCACCTATATCAAGGGGATCATCGATCTTCGAGGTGAGATCACCACGATCATCGATCTGAAACAACAGATGAACATCCCGGAAGAGACCGAAGTGCATGAGGAAGACTGCAGAGTCATCGTCCTCGATGATAAATAAGATCACAAAGTCTAAGATCGGGATCATGGTCGATGACGTCTCATCAGTCTCCACTTTCTCCCTGACCCAGGTCGATAAGACTGCCATCGGAGAGACCAACGCGGACACCCATATCATTGGCATCATCAAGAAACAGACCTGGATAAAAGAGAAAGATATCACTGAACTGATCATCTGGATCGATATCCGGCATCTGCTCGGAACCATCAACCACACGGTCAGATCTATGGGATCCCTTTCCCTTTTTTCCAAGAAGAACGGGAGGTATATGATGAAAGCCAAAACCAGGTCTTTTAATGGTGGCAGAACCCTCTACAAATAATAAAGACCTGCAACTCCATGGTGGAAAACCCAAAAAAAGATTTACTCTCTGATATCACCCCTCATATCTTCTCAATCCAATGACCACTCTGAACTACTCATCGAAGAGAACATAGAATCGATCAGATGAGAAAATCCCCAGAGATGAAGACCAGTGGTATGCCGATATAATAAAAGATATGTGCATTCAAATCTAAATTCATCAGGTATTATCCGCCAATATATAAATTTAATAGAGATCTGGTCCTCCAGAGAGAGATCCGGAACTTGAGAAGAATCCTCTTGATTCTTCGAAGATCTGGTTCATCTCTTTGGGAAAATGAGACAACGATATTATTTCTGGAGAGAAGAACAAGGAACCAGTACTATAAACCTGTCTCCATCAAGATCTAAGATACGATTTCATAAGATCGGAACTGTAGAGTTAAGGAGCATACATGGAGCGGTCGCAGATAAAGTGGGTCTGGATTTCAATCGCATTCAGTTTACTGGTGCTGGTCGGGGTTATGATCACCACCTACGACAAGAATACCCTCAATTACCTGCTCCATTTTAATCCATATTACCTTCTGTTAGCGATCGGCCTCCGAACCAGCTCGCTGGTATTCTGGGCATTACGTATCCAGAAGATGGCAAAATCACTGGGATATAAGATTCCATTTTTCTATTCACTCAACCTGGTGATGGCCAACCTGCTCGCCGGCGCGATCACACCAGGACAGGCAGGCGGGGAACCGGTCAGGGTTCATGAACTCTATCGGGCCGATGTCAAGGTCGGCGACGCCACCGCGATTGTGATCATGGAGAGAGTACTGGATGGCGTCGTCCTGACTCTGATGGGAATCATCGCGATGCTGACGCTCGGTGGGATCTGGCAATCTCTCTCAATTGAAGTGATCATCGCAATGATGGTCGCCTGGACGTTCATGATCGGGATTGTTATCCTGCTGATCTTTGCAGCACGAAAACCAGAACGGGCAAAGAAACTGATACTCAGAGTGTTATCCTGGGCAGAGCGCAAGACCCCGGTAGAACGACTGAAGAAGTCGATAGTATTTGCCAACCAGGAGATCGATAACTTCTTCGCGGCCCTCAACTTTTTTACGAGTAGAGGCCGGCGTGGACTCTTCGAAGGGACTGTCTTCACCATCCTCTTCTGGTCATCAGAGTTCTTCGTTGCGTCGCTGCTGTTGGTCGCGCTCGGGCAACACCCGTTCATCGCCGAATCGTTCCTGTTCCAGTTGATCATAGCCGTCGTGATGATGGTCCCGCTGACCCCAGGATCATCAGGGATCGCTGAACTCTCGGCGACATCCCTGTACGTCCTGATCATACCATCGTCGATCGTCGGTGTTTTTGTGCTGCTCTGGAGAGCCCTGCTCTACTACTTCAACATTATCGTCGGGCTGGTTGCAAGTCTGATCATCGTCCGACGCGAGATGAAGAGGACTGGGTCTGATAAAAGCATGACATCTATAGAAGAACAGACCAAATAGTTCCCTGTGCGTGCTTCCAGCACAACAAAAGCGCTATCTATTTTTATTACGCAACCAATATCTGTTGTCTCACAGAGCATCGTTACATGATTTGTAGCAGATACCCTATCCAAAAAAAGGGAGTGGGAATTTAATCGAGAGGTTACTATGTATGTCCAGTTGATTATTACCGCTACAGCCGGCCTGATTGCGCTGGCTGTCGCAGCATTATTCGCATTTGAGGTGATGAAAGCTGATACAGGGACTGCGGGGATGCAGTCTGTGGCAGCGGCGATCAAAGAGGGGGCAATCGCCTTTATCAAGAGGCAGTACTCGACGATCGCAGTTCTAGCTCTCCTAGTTGCGGTGTTGATCTTTGCGGTCTTCAGTTTCACCGGGAATACGGAACTGGCCTGGCACACGGCCGTGGCGTTTCTGTTCGGAGCATTCTTCAGTGGTCTCGCAGGGATCATCGGCATGTGGGTATCGGTCCACGCCAACCTTCGCTCGGCCGCTGCAGCACGGACAAGCCTTGGAAAGGCTGTGAAGATTGCACTTCGCGGTGGAGCGGTATCAGGTCTGACGATCGTATCGCTTTCACTTCTCGGTGTCGCTATCATCTTCACACTGCTTGGAGCAAACCCGCAGGAGACCCCCTTTGTCATCGTCGGGTTCGGGTTTGGAGCTTCATTCATCGCGCTCTTCGCCCAGCTCGGTGGTGGGATCTACACCAAGGCGGCAGATGTCGGTGCTGATCTGGTCGGCAAGGTCGAGGCAGGGATCCCTGAAGACGATCCACGCAACCCGGCCGTCATCGCAGATCTCGTCGGGGATAACGTCGGGGACTGCGCCGGTCGTGGTGCAGACCTGTTCGAATCCACTGTTGCAGAGAATATCGGGGCTATGATCCTCGGTGTCGCGCTCTTCCCGATCTTTGGGGTGAATGGCGTCCTCTTCCCACTGGTGGCCGGCTCGTTCGGGCTGCTGGCGACGATCATCGGGATTCTCTCAGTCACTGAGAAGGACGGCAACAATCCCGATCCAATGCGGGGACTCAACAAGGGATATTATGTGACTGCGTTCATCTCCATGATTCTCTTCTACGTGGCGGTCACCTGGTTCCTTGGAAATATATGGTTCTTCTATGCTGGTCTTGTCGGCGTTGGACTCTCGCTGGTCTTCGTCTATATCACCCAGTATTACACAGACTCAAAATACAGGCCAGTTCAGTCTATCGCAAAAGCTTCGGTGACCGGAGCCGCGACCAACATCATCACAGGACTTTCAGTTGCGTTTGAGACCACCGGTGTCTCAGCAATTGCCATCAGCATTGCTCTGCTCCTCTCATACAAACTCGGAGAGATGAGCGGTGTCGCAAACGGTGGACTGTATGGTACCGCAATGGCTACGATGGGAATGCTTGCACCCTGTGCATATATTCTCGCAATGGATACCTTCGGACCGATCGTCGACAATGCCGGTGGCATCGTCGAGATGAGTGGCCAGAACGAGGAGACAAACAGGCGGATTGCAATCCTTGACTCGGCCGGAAACACCACCAAGGCTCTGACCAAGGGATACGCAGTCGGCAGTGCGGCACTCTCTGCGTTCCTACTCTTCAACGCATATATGACCGATATCACAAAGTTGACAGGGAAAGCATTCGAAGTTGTCAACCTTGCACAGATCCCAGTCTTCGTCGGTGCCCTGCTCGGTGCAATGCTCGTCTTCCTCTTCACATCGCTCGCAATCCGGGCAGTCGGAGAGACAGCCCAGTACATCATCACCGAGGTCAGACTCCAGTTCAAGAACCCAGGAATCCTGAAAGGGACTGTCAAGCCCGACTATGCCAGGTGTGTCGACATCACCACCAAGGGGGCCCTCAAAAACATGATCCTCCCAGGAACACTGGTGGTACTCTTCCCTATCATCATCGGATACCTGCTCAAATATGAAGCGATGGCCGCTTTCCTGATGGTCGCAACCATCGTTGGACTGCTCCTCGCATTGGTGCTCAACAACGGTGGTGGCGCATGGGATAATGTCAAGAAATTCATCGAGAGCGGTGAATACGGTGGTAAAGGAAGTGAGGCTCATAAAGCCGCAGTTGTCGGTGACACCGTCGGTGACCCCTTCAAGGACACCGCAGGGCCATCACTCCACGTGCTGGTGAAACTGCTCGCAACGATCACGCTGGTCTTTGCCGCACTCTACATCTAAACCAAACACTCAATTTTTCTTTTTTTCATAATTCCCAGTGACAGGGAATAGTGCCTAGGATGACCAGTTGGGAAATTGTAATGAACCCGGGAAGGAAGAGCAGATAATCTTCAATCAGGACTCTGAAAAAATCGTCTTTAAACGGCTGAAAGAAGAAGATATATTCAATGACTGGGATCAGGTGGCATTGGAGTCCGGATACCAGGTGCAAGTTCTGTACTGATGACGCCCACTAATATTTCTATCCGAACAGACCCATATGGGTGATTTTTCGACAGATAAACGGTGAATAACTGGAAAGCGAAGGCAGTTGAGGCCAAAGGGCTTCGGATCATCGCGAACATCGAAACAGGCCCAGGGAATGATCCACCAAATGTGGCTGGCGAGGTGCTGCACATCAAAAAAGATGGCTATAAATGCAGCAGATGAAATTTTGACTCATATCGAGGGGAAATGAAAGAAATTCAAAACATAATCTGTTGCATACCCTACACAGATAAGGTAGAACTACCACCGGTGATGCACTTTTTTCAGATCAGCGATCACCCATACGGACTTTAATATCATCATTCCCAATAATAATCGAAGAGATCGAAACCACCAAACGGCAGAAGATCTCCAAAGGATACGACGAGATGTCTGAAGAGCATGGTAATAGTGAGCAGGGTATAGGTGGGATCATCAAAGCGATGGGTCTCGTCTTCGGGGATATTGGAACCAGTCCGATCTACACTCTCTCAGCGATATTCCTGCTGACAAAACCAACGGTTGAGAATGTGCTCGGGATCATCTCGCTGATCATCTGGACTCTGATTCTGCTGATCACCATCCAATACGCCTGGCTTGCAATGAGCCTTGGACGGAAAGGTGAAGGGGGAACCATTGTACTCCGCGAACTGCTGGTTCCACTGCTCAAGAAGGGACGTGCCATCACCGTTGTGACGATGATGACCATTATTGGAATCTCGCTCTTCATTGGCGATGGTGTGATCACCCCAGCCATCAGTATCCTGAGCGCTGTCGAAGGGCTAGCCCTGATCCCTGGTCTTGAAATGATCGATCAGAATATACTGATCCTGATCGCAGCCGTGATCGCCATCATGCTCTTCTCATTTCAGAAGCGTGGAACCGAACGGGTAGCCTGGACATTTGGACCGATCATGGTCATCTGGTTTTCAGTTCTGACACTAACAGGCATTATCTCGCTGATTAAGATTCCATCCATCATCTTCGCTATCAACCCAATCCTGGGCTGGCAATTTTTGACAGGAAACGGGATCTCAGGCTTTTTAATCCTCTCTTCAGTGATCCTCTGTGCAACGGGCGGCGAAGCCCTCTATGCTGATATGGGGCACCTGGGGAGAGAACCAATCAGAAAAGCCTGGTATTTTATCTTCTTTGCTCTGATTTTGAATTATCTGGGGCAGGGGTCATTCATTCTCCAGAATCCCGGAGCAAAGAGCATCCTCTTTGACATGGTCTTTGCTCAATCCCACCTGTTATACATCCCATTCCTGCTACTCAGCATTGCAGCAACGGTGATCGCCTCACAGGCGATGATCAGCGGGATCTTCTCGATCGTATACCAGGGAATCAATACCCATATCCTTCCAATAATGAAGATCGACTACACCTCCAGCGAGTTGAGATCGCAGATCTATATCGATGTGATCAATTGGTTGTTGCTGTTCTCGATCCTGTTTGTGATGGTTATCTTCCGATCTTCATCCAACCTGACTGCAGCATACGGACTCGCGGTAAATGGTACAATGATGCTAACAGGGATCATGATTACGAGTATCTTCTTCCTGCGTGGATCGTACCTGAAGTCAACGATCGCCTGGTTTGTGACGATCATCGATATCGCATTTTTAATCGCAAACATCCATAAGATTCCAAGCGGTGCCTACTGGTCACTGATCATTGCGATGGTTCCGTTTATGATCATCATGATCTACATGCAGGGTCAGAAAAATCTGTACAAGGCATTAAAACCGATCCCACTCACGGTTTTCTTGCATCAGTACAATGAGATCTACCACACCATGAATAAGATCAGCGGGACCGCCCTCTTCTTTGCCCGGGATTTCCACAATATTCCGCCATACATGGCACTGACGATCTTCAAGAACAATATTATCTACCAGGATAACATCATCATCTCGATCGTTACCGGGGACTATCCCTTCGGTATAGAAGGGGCCTTCAAGAAGAACCTGGCCGATGGGCTCAGGGTCTATGAGATCAGAATGGGGTATATTCAGGTCGTGGACGTGGTCAAACTCTTCAAAGAGGCTAAAATAGATGAGAAGACCATTTTCTATGGGATCGAGGATATCGTCCCGAGCAACCTGATCTGGAAGATCTTTGCGATCATCAAGCGTCTGACCCCGTCATTCGTCCAGTTCTACAAACTCCCGGCAGATAAGATCCATGGCGTCGTCACCAGGATCGAGATGTGAAGGTTTGGAACTTTTTTTGACGAAAGACTCTTATTATCCAAGTAACGTATCATTGCAGAACGTGAGATGGCAATGATCTATACTGTGACACTGAATCCGGCTCTTGACCGGACGATCGAGGTCGACCAGATCCGCTGTGATGTCGCAAACCGGATCATTGAGGAGCATTGGTACCCCGGTGGAAAGGGGGTCGACGTATCGAGGGTGTTGACCACCCTCGGTGCTGATACACTGGCCTTTGGATTTATCGGAGGTTTTCGGGGAGACCAGCTCGAAGCCGGCCTGATCACCGCAGGGATCGGCTGCGACTTTATCCGGATTGCCGGTGAAACCAGGTCGAACCTAGTGATCCATGAACAATTGATCGATACACAGGTGCTCCTCAACTCCAGGGGGCCGGAGGTCGAACCCAGTGCAATGATGGCACTGCTTCGTAAGATCCGGAATCTGCAGAACCCGGGACTGCTGACTATCGGCGGGAGTCTTCCCCCAAATCTGAATCCTTCAATCTACAGGACGATCATTGAGATCGCACAGGAACGTGGTGGTACGGTCCTCTTCGATGCAGATGGAGCTGCCCTGAAGGCGGGGATCGAGGGGAAGCCCTATGCGATCAAACCGAACCTCCATGAACTTTCAGAACTGGTCGACAGACCGCTGAACTCTCTGGAAGAGATCCTCTCTGCAGCACAGGAACCACTTGAAGCGGGCGTGAAGGTGGTACTCGCCTCACTCGGCCCGGATGGAATTCTACTGGTCTCAAAGGATCTGATCCTCCATGGGATACCACCAAAGGTCAAGGTAAAGAACACCATCGGAGCGGGGGACTCGGCAGTCGCCGGGTTTGTCTATGCCCTCGCCGAAGGGAAGGATGTTCAGGAAGCACTGATCTATGCTGTGGCAGCAGGAACCGCGACCACGATGCGGTCAGGTACGGCATTAGGAAAAAGAGAGGATATCATGGCACTGATACCACAAGTGCAGGTGAAGAACATCCCCCTGCCGGACAGAAGTCCAGGTCAGAACAATCCTGCAAAGAGGACATAGAGTCCTGAACTGACTGAGGGAGGATTACCCGTATCCCCACTGCTGATCTCCTCTTCAGGGTACCCGAGGTCGGCACAGACAACCAGCCGGCAGGAGAACAATGCAGCCTCCAGTGCCCCGGCAAGAGCCGGGATGGAGAAGGCTGGGTCTGCAATCAAAAAAGCGATCCTGCCATGGTGCACCACACTTACCACCTCCTCGATTGCATGGAGATGGTCCTTTCCATGAGCATTCACGATCATAACCCTGGTCAGCGGAATGCCAATTCGGGCTGCAGCCAGTTGGAGCGAAGAGATCCCGGGGATAACCTCGCCGCCGAGGTAGCCGAGGCCGGCCAGCATCGGGTCGCCTGTGGAGAGAACGACCGTCGTCGGTGGGAGCGTCCGGAGGGCTTTGTAATCCTCGATCTCATGAACTGGACAGTCCTTCCTGATACAGTATGCAGCCAGCGCTATCGCACGTGGTGAGCCATAGATGCTGCCAGCCCGGGTGATCGCATCAGCAGCTGCCCGGGTCAGCATCCCCGGGCCGCAGCCGACCCCGACCACCTTCATCGCTCCCCTCCAATCGTACTCCCGTCCCGCTCGATCAGCACCACCTGAACATTTGGGTGCTGCTCGGTGAACTGTTTGAGTGCAGCCTCCATCCGTGGTACAAAATTATCAGTTCCCCGCAGTTCTTCGACCGTAACACAGCCGGTCCCTTCCAGAATTGAGGGATCGATATACCTCAGGATCAGCCCTGGGAGCCCGCAGAGGATCACCTCGCCATGCGCAACATCCAGCGCCTCCCGAATCTTGCCACCGATCAACACCACCTCATGATCAGGAAAGAGAAGCCGGGAATACCGGAGTCCGATCCTGCCGGTGGTCAGCACCACCCGGTCTGCTCCGCTGACCCGGTCCATGATGGTGGAGGTGAGGTGATCGTCCCAGGGCTCGACGAGCCCGGTGGTCCCGAGCAGAGAGATCCCGCCGATGATCCCGAGCTGCGGATTTAGAGTCAGGGATGCAACAGCAACCCCGTCAGGAACCGAGAGTTTCACCGAGGCCCCTTTACAACTATCACCCAGGGCTGTTATGCCATCCCTGATCGCCTGAAGAATACAGGCCTCTGCAGAGGTACTGATAGCCGGTTCTCCAACCATCCAGCGGGCGGTGCCCCGGGAATACCGACCGATCCCTTCGCCGGCAGAGAGATTCGTCTGGTCGGCAGGCATTGCTTCAGCACGGATCGCCAGTCCGGATGTTACATCAGAGGGGTAATCACCGGAGTATTTACGGCAGACTGCAACACCGGCATGGAGCGTCGTGACCGGCAACGTTGCGGTGAGGCCGCACGGCAGCCGGATCTGTACTGACGCCACCGGTCCATCCAGCGAGAGGACAGCAGCCATAGCCGCTGCAGCAGCCGTAGTCCCGGTGGTGAACCCACGCTTCAGCACCGTACCGGCAGAGGTGAGAACCGCAAAGCCAGTTGAGACTGCGTTGAGACCGGCCGGATCGGCGCACCGGACCACCCAGTCAGCAGGATATATGAACCCACTGACCGGATCGATGATCCCTTCATTCATTGATGATCGTGATGATCTCGTTGATCGCCGCGACCGCGACCGGCGTGCCTCCGCGGGTCCCCTCTGTTGATATCGAGGGAATATCCACCGTTCTGAGCAGCACCTTCGACTCGGCCGCATTCACAAACCCGACTGGCGCTCCGATCACCAGCGCAGGCCTCACTCCCTGTTTGATCAGGTCGCAGAGCGTCAGCAGCGCCGACGGAGCGTTCCCGATCGCCACGATGGAGCCGGGGAGTCTCTCCCGAAGAGCGAGAAAACCAGCCGAGGTCCGGGTGATTCCCTTCTCCTGAGCTGTCGTCAGACCATGATCGAGGGCGCAGATTACCTCGCTTTGATGCCCCTTCTTCTGGATTCCAACCTGGACCATCCTGATGTCGGTGATGATCGGAGCCCCTGCCTTCAGTGCTTGTATTCCAGCCGGAACCGGATCGTTCATAAATCGGAGAAGGTCAGCCATCTCAAAGTCTCCGACGGCCACCGAGCACCGCTGCCGGACCCGATCTTCATCAGACTCGTTCCCGATCACCGATCTGGCCAGTGTTCTGCTCTTCGCCGATATCGCAAAGGCCTCGGGCGTGACCGCTCCGAGGTCAATATACGTATTTTCTGTGGTACCCGCGTGGGGTGATGATTCCTTCGCCATGATCGTCCCTCAAAAAGATTCTGCTCTCCTCTCCACCGAGGATCACAATCGAGTGCATATCCACCTGGTCCTCGATCGTCCCGACATCCCCGAGCGTGGTGACCAGCACCCGCTCCCCATCCCGGTACGCATTCTGCACCACACCGACCGGAGTCTCTGCCGGACGATAGCGGGCCGCAATCTCCATCGCCTGGGCAAAGTTATGTGGGCGACCCCGGCTCTTCGGGTTGTACAGCGCGACCGGCACTCCCATCTGGAAGGCCAGCGAGAGCCGATGTTCGATCACCTCCAGCGGTGTCAGGAGGTCCGACAGACTCAACGTCACAAAATCCCCGGAGAGGGGGGAACCGAGCAGCGCTGCAGCTGCGTTCGCCGCGGTCACACCCGGGATCACCACGAACGGCACCTTGACCTCTGCATGGTCGAGCACCTCGAGCACAATACTGGCCATCCCATAGACACCGGCGTCACCGCCGCTGATCATCGCGACCGTCCGATTCTGAGCAAGAGCGATCGAGCGTTTGGCACGCTCGACCTCCTGCCCCATCGAACTCCTGATCACCTCTTTACCGGCCAGCAGCGGCTGGAGCGCATCCAGGTAACTCTGGTTTCCAATGACACAGTCAGAGGCAGCGATGGCCCAGACCGCCTCTCCGGTCATCTGTTCAATTCCGCCGGGTCCGGACCCGACGATATAGAGCCGGCCTCTGGTTTCAGCGTGCAATGGCAATCGTAACTCTCCCATACACTTTCTTCTCCATGATCATCTCTCTCTTCGTTGATAATGCCAGCGCAGCAGGCTCTGCGACCCCGACAAGCCCGATCCTGTCAGCCCCGGACCTGCTCGGGGGAGACTCGGCATTGATCGTCTGGTCATCCAGAAAGATCAGATCGCCACCCATGGCGAAGACCCCATCGATCAGTCCTGCCTCGTCTCTCTTCTGGACGGTCGTGGCATAACAACGGACGTCATCAACTGCTATCCCAGCCGCTGACAGGGCCTCTTCAACACTCTGCTGCACCTCCAGGGGCGTAACCCCCCGCCGGCATCCGATCCCGACCACATACTCGCCTGAAGCGACCAGAAACGAGACCGCTGGTCCCGCAATCACGATCGCAGGTCCATCGATACGATAGACCGGGACATCACGTTCAAGGATCGCCGCATTGACGGTCCTGGTCGAAGGACGGTTCACGACATCGCATTGTCGGGCTGTAGCGATCCCCTCGACCGACGGAAGGCCGAGGGACTCGGTCGCGGTCGTCAGTACCGGCAGAAGGCCGGCTTTTGAAAGTTTCTTGGCAAGGTCGTTGGCACCGTGATGCCCTCCGACCAGGGGAATTGCATACCGAAGGTCTGGGCTGACCACGACCACCGCTGGGTCCTGCCACTTGTCCTTGAGGAGGGGGGCCACCTGCCTGACCACGATCCCGGCGGACATCACCGCCACGATCCGGTTGTAAACTCCCCAGACCTCTGCAAAGACGCCGGCAACGTAGTCACGGTGGTCTGCATCGAGAAACCTGGCGATCATCGCCGCCTCTCCGCTGAAGCGGGGGAGCGCGATCACCACGGTCCTGGTCATGAGTACAGCACCGAATGCTGGTACCCGGTCTGTTCGGGGTCCACAACCCCACCGATCAGGATCAGCGCAGTCTTTGTAATCCCGGCCTCCCGAGCTTTCCCTGCAATATCCCGAATCATCCCGCGGACGATGATCTGGTCTGGCCAGGTCGCATGATAGACAACTGCCACGGGCGTGTTCTCCGGTCGGTCGAGCTTGGCCAGCACCTCCTCAAGGTGTTCGGTTCCGAGAAAGACGACCAAAGTCGTCCCGAGCGCAGAGAGAGCAGTGATCTTATCCTCTTCGAGGGTAGCCCCTGCCGGCCGGGTGACGATCAGCGAGTCTGATACCCCCCGGAGGGTCAGCTGCGTTCCAAGGGCCGCCGCCGCACCGAACATCGAGGAGACACCCGGCACGATCTCAACAGAAACCCCCTGCTCTGATAGCGCACGGATCTGTTCGACGATGGCCCCATACAGGGAAGGGTCCCCGCTGTGCAGTCGCACAACTTTTTTACCCTCCCTAACCGCCGAAACCATCGCCTCGACCAGTTCGGCGAGGCTCATTCCCCAGCTGTCCAGTTTCACCGCTGCCCTGCTCGCACTGACCAGGGCAGGGTTCACCAGGGAACCGGCATAGATCAGCACCTCGGCCTCCCGAAGGAGATCCATCCCCTTCACCGTGATCAGCCCGGGATCGCCTGGGCCGGCTCCGACGATAAAGACCTTACCGAGGGTCATGAGCGCCTCGCAAACATGACGCTGAAGTAGTTGCTGGTCTGTTGCAGTTCCTCGTTCCGGTAGATCTTCATCTCGTCCATGAACATCCGCTCGACCAGCACAAAATCTGAGAAGCCCTCCTGCATCAACTGGTCGCGGGTTGCCTGTGGTTTCTTCACCTTCAGCAAAATTTGAGACGAAGGGACTGCTCCATCAGAGACGATGAACCCACCTGACAAGGATACATCGGCCACCGATGCAAATGCCGTGATCGACGAAATCCCGGGCTCGGTCGAACAGATGATTGCAGGATACCGCTCCTTTATGACCGCACAAAGACGGGAGAAGGTCGAGTAGAAGTTCGGGTCACCCAGGATCCCGAGCACGACGAGCCCGTCCTTGGCGGTCGCTGCGATCTGATCGGCGTTCTGTTCCATCGATCGCTTGATCTGATCCTGATCCTCGATCATCGGAAAGTCAAGTATCTCGGCCTCCCGGTATGGAGAGACCAGCGCCTGTGCGATCTGGCCCGGCACATAGACGGCATCTGCCTCGGTCAGCAGCCTGACCGCTCGAAGGGTCAGCAGTTCCGGGTCTCCTGGGCCGAGACCGAGACCGACCAGCATCAGGCCACCCTCCCGGTCACAATAAAGACCGGATCGATCGGTCGGAAGATCAAACTTTTCCCCAGCGGATATGACCGCGCCACCTGCACCTGCACTACCTCTTCAAAGATATCCAGTTTTTTCATCACCCGCACCGCCTCATATACCGTGTCGAGAAGGACCGCATTCACCACGATCGTCCTCTTCACCCGCTCTGCAAGCAGGTCAAGGACCGTCTCAAGCGACTGCGATCCCCCGAGGAAGGCACAGTCCAGCGAAGGAATTTGCCTGAGCAGATCCGTCGCCTCTCCACAGTGAAATTCTATATTTGAGGTCCCTGCCTCGAGAGCAGCCTGTTCTGCGACAGCGATTGCTTCCTCCCGCCGGTCCACGGCGATCACCGATCCGGCATCTGCAGCCATTGCAATCGCCACCTTTCCGGTGCCACAGCCAATATCTGCGACAGTATCCCCGCTCTGCACTCCGAGCTTAAAGAGTGAGATCGCCATGACCTCATCCTGTGTCGGTCCGCCCTTCAGCACCATAATCTTAGTAAAATAAAGTTACCTTAACAGAAGAATATTTGTCCAGAAAGGGGAGATCAGAAGGGGATCAATGGTGGATAAGCCGGATCATAGAGTGTGACCACGTCACCGATCACAATCACTGCCGGCGGTTTCACACCTGCCACGACCGCCTTCTCCCCGATATCTTCGAGTGTCCCCACCGTGACCCGCTGGTCAGCCCTGAATCCCCGCTCGATGATCGCAACCGGTGTCGTCCCGCTCCGGCCGTTCTTCACCAGCAGCCCGGTTATTTTGGACAGGTTCTTCACCCCCATCAGGATCACGATCGTCCCCCGCGAACGGGCAAGCAGTGACCAATCGAGTGCAGACTCCGGCTTGGTCGGATCTTCATGACCGGTCATGATCGTGACCTGCGAGGCGAACCGTCGATGCGTCAACGGAATCCCGACCGAGGCCGGCACCGCGATGGCACTGGTGATACCGGGGACCAGTTCGGCCTCGATCCCAGCCTGCCGGATCGTCTCCAGTTCCTCGCCACCGCGCCCGAACATGAAGGGATCGCCCCCTTTAAGCCTGACGACCTGCTTCCCGACCCTGGCACGGTCGACGATCAGCGCCTCGATCTCGTCCTGCTCGAGGGTGTGATTCCCCCCATACTTCCCACAGTCGATCAGTTCTGCATCCTCAGGGAGCGAAGAGAGGATCTCCTCACCAGGGAGCTGGTCATACAGGACCACCTCAGCAGCATCGATCACCTCCCGCGCGCGCTGGGTCAGCATCCCTTCACTTCCCGGACCTGAGCCCACGATGAATACCTTACCGTTCATTCTTCCAACCCCAGTGTTCTGACCGCGTCGCTGATCAGATCAGCCGCCTGTACCTTCAATCTTCTTCCGATCTCACGCGCCTCTCTGACATCGGACGGATCAGCCTCGATCCGTTGATAACGCGAACCGTCCAGTGCCAGCACCTCGGCGATCAGGTGGCCGTCCCTGCAATAGACCCCTTCCGGAACGAAACAGCCGCCACCGAGTTCCTCCATCACAGCCCGCTCGAAGACCACATCCTGCCGTGTCCCCTCATGATCGAGGGCACAGGCCAGGGTCTCGATCAGGGACGGATCCTCTCTGCAGACCACAGCCACCGTGCCCTGATTGGGGGATGGAACAAACTCATCGACTGGCAGCCGCTTTCCTTTGAGCGAGAGACCAAGCCGTTGAAGGCCTGCTTCGGCGAGGACGATCCCATCATATTCACCAGCCTTCAGTTTTCGAATCCTGGTGTCGACATTGCCGCGGAGCTGCTTCACCTCCAGGGATGGATCATGCCGAAGGAGTTGTGCACGCCTGCGAGTGCTTGAAGACCCGATGATCTGTGGATTCTCCACCGCATCGACCGCAAGAAAATCAGCCGGGGAGTTCCGCTTGAGCACGGCACAGGTGAGTACACCTGGCGGACGAAGAGCGGGGACGTCCTTGAGACTATGGACTGCACAGTCAATCTCCTGCGCCTCGATGGCGTCGTCAAGCGCCCGTACAAAGACACCCTGCCCCCCAATCTCATGGAGGGGAACGCCGGTGACGGCATCACCATGAGTGGTGATCACCACAGTCTCAGTCTCGATGCCCCGTGAGGCCAGCATGGAGCAGACCTTCTCGGTCTGGACCCGTGCCAGCGCACTGCCTCTGGTTCCTACTCGTATCGACATGATCGGTATGCTGCGCTGATCGCTTCTATCTGCTGCTCGGTGTGTGCTGTTGAGAGGAAGTTGGTCTCAAACTGCGAGGGTGGGAGGAAGATCCCTGATTGCAGGGTCTGATCCCAGAATTCTTTAAATGCGGTGGTATCACTCTGTTTGGCCTCGATGTAGTCCCGTGGCGGCGATGACCTGAAGAATAATTTGAAGAGAGAGCCCAGCCTGACAAACGAACCATGGGCGCCGGCCGGCGAGTCTATCACCGCCTCTTCGATAGCCCGGGTCTCATCATCCAAGTGGTGATAAATCTCCTGGTGGGCCGACAGCCAGGCCAGCGTTGCCGTTCCGGCTGTCATCGAGAGTGGGTTGCCATTGAAGGTCCCGGCCTGGTACACCGGGCCTGCAGGCGCGATCAGCTTCATGATCTCAGCCCTACCGCCAAACGCCCCAATAGGCAATCCACCACCGATGATCTTGCCAAGCGTCGTCAGATCCGGCGTGACCCCGTAGCAGACCTGTGCCCCGCCGATTCCGAGCCGGTACCCGGTGATCACCTCATCGAAGATCAGCAGCACGTCATGGGCTGTAGTGATCGATCGGACCTCGCGAAGATAGTTCTCCTCCGGCAGAATCGGACCGATGTTCCCCATCACCGGCTCGATGATCAGGGCCGCGACATCACTATGCTTTGAGAGGAGCATTTCGAGGGCTTCAGGGTCATTGTACGGTACCTGCAGCGTATGCCTGACCAGATCGGGAAGAACCCCGGCTGAGTCGGGCACCCCAAGGGTGGTAGCCCCCGAGCCGGCCTTCACCAGCACCGCGTCATGGGCGCCATGGAACCCGCCCTCGACCTTGACGATATCAGACTTTCCGGTATATCCCCGTGCCAGGCGTATCGCCGCCATCGTGGCCTCCGACCCGCTGGAGACGAACCTGACCATCTCGATCGAGGGGTGATCCCTGATCACCTGCTCCGCAAGCCTGACCTCATGAAGGGACGGGGTGCCATACAGCCAGCCGTCCTGCAGTTGTTCGGCGATCGCCTCCTGTACTGCAGGGAAGGCATGACCGAGGATCAGCGGCCCATAGGCCAGGCAGCAATCGATCAGATCGGTTCCGTCGATCGTCGTGAGGACGGCGCCGGACCCCCGTGCCGTATAAAATGGGTACGGAGCGATGGCACGGACTGGACTCGATACCCCGCCAGGCATCAGACCCCGCGCCTTTTGATAGAGATCCTCACTCACAGTCTTCATCGAGCCACCCCGCTACGTCCTCGGCAAAGTAGGTGATGATCAGGTCGGCACCCGCCCGTTTGATTGCGATCAAACTCTCCATGGCCACTGCCTTCTTATTAATCCAGCCATTCTCAGCAGCTGCCATGATCAAAGCATATTCACCACTGACCTGATAAGCCGCAACCGGCAGACCGAAATCGGTGATCGATGCGAGCACATCAAGGTAGAACCCGGCCGGCTTCACCATCAGCATGTCAGCCCCCTCATCGACATCGAGCCTAGACTCCATGTACCCTTCGCGACCATTGGCAGGGTTGATCTGGTAGGAGGTCCGGTCACCGCAGAAACAGCTCGAATCAGCGGCGTCCCGGAAGGGGCCGTACAGCGCCGAAGCGAACTTGGTCGAGTACGAGAGGATCAGCACGTCCTGGAAACCGGCCTGATCGAGTGCATGCCGTATCGTGATTACCATCCCATCGAGCATGCACGACGGGGCTACGATATCGGCCCCGGCCTCAGCATGACTGACTGCAATATCAGCCATCAATGCAAGCGAAGGATCGTTCAACAGGTCGACCTCCCCGCACCGGTTCGGTCCGCCGATCCCACAGATGCCGCTCGAGGTGTACTCACAGGCACATACATCGGTGAGGACGACCATCGCCGGCACCGCCTGTTTTACGGCCCGGACGGCCTGTTGTATGACCCCATTGGGATCAAACGCCCCGCTGGCCTCCGGATCCTTCACTTCTGGCACCCCAAAGAGAAGCAGTGCCCAGATTCCTTTCCGGAACAGGCGTGTTGCAACCTCCCCAACCGCAGATACAGGATACCGATTCTGCCCCGGCATCGTCTCGATCGGGCGTGGAACCGTGATCGTCTGGTCGACAAAGATCGGCGCAATCAGGTCTTTCTTATTCAGGTGATGTTCAGTCAGTAGTGGAAGCAGATGCCTGCCCCGCAGCCGTCTCATTCTTTTTTCTGGATACACAATTTCTCCCCCTGGGTGATCGCATGGACGAGCGAAGCCGCAGCCTCCATCTCTCCACACTCCGCGCTGGCACGAATTGAGAACGTGGCATCAGTCAGCAGTTTCTTGACCAGCACCCTGGTCAGATCGTCGACGACAGCGACCGCCCTCTGATCCTCTGACCCGAGCCGGGCCAGCGCACGGTCGCGCTCCCTGACCCTGATCTGTTCGGCCCACGAATGAAGCATCGAAAGATGGTCGTCGGCCGCCTTCCGGTTGATCAACTGGACGAACTGGTTCAGTTCCTCCTCAATATAGGTCTGCGCCCGTGAAGCTTCGCTCTTTCGGTAATCGAGATTATTCTGACTGATGGTGCGCAGGTTGTCGATGGTACAGAGGTGAACCCCGTCGATCTGATCGGCCCCCACCTCGACATCGCGCGGTTGGGCGATATCGATCAGGATCAACGGCCGCGGGTGTCCCTCGAGCGGCCAGCATCGTCCCTTCATCACCTCTTTGAGTTCCTCGCATCGGATGATCGGATGCGGGGCGGAGGTGCAGGAGATCACCACATCCGAGAGAACCAGGTACCGGTGCATTTCAGCCATCGTTACCGCCTTTCCACCGATCTTCGATGCTAGTTGCACGGCACGGGCGTATGTCCTGTTGGCCACATAGATCGCAGTCAGATCCTTAGCCGCCAGGGCCTGGGTCACCAGCATCCCAATCTCCCCGCCCCCGACCACCAGGATATGCCGGCCGGTCAGGGTTCCGAGCAGTTCCTCTGCGAGTGTCACCGCGGCGGATCCGATCGAGACAGCACCCCGGTTGATCTCGGTCCGCCGCCTGACCTCAACCCCGACATGTACCGCCTTGTTTACACACTGCTCGATGAGCGGGCTGCAGGCTCCGGCCGTCTGTGCAGCGGCCAGCGCCTTCTTCAACTGACCGAGGATCTGGTCTTCCCCGACGATCATCGAATCGATCCCGCATGCCACTTCGAGCAGGTGCCGGATCGCATCCAGATCCTCACGGACCTCAAAGGAAGCCCTCCCCAGTTCATGGAGGTATTCGGTGAGCCCGGCTCCGGTCCCCTGTACCAGTATCTCAACCCGGTTACAGGTCTGAAGGAGGATCGCACCCTTGAAATGAACCTGAATATCAGCAAGGAACTGTTCCTCATCGCCAAACCGGAACTGCTCCAGCATATCCATATCTGCCGTATGGTGGTTCATCCCTCCGATCGCAATATGAGCAAAGAGCGGATCAACAGCCATCCGGAGACCTCCCCTGCAGGTATCGTGTCCACACCACTGCAACGGCCTGGTCGACACCGGTGTTCAGGGCACTGTTCACTGCAGAATCACGGAGGATCGCTGAAAGGATACGTCGCCGCTCGTCTGAAGAGAGGGGCAACTGTTTGAGTGCTCCACGGACTTCACGCTGAAGCAGAATCATCCGATCAAGACAGGGCACCTCGCGTTCAATCGTCTCCCTGATATAACGGGCCACCGCCGGGCTGCTCCCACCGGTAGAAACCGCAATCAGGTACTGCTCACCTCTGGCCACCGCCGGTAACTGAAGATCGCCCTGTTCACCATCTGCATTGTTGAAGAGCACACCCAGGTCCCTGCAGATCCTGCCGATCCGATTGTTCTGATCGGGGGAAGATGTCGCTGCGACTACCAGAAATGCCCCCTTGATCAGGTCACCAAGGGTCTGATCATCGAGCAGTTCAACATCGAGAACCTGTGATGTCACCGGCAGGGAAGAGAAACGGGAAGAGAATGAACGACTGAAGATCTGCACTGCCGCCTCGTCTGCAAAGAAGGCCGCCTTCCGTGCTCCAACCTCCCCCCCCCCAAAGATCCGTACACTCCGGCCGGAGAGGTCAAGCATCAGAGGTATCATTGATCAAGGTCTTGTTCTTCAGTGAGATTAAGATATTGACATGGTTCAGGCGGTTCCTGTTTTTTCCAGACAATTCTGAGCGGTTTTTTGAAAGAATCGCGTGGCCTTATGTGGAAGATGTAAATAACCAGGCGACATTTCTGTACATGGAGAGGGAGAGTGTGGCTGACGGTGGCGTAAGCTGCTGAGGAAAGTCCTCCCACCGACCGGATGCGCAGCCGTATGCAAGTATGGGTGGCGAGAGTCACGGCAATGGCACAGAAACGATACGGCCTTCCCTGAGCGATGATACGGCCGAGCCTCTTGGCGAGACGGATGCCCTGCATCCTATTAACCCGCTGAGCAGATGACGGGAAGGATACGATGAAACGGTGAATCCCTGCGGGTGCAAGTCAGAACAGGGCGCGTGGAGAGTCCGGTCTCTGCCCGGGTATGACGCATAGCTGAATGCCACAATGAACAGAAGGAGGCTTACTCCTCCCACTCCAGTTCTGATATCTTCAAATATGTTCTTTTCTGCATAACGAATTAAAAAAATTAATAACCTGTCATCACCATGAGTAATATAATGCATATCCCGACGCCGTCTGAGATCAGGGCTAAGCGTGAGATGCTCGACCTGACCCAGTCTGAACTCGCACGAAAGGCCGGAGTCAGCCAGTCGATGATTGCCAGGATAGAGGCTGGGAGCGTTGATCCGCGGGTAGGGACGCTGGATAAGATCATCAGAGTACTAAACATCGCCGAGCGCTCGATCGTGACGGCTGCTCAGGTGATGCATACACCAGTACAGAGTATCCATCCCGAGAACCAGATAGCAAGTGCCGTCGATATCATGGAAAAGAACGGCATCTCCCAGTTGCCGGTGATCCTTGATGGGGTGCCGGTAGGTTGTATCTCAGAATCAGCGATCCTCTTTGCCATCGAAGAGCAGCACGCTCATAAATCCCAGAATTATCTGGTAAGAGATTTTATGGAGTCCAGTTTCCCGACGGTTCCCCCGGATATCGATGTGGAGACCGTCGTCCATATTCTGCAGCAGCACCATGCGGTGCTGGTCCTTGAGAAGGGGAAGGTGCAGGGTGTAATAACCAAGCACGACCTGATCTCGCTAATCACCTAGAGAAGGGAGACCAGATCTCTGAGCACGATGGCAGGGTCTTCAACTTTGACCACGCTTGAGGCGAGCAGTACACCATCTGTTCCGAGGTCACGGGCGATCTTCACACATTCCCCCGACTGGATGCCGGCACCGGTCAACACCTTCACCTTTGGATTCACCGCGTGCACGGCTGCCACTGATCGTTGTATGATCCCGGGGTCCGCCTTGGCCACCGACACCCCGCTACCGATCAGTTCTGGCGGTTCAATCGCAACATAGGTCGGTGAAAGGGCCGCTGCCGCTGCACTGGTCATATCGTTGTTTGAACAGATCACCGTGACCAGCCCTGCTTCCGTCGCAGCCCGCACACTGGCTTCGATCTCAGCAAGAGTCAGCCTCCGTTCAGAGTGGTTGATCAGAGTCCCCACCGCACCGGTCTGTCTGACCGCGGCGGCGGTCACATGACCGGTAAACGCACCAGGGACAACGCCGTCCAGATGCTGTGCAAAGACCGGGATCTCAAAGTGTTTGCTCAGAGGATGGAGGTCGAAGAACGAGGGTGCGACCCCGATCTGAATGCCGCTCTCCTCACTGACCTCTTCTGCAGCTCGCGCAATCATATGGGCTCGGGGGCCCATCCCTTCCTTGTAGGCCTTGAGGTTTACCAGAATGAACTGTGATGACATAGGATCTCCCTGAAAGGAACCCGGTTCCTTCTTCACCCGGACAGTTCTGTCTGCAGATATTTAAATAATGAGTTCAGGTCTCTTTGAGTCCATGCAGGAACGGACCGGTGGTGATGCCACCAAGGGAGATCACCTTCACCTTTTCCTTAAGGTGCGCAAGTTCCTCTACACTCCGACGACCACCCGTCGCCACCAGATCGAGCCCCTGCAGGTACAGCCGGGTCATCTCCTCTGCATAGAGGGGGGTTCTGCCCCTCGCGTCGATCACCACCTCGGTGACACCGATGCCAGCGATCGCCAGGAGATGATCGATCAGACAGGTCTCGACGGCGTTCTGGATGCGGGTCCTGCAACTGCCATCGAAGAGGAGAGGGAATACCTCGCCTTTCTGATCGCGGACGGCCCATGAACCGGTACGCGGCGGGATACATCCACAGGACGTGCCGACCGGACAGTCCTCGGTCACCAGTGCCCCGGCACTCCCCTGAACGATCAGGGCGAGATGTGGACAATGATCGCTGGATGGTAGACGCGAGACGATATCGGTGAGTTCTGCAATCTCCTCACGTGAGAGTTCCCCAGAGAGGGTCAGCAGGTGGAACCCAGTCAGCGCATTGACCGTACATCGGTTCCAGATGTTCAACCCCTGCCCGCCATAGAGTGGAAGGGTGGGGGCCATCTCCTGCAGGGCAGTTGCCGCTCCGATCCCGTTGACCATCACACCTGCGAGGTCTTCGATAAGAGGAGTAGCCAGGATATCGCCGGCCATCTTAAAAAACTCATGACGGGTGATCTGCGGCCACTTCCAGACCAGTTTCGCCCCGGTTGTACGGAGGAGATTAACTGCCTTGGTGAGTTGATCGATCATCGAGGGGACCGTACCAGTACATCCACAGGGGGCGGGTGATTTTGGTTCAAAACAGATCAGACGACACCCGGCCGCAGCCGCAGCTGCCACCGCTTCCAGGGTATCTGTAAAGAGGACCAGATTCGGGATCGTCGACACTGGTATAACATTCCCCGGCTGGCTCTCCATCTCAACAAACCGGGTGCATCGGGCTTCGGCGGCAGCCTGTGCCTCCTCTGATGGATGATATGAACTGACGATTACACCGGCCGCAGCGGAGAGGAGGTCGCGCCGGAGCCTGTTGAGCGCACTGCTCCGACCAAAGAGTGTACCGGGGTTGTCGATCACAAGATCGGTGATCACAAACGGAGTTCCCCCAGTCCGGGTCAGCTGTTCCCGGATCCGGTCGCTGGTGAGCGGGTGTTCCCGTGCCTCCAGAAACGGTTCGTCGCCGATGACTGAAACCGGAACTGCAATCTGGTCCCTGCGGAGGACCGTGCCGGAGAGGTGCGGCAGTCGCTCTTCATCAAACCAGAACGAGAGGGAGAGGGAGACTCGAGCAGGGGGGTGTGCCGCATCATCGCTGATCTGCCGCCGTGTGGCCCGGGTATACACTGCACTTCTTGTCAGGTAGACCTTCGAACCCACGACAACCCGATCCTGCACAGGCAGGGAGACCTTCTGTTCCCCTGGATGGTACCACGGTGTACCCCGCAGCACCAGACCGCACTCCTCACCGTCAGGAGCGATGAACACCAGCCCGTCACCTGTATCAGGGGCGGTCGTCCCCTCCAGGGTAACGATGACCTCCCCCCGTTCGCTATCAGATTCCAATACCGTCCCGACGAAGAGCCCGCGATTATCCGGTCGATCTCGCCCCATCAATGATCGGTGACGGGCGCCCAGCAGGTACCCACCCGTGAAACCCCGGTTGAAGGCCATCAGCAGGCGTTCGATCACCGCATCTTCAGGCTTCCACCCCCCAGTTTTGATCGCATCGAGCGCGGTACGGTAGATCCCAACAACGGTGGCAACATATTCGGGGGACTTCATCCTTCCTTCGATCTTTAACGAGGTGATCGGCGAATGGACAACCTGATCGAGGTGCGGGTAGCAGGCAAGATCCTTTGGCGATAGGAGGTACTGCTCATCATCCCGGACCTCCTGCATCCGAACAGGCCTCCCGTACTGGTCTGTCTCTCCATGGAGGAGGGTGTATGGTTTTCTGCACGGCTGTGCGCAGCTCCCCCGGTTTCCGGACCGTCCCCCGATCACCGACGAGAGGAGGCACTGTCCTGAGTAACTGTAACAGAGCGCTCCATGTAAAAATATCTCCAGACCGATATCGAGATGTTCCTCCTCTGCTGCAGCGGCGATCGCCGTCACCTCTGCAAGGGAGAGTTCGCGGGCCAGCACCACCCGTGAGAATCCATGCGCTACGGCCCACCGCACCCCTCCAATGGTGTAGATCGTCATCTGAGTCGACGCGTGGAGCGGCAGGTCAGGAACCAGCCATCTGGCCAGGGCTGCCACTCCGACATCCTGCACCAGCACCGCATCCACCCCCATACGGTACAGCACCAGCAGATACCGGGCCACGTCAACGAGTTCCCGGTCATGGATCAGGGTGTTGACGGTGACATAGACCGCGACGTTCTGTGCATGCGCTCTGGCTACCGAACGGACCAGGGCCGCTTCATCAAAGTTCGTTGCAAACTGTCGAGCCCCAAAACGCGACCCGCCCAGGTACACGGCATCCGCCCCTGCATTAATGGCAGCGATCAGCGCCTCTTCCGACCCTGCTGGCGCGAGCAATTCAGGCAGCCCATCCCTCTGTTTCTGATTCATCTGGACTCCGCTACTGAATGGTCTGCAGAGAGGGATGAGGGTTGTTATCGTGGACAGCGTTCCCTGAGAAATCCAGCTAGCTGCTCGAAGGTCATCCCCTGGATCAGCACCCGCTTCTGCGAGGAGGTGGCACCGCTCAGGATACTGATCCCGGACTGGGGGATGGTCAGCGTTCTACTGAGCAGCGCGACGATAGCCCGGTTAGCCTTCCCTTCGACGGGCGGTGTGGTGATGGAACAGCCGATCGCATGCCGCCACTCATTGTACCCTGCAGGAAAACGGTCGGCTTTCGCTTTAGAATTGACATCGAGGAGCAGGACGGTCCCCTCTCTGGTAGAGGTCAATGCATCAGCAGGATCTGCCATAAAAGAGCCCTGCAAAGGAGGTTTGTCGCCCGACATTAACAAACATGGGTCATCGGTGGCATTGCGCCGTTCCTCCCCCGTTTTAAATCCCTCATGCCGGGCGGTGCCTGTCGCGCAACCGGGTTGTCCCATGGATCACTTCTAGGCGCTTGCCACTCGATCACCCGGGGACCTATGGAAGCGCTGTATCGGCACAGAATCATATCTGTGGTCTCTCCATATAACCCCTCCCCCTGTACCAGCAGGGGTCGATCCTTGTGAAGTCCCCATGGTCATAGACGACCGTTCCCCGCATGATTACCCGTTCAGGAAAGACCGCCAACATCCCTTGATACGGTGTCCAGGTACACCTGCTGTGCAGGTCGGCGGCCTCAACAGGGACCGCCTCACGGGGATAGAGCGCAAAGTCGGCACGATCGCCGGGTGAGAACCCGGCCGGTGGGATTCCCAGAACTTTCGCCGGTGCAACAGCGGTCTTCTGCACGACAGAAGCGAGAGAGAGTTCGCTGGTGAGGACATGCGCCATCAACAGCGGAACCATCGTCTCGACGCCCGGCAGCCCGGAAGGGGCATTCGTAAAGGCCTGCGCCTTCTCGTTCAATGTGTGCGGCGCATGGTCCGAAGCGATCAGGTCGATCCGATCCCAGGCCAGAAAGAGTTCTCTCTGGAGACGTTCCGACCTGAGCGGTGGGTTCACACGCCCGTGAGTGTCGGTATCGGCGAACCGTTCGATGGAGAGAAGGAGGTGATGGGGAGTCACCTCGGCCGTCATCCCTGCCCGATGAGCTGCATCCAACGATCCTGCCGTGCTCATGTGGCAGCAGTGGACCCGCTGACCGGGTGCGCACGATGCCCGCAGGGCCTGTACAGCTCGCTCTTCCCCTGCCGGCGATCGCTGCAGACTGTGCTGGCGGAGCCCGACCGGCGCGGTACCGGAGACCTCCTCAGCATGAACGGTGACGAGCCCCCCCAGCCGATGGATCTCAGCAAAGGTGCGCTGCTGCACCTCCAGTGTCAGGGCCTCCCCGTAACTGGACGGAGCGATGAAGACTTCGCCGAACGCCAGCGCCCCGCCCTGCCAGAGGTCCGCAATTCTCGCATCCCGGGTCACGGCCCCGTTCACCCCGAACCCGCAGTACGAATGGGCGGTGGCATCGGCGACCCTGACTTTGAAATGTTCCCGGTTGGTGATCGGCGGGACAGTGTTCGGCTGGTCGACCACCACCGTCACCCCGCCGGCCAGTGCGCTCTGCGAACCGGTGGTCCAGTCCTCCTTGACGGACTGAGTGCCGCCCCGCATATGAACATGCATATCGATCGCGGCCGGGAGGACGAGCAGTCCCCTGCAATCGAGCGTCTGATGAGCCGGAGCTCCGGCACCTGCATGCACGACGATCCCGTCCCGGACCTGCAGGTCGACAACCCTTCCGTCCGGAAGGGTCAGGTTTAATAGGAGGAGATCTAGCATACCCGCGGAACCGGGTCACCCATCGGCGGTTCGATAAACCGTTCGCCGCCGATCGAGGTCTCCATGATCACAGACGATCCTTCGACGACCTTCCCGATGATCGCGGCGTCCTTACCGAGGGGATGGCGCCGGATCGCGGCGAGTATGCTCTCTGCGTCCTCTTCTGGAACTCCCATCACGACCTTTCCTTCGTTGGCGACCTCGAGCGGGTCAATGCCGAGCAGCGAGCCGGCACTCCTCACACTGGCCCGGATCGGGACCGCAACCTCCTCAAGTCTGACGCCGACGCCAGCTTTTCTGGCCATCTCGTTGATGGCCGCCGCAAACCCTCCGCGGGTCGGGTCCTTCATCGCATGGATCGTGCCGGCCGCCATCGCCCCCTTCACCAGTGACCAGATAGGAGCCACATCAGAACGAATCTGGTCCCCAAGGTCGAATCCTTCCCGATGGGTCAGGATCGCAAGCCCATGATCCCCGAGCGTACCACTGACGATGATTCGGTCCCCTGGCATCAACCCGTTGTCGCGGACCACCGTTTCGGCAACACCGATCCCGGCCGTGTTGATGGCAATCCCATCGAGCGCCCCCTTCTCGACGACCTTGGTATCTCCGGTAACCAGCGAGGCACCGGCCTCGCCGAGTGCGGTATTCATCGACTGCATGATCTGCTCGAGATCCCCGACATCGAACCCCTCCTCAAGGATCAGCCCGCAGGAGAGGGCGATCGGACGACCGCCCATCATGGCCAGATCGTTGATCGTCCCAGATACCGCGATCCTTCCAATGTCCCCGCCCGGGAAGAAGATCGGATGGACCACATGCGAATCTGTGGTGAAGACGATATTGGTCCCCCCGATCGGGATGACCGCACCGTCATCGAGTGACTCAAGACCGATACCTCCGGCATTATTGTGGGTGACGCAGGAGAGCACCTTCAACAGTTCTCCCATCACCTCCCCGCCAGCGCCATGCATCATCTGTACTTTCATGATTCGTTCACTTCGATCTCAATATTGCTGACCACGATCTCTTTTCCTTTGACGATCTGCGGAAGTCCGCCACACGACGGACAGACAAATTTATTCTCGCCAGAGTAGTTACCGCACGAACAGGTCATCACCGGTTTCACCGTTGTGCAGACCAGGTCTGTTCCGGAGAAGAGCGGATCGTCTTCGATGATCAGTTTGAACAGATAGACCACCTGCTCCGGGTTCACCATGGCAATCTCTCCGACATCGACGTGGATCGTGGTCACCGAGGTTGCGCTGTTCTCCTGCGCTGCTCGTCGTGCAGTCGCATAGATATCATAAGCAATGCTGTATTCGTGCATCTTCTCTGACCTCTCTGCCCAAAACCAGGGGTACATCACTGCTGACAGGTGCACCCTGACGACCGACTATATGGTCCTTCAGAGCGTATTCCCATCCACACAGTAGTATTTGACCGGTGCTCCACTAAAGCGTTCCCAAACGTTGGCAGAAGTTTTTCACTCAGAACGATCAGTCGCTCTCTTCCATCGCCGCGTAGACCTGCCTGAAGACCTCCAGGGTCTCAAGCCCCTCCTCACGGCTCAACCGCTGGATCGCAAAACCGACGTGGACCAGCACATACTCTCCGACCTTGACATCGACGAGGTCCAGCCTGACCTCCTGCTGAAGTTCACCATAATCAACGACACCAATGTTCCCATCCTTGATCTCAATAACCTCAGCAGGCACTGCAACACACATGTTCCAACCTTCATCGATACATTAGTCGATCATAGACAATAAACGCAGTGATACATCTCTCCGAAAGAGAGAATGCGAAAAAAGAATTCTATTGATATCAAAAGACCGGTTCGGTCAGTGTATCTACGCATGTCTCAGCAAGGGACTCGGAAGGGCCCATGGCCGGCAGGTCTCCATTCCCTTCACTCACTACTTCTGACGTCCGATCATTCTGTTCGAGCATCATGGTGGCCGGGTCGATCAGGTCACAATCAGAACAGTCCAGGATGGTCGTGACGCACCGTTCCGCCTCTTGCTGTGACTTAAACGTTCCAACAGTCAGATAATCCGGCTGTTCGATATTGCCACACAGCAGATAGTAGCGCCCATCCTGATGTCGGATCAGATAGGTGTAGATATCGCAGGTGTTGACATAGATCGGCTCTTCAATGATCTCGTCTCTGCTGTCCTTCTTCGGCCTGATACACTTTAACCATACCATGCGTTACCACCTCAACGATGTAGTATGTAGCTCCCGGTCACATGCAGAGGATATGACAGCGATTATCGGCATCAAATCCAGTCGATGACTTTGGAATGCAACAGTACTGATATTGTTCTCCATGGGTAAAAAACCTTCCATACGTCCTTTATATGAGAATTAGACTGAAAATACGTAAGATTTCGTTCGCTTTGCAAAAAGGAGATATATATTGCAATGCATAATTGCATGGCCTTTCCCTCCTGCATAGAAAAAGTACCCATCGCGCAAGATCATCCCACCCCATCAAGAATATCACCATCAGTGACAGACTGCTTGAACCAGTCGTGAGAACATGAAAGCAAGGGAATATTCGATCACCCGGCAATCCGGAAAGTCATGTATCTAAATGATGGATATTTATAAATCCAGATCATCTTGATTTGGATATGTACACCCGGGAGGCCTCGAACCTCGATCTATTCACCGATTCTGTCAGACTCATGGGCGATGCCACTCTTTGTGCGGTTATCGAGTTCGACAGGAGACTTGACCCCTGCACTCTGGAAGAGGCTGCGCAGGCATGTCTCCGGGCTCACCCAATTCTTCACAGCCAGCTTGTCCGGGGAAAAGGCACGGTAATCTGGAATATGATTGAACCTGCCCGCATCCCCACCCTGAAAGTGGAAGAATGCGCCGGCAACTATCATCACCTGGTCATCGGGCCAGTTGATCCATACGGGTCGCTGCAGTTCCGTGTACGTCTGTTGAGAAGAACAGAGGGCGACATCATCGTCATCAACCTTGCTCATGCCGCAGCTGATGCATACGGCCTTCAAATTCTCACATCACAACTGTTGCAGGAATATCAGAGACCAGGCAGCATCAGTCCCGCTGAAGGAGGGATCCCCGAACGCGACACGCTCTGGACCCGTGAATTGGATCCAGAAGAAAAACCTGCACCATCCGAGATGAAGGTGATCAACCCCATGTGGCCCGATCCCTTTGGCACCTCCCGTAAACCCTCATCGTATCACAGGGATTGGGTCAGCCCCTCAGAATTAGAGAGAGTTCACACACACGTCAGAACACTCGGGGGGACCATCAATGACGCGGTGATGGCAGCCTATTACCTCTCAATAAGCGACCTCACAGGTCACTGCGAACCGATGGCCATCTTCTTCCCCGTCAACCTTCGCCAGCATCAAAACGATGGATCCCGGGTGATGAGCAATCAGGCCAATAACGTCTGCTTCATGATGGAGCGCAGGGCAGGAGAGGAGATAGAGGAGATCCTTCCTCGTGTCATTGAGGAGACAAAAATTCTCAAGGCAGGACGTATCGGCATCGCCGAACAGATTGAGATGGACACGATCTGCGATCCCGAAGGCAGGCGAATAGATCAGATGGTGGAGGAGATGATCGCCCTGCAGAATATGGGTCTGGCCGATATCTTCATCTCAAATCCCGGACTGTTTAACCTCCCGGATGTTGAAGGGCTCTCTGATGCTTACCTCTGTTATCCAGGGGGATACATGCCCACAACCTGTTTCATGACCAGTACGTTCCGTGGGAGGATGACGATCACCATGGGGTACCAGAACAGCGATCAGGCGAGGGAGGGGACACGCAGGGCGATGGATCTCTTTCGACGACATCTCCTATCACTGGTGGATGGAAGTTGACCCAACGCCGGAGTATCCATGGATAACTGTTCGAATCCCCATTTCAAGATAAGACAGCCGGATGAATCCGCCATGAGATCAGGTAGGAACAGTCTAACAACTGGATGAGCATTATTGAGACCCATAAGAAATCTAACCAAAACAGACGCCGAGGGAGAGATTTGAACTCTCGAGGTGCCAAGCACCAGTGGCTTTCAAGGCCACCGCCTTCCCGGACTAGACTACCTCGGCCTTACCTCATGCTATTGGATCTTCTTCAATTAAAAGCCTTTGAAAGATTGATGGCTCAGAAACCGAACTGTGCAAGCGTCGTCCTCGACGGGTCTACATCCTCCCAGTTCCAGCCAAGTGCTTCGATGATGCGAGTTATCGGCTGTTTAATTGTCTTTTCGAGCATGGTTTCGTAGTCGATGACAAACTCGGATGGCACCTGGTCGGCATACTCAAAACAGAGCACATCGGTCTTCGGGTACTTGCCCTTCACCTGTTTGATGTAGACCCGCTTCGGTTTTGACCCCTTACCATACTCCGTGCCCAGATAACGGTTCGAGTACTTAGCCCCCCTCACTTGCGCATCATCGGTCTCGTACTGGCCGAGCTGCTTTCCGATTCCCCCGGGGATCCCGATCTCTTCAAGGGGGAACTTCCCGCCCCGGTATCTCCTGATCACATCGCCAAGATAGGATTTGACCGCAGAGTATTCTTCACCAGAGAGGATCATCTCCATCACGCGTCGTTGCACGATCTTCGTGATCTGGGGGGAATCACTCCGCTTGATCTCGAAACCGACGATATCGATCTCGTCGACATCCTTCCCCTCCTTCCAGACGAGATGGCCGGCATACCGCTTCTTCTTCCCGGCCTGGAAGAACCGCAGATAGATCTTTTCAAATTTGATCGAGAAGTAGTGCTTCTCAGCATTGAGGACGGTCCGCGAGAAGAGACCGTAACTCTCGTTCAGTTTCTGCTCGATGGCGCGTGCATTTCTGATCGTCGTCTCCTTATCACCAGGAGGGAGCTGGATCATACATGAATCGGTATCGCCGTACAGGACACGGTACCCCATCCCCTCGATCACCTGCCTGGTGTGCTCGATGATCGCCCGCCCGACTGCGGTGACTGCAGCTCCGATCTCACGATCATAGAGCCTGAACCGGACATACCCGCTGACACCGTAGTAACTATTCATGATCACCTTCAGCGCGTTCTGCTGTAGATCGTAGAGCAGGTACTCGTCGGACCCGAATGGAAAGGTGTTCCGAAGACGTTTCTTCTCGTCTCGTTCAACAAGCAACTCGCTGATGATCGACCGGGTCAATCCGTCGGGAGCAGATCTGAAATGAATACCATTGGGAGCCCGCAGTTCCCCGTCGGGATCCTTGGTCTCAGGGGAGGCGTTGATCGTCATCATCGCCATTGGATAGAGGGACTTCAGGTCGAGGACCACCACATTCTCGCGCACCCCCCGGGAAGGATCAAAGACGGTGGCACCCTCGAACTCTTCGGCCACCACCGCCCCCTTCGAAGGGAGGATGAACCTGCCAAAAGCCTTACGAAGGATATAAATGTCGATCACATTCGAGGAATTGACCGTCTTATCGAGCGGGCAACCGACGTACCGTGCGATCTCCCGGTAGAAACTGATGATATGATCCTTCTGATCGATCCCGGTGCAGAGGACGACATCCTTGCGATTGTAAGCGACCAGCGTGGCTGGGTCGGTCTTCCAGAGCGAACTGATCGTGCCGGTGTACCGGAGTTTGGTCTCTCCAAGCTCACTCTCAGCCACGGCATCGAGCCGGTAGGATTCACGCCGGGACGGATGCATCTTCTTATAGGCTGCGAGAAGGTCGAAGAGCACCCTGCCACGCAGCGCATTGCGCTCGGTGTACCCCGGCAACCGGGAGAGTCGGGTCGGGGTGATCGTGAGGTGCTCCATCCTGTTCATGAGATAGGGAATATCAAAGTCGACGATGTTCCAGCCGCTCATAATATCCGGATCCTTCTCGGTGATATAGGCGATCAACCCTTCGAAGAGGGCCTGTTCTGTTTGATAACAGATCAGTGTCTGCTGTGGATCAACAGGGTCTGCCGGCGCCGTCGTTCCTTCTGCCAGGAGAAGAAGGGTCGTATAGTGATCATCGTATGAGTCGTGGCAGGTGATACAGATCACAGCATCTCGTTGTGGATCAGGGAATCCCCGCTCATCTTCACACTCGATATCCAGAAAACATACCCTGGCCGGCACATCGATCGAGACCGGACTGATCTCAGAGAAGTCGACATCACAGGAGGGAACCCTGACCCCGTCTCTCAGGTCCGCATCGATCAAAAACCTGGTCGCAAAGGGGATATCAGCTTCGAAGTGGCGGTAATCCCCCCTCACCTCCCGCACATCCCCGGGCCGTCGGGTATAGAGTCGGATCAGCGGCTCACCCCGAATCGAAGGGTAGGTAGTCCCCTGCTCCGCCTCTACTCCAACCGGGAGCGGAATCTGGTTGACCTGAGCAACAGGAGCATAGAAATACGGCCGAAATCCGTGCACCACTATCTGGACCGCTCCCCTCTGTTGATCCCTTCCAAAGATATGGATCAGAGGACCGGCAGCAGTATTGCTATATTCCACCTGGATGATCGCAATATCGCGACCATCGCAGGTAACACCTCCATCCACATCAGAGGTCAAGATTTTGACAGAGCCCCTGGACAAACGCCCCTGCTGCATCGAATTTCTGCTGCTCCCAACCATCCAGGGGCCACTCCTCGATCGTCCTGATCCCCTCCTTTCCAATCTGAACGGGCACACCAAGCGAGCAACGATCGAGGCCGTACTCTCCGTCAAGGACTGCCGAGCAGGGGATGGTCTGACGGCTATCACACAGGATCTGGCGAATTAGATCTATGATATGATAGGCTGGCCCAAAGACCGTACCTCCTTTCCCATTGATCACCTCCATGCTCGATCCACGCAACTCTGTCAGGATCTCCTCCCGCATCTCCGGCAGGACACCTTCACTGATCCTGCCAAAGACAGGTACCTGGTGTTCGCCATGCTCCCCAAACACCCAACCCTCTCCAGATAGGCACCGCTCGGAGAGCGCGAGATTGAACCGTGCACTGTCCAGTTGTCCGCCAAACCCGATGCACCGGTGCCGATCGATTCCGGACTTATTACAGAGATAATAGTTGTTGACATCCATCGGGTTGGTGACCGTGATCAGAATGCCATCAAACCTGCTCAACGTCCGGATGGCCGCATCTGCCACCGGAAGGTTAGCAGAGAGAAGGTCAGCCCGGGTTTTTATCAAAGGATTCCGAGGTGAACCTGCAGCAAAAAGACAGATGTCTGCGCTCTCAGCGGCCCTCGAATCAGTACTGACCTCGATATCAAGGCCTGTGTGGAGGAGGTCCAACCGTTGCGCCTCAAGGAGTGGAACAGAGGTGTCATGCAGGATCAATTCGTCGACGAGTCCGAGAACTGATGCTAAAAAGGCCACTTCGCCGCCGATCTTACCGACTCCCATCACACAGAGCCTTGTCATGTATCAGTATTTGCGTGTACAAACAATAAATATTGGTAACCGGGATGGAGCGAAGATCTGAATGAACCTGGAGAAAGCAGGAGACACAGATTAATTACCCCTGAACGGTGATCTTCTTCCTAATGTGTGTTCTACGATCTGGCCCGGTCAGGGCAGGAGGGGTCGCCCTCACCAACCATCTGATCCTCGCTGCCGGAGTCCTCGGCACCACAGGTGCGTCACTTCGGCGGATACTTCGGTCAGGTGCCGGCGGAGTAGTGACCAAGTCGATCGGTCCATCTCCGATGTCCGGGCATCCGGGACCGTGCCTGGCAGTACTTGAAGATGGAATATTGAACGCGATGGGCCTTCCCAACCCCTCTTCTGAATTCACCGAGGAACTGGGTGCCGTTGCCGGCGAACCGGTCATCGCCTCGATCTTCGGGGGTTCACCCGAAGAGTTCAAGACAGTTGCAGGATGGTTTGCCGGAAAGGTCAGTGGATTCGAACTCAATCTGAGTTGTCCGCATGCAGAGGGGTATGGAGCTGCCCTCGGCAGCGATCCGTCACTGGTCGAAGAGTGCACCCGGGCAGTCGCATCCTACAACCTCCCGACCTGGGTGAAATTGACCCCGAATGTAACCGACATCACCATCTACGGCAGAGCAGCAGAGAGAGGCGGAGCAACGGCCCTGGTTGCGATCAATACGGTGAAGGCGATGCGGATCTCCCCTGAACTCCGCAGGCCTGTGCTGGGGCACGGATATGGTGGCCTCTCCGGAAATGCAATCCTTCCTATCGCGGTCAGATGCGTCTACGAACTCTACGAGGCCTGCTCCATCCCGATCATCGGGTGCGGGGGGATCTCCTCGGCCAGGGATGTCCTTGAGATGATGATGGCCGGTGCTACGGCCGTCGAGATCGGCAGTGCCGTCCTCTCGGACCAGCAGATCTTCAGATCGATAGAACGGGAGCTCTATGCCCCCGATGGAGAAGACCCGACAACCATTGTGGGGTGTGCCCATGTCTGAACCGAATCCGCATAGAAAAATTTGCACTCCCAGTATAGCGGTGACCATCACCGAAACGATACAGGAGACTCCCTCCGTGAAGACCTTCCGCTTTGACCGGAAATTCCCATCAGAGGCGGGCCAGTTCGTGATGGTCTGGGTACCCGGGGTGGATGAGGTGCCAATGGCCCTCTCATCGAACGACTCGATCACCGTCCAGAAGGTCGGAGATGCAACGGAGGCTCTCTTTGCCCTGAGTCGGGGAGAACAGATCGGGATCCGCGGCCCATACGGAAATGGATTCCCAACAGCAGAAAGAACTCTGGCTGTGGCTGGGGGGATCGGGGCGGCGCCCCTGTTTCCGATAGCCATGGCCAACAGGGTGACAACGTTTCTGCTGGGCGCTCGAACCACTGAAGAACTCCCATTTAGGACGGCCCTTCAACAGTGTACAGACCTCCGTATAGCCACTGACGATGGTTCTGCCGGCTATCACGGATTTGTGCCGGCCCTCTTCGATGGACTGGATCTTGACTCGTATGACCAGATCTGTGTCTGCGGACCGGAATTGATGATGAAAGCGGTTCTCGACCGGCTCACGGCCCTACAGGTGCTCGATCGGGCGTATTTCAGTCTGCACCGGTACATGAAGTGCGGGGTAGGAGTCTGTGGGTCCTGCTGCATCGATCCTGAGGGAATCTGCGTCTGTCGGGAAGGACCGGTCTTCTCCGGAGAACGGCTGATTCAAAGCGAGTTTGGGAACTACAGCAGGAATGCCAGCGGACAGCGTATTCACCTCGGTCGGAGGTAAAAAACACCCCCTTCGTATAGTTTAAATCAGATTCGATCGAAATTAGATTAGTTATAAAATTATCAGTCATTTTTAGGATTACTTAAAAGATGAGGGATTCAATGAGCAGCAGAAACATACGCGTTGAGGCACTGGATCAGATTCCCCTTGAACAGCAGCAGATAGAGCTGGTCGAGCGGAAGGGGATCGGGCACCCGGACAGTCTTGCAGATGGAATCGCAGAGTCGGTCAGTCAGGCCCTCTGCAAAGCATATATGGAGGAATGCGGCGCCTATCTCCACCACAATTCTGATCAGGGTGAGATCGTGGCCGGGGAGTCGCAGCCAAAATATGGTGGAGGCAGCATCATCAAGCCGATCTACGTGCTGCTCGATGGCAGGGCGACCAAGGAGTTCGAAGGGATCACATTTCCAACCGATGCGATCGCAATCGAGGCCGCACGAAAATACCTGGGTTCGACCCTAGGTGAATTGAACCTCGAACGGGATCTCATTGTGGACTGCAGACTCGGCGTCGGGTCAACTGACCTCCGCGATGTCTTCCGCCCCTGTGACAGTAAATTACCGCGGGCCAATGACACCTCGTTCGGAGTCGGACATGCCGCCTTCTCAGAGACAGAAAATATCGTGAAGGGGGTCAGCGACTATATCGACGGTGATCTCCGCAAAAAATATCCGATGATCGGTCGAGATGTGAAAGTGATGGGTCTTCGGCAGAAGGATGAGATCACCCTCACGATCGGTTGCGCAATGGTGGACCGTTACTGCGCAGGACTCTCTGAATACATCGAGATGAAAGAAATTTTGAATGAAGCAGTGCTGAAGGTTGCGAAGACCTACACCTCCCGTTCAATTAAGATACAGATCAACACCGCCGATGATATCGAACGGGGCTCGGTCTACCTGACCGTGACCGGGACCTCTGCAGAGATGGGGGATGACGGCTCTGTCGGACGTGGGAACCGGTGCAATGGCCTGATCACTCCTAATCGTCCTATGTCGATGGAAGCAACCAGCGGTAAGAATCCGATCAACCATATCGGAAAGATCTACAACCTGCTCTCCACCCAGATCGCCCGCGAGTGCGTGAAGAAGGTTGACGGGATCCAGGAGATCTATATCAGGCTGCTCTCTCAGATCGGAATGCCGATCGATCACCCCCTGGTGGCCAGCGCCCAGGTGCTGCCCGCATGCGGGGCTGACTTCACATCGATCAGCCGCGACATCGAAGGGATCATCGATGAACAGCTTGCTGATGTCACCTGTGTCACTGAGAAGGTCATACGTGGCGAACTCAACACCTTCTGATCTAGTCAGACTGGCTGTCCCGAATAAGGGACGAATCTCGGTCCCCATCATGGACCTGCTTGAGAAGAGCGGACTCCACTTGGGAGAATCCGGCGAGCGGAAGCTGATCGTCAAGACCCTCGATCCGGGGGTCGAGATTCTCTTCGCCCGGCCGATCGACATTCCGGCTTATGTTGAAAACGGGGCTGCGGACATCGGCATCACCGGACATGATATGGTCAGGGAGCGGAATGCAGCTGTCGACGAGATGCTGGACCTTCAGTTTGGAAAAGCCAGGCTTGTGCTGGCGGTGATGGAGGATTCCCCGTTTCATCAGGTCGGAGATCTGAAAGGAGCACGGATCGCCACCGAATTCCCAATCATAACAGAGACTTTTTTTGCAGAACAGGGGATAGCAGTCACCATCGTCCCCGTCGCTGGAGCCTGCGAACTGACGCCGCATCTTGGGGTCGCCGATGCAATCGTGGACCTGACCAGTTCCGGAACCACGATGAGGACCAATAACCTCCGGATCCTCGAAGAGATCCTCGTCACCAGTACGCAGGTGATCGCAAACCGGACAGCCCGGCTGCAGAAAGCGGACAAGATAAACGAGGTTCTCCTGGCCCTCGAGAGTGTCATCCGGGCCAGTGGACAGTGCTACCTGATGATGAATGTACAGCGTTCAGCACTGGCAGACGTTAAAAAGACGCTGCCCGGGCTCTCCGGACCTACAGTGATGGAGGTCGCCTCATCAGAAGACCTGGTCGCCGTCCATGCAGTCGTCGACGAACACTGTGTCTACCAGCTGATCAACCAGTTGAAACAGGCCGGCGCACGGGATATCCTAGTGATGGCCATCGAGAGGATGATCCGCTGAGGTGACCATGAAGGTTTTTCCTGCAGTGGATATTCTCGGGGGCAGATGTGTTCAACTGGTGCAGGGAAGGCGGGAGAGTGCCACTGATTTTGGTGATCCGCTCTCCTGTGCCACTCAATGGCTTGAAGAGGGAGCGACAGCGCTTCATGTGATCAACCTCGATGGTGCCTTTGGGAAAGCACAGGCAAATGCCGCTCTGATCAGAGATCTGGTTGACGTAACCGGAGTCGAGGTCCAGCTCGGAGGCGGGATCAGGTCGATTGCTGATGCAACGGCCTGGCTCGAGACCGGGGTCGACCGGATCATCATCGGGACCCTGGCCACAGAACACCCAGAGGTGCTCGGTACGCTGGCGAGCGAGTATGGGGGTGCACGGATTATGGCTGGCGTCGACGCCAGAGACGGGCAGATTGCTGTTGAAGGCTGGCAACAGACCAGGGGAAATTTCTGTACCTGGGCGACCAGATTCGAGGAGCAGGGTGCAGGGTCACTTCTGTATACCAATGTTGATATCGAAGGACTCCAGCAGGGGGTCCGGCTGGACCCGGTCAAAGAACTGATCAGGATGGTCTCGATTCCAGTGGTCGTTGCCGGTGGCGTCTCGTCGCCCGCTGACCTGCAGGGACTGCACCAGGCAGGGGTTGCCGGGGCGGTGCTCGGATCCGCACTGTACAGCGGAAAGATTACGCTTGAAGAGGCACTGAAGGCGATTCAATGAGAGAGAGCATCGTAGAACGAAGAACATCAGAGACAGATATCGTACTGAAGATAGGTCTTGATCGGACCGAACCTCACCAGATCACCATCTCCACAGGCATCCCGTTCTTTGATCATATGGTACAGGCGATGAGCAGGCATGGAGGATTCGACCTCAACATCACTGCAAAGGGTGACCTAGAGGTTGATAGCCATCATACCATCGAGGACATTGGAATTGTGCTGGGGACAGCACTACAACAGGCACTTGGTGATGGCAGGGGGATCAAGAGGTTCGGCTATGCGATCATTCCAATGGACGAAGCACTCGCCGAGGCGGTGCTCGACTGTGGAGGACGCGGATACCTGGTCTTCAAGGGAACCTTTGGAAATAGCACGGTAGGCGGGATCGATACATCGCTCTTCGAGCATTTCTTCTACTCACTCTGCATACATGCCGGCATCACTGCTCACATCAGATTCTCTGGGCAGAACGACCATCATACTGCTGAAGCGATCTTCAAAGCATTTGGTATCGCACTCGGCCAGGCCGTCACAATAATTCCCGAGTCGAATCAGATCCCGAGCACCAAAGGAACCCTCTAAGTACCAAATAACAACGCTCACTATCCATCGTGTGAGTGATATAAAAGAGGAATTGGATTTACGCGGACTTTGCCGCGAGTTCAACATCCTCTTCCTTGATCGTCTTCCTGCCTGCGTGCTGAGCGAGCCTGTTTGCTTCCTTGGTCAGGTTTGCAATGTATGCCTCTGCCTTGGCAACAATCGCGCCTGCTGCGTCGCTACCGACACGTTCTGCACCGCTCTTCTTAGCAATACGTACAACTGCTGCAATTGGTAAATCTGCCATGATACTTCTCAACCTCAAAGAGAAATCAATCAATTAATATTTAAACTTTTCGAGTTGAATCCAGTAATTCATCCTCCGATCCCCTTTTGGGAGTAACTCCTCCGTTCTCACCGGGTATAATGACAGAAAAGAGTGCATATGCAAAAATATGGGCATATTACATCTAGATCTGCAATAGACCATCAAATTTCGCAGATTTACCAATCAAACATCGATACGGCAAGCAATAGCGCATTGGTATAATCTGGAGAGGCGCGCGAAGTATCAATGAAAATTTTATCGATATTTACCACCGGCGCACCATGCCCTTTTCCTCCTCCAAGGAAGGTAAGCGTCCGAAAGATCAGATTTCCAGCGATGCCATCAGGAGCGATCACCACACCACAGGACTCAACGGCATCCTCAATCCTGATCTCATAATGGATAGCACCTGCCACTTTTGCCACCAGTTCCCCTGCTGCGAGGCTCTGGTCGACGATCGAATGCCGCCCCACATCGCCGTACCGACCACCAGAGAGAACCGCCACTTCAGAGGAGAGGCCAAATCGTCCTGCAATTTTCCTGGCCTTTTCCACGAGAGACACCCGTTGTGCAATCGTCCATCCCTCGTCAACCCCAACCGGGGCGAGCAGAAACTTCTGACCGGAGACAGTCTCAAGAAGTGCAATCCGCTCCAGATGTTCGACCTGCATCATGTTTCGGAGAAGACCGAGCGTGGCATTGGCTGGAAGAGAGCCCCTGACTGCAGCATCGATAACACCGTCCCTGAGATCGCTGATCAGGGCACACTCAGGTGAGTCTGATCGTACCACACGATAGAGCGGGGATGGCGGAAGATCTGTTGATGTGTAACAGATCACCTCCGCGACACCATTCAATGCCGCAATGCTGGCAATCACCTTCTGTTGATCCAGGGCTACCCCAATCCCAATGATCAATGGCACACCTACTGAGAAGTCAGCCGCATGATCCCATCGGCTGCAAAATCAAAGACTGTGACCGTCTCATCAGCTCCTGTCAGAGTGAGAGAACTGCTCGCATTGACCTCACCGATCACACAGGCAGTCATTCCAACTGCCGAGAAACGCCTGCATACCTCCTCAATATGTTCAGGCCGTGCAGTCAGCACAAATCCCATCCCAGGGTACATCCGCACCCAGTGCTCAAATGAGAGGTTGAACTTCTCAAGGTCGGGGCGGGGAATCGCATCTACACGGATCTCAGCACCCATCCCACTCACCTCAAGCATCATCCCGAGCGAGCCGATAACTCCAGGGTTCGAGATGTCCTTACCAGCGGTCACCAGATGAGCCTCAGCCAGTTCCTGGAGCAGGCTGATCTGCGCCCTGACATAGGCCCCCGTCTTCATCGTCACAGAATCCCAGTTCAGCGCGCAGGAGGGATGAACACGCCCGTCGAGGTCGATCGCCACGATCACATGATCGCCAGGCGCTGCCGTGTGACTGTATATCACCGAGTCGAGTCGCGCGATCCCGAGGATCGAGAGATCGATCACACTATACGGTGTATCCGGATGAAGATGACCGCCAACGATCGGGACACCAAACTGAAGGGACGCGTCCCGCATCCCCCGGATCACCTGATCGCAGATCGTACGGTCAGCGATCGAGAAGACATCCACCATCGCGAGGGGTCTCCCCCCCATCGCTGCGATATCATGGATGTTCACCAGCACAGCACAGTACCCCGACCAGTACGGGTCGACCTCCATCAACCTGCTCCAGATTCCATCAGCTGCCAGAAGCAGGGCGTTCTGATCCTGTTTGATCACGGCTGCATCCTCACCAAACGATGCTACGACCTGCGGTGCATCGATTTGGAAAGCCCTGACCATCCCTCCGATATCATGCTTCCGCTTCACACCCTCGTATTCTCTGACGGCTTCTGCGATCTTCGCTGTGGAATGGGAAATTACCACGATAGTACCAACATCCTTGATTCTCTTATGGTATGTTGTCTCATCAGACATAATTAATTTGATTATCGAACGAAGTATGGATATGGACTGGACAGAGAAGTACCGCCCCGAACATATCCGGGATCTGACCGGAAATGCCCCAGCAATACGGCAGATGGTTGATTGGGCTGCTTCCTGGTCGAAAAAAAGTAAACCGCTGCTGTTGTATGGAAAGCCAGGTACCGGAAAGACCTCGAGTGCTTACGCGCTGGCCAATGACATGGACTGGGAGATGATCGAGTTGAATGCCAGTGATCAGCGGACAAAAGGGGCAATCGACCGGATTGCAGGGCAGGGCAGCACCTCGGGGAGTTTGACTGGAGCTGCGCACAAACTGATCCTCCTCGATGAAGCGGATAACCTACAGGGGACCGCCGACCGCGGGGGGGCGCGGGCGATCGTCGATCTGATCCGACAGTCCTATCAGCCATTGATCCTGATAGCAAACGACATCTACGCCCTTCCCGGGGAGATCAAAACCAGGTGTGAACTGGTTCAGTTCAAAGCCTTGCAGGCGCGCTCGATTGTGCCAAGGCTCAGGTTCATCTGTGCATCTGAGGGGATCATCTGTGCTGATGAGGCACTCCACGAGATCGCAGGCAGCACCCGTGGTGATCTTCGGGCTGCGGTAAACGCCCTATACGCTACCGCCATTGGGAGGGATCATCTCGACAGCGCGTCGATACATACCTCCCAGAAGGACGAACGGTCAACGATCTTCGATCTGATCACGGCTGTCTTCTCAGGGCAGCCGGACCGTCGGTTATTGCAACAGTCTTATGCCGTCGATGACAAGCCTGATGCGATCCTCCAATGGTTGGAGGCGAACCTAGAGCACCTCCCGGATCAGCGTTCGATCGCCGCTGCTTACCGGTCCCTTGCAGATGCAGACCTCTTCATCGGGGACACCTACCGTCGACAACACTACACCCTCTGGCGGTATGCATCCGCATTGATGCTCATTGGAACCGCAGCTGCCGCGGATGGGAGAGGGATCCACGCGCGGATCCAGTCCCCCCAGCGATGGAAACGGATGAGCACCGCCAAGAGGCAGAAAGGGATCCGTCAGAACCTGATGAAAAAATTCTCGATACTGCTCCATGTATCAGAGCAGACCCTGCGGGAGTGGTACCTGGACCAGATGGGGCCGTTGGTGGAACAGCAACCAGAGCGCTATGTCAGAGAACTGGCTCTGGATGCCGACCAGTTGAATTTCTTTCTCCATGACAAGACCCTATCGACAGGAATCGTCACCACCGTTCTGAAAGAGCAGCAGAAAGAACAGAAAGGGCGTGAGAAGAAGGAGAAAAAGACCAAAAAACGGATGGATACACTGGAGGAGAAGGGACCTGAAGAGCGGAAGGTCTCAGTCCATCAGGCCACTCTGTTCTGAAGATACCCGATATTGATGAAGGCGCACACCACAATCGATCGTAACCCCTCCATCCAGGTACACTTCATCTCCAAGGTGATAAACGACAAGATCTGCGTCCAGTTCTGTGGCCAGCGCAATCAGGGACGGGATCATCTCAACCCCGGGTCTGATTGCATAGATCAGATCAGCACCCCAGTAGAAGGAGAGATCCGGTCCGAAGATATCATCCAGCGTAAAATCTATCCCTGCCGGCGGATCGAGTGGGTGTACATCGGTGCAACGGACCCGGACGTCGGCGTCGCGGATTACCTCTGCCGCGACCGTGTTCTGTCCGATCCCGACCTCGACCACATCCTTATACCGGGCGCCAAGGTAGGTGCCTATCAGATGCTCAATATGTTTATACCCCTCCATCTTTAGAGATATACTGATGGGTGTCAAAATATTTTGGGATGAGCGAGCCCCTGCAGGAATTCAGGCGCCAGTGCAGCGGTGTATCTCGATGATCCTTCAGATGCCCGCGGAGATCGTGATCGAAGGAGGACTACTGTTGAAGGGATATGATCCCAGTCGGCGCCAGTACAATGCCCAGCAACTGTTGACCTGTATCGACACCATACGGACCTGCGCAGCAATATCAGATCTGATGCTGCTGGTGATCGCCGGCGATCTCTACATTCCAGGATATGACTTTGTCTTTGGTCTAGCACGCCCGAACAACGGGGTGGCTGTCGTCTCAACAGCGCGCCTTGGGAACGGGTATTATGGACGCTCTGAGAACGATGACGACCTGATCGATCGGATCGCCAAGGAGGGGGCGCACGAGGTGGGGCACCTGCTCGGTCTTGAACACTGTTCCAACCCAGAGTGCTGCATGTTCAAACCCGATACCCTCGACGAACTGGATCGAAAGAAGAAGATGCTCTGCTCCAGTTGTCAGCAGCAACTCTCACTCTGACCAGGAAACTCGTTTTTATTTCAGAGCCCGGTCCTTTTTTGAATAGGGTCACCTGCTGTAACATACAATAACGAAAGGACACATGAGGTATCTATTGGAAAAATTGAGTGGATAGGAACAGAACCATCGCTGGTAGTTATAGAATATTCTCAAAGAGAATTATGAAAAACGAATGCGCCGACCGGGACTCGAACCCGGGTTTAGGCGTTGGCAACGCCTAGTGATAACCACTACACTATCGGCGCATTACCGCACTAAGTGCTTTACAAGATATGGTGTAGTTGATTAAAAACGTATCGGAATTATCCCGAAAACCGGGTGCAAAGGGCAGTGCACCTTTTTTTATCATATCAGAACCGTATCAGGGATCATGGCAGGGCTTGAGTTCTTCAATAAACCGGTTGAAACGATGGATCGAACTGAATTAGACGCATTAATAGACGAACGGGTCAGATATACGATAGCCTATGCCGACGAGCACTCACCGTTTTATCATCACTGGTTTAAGGAGCACCGGATAAACCCAGAGGAGATCACCACGCATGAAGACCTGCTCGACCTGCCGATCATATCAGGGGTAACGATCAGGGAACATCAGCCACCAGTGACCCAGAAATTTGAATTCAAAAGCGTACCTCTCGAACAGGTCTTCACGATCCATGAGACCAGCGGAACCACCGGCATTCCGAAATCGCTCTTCCTGACCTGGCAGGACTGGCAGCGATATGCAGAGAAGTATGCCAGGACCTTTGTCTCTCAGGGTATTGGTCCCGGGGATCGAGTCGTGGTCTGTGCATCATATGGCATGAACGTCGGTGCAAATACCATGACCTTGGCCGCACATCGCTTGAAGTTCACGGTGATCCCGGAAGGAAGTTGCACGTTCCCGACCAGGGTGATAAAAAGTTATCAACCCACCGTGATCATCGGTTCGGTCTTCAAACTCCTCCACCTTGCAGAACGGATGAAAAATGAAGGACTCAAACCCGAAGAAACTGGGATAAAGAAATTGATCGTCGGTGGAGAAGGGTTCGCTGACGAGGCGCGACAGTATGTTTCTACGCTCTGGGGATGTCCGATCTATAACACCTATGGCAGCACCGAAGGGACGATGTGCGGGGAGTGCAAGGAGCAGACCGGGCTGCATGTCCCTGAAGATCTGGTCCATCTGGACCTGTACGACCCTGCGATGCAGAAATTTGTCGATGATGGAGACCGTGGGAGAATTGTTCTGACCAATCTGCTCCCGGTCGATGGAAAGACCGGTACCCTCCTGATCAACTATGACACTGAAGATACCACGATCATCCGGTCACAGGGCCAGTGTGTCTGCGGACGGACCCATATCAGAATAGAACCTCCAATGCGCGAGGCAGAGACGAAATGGATCGGCGGGACCTGGCTGAACAGAGTGGATATCGAACAGGCGGTCTTTCACCCAGAAAATATGCAGGACCTGACCGGGGAGTATGAAGCATTTCTCTACGGGGGCGGCGACCAGGAAGAGACTATGTTGCGCGTGAGCATGGAATGCAGAGACCCGGTCACCGCAGATAAGAGAGGGGTTGAGGAGCGGTTTCTTGCAACCCTCCTCTCCAGAAGAACCACCCTCAGAGAAGCCGTGGATGACCTGCAGGTCTCGATTCTCTTCAATTTCACTTCTCCCGGAGGTCTAGAACTCGCCGCTCTGAAAGGAAGACCGCGAAGATTCGTCGACCGACGATGAAGACCACAGAACAGATATCATTCAATTGATAAGGAGATTTTCTTTTTCTTTTTTTTATGATCTTTGACACACAGCAATCGGTATCTCCCCCGATTCATCCTTGATAAAATAGACATATTCAAGTAAAAAGAATCTGAAATAATAGTAGATAGATAAAAAGGCGCTTCACCGTGAGTACCATAGATGAATATACCATACTCTTTTTGACAGATCTTACATGATCACACTCCTCTATGTCGATGACGAGCCAGCCCTATTGTCACTGGGGAAGGTTTTCCTTGAGCGGCTGGGTGAATTAAATGTGGAGACCATTCAGGAACCAGAACTGGCACTTGAAATGCTTGCAGCCCGTCATTACGATGCAGTCATCTCCGACTACCAGATGCCTGAAATGAATGGGATCGAACTTCTGATTGAAATCAGGAAGAGATACAACAAACTCCCCTTTATTCTCTTTACCGGAAAAGGACGCGAAGATGTGGTGATAGAAGCGCTGAATAATGGTGCAAATTTTTATCTTCAGAAAGGAGGTTCACCCCATGCACAATTCGCCGACCTTTCAAACATGCTAAACCGGGCTGTGGAACAGAACCGGGCCGATGAGAGACTTGCACGACTGAACCGTGCCCTTCAGATGATCAGCGCATGCAACGCAGAACTTGTCAGAGCAACCGAAGAGAAGCAGCTCCTTGAGACGATCTGCAGGGTGATCATTGAAGAGGGGAGTTACCAGTTCACCTGGGTCGGTTACCAGAAGGAGGAAGGACTCCCCCTCCAGATGGTCAGTTGGGCCGGAGATGACGGCGGGTACCTTGACATCTATAGATCTGAAGGGAAGGAATCCATTCCCCTAACCCAGGATACCGTGACCTCACTCAATACAGTCAAACCGGCAGTATCACGAAAACTACCTGGAAATAATGAGACAGTTCTGAATAAAAATGCGTTATTGAAGGGATTTGCAGCCTCAATTTCAGTTCCGCTCCATTCGGGAGAGGTGAAACTGGGCGTCCTGAAGATCTACTCGGATCAACCGGATGCATTCGATCAGGAAGAGGTTGCCCTGCTGACACAACTGGCGGCAGATCTCAGCTTCGGGATCTGTGCACTCAGGAGGGAGGAAGAGCAGAGGAGGACAGAGATACATGCTTGGGAGATGGAGGACCAGTACCGGATCATCTTTGAATACAGTGGCACCGCGATGCTCTTCATCGAAGAAGACAAGACCATTGCACTGGTGAATACTGGATTCTCATCCCTCAGTGGCCAGACAAAAAAAGAGATTGAAGGGAAAAAAAAGTGGACAGAATTTTTTGATAGTGACGATCGGATGAAGATGGAGCAATATCACGACCTGAGAAGAAAAAACGGGCACAACACCCCATGGGCCTATGAAGCTCGGTTCATCTCATCCAATGGCGAGGTCAGGACGGTGATCCTCACTGTTGGGATGATACCCCGAACCAGCAGGAGTGTCGCCTCATTGATCGATATCACAGAGCAGAAGATGGCACAGGAAGCACTCCTTGAACGTGAAAACTGGTATCGGGCGATGATCAATGATCAGACCGAGTTCATCTGCAGGTTTCTCCCAGACTGTACCTTCACATTCGTCAACGAAGCATACTGTACTTACTTCAACAGGACCTATGATCAGATTATCGGCCAAACATTCACTCCTGTTCTGTATAAAGATGATATCCATCGGGTTCAGGACTTTTTTAAATCACTCACCCCGGAGCATCCAGTCGGAACTATCGCAAACCGATGTGTGATGTCATCAGGGGAGGTACGCTGGCAGCAATGGAGCGATCGCGCCATCTTTGACAAAGCTGGAAACGTGCTTGAGTATCAATCTGTTGGACGTGACATCACCGAACAGAAACTGGCCGAATCGGCCCTGGAACTTGCAAACCGGAAGATGACCCTGCTGGCCCGGATCTCCCGCCATGATATGCTGAACCAGCTGACCGCCATTCAGGGATATATTATGCTCGCCCAGGACAATTCCCCCCCTCCCGCAGTTCTCATACCGCTGACTCAGGCTGATCTCGGATGTCAGAACATCAGAGAACAACTTGAGTTCACCAGGGATTACCAGGAGATGGGGACGAAACGACCAGGTTTCATGAACGTACGGGAGAGTCTGATGAGAGGTATCGCCCAGATCGATATCAATGATCTCTCATTCACACTCGCCCTTGGAGACCTTGAGGTTTATTCAGACCCCCTCCTCGACCGAGTTTTCTACAACCTCGTTGAAAATTCTATCAGGCATGGTCATCATGTGACCGAGATCAACATCAGCGCCTTACCATGTGAGCAGGGAATGATGATAGTCTACGAAGATAACGGCTGTGGAGTCCAGGAGAAGCAGAAAGAGTTGATATTTTCCCATGGTTTTGGAAAGAATACAGGCCTTGGACTCTTTTTGATCAGAGAGATCCTCGGGATGACCGGTATTAAAATCCGCGAGACCGGCAAGGAAAACGAGGGGGTCAGATTTGAAATAACACTCCCCAACGGCAGTTTTCGAAAAAGAAAACCTGATTCTTCACAGTGAGCAGATACTGAATTTACCCAGGCAAACAGGATCTGTCTAAATTTCAGACCATCTTCACGGAGTAAATTTCATTGTATCGATCGAGAGCGGACCACTGAATTTTAACCTGAGCATATGTTGACCTGCCGGAAGCCAGATCTGCCTGGTTATCCAGGTGAATGAAGAGAGAGATCCGGTATCCGGCACCTGAACCGCACTCAGATTGGAATCATCGATCAGAATATCAACGGTTGAACCCGACACATTTGCCGCGACTCTGAAGCTGGCATTATAGACCCCACTCTCCGTGATATTAACCGGATATCTGATCCATTCCCCGGGTTCTATGTCAGTAACACTATTACTCCCATCCACTGGGTTAAAAATGATATCCACTCCCTCGTCACGGTACGATTCCCCCAGGTTTTCTGAGGTCGTGTCATGGTATGCCACCATCTCGCCACCGGTGTCGAAATCCTCTGCCTGGATCTGACCGGGAAGTGACTGGAACTGGCCGAAGGTTACCGATGGAGTCGGTCTGACGATGAATGTCTCTGATGGAGAGACCGTAGGCGTCTCCAAAATCGGGGCGGGTGTAGCCACGGTTGTTGAAGAGACCTGGGGCTGTAGACCTGCAGCCACAAACTGAAGATTGTCAACGTCCTGTCGTCCAATAAATGAGAGTTTCAGCAGGTGAACACCTGCAGGCAGACTCACCATCCGCTGAACTGTTCCAAAGCGATCAGAGGATCCGGTATCTGGTAATGAGACCGTCGTCAATGTGGTATCATCGATTGAGAGGGTGCATGATGATTCCGGGGTTATCGAACAGCCAGTAAATATGACAGTGTAATTTCCTGCCTGAGGGATCGTGACCGTATACGTGAGCCACTCACCATCCCTGATCCAGCAGACTTTATAGCCGCCAGTTGGATGAATCTGTTCGATATCGACACCGTCATTTCTATAAACCGATCCTTCATTCCATGCCGTCGTGTCATGATAGGCGATCCCCTCACCACCAAGATTATAGTCCTCCGCCTCGATCAGAGCCGGTAAGGTATGGTTCACATACGGGGCTGGATAACTCCTTAACAGGGTAACATTCATCTGCTGAGTCTCCCCGGACTTTATCACAGTTGTCAGTTGTTGTGTCTGGTATCCACTCTTGGCAATGTCCAGATGGTGACTGCCTGGGCGCAGGGAAGGTATGGTCAGCGGGGTCATACCGGCCAGCACGTTATCCAGGAAGACCGTTGCACCCGATGGAGTGGACCCAAGAGATATTTTCCCATCGATCACTCCCTGCTCAGCAGGAATGGCTGGATTGATCTCGAAGTAATCGATGTTCTGACGATCACCTGCGAAGGTAAGCCTGACCAGATGCCTCCCGGCTGAAAACTTAACCGGGAGGGATACGTTGGTGTAATTATCAAAGGAATCGGTCTGTGGAATGATCAGGGTTCCAGCATCAATGCCATCGACGCTGACAACAATCTGGTCACCTGCACCCGGTGAGGAGGATCGAATCCTCATCTCATAATCGCCGGCCTCGGGAACGTCGAGTGTGTACTGCAGCCACTCGCCATTCCGGACCCAGCCGACATCGAAGCCTCCAGCCTGCGTGGTCTGTTCGATATCGACATCATCATTCCGGTATACTTTTCCCGAATTTCCACTGGTCGTATCATAATACGAGATGTTCTCCCCTCCATAATCATAATCCTCTGCTTCAACCCTGCAGGGGACTGTATGGGTGGTATAGGGTTTCTCGATCGATGTTGACTGTGGGGAGGGTGAATAATTCATATCGATCGTCTCCCACTCAGTTGCAGGGATCGACATCGAGGAGGTGAACATGGCATCATAATCGATATCCATCTTCACCCGGAAGAGGCCGCTCGGCCGATTCCCAAACGCATTCCCCCAGGAGTTGAGCATGATCCAGTACCTGTTTGCAGGATCAGTATCCTGGTACCCAACACAGAGGACTGCATGGCTCCCTCCGCTCCAGGATTCCCAGGGATTACCATCATAGAGATCGGGGTTCCAGACCGCTGACTGGTTCCCTTCAAGCCAGAATTTGTTGAAGTCATTCCATGCCTGTTCGTTCGGAAGCCGAAATGCGAAATAGACTCCTTTGTTACTGTCCAGAACAGTCTTGATATTTGCAATGGCAGCCTCTGTTCCGATACTCCGGGTAGGGATCTTCTGCTCCTGGATCGAAGCGATCGAGTAGTGAGGATCTGTTGCGATATCCGATGCCTTTACCCAGGCCTGGTTGTTATCATTACACCAGTAGGTATTGTCCTTGAACGAAGCGTTGGTATTGGATGCAGGAACTGCTATCTTCTGTTGCTGATAAAAATTGACAAAGTCAGCCAGGGTTCCCCCATTCCCGGCCCAGGTCAATCCTGCCCCACCATGATAGGTGGAATCAAAGTACTGAATGGACAGGGGATCCCTGATTGCATCCTCTACCTGATGAGTGATCTCCATCAAGCCGGTACCAACCCAGACCCAGCAGTTCCCCGTCGGGTTCTGATCCCTCTGGATAGCATTATAATCAAGATAGGGGAGGAGATTCTGAGATCTGCTAAGGCCTAAGCGAGCTTTCAGCACCCCTGCAGTGTCAAGAGAGACAGTTGGCGCAGTCTCATACTGATCGATCTGATGCTTCAGCGTGGAATCATTCTGATGCATGACCGGTAATTGCACCGCAGAAGAAGAGTTATTCGAAACCCCAGATATCCCTACCCCTGCATATACCTCCTGAGCAGAGGCACCCCCCATCACCATAACCAGCAGCAGGAGTATGATCATACACCCGAGAATCCAGTTATACCATCTGCCGAAACCCCTGTTCATCCCCTTCATCACCCTCAATAGGTCCGTTTACCCCACCACTCATCACCTGATCTGATCACGATTCCTGGACCACCCTGCAGGTGGGAAACATGTTTCTCTGACAAGGCACAGAGCGTGAAGAATCCAACTGTCCCGAAACAGCAATCAAAGCAGATACTGTAATAGATACTGCATTTTATAACAATTATTCAAACAATGCAGATCCAGATGTTTAATTGTTACCTAATGCAACTATCCAGCGCTTAAAGTTTTTGCTCCTGACAATCAAAGGAACCTCTTTTTGATGAGGGAGATTTTTTACAGGAGACTACAAACAGGTACCAGATACTCCCCTGTTGATCTATGATACCGCTACCTCCCCATATATTCGGGTAATGGACAACTCACTCCTTTGTGAACTGATCCACCCCGGAAAGACTCAGGATGACATAAAGATCAGATACAGGCTTGCCCATGTATTTGTATTAAAGGGTGAGTCGACACTACCTCGTCTCCTGAAGAACAGTGCTGAGGTCTATTATATGATCAGAGGGCAGGGACTGATGCATATCGACGAACAGGCTGATTCCATAGATGCTGGACAGGCAGTGGTCATCCCGGCAGGATCGGTCCAGTTCATCAGCAACACGGGAGAAAAAGACCTGGAGTTTCTGGCGATTGTCGACCCGATGTGGGATAAAGCAGATGAGATCTGTATCCCCTGCAATCGATAAACTGATAATAACAGACGAACAACCCCACCTTCCTTAAGAGGATGGTAGTTTGATTTCCTCTCAATGAGAGAACTTTCGGTATTGATCCTGTCACTTCAATATATTAATGAGGTGGTGAACTCCAGTACTGAAGAAATAAAAAAGGTGAAGATCCCTCGCAATATCAGGAGGTACACAAGATCGGGATGGAAGAACAATATATGCAGAACGTGTTATACTCTGAAATCAGAATCTACAATATTGCCACCCCATTTCAGGGAATCAGCAGACCTGACGATCTGCTGGTTGGAACCTTTGCAGGCGGATCTCTCCCTTTTGGGATCAGACCGATCCCGTTGAGATGATCATACATGGAAAAACAGCAACAGCAGCACTGCTGCATTCAAAACAAATCGGAACATGGGTCTGAACTTGTCCATATCGATTGTGTCAGCCATATCTATCCAGACGGGTCTGTGGGTATTCACCAGATGTGTTTTCGCGTTTACCAGCATGAGATCGTCGCACTCTGTGGAGCTAACGGTGCTGGAAAGTCGACCCTTATCGAACACCTGAATGGGCTGCTCGAACCTGCCGAAGGGAGGGTTCAGATCCGGGGAGAAGAGGTCACGCAGGAGATGAAGAAGTCCCTCTGGAAGACAGTCGGACTCGTCTTCCAGCGTGCAGAGGACCAACTCTTTGCTCCGACGGTTCTCGATGATGTGATGTTTGGGCCGTTGAACCTTGGACTATCTCCCGAAGATGCGCGCATCGAGGCTACACAAGCGCTGTCCGCAGTTGGGGCCCTGGACCTTGCAGAGAAGATACCGGCTTATCTGAGTGGTGGACAGAAGCGGCTGGCCGCCATCGCAGGGGTGCTGGCCATGAAACCGGCAGTGATCGCTATGGACGAACCGATGTCAGATCTTGACCCGTCCCATGCCGCGATCGTAGAGAAGATCATCTGTGAGTTACGCGACCAGTTCAACATCAGTATTGTGATCTCAACCCATGATCTCGATCTGGCAGCCAGAATCGCAGACAGGATCTGCATTGTCAAGGCAGGGTCGGTGGTCGCAGAGGGGTCTGCGGAGGAGATTTTCTACAATCAGCCCCTGTTGGCCGAAGCTTCACTGATAGAACCCCAGGTGGTGGCGTTATACCGAGCCTATTGCCAGAAAAAAGGCGTTCAGCCAGACCAGCACCCGATCACGCAAAAAGACCTGCTCGAAGCGATCACCTCATGATGGCATCAGAGGAAGCAGGTCTTCCAAGTCAGCGAAAAGAGGAGACGATAAAAAAGAATGGAGATCCTATCTCCGCAGCCCATTGATGACCAGCCAGAACCCGAGGAATATTACGAGAATGGCACTCAGATACGGATAGATCATCGCCGGGAACCAGAGAAGCCCCATACCATAGATCAGGAACAGGACGCCGATCAGCATCATCAGATATGACGATGTAGCCGAAGAGACTGGATAATTCTCCTCATTCTTCCTTCCCCATTCACGGAATACACCACTGAATATAAAGCCGGCACCAAGGCCGATCAGCACGCCTATGTCAGCTCGTCCAAAGATCATTCCTGTTCCAAGTCCAATCAGGATCCCACCAGGGATGAAGAACCCATACCTGTTATGTCGATGTTCAGCCAGAACCATCACCCTGCATTTCTATGGCCATTTATGGTAATAGAACCTTATCCTTTTGTTTTGATTGAGATTTATTCCAGGTAGTATCGATCAGGATGATAAAATTGGGAGATGGACATCCGGAATGAAATGAAACAGGAATGTCTATTTCGTTCCAGAACGAAGGATGGGCATGCAATTCCTGAAACGTCCTGGAATGAAGTTGATTATTGTCCTGATCATTGTAGGCGTGGTCCTGCTGATTGGTTTAAACCTCCACAAGGGGACCTCAGGACCTTCCTCTCCGACAGACACCCTGTACCAATACTCAACGATCGATGCACTGATGTTGGGGCTCTATGGAGGAGGAGTGACAATGCAGAACCTGACCACTCATGGAGATTTTGGTATCGGAACCTTCGATCACCTAGATGGAGAGATGATTGTGCTGGATGGAACGGTCTACCAGGCCAGAGCTGACGGAACGGTATCTCAGGCTGCTCCAGCAAATACATCACCATTCGCAGAGGTCACTTTCTTTAAACCAGACCGATCATATCCCCTCACCAGATCCGACAATATCTCATCCCTGACCTCGGCCCTTGATGCATTCCTACCCGGGAAGAACCACTTCTCCATGATCCGAATCGACGGCACCTTCCCGACCGTGAAGGTCAGGGCCATACCCGCTCAACAGATACCCTACCCAAAACTGGAAGATGCTTCAAAAGAGCAGAAGGTGTATACCCTCTCCAATGTGAGCGGCACGGTCGTGGGGGTCTGGTCCCCGTCATTTGTACAGGGAATAACAGTCCCGGGATATCACCTCCACTTCATCAGTGCTGATCGGAAGAGTGGCGGTCATATCCTCGACATTTCAATTGACCAGGCCACCTTCTCACTTGAAGAAATATCTGGATTCACCATGGATCTCCCGACCACAGGAGATTTCCTCACCACAGACCTCTCAGGCAACCAGTCGACAGCGCTCAATACCGTGGAGAAGGGGGCGGCATCAACCAGGTGATAAATGATCCTGGAATAGATCGAGGGGCACTGAAAGAAGAAAAGATCCTTTTTTAATATAGACCCAGACTTTAAATTGCAGTCTGGAGTATGCTGTATCCTATGGAGGTAAATCTGAAACGGTACGGACTGTACCTGATCCGGTGGCAGTTGAGCACTCCCATTCTAGCAGGTGTCCTGATGGTCCTCTCATCGATGAGCGCCCTTGTCGCGACCATCATCGCGAACCTGATCGGCGGACTGATCTTCTTCTGGGTCGACCGGTTCATCTTCACCTCCCGCACCCTCGAGGCACAGTGGGAAGTGAGGGACAATATCAGATGTGTGGACTGCGGAACGATAGCCCGTGGATACAGACTGGTGAAGACCGGCTCCTATGACCGTTCAGAGGACCGTGAGCCCGAGTTCAGATGTGAAACCTGTTCAGAGCGAAAATCTGAGGAACTTCGGGAACGGGGTGTAAAACACTAAGAATAAAGGTTGTTACCCCAGTTCAAACGTCGAAACACCAAAGATCTCATCGAGTGGCAGGTCAGGAATGAACCGTGTGTACATGCGCGCCGTGCCAAAAACCTGAATCATCTGGTGGGATGAGGCAAGGTCGACAGCCTTGCTGTTCGGTTCAGGGATATCGAGGAAGATCTCTTCACCCGGCACCGAGGCCGCAAGTCCGCAGAAGAGGGCTTCGGCCACTTCAGCGGAATCCGCAAAGAGCGGACCGATCTTATGCCCGACTCTGCACTGCCTGATAACCCCATATCCCCGTATTCCATCCTCATCGACTGATGCCAGTGCAGCCGCATCCTGCTGCGAGAGAAACGGTTTCAGGAACCGGGGGCGGGGGGCCGGGAAGTGGGCGGTATCATATGCCGCAATCTCGTCAAAGGAGATCTGGTCGATGGGAACCAGGCCAGGAGGTGTCGATCCACCCCCTGTCCCGGCATACCTGAAATTTCTATATGCATAGATAAATCCAACCTGCCGGTACCGCTCCTGCATCGCAAAGACTCCGTCGATCCCAAGGTTCAGGGATCCGGCAAGGTCCAGGGCATGCTGTTGCATCTGCAGTCCAAAACCCTGACCACGCTCTTTCGGGTTGAGGATATAGAGGCCACCAAATGCAAAGTCGTCGGAGTAGTGTACGATAGAGAAGGTACCGACGAGTTCGCCATCGATCTCTGCACCATAAAACCCGGTGGGATCGGTCTGATAAAAGATCTCTGCATCATGCAGCCCCGGGTTCCACCCCTCAACAGCAGCCCAGTCCAGTGCAGTCGCGACCTCTGAACGGGTCAAGGATCGAAAGGTAATATCCCGGGTCATAGGTCCATCACACTCCGATCATCGACGTGGATGCTTATCAACGATCTGATCGGGAGAGGCCCAAAAAAGGGAGGGTTCAAAGCATGTTGAAGAGCTGGACGATATCGTTGAAGTCAATCTGTCCGTTATGGTTGAAATCAAACGCTGCAAGCGGTTCATTTTCCGCGATCCAGTCCATCTGGTTGAAGAAGAGGACCACGTCGTTGAAGTCGATCACCCCGTTCCCGTTCAGATCCTCATACAGCCCGTCGTGATTGGGGTCTGTCGGCATCGCAGTCTGTCCATAGACACGGACCACACCACTGACCACCGGTGATGTAACCGTAATATAATTCGTTTTGGTGACGGTCATCACACCTCCGCTGTTTCTGACCATCAGGCTCACCGTATAGGTGCCGGCGGTTGTGTAATTATGCACAGGATTCTGTGCTGTCGAGGTCGCACCGTCACCGAACTGCCAGAACCAGTTGGACGGCTGGTTCAACGAGCGGTCCGAGAACTGGACCTGGAATGGAGCGGTTCCCTCCGTTGATCCCGCAGAGAAGTCCGCGATCGGGGACGGAAGGTTTGCAACCACACAGGCAATCTTCGAAGTGTTCGATACCCCATACTGGTTGAAGACGATCATCTGGACGGTGTAGACCCCTTCATGGGTATATGTATGGACCGGGTTCTGCAGCGTCGAGAAGTTTCCATCACCAAACTGCCAGTAATACCCGACCGCTGTTCCACCGGTCGACATGTCGGTGAAGGAGACGTCAAACGGCACGGTACCGACCTGCGGTGTGGACGTGAAGGCTGCAACCGGTTTTCCTGCGAGATGGATGTACGCGTCCTTCGTGACGGACGTGGTGCCATACGGGCTTGTGGCGGTCAGGGTGACCGTATAGTTGCCCCCATTCTGGTAGAGATGCACTGGATTCTCCTCCTTTGAGGTCGTTCCATCACCAAAGTCCCACTGCCAGGCCGTTTGACCATTCGGCGTGGTATCGGTGAACCTGATGGTCGTCGGCGCAATACCGGTGGTGGCGTCTACACTGAAATCAGGGTCGGCAACGATATAATCGGTCTTGGTCTCATGATCGCTGCTCCCAGGGAAGGAAGCGGTCAGCTGGACCGAATAGACACCAGTGACCCCGTACAGATGCTGTGGATTCTGGGAGGCGGAGACACTACCGTCACCAAAGTTCCAGATCCACCCCGAGGGGGCACCAGACGAGTGATCGGTGAACTGGATGGTCTGACCGGCGGTGATCGTTCGTGGGGTGGCCGTGAACCCGGCATAGACCCCTTCACCAACCGTGATAATCTTTGTGGTATTACTTGAGCCGAATGAATTTGAAACGGTCAGCGTGACCGTCTCTATCCCGTCTTCCAGATACTGGTGCTGGGGGTTCTGGAGGGTTGAGGTACTGCCGTCCCCAAAGTTCCAGGACCAGTTCGCAGGCGACCCGGTGGAGAGATCCGTGAATGAGACAGAGAGCGGTGCCGACCCGGTGAGAGGGGTCGCCTGGAACTGAGCCACCGGGGAATGAGTCGCTGGCTGGGTCGGCGTGACGTTCACCGTCGGGGTGACATTCCGTGAATCATTCGAACCCCAACTGAGCGAATAGGTGTTACCCTGCCCCTCCTGATTGATGATCGGCAGGGAGGTGTTGTTCCCATAGGCCGTGATATTGAAGGACGAATCGGTGACCGGGTACTGGTAGGCTTCCTCATCATAATACCATCCGAGCATCGACTGGTAATTCAGGTTACCGCCGATATTATTCTGTGAGAAATGATTCAACACGATATGATCTGCAAAGGCCGACCAGAGTCCCCAGAACAGATTGTCACTGGTCGTGCAGTTGTTCAGAGTGATATCGGAAGCGGCTTTCACAATCTTCCAGCCATAGGTCGAACCGGTATCTGTACAGCCGTTGAAGACCACATTATTCCCACCCTGGACAAAGTAGCCGGCATTCTTATTGTTCTCGGAGATACAGTTGGTCAGCACTGCATTGAAATGGACAAAGTAGCCTGAGAGGAAGGTGTCATGGTAGGGGAACTGCTGCGGGTTCCGCTGGCCATTGTCTCTGCTGACACAATCGGTCATGATGATTCCTTTCTTGACCGTGGGCGGGGTCTTGTCCTCACCCGGTTCAAAGTGGAACCCGGACTCCCAGTTATCCTCTGCAAGGCAGTCGATCAGCTGGACGTCATAGAGATCATTGTCCTCCTGCAGATCATACCCGGTGATCCACTCGGACGGGGAACCGCCAGACACCCCGAATCCACAGCGGATGGCCTGACAACTGATGAAGCGTATATTTCGGGTCTCCTTTGGCAGGTTGATCGCATTCAGATGGAATCCATGAGTCACCGAGTCGACAGCCTTGCAGTTGATGAAGATCACATCCTCGATGGTACTCCCGTCCCCCCAGAGATAGAACATTCCGTCATTCTTGGTCGAATACCGCTTGCCATCAAGGCCGATACTGGTCGCCGTCACATCCTGCACGATCACCTGACTGGCACGGATCGTCACCGCCCCCTGCCCCCGAAGGGTGAAGCCCCGGAGGGTGATCCCGGAATATTTGACACTGATCGAGATATAGGAGTTGAGCGGGTTGAGCATCTCGATCACCGTACTATCCTGCCCACTCCCCAACAACTCAGATCCAGCAGTCGGAAAGATCACATCAGAACAGTGAAAGGTGCCCTCTGTCAGTTGCACCGTCCCGACTTCACCAGGTAGGGCATTGAAAGCCGCGTTGATCTCAACCTGGTCATTATATCCATCACAGATATAATTAGCAGCTGCTTTGGATGCAGCGCTGCTGTCACTGGCGGCCACCGTCACCGTCTGCGCCGTCACCGGACCGATCAGCAGAAGCAGCAGCACGATACATCCAAGAGCAACGAAAAAGCCGGCTCTGCCCCCACAACGGGTCTCCTTTCCATCCATCATTCAGATCCACTCCAAAAAATTATTTTGTTCTATTCACCAGAACCCACCAGCCTCTACTCCCATGATCCAGACCCCCAGGGGGAGTGATCACACGGAACGACCCAGATCGAACCTTGAGAGAGATGCTGAAGATCCTCAAACAGGTATGCCACAAACAGAATGCTACCCCAATGAATGGGAGGATCCGCTGGTAGTCGTGATATCAATAAGTGAGTATTTTTTCTCACCATATTATTTATAGGTAGATATTCTAACCACCCCAAATATTCTGAGTAACCGGGAAACAACGTAATATTCTCGAATATCCATAAGGAAGATCATTTTTTTTTCAGGAGAGGTACCCTGGAGAAGTCTCCAGGGTCAGGGAATAATGGTCCACGTCCTGACAGGCGATGATCAGATAGAACTGATGGCGTGAGGTCTGCAGAATCCGACTCATGGTACCGGGATAGGAGAACTGCATACCAGTGACAATCGTGCCGGTATCGGCATCGACCAGTACCATCTGAAACTGTGCTTGTTCTGGATGGGTGACCGCCGTGACCGTACAGTTGATCTTCCAGATCGGATATTGGACAGTGAAATTGTTGGTCAAGCCACCCCGCTTATCTGAAAGATAGGCGAAGGCGATCGTATCATTGAACCGCCAGGCCGGGTCTGATGCACCAAAAACATTCAAATTGTCGGGCATTTGGTATCGCGGGAACAACCAGGGTGTCTTGGTGAACGTGAGTTGTTGGAGATCGGACTGCTGTCCAGTCGGAGCTGCTATCACAATCGGAAGAGGGATGGTGGGGATAGTGGTCTGATTGGAGGTGACAACGGTCATATTTACGGTTGGAACAGGAGTCTCCTTCACCTGTTGAACCCCGATTTGAGGTGGATGGAGCACCAGCGAGATGACCAGTACAATCACCACTCCCACTACAATCGTAAGGATGTCCCGTCTGTCCACGATTATAATATTGCAGAGTCTCGCTGAAATGGATTTCCATTCGTCCGGATGAACTCAATCGGGTCTTTGAACGGAAAAAAACCTGATGTATATGCGATAACGAGATGATCTGATATACCAGAGTTTATATCATCTGATCCATACAACAGTATGATATGGAGATCCCTGGCATCAGGACTTGGATCATCTACTATCTGATCTCATTTGTTGTGCTGCTGTGGGCAGTCTTTCTCTCGATACAGGGAGTGATGCTCTGGATAAGCCTGATGCTGGTGATCATCGTCGTAGGGATGAACTTCTATACACTATCAGGCGAACTGAAGAAGCATGCCGCACGGAGGGCGATGATGAGAGAGATCTCACAGTTCAATGAAATATCAGTTGAGACAATGCCAAAAAAATTACCCTGATCAGGGGGCCTTTATAAATATCTTCTGAATAGCGTTGACAGGTACAAAGAGTGACTCGATCTCACGCCCGAGGTACTCGGTCTTCCCCATCACATAATAGCCCCCTGACACTAGGGCTGTATGAAAGGTTCTGGCTAGGTCGTTCTTCTGCCCTTCAGTGAAGTAGATCGTGACATTTCTGCAGGTGACAAGATCCAGGTACCGCGCAATGGGGATCCCGGACATCAGATCATGTTTGCTGAACCGGATCATCGCCTTGAGATGGGGTTTTACGGCAAAGGTTCCATCTCCAAGATCAGTGAAGTGTCGACGGATCTGGTTATCGGTCAGTTTCTTCAGGGATTTCTGGTCATAAACCCCCTCTTTGGCCCTGGCGAGGATCTGATCGTCGATATCGGTGGCATAGATCACACCGGACAGATCAGTTCCGGAATTTGTGAGGTCATAGAGGATCATAGCCAGTGAGTATGGCTCCTCACCCGACGAACATCCGGCACACCAGATCCGGATCTTCTTTCGGTCCGAAAGCACCGAGGGGATCAGATCCCGTTTGATCAGTTCAAACACCTCAGTGTCCCGAAAAAACTCGGTCACATTGATCGTCAGAGCATTTCTGAGTTTTTCCGATTCCTCAGGATGTGACCGCAGGTATCGGAGGTACTCCTCATGGGTAGCCGTGTTGGTCGACCGCATGCGGGAGAGGAGGCGCCGCTTGATATAGGCCTCCTTGTAGTTCTCGCAATGAATATGAAGGGTCTGTTCAATCGCCTTCTTTAACGCCTCGAAATCGTCCATATCAGATCCTCTACTGGTTTACCAGCCGGCTCAGCACCTTCAGCATATCGATCCAGATGATCAGGTCGGTTGTCTTCCCCTCTGCATCGTCACCCTTTGCCTTGATGATCCCTTTTACAAACCCGGAGAGGTCGGATGAGGCATCATCCTTGATCTGCTCGATATCAGTCACCGGCACCTGGGTAACGCTCTGGACATTGTCGACGATGATACCGACATTGATCCCTTCTGCAGCATCAGGGACGAGAACGATGATCTTCTGGTTCTGATTGACCTCCTGCTCAGGGAGTCCCAGCAGTGTATACAGGTTCAAAATATTGGTGATCTCGCCCCGGAGGTTGATGATGCCTGAGATATATGGAGGAGAACGGGGGATCGGGGTGATCGGAATCATCTCAACGATCTCGCGTGCCAGCTGTATATCAAGTGCATACCGCTGACCAGCCATTTCAAATGCCACCACATCCACCATCGTGGTTGAGGCCTGTTTTTCCTCTCGATTCTGTTCTGTAGCCATAGATCTCTGTTCCTCTATCTTTGTGGGCATCCTCTGCTCCTGCAAAGGACTGACGATCTTCAGATCTGGTAGAACAGCTGCCGGCACTGATGATACTGGTTCAGGTACCAGATCCTCATCCTTAACGGGGGGAACCAGCGTTTCAGGAAGTTCCGTCTCAACAGGTGCTGCCTCAACCGGTACCGGCTCATGCTGTACTGCCAAAACCCCATAATCAATTGTGGGAAGAGCAGGTGCTGGAACTGGTGACTGGACCGGTGCGAGCCGGATACCTGCACTGTTCACGGCTCTCCGCACCTCAGAGAGCGGGTCCTGATCCTGAACCTGGAGGGAAGTGAACCCATCTGTCCCGAGCAGTGAAAGACCCAGCACAACCCCGGCGCTGCTCTCCTGCAGCCGGTCAGCGCTCTTCACCTGATCTTGCTTTATCGTTTCGATCGTATCGATCAGGGTCTGCTCCGCATCTGAGGGTCCCGCAGTCTCCGGTACCTGGTTCTGAACCTGTTGCCGGTCGGCCGTCTGTTCGTAGTCTTCGATCACTGCACGAACCCGGTCGACAGCAGTGTTGAACACCCCTTTGATCGAACCGAAGGGATCGCCTTCATCGATCTTCAAATGAGAGGTAAAGTCCCCATCTGCCAGACGGGAGATTCCCAGTCCCAGATCCTCAACACTCTGATCGATGAGAAGATCGCGACTCGATGCCTCCTCTTCGAGTGTCAGGATCGTCTTTTCCTGGGTTTTTTCATGCGTCTGATCATCGAAGAAGACCAGCAGGTTGGTCAATGTTCCCTGGTCGTCGCGGAGGGGGAAGCAGTAACGCTCAAGGTCGTGGATTCCGCTGACGAACTCCATCTTCACTTCCCCAAAGGCCCCTTCGCTCTGCTGCATGATCTCCTCAACCGGGAGTCCAGTCTCTGCAAGGAGGGAAAAGGCAGAGATCGGCATACCGAGAAGATTTTCCAGCGTGTATCCACTCATCGTGACAAAGGCATCATTGGCAGAGACGATGACCGCCTCGGGGTCGAGGAGCAGAATCGGGACGGGCGTCTCGCGCATCAGGGTATCGATCAGCCGTTTCTGCTGCAGAACGGTGCTGGAGAGTTCACTCACCTGGTGCTCGTCCGCTCTCTCTGAAGAGATGTCCTCGAGGGCACAGAGGATGATCATCCCCCTGGGAAGGCCTTCGCCAGGCTGTTCGGTGAGCAGGACCAGATCCTCTCTGAGAAGATGGAGGCCGGTTGGAAACTCCACCGAGATCTCACGAGAGATTCGACGCTGATCTGAGGAGAGAAACGCTCCTGCCGTGAGTGCAGTGAGGTTTGCATACTCGTTCAGCCGGACCGTCAGTAGATGCTCCCGGCTGTACCCGCTCATCTCACAGAACGCAGGATTGACATCGAGTATTGCATCTGCTCCGTCGATGATCATCACCGGCGTCGGAAGACCGTCCACCAGATTCTTGTTCTGCAGTTGTTGCCGTTCAATCTCCTCTGACAGAGATATCCGGGCTTTCTCCTCCTGTTTCAGAGCGGTCTGATCCGTAAAGATCACCTGCAGAGCCTCCACAGCCCCGAACCGATCGAGGATCGGAACCGCGTACTGTTTCAACATTTTGGTCCCAGCTGGCAGGTCGACGGTGATCTCCGCCTCCACAGGCAAACGCTGGCGGATGGCCGTGGCCAGGCCGTCACCCTGCCGCTCACGCTCAGCAATGACCGAGATCTGATGCCGGATCAACTGCGATCGCAGCAGTCCGCTCATCTGACAGAACGCACTATTCGCCTCGATGATCGACAGGTCAGGGGAGACAAAGAGCACCGGCAAGGGGTGCTGCTGGATGATCGCTGCGATCCGCTGCTGCAGATCCTCGATCTCTGCCTCTTTCTCTTTGAGCAGTGCAGGGTCAGGACCCGGTTCCGACACATGAGAGGGAGGGGGCGTCTCGGTGAGCCGGAAGACCGCTGCATTGACCGCTTCGACAAGCGGAGTATATTTGATATCCAGATCGGCAGGGTGCACCTCCGTCGACCTGGCACCGGATAACGCTTCAGTCAATGCGCTGGTGACCGTGCTGATCAATCGCTCTACACTGGGATCAGGGCCCCGTACTTCGGCTCTTTCTGCCACTGCCTCCCCCACAGGGGCCGGTATCGCCGTCCTCTTCTGTGCCGAGGTTCCAGCGAACAATGCTCTTCTGCCTGGTCGTTCTGCCATCTCAATCCCCTCCTCTCACGCTCGTGTTCTCTCCGGATCTATGATCTTTCATTCCGATTCACTCCAGCTGGAACTGAACGATCAGCCCCTTCACATGGTCAGACATCGTGGTGAGCTCCCCTGCAGCACTTGAGATCTCCTCAGAGGATGCACTCGTCTCTTCAGCGAGGGCAGCCAGATCCTCCATCATTCCCAGGTTTTCCTTGACATTGCCGGCAGATTCCTCGATCCCTTCCATCACCCGGTTGGTCGCCTCTGCCTGGTCTCCTGTCGCCCGTGAGATCTCACTGATCCCCTCAACCAGTTTGTCAGCTTCGACGGTGATCCGGTTCAAGGAATCGATCGTCTTTCCGACACTCTCGATGCCCACCTTGATCTCATTGTATGAGGTCTGCATTGAGGAGGCAGTCTTGTCAGAGTTCTTCTGGATCGACACGATCAGATCCTCGATCTGCTGACTCGCCTTCCTCGATTCACTGGCAAGGTTCTTGACCTCGCCGGCAACGACCGCAAATCCGCGACCGTGTTCACCAGCACGGGCCGCTTCAATGGCTGCATTCAGGGCCAGCAGGTTGGTTTGGTTGGCAATCTCAGTGATCAGGTTCACGATCTTGGTGATCTGGTGCATCTGTTCATTGAGCTGATTGATCTCATGCACACTCTGCTCAGAGATCTCCTCCACCACCTTCATCTTCTGCGTGGCATCCTTTCCAAGCCCGGCCGCCTGGTTCCCTTCCTGGGCAACTCTGGCTGCCAGGTCCCGGACCGTCTGGGAGGTACTGGCGATCTCCTCGATCGACGCCGAGAGATCCCCAATCTCTCTGCTTACCCCTTCGATTCGATCGAGCTGCACCTTTGCAGCCTCAGAACTTTTCTGGGTTGCGATCGCGACTTGTTCGACAGCCCTGGCCACCTCTTCAGTGGACCTGCTGGAATCCTCGATGGTGAGGTTCAACTGGACCATCGATCCTCTGATACTAGCAATAACATCCCGGATAGCCGCTATGGCGTCATTATAATCTCGCTTGACCCCGGTCAACGGGTCACCGTCCTCGATGGACACGACATGTGTCAGATTTTTCGCCGCGATCAGGGACATGCACTCGTCGAGATCGACACAACTCCTCGAGAGTTGATCAGCCTTCTGCTGCGACTCCTTCATCATCACCTGGATCTCCTGCTCCTGCGCACGCTGCGTGGTCACATCATTGTACACGATCAGGATGTTGACCAGGGAACCATCATCGGCAAGGATGGGGATTCCGTACTGTTCAAGAGTACGAGCGCCTATTGGAAACTCAACGGTCACCTCACCGGTAGCCGGCAGATGTTCCCTGACCACCCGACGGAGCCCCTCCCCCTTCTGCTCAAGGATCTTGAAATCACGTGCATTCATCCGCTGCAGACGATCCCGATCGATACTGGTCAGTTCCACATAGGCGTGGTTGGTGACCACGATATTGAATTCGGCATCAGTCAGCAGGATCGGCATCGGGTTCTCCTGCACTATCGTCTCAGACCGATGCTTCAACTGGCTGATCTGATGCATCTTCTGCCGTTCCTCGGTCACATCATTGTACACGATCAGGAGCCTCGAAAGTTCACCGGCTGTGGTGAAGACCGGAATGCCATGCTGTTCAAGGGTCTTTCTCCCTGCAGGGAAGTTGACGATCAGCTCGCCGTAGGTCCGCTGTTTCTTTTGGAGCAACTCACGCAACCCTTCGCCGCTATGCTCAATGACGTCGAGATCAGTGGCAGACATGGTGAGCAACCGCTCCTTCTCAATGCCGGTCAGTTTCACATAGGCATCGTTGGTGACCATGATATGGAACTTCTGATCCAGAAGAATGATCGGCATCGGATTCTCCTGCACTATCGTATCGGTCTGGTGCTGGAGCTCCCGGATCTCTGTCATATGCCGTACAAGTTCCTCTTCACCGCTCTTCCGGTCGAGGTAGGTCTTGAGCATGTCCGAGAGCGAGTTGATCAGGTTCCGCTCCTCTGCGAGGAACGGTCCCTCAGCCTCGGCCGGCTTCTCTTCGAGGTATACGACCTCGATGACACCCTCTTTTCCACCCTTCACACTGAACTGAGCAGTCTGTGACCAGGAAGTCTTCCGATAGTTCCTGGTCCTGACATCGACGTCACCCACCGTGATCCTCGCTGCTGTCACCTCGGGGTACTGCCAGCCGGGCGGGATCAACTCAACAATCTCGGAGAGAACCTCTGCCGTGGTGTGGAGATCATCCTGGATCAGCGTGGCTGTCGAGTAGAAGAGGGTCTGTTCCTTGACCCGCTCGCCATAATTATGGAGCAGTGCTTCCTGCTCTTTGATCCGCTCTGCCAGGTGCTCATCACCGCTCTTCCGGTCGAGATAGGTCTTGAGCATGTCCGAGAGCGAGTTGATCAGGTTCCGCTCCTCTGCGAGGAACGGTCCTTCGACCTCGGCCGGCTTCTCTTCGAGGTATACAACCTCGATGACACCCTCTTTTCCACCCTTCACACTGAACTGAGCAGTCTGTGACCAGGAGGTCTTCCGATAGTTCCTGGTCCTGACATCGACGTCACCCACCGTGATCCTCGCTGCTGTCACCTCGGGATACTGCCAGCCGGGCGGGATCAACTCAACAATCTCGGAGAGAACCTCTGCCGTGGTGTGGAGATCATCCTGGATCAGCGTGGCTGTCGAGTAGAAGAGGGTCTGTTCCTTGACCCGCTCGCCGTAATCATGGAGCAGTGCTTCCTGCTCTTTGATCCGCTCTGCCAGGTGCTCTTCACCGCTCTTCCGGTCGAGGTAGGTCTTGAGCATGTCCGAGAGCGAGTTGATCAGATTCCGCTCCTCTGCGAGGAACGGTCCTTCGACCTCGGCCGGCTTCTCTTCGAGGTATACAACCTCGATGACACCCTCTTTTCCACCCTTCACACTGAACTGAGCAGTCTGTGACCAGGAGGTCTTCCGATAGTTCCTGGTCCTGACATCGACGTCACCCACCGTGATCCTCGCTGCTGTCACCTCGGGATACTGCCAGCCGGGCGGGATCAACTCAACAATCTCGGAGAGAACCTCTGCCGTGGTGTGGAGATCATCCTGGATCAGCGTGGCTGTCGAGTAGAAGAGGGTCTGTTCCTTGACCCGCTCGCCGTAATCATGGAGCAGTGCTTCCTGCTCTTTGATCCGCTCTGCCAGGTGCTCTTCACCGCTCTTCCGGTCGAGGTAGGTCTTGAGCATGTCCGAGAGCGAGTTGATCAGATTCCGCTCCTCTGCGAGGAACGGTCCCTCGGCTTCGAACGGTTTATCCTCAAGATAGACCACCTCAAGAGTTCCACGGTTTCCATCTTTGATAGCAAAGGAGGCCTCCTGCTTCCAGGCAGTCTTTTGAAAGTGGGGGGTCCTGACATCGATATCACCCACCGTGATCCTGGCCGCCGTCACTTCAGGATACTGCCAGCCGGGTGGAATCAGGTTCACCACCTCTGAGAGCACCTCCTCAGGAGTCAGTGAATCATCCTGGATCAGCGCAGCCGTGGCATAGAATAACTTCTGCTCCTTGACCCGTTCACCATAGTCATGGAGCAGTTTCTGCTTGATCTTCTCGGTCTCTTCCTCCGCCCGGACTCTGCGGGTGATATTTTTGAAGATGAAGACCACTGTACTGATCTGTTTACCCTCTTCACATACAGGAATACAGTACTGTTCCAGGGTCTGCACCCCTGCAGGGAAAGTGATCGTGACGGTCCCGGTCGTTCTTCTTCGCTGGGTGAGGGCTTCACGAGCACCTTCCCCCTCCTGTGAAGAGATCATGAAGTCCTGGATCTTCTTGCCGACAAGTTTTTCCTGAGATATTCCACTCAGATCAACAAACGCTTCATTTCCCTTCAGAATCGAAAACTCACCATCGGTGATCAGAATCGGTTGGGGACTGAGTGAAAAAACGGTCGACCACTGGGAGGCGGCTTGATTGAGATCTAAGGAGTTCTTACTCTCCATATTCATATGTGATGCCACCGACCGCTGGTCAGCGCTGACCTTCTGTCCATCCATGCGACCAGAGTTGTTCTCTGTCACGACCTCTTTACGAGTCATCTCCATCTCATCACCTCATCTGCAATCTTCTTGTACGCTCGAGTTGCATCGGTATCCGGAGCGAACTGGGAGAGGGGGAGACCGCGCTGCTGCGCCTCGTAGACCTCGGGCTGGAACGGAACGGTGTATACCAGTTTGAACTTCTTTCTGACCACCATCTCCATCCGAAGCATCCGCTCACGTTCCTGCTCCTTTTCCCTCTTCACCCTGGTCTGATCTGCTGTGAGCACAGGTTCCTGTGCCTTAAAGAGTCGCCTGGCAAGAGCGGTGAAAAAACCGACGTTCTGCTCCAAGACCTCAGGTTCAGAGGTTTCAGACCGCCACCGGGTCAGTATGGCCATCTCTGGACTGACCTTCTTTCCAACCATCGACTCGATATCTGAGAAGATTGCTTCAAGGGCATCGATGCCACGGAGTGCAAAGATCCCCGCGTCAAGCGTGATGATGATATGATCCGAGGCGACCAGACCATTGATGACAAACTGGCCCATACTCGGCGGTGTATCGATCAGAATATAATCATACCCACCAACCACCGGGGCGAGCAACTCCTTGAGGACAGTCGCACGTTCATCGAGCGTGTACAGGGGCGGTTCGACCCCGACGAGATCAAGGTTTGAAGGGGCGAGGTCGATCCCGGATTCAGTCGGAATGATGATCTCATGCAGCGGCACTTCAGGGAACCCCTCGAATATGCCCATAAAAACATCATACATATTCTGCTTCTGTGAATCAGGGAAGATGCCCAACCCCATCGTTGCATTTGCCTGGGGATCACAGTCAACGATTAGCACCTTCTTTCCGGCGTCGACCAGCGCACCAGCTATATTCAGACACGACGTCGTCTTACCAGTGCCACCTTTATGGTGAGTGAACGCGATGACCGGCATAGATACCACTTAGTATGGTGTAAGTGTCAAAAGGATATATAAGGTGTATATCCGCGCCATCCGGGATTTCTGTCATTTGGGTGAGAACTGAACGATTCTATCGATTCATACGGGATGGTGGATCTGTCAGGAAAGGGATTGTGACCGGATCGGATTCACCAGTCACTGACCTGCAGTGATGACCTGATTCAGCGCAATCACCAGATCATTGATACTGTAGGGCTTGGGAACGACACCACTGAATCCATATGTCCTGAAATCAGCCATGATCGGATCATTGGAGTACCCACTTGATACGATCGCAGCCACGGTCGGATCGATCTCCTGCAGGGTAGTGATCGCCTCTTTTCCCCCCATACCTCCGGGGATTGTCAGGTCCATGATCACTGCATCAAACCTTTGATCCGCCAGGAATGCCTCACGATAAGCAGTGATCGCCTCAGACCCGTCCCGAGCGCAGACCACCTCAAATCCACGACGTTTGAGCATCTGACTCATCACATCGAGAATACTCTCCTCGTCATCCATCAGCAGTACCCGGCCAGAACCCATGACCTTTCCTTCCTGCCTCTTCTCCACCGTACCAGCTCCACCACTTCTGCAAATACATCTGTGGCTGAAAGATATATGGTGATCGCTCATTCCCCCTTCCATCGAGGAGATCCCAATCCATCTCCTTCACTGATCTTTCAAGAGAGTCTGATCACTTCAGGGTGAACTGCTGGACAAGACCCTTCAGTTCCACCGCCATCACCTTCATCCGACTTGCTGCGTTGGCGACCTCTTCTGTGGAACTGCTCGACTCCTCCGAGAGTACTGTCAGTCTGACCATCTGCTCTTCGTCGGCGTGCATCAGTTCATTGACCCGGTCCACGCTTCTGGTCATGTTGTTGGTAGCATTGGCCTGTTCCTCTGTCGCTTTGGATATATCTGCAATGCCATTGACTGTGTTGCCGACGTCAGCAGTCAGATTGTTCAGCGCACTGATCGCTTTATTCACAATCTCTATACCACCGATGACCTCACGGTAGGCATTGTTCATCGCCTCGGCAGTCTTCTCGCTGCTCGTCGTGATCTCGCCGATCACATCCTCGATGCTGGTGGTGGCCTGCTTGGACTCCCCGGCCAGCGAACGGACCTCGCCGGCAACAACGGCAAACCCACGGCCGTGTTCACCGGCACGGGCCGCCTCAATGGCCGCGTTCAGGGCCAGCAGGTTGGTCTGGTTCGCAATCTCCGTGATCAGCCTGACGATCTTACTGATCTCACCCAGTTTCTGGTTCAGGTGAGTGATCTGCCGGACCGCCTCGCTGGAGATGGCCTCCACCTTCTTCATCCGGTCGGTCGCCTCACTTCCCAGGGCAGCTGCTTCATTACCTTCCTTCATCACCTGCAATGAGAGGCCCCGCACCTCGCTGGAGGTGCTGGCGATCTCCTCGATTGAAGAACTGAGGTCCGAAACCTCCCCGGTCACACGATCGAGCTGGTCACGCTGGGTCTTTACACCATCAGCAGTACGCTGTGCCGTGCTGGCCACCTGCCGGGTCGATTGGGCCAGTTCTTCAGCACCTCTCCCCACATCGATCACCACCTCTTCGAGGCTCACAGCCTGTTTGGAGATCTGCTCCATCGTCTGTCGTAACTGTGAGATCGTCTCGTTCTGATCAGCCTTCACCTGCCCCAGCGGATCACCGGGATAGGTCTTTGCAGGGAGGGTGAGGTTTCCACGAGCCACAGCCGCAAGACTCTCAGCCAGTTCACCGACGCTCTGATTTAACTGCTTGTCACGTTCCAGCTTTTCGGTAATATCGCTGTACACCGACATGATATTGACGATCCTCTCCTCCTTGTCCAGCAGCGGGATGGTGTGTTGCTCAAGGTTATGAACCCCCGAAGGGAATTTGACGGTCACATGACCGGTCACACCCATCTTTGTCTGCAGCGCTTCACGGAGGCCGTGTCCGCTCTTTTCGAGGATCTTGAACGATTTGGCGCTCATGGATTTGAGTTGATCAGCAGAGAGACCACTCATCTTCAAGTATGCCCGATTGGCTGATGTGATGTTTAAGTCAAGGTCCATCAACAGGATCGGGAGCGGATTCTGTTCGATCATGGTGAAGGTATGCTGCTGAAGCTCGGCTATCTCCTCCATCTGCTTATACATCGCGCGTTCGTTCTTCTTCCGCTCGGTTGAATCACGAATGATCGCAAGGACAGCCCGATCCTTACTGAATACCACCTGGGAAAGCCTGACATCGGTATCAAAGAGAGAGCCGTCAGACCGTTTGAAGATCCACTCGGTCGCCTGAGCATCGCCGGCTTTTGCGTTCAGGAGCATCCGGCTGAACTCTGCCGGAGTGTTCCCCCCCTCCGGTGTGGAGGGACCAAAGAGTGTACTGATAGCAACCCCAAGCAACTGCTCCTTCGTCGGATACAGGAACAGGTCGGGCGTTCCACTGTTCATTTCAACGATCCGTTCATCCCGAATCAGCATGATCGCGTCATAAGCAGCGTCGATCATTGCCTGAAATTTCTTCTCTTCCTCCAGATGCTGTTCATCGTCACGGCGGTGCTGGAGACGGACAGCCGCCTCAGACAGTTCACGTTCAATAGCAGGGACCAGTCGGGCATACCGCCCCTTGGTGATGAAGTCCTGTGCTCCAGCCTTCATCACCCCAACAGCAGTGTCCTCGTCGATCACCCCAGAGACCATGATGAACGGGAGATCAGGATCAATCTTCCGGGTCAGGTTGAGGGCTGACAGACCATTGAATCCTGGCATGGCATAGTCGGATATTACCAGGTCCCATTGTTTATTCCGGAGCGCATCCTCCATCGCGACAGCGGTGTCGACCCGCACCCACTCAACATCATAACCACCCTTCTTCAGTTCATAGACGAGGAGTCCTGCATCGTCCTCAGAGTCTTCACCGATCAGTGCACGTACATTCTGCGTCATAACAACCTCACCTTAAAATTTTGTTCATATCCGGGGAATTCACGGATGATTTCTGTTCATCCTCAACAGGGGGGACTGACTGTTTCACCGGAAGGGTGAACCTGAAGACTGCGCCTCCAAGAGGCTGGCCCTCCGCCCAGATCACCCCGCCATGACGATGAACGATCCGTTGTACCGTGGCGAGGCCGATCCCGGTTCCGGGGAACTCAGAGATCGGATGGAGCCGATGGAATGGAGCGAACAGGTGTTCGGCTTGCTCCATATCAAAGCCGGCCCCATTATCCCTGACACCAATGACCTGCTCGCCACCCTGCTCCTCACTGAAGATCTCGATCTCCGCATCGACAGTCTTTCCAGTATATTTCCATGCGTTCTCGATCAGATTCCAGCAGACACTCTGGAGCAGTGAACGATCCGCCGTGGCCATGATCCCCGGTTCGACCCGCACCCGGACCTTCCGTCCCGGATGGGTATGCGTCAGCTCTTCAAGGATCTCGGATGCCATCCTGCTCACATCGATGGATTCATAATGGAGGGTAGTCCTGCTCAGCCGGGAAAGGAAGAGAAGTTCGATGATCAGGTCATCCATCTTCTTTGCAGCTGCCTGGATCCGGGACAGATACCCCTTTTCATCCTCCCCGAGTTTTTCATCACAGAGGTCGAGGAGGATCGAAGTGTAGCCGTCGATGGTCCTGAGCGGCGCCCTGAGATCATGAGAGACCGAGTAACTGAACGCCTCCAGTTCCCTGTTTGTTGCCGCGAGTTGTGCCTGTTGGGACTTCAACCGCTGCTCCACCCTGTGCCTGGAGAGAACCAGCTGGATCGAGGAATGAAGATCCCGTTCGCCGAACGGCTTGATCAGGTAACCATACGCTCCGGTCTCCACAGCCCGTGCAATCGTATCATCATCTGCATAGGCAGTCAGATAGATCACCGGAAGGTCATACCGCTCATGGATGATCTGTGCTGCCTGGATACCATCCATCCTACCCTGCAGGTGAACATCCATCAAGATGAGATCTGGTACCCGTTTCTCAACCGCAGCGATTGCATCATCTCCAGTAGCCACTATCCCGGTGACATTAAAATGAAGGCTCTTCAACCTTTTTTCAATAGACAGGGCGACAATCGCCTCATCTTCCACAATCAGTACCGACTCAAATGTCATGTGATTTTAACTCCAGACACCCATGCTCAGAGGAGCGAACTCCACGGTATGCTGATCCAGAAGGTGGACATTGCACCGTTCCCCATGGTATCAAGCGTCACCTTCTTTTGGTTGGCAGGATGATGACCTGTTCGATCGTTTAAAATCAGGGGGATGAAGTCCGGAGAGCCGGTTCAGGATCCGACAGTGCATAAACCACCTGAGATGAGATAATCAGGCAAAGTTGATTCCAACCTGCCTCAAGGCATCGCCTCTATTATCCACTCATTCATCTGTTCATTTAGGAGCGTATTAAATCTGTGATCTGTATCTCAATCTGAATTCGACCGGAACAACTGAAAATAGAACCATTCCCTAACCAGATATGACAGCCGACCTGGTGAAGCAGATCGAACAGAAGATTGGGACCGATCCGAATCCCCTTTGATATGCGCGGCATGGAGACCTGAAACAGTACTTTCCCATGCCCACCCCATCCAGGCAAGACCGTTGAGACCGGACGACATCTCATCTCACCTGAGAGATGAATGCAGTCCGGGTCAAGCCAGATGGGAATCGGTATCGCAGTCGTTCCTTCTCACCGATCGGTGCTCCTCTCGCCGGGAGTACTAAAGGGTATGATGGATCGAACTGAGAAGGTACCTGATATCGATCCAGATGATCAGTTCTGTGATCTCCTTCTCCTTTATTTTAGTCTTCTTTTTGATGATCCCAATGATGGTGGTGTCCTCAGTCGTGGTCACCCGGGTCTTGTCGACCTGGGTAAGCGAGAACGTCGAGACCGACGAGACATCATCGACCATGATACCTACCTTTGACTTGGTGATCCGGTCATCAAGCACGATGATCCTGCACTCTTCGTCCCGGACTTCGATGTCGGCCGGAATGTTCATCTGCTGTTTCAGATCGATGATCGTGGTGATCTCACCACGAAGGTCGATGATCCCTTTGATATAGGAAGGAGTGTTGGGGAGTTTTGTGATATTGGTATACTCCACCACCTCCCGCACATCGAAGAGATCGATGGCGAAGTGCTCTTTTCCGAGGAGAAACTCGACCACCTGAACGTCACCTGATAGTGCGCCCGATTTATCTCTTGCCGTTTGCGGCGAGAGGATGTTCCCGGGTTCTGCTGAAGGTTCTGTCATCTGTACACCCTCGTCATACCGTGAACTTGCTCATCTCTCTGGCGACGGTATCAGCGATCATATTCACATTCTCGACGATCTTCCGGACCTCGTCGATCGCAGCCGAGGTCTCTTCACTCGCTGCGGCTGCATCGCCGGCTTCACTGGCAGTGCCTTCAACCAGACTGCCGACTTCGTGAACACTGGCCGTAATCTCCTCGACGGTGGCTGCCTGCTCTTCAGAGGCGCTCGCGACCTCTTCGACCGAGCGGGTGATCTTCTCGACGTCTGCCACGATTCTATTGAAGACGTTCAGGGTCTCAGAGAGCACTGCAGATCCCTCGCGGACCTCCTTTGATGCGGATGCCGTGGCCAAAGCCGCCTTTTCAGACTTGGTCTTGAGCCCCCCGATCATCTCTGCGATCGACTCTGCAGAGGTCCTCGACTCCTGAGCCAGGGACTTCACCTCGGCTGCAACCACGGCAAACCCACGGCCGGCATCGCCGGCCCGGGCCGCCTCGATGGCCGCGTTCAGAGCGAGCAGGTTGGTCTGGCTGGCCAAGTCCGAGATCAGACCGACGATCTTTCCAATCTTGTCCATCTCAGCCTTGATTTCGACGATGATCTGGTCCACTTCTGTGGTGGACCGGGTGATCCCGACCATCCCCTGCTCGGCCTTCCGTGCGAGTTCTGCTCCGTCCTTGGAGAGCGTGTTCGCACCGTTGGCGAGGGTGGCCACGGACTCGGTACTGGCGGTCACCTCCTCGACGGCTGCAGAGAGATCCTCCATCGCCTTGAGCACCTGCTCGAGGCCCTGGTTCCCCTTCTCAGCGTTGGAACTGACCTGGCCGGCGTTGTCGGCGACCTGCTGTGCCCCAGAGACCACCTCCTCAACGCTGGCCGCTGCCTCCTCAGCCGAAGCGGCAAGGTCGGTCACCTGGATATTGATCGCACCGACGGCGTTCGTCACCGCGATACCGATACTATCCAGAGAATCCTCAAACCTGACAAAGTCTCCTGCAACCCCCAGACTCCGATCAAACCGGGCTGTGAAGTTATACTGGGAGAACTCGTGCGCGACCCGCAGCGCTTCGTTGACCGGCGCAATCACGGCATCGAGTGTCTTGTTGACCCCCTCGATGATCTTCCGGAAGTCGCCCTGGTGTCTGGTTGCGTCCGCCCGGGTCGCGAGCTTCCCTTCAACTGCTGCCACCGAGAGCATCCCCGCATCCGCGACGAGTGCATTGAGGTTGTCGATACAGTTGTTGATGCTCCTCTGCATCGCGACGATGTCGCCGTTCACCTTGTTGGTTCTCTTCGCAGGAATGTCACCATTACCGATTTTATTATAATAATCTATGGCTACATTCAATGGAGCGATGATGGCATCAAGCATCGCATTGACACCCTCCATCATCTTTTTGTTACCGCCCTGGAACTTGGAAGGATCGGCGCGTGTTGTGAGTTTACCCCCAATTGCAGCCTCTGTCAGCATATCGAGTTCAGTATTCCGCATCACAATCACATCGATCTGCTGATTCAGGTTATGCATCAGAACATTGAAGTCACCCTGATAATCCGCTGTGATCTTTTCAGGTGCGATCCCTGCGCTGATCTTGGCAACAAAATCGGCAGCGATATTCAATGGTCCGATGACCGCATCGAGGGTCTGATTGAATCCCTCGATGATCTTCCCGTAGTCGCCCTTATGTTTTGTTGCGTCCGCCCTTATCGAGAGTTTGCCTTCAACGGCCGCTTCAGCAAGCATCCCCGCATCGTTGATGAGGCCATTGATCGCCAGCTGCGCCTCCCGCAGGTTCTCATTCATCTTCACAAAATCATCATGCTCTGCCTGGGTGAATTTATCAGCCGGCTTGACGGCCAGATTGAAGTTGAGGTTTCCTTCTGCAAGCAGAGTGAGATTGGTGGCCATCCGGTCCACCTCGGCCTTGATGAAGTCACGGACCGCAATGACCGAAGTGAGATCCTCCACGACTTCAACATATCCAATCTGGTTACCATCCTGGTCGCGAAGGGACGAGGTGGTCTGTTTGCCATTCATATCGCCCCAGACGAAGTAACTCTCGGTGACCCCCTTGTGCAGCTGCCGGATCCCACACCCATCGGTGTTGCATATCGTCGCATTGGCAGTGGAGCAGGGCAGCCCCATAGAGGAGTCGCGGTTTTTAATTGTCCCCTGCTGGATCAACGTCTTCTCAAAGGCCGCATTCATCAGCGTCCACTTCATATCCATATCAGTGACATGGATCGGGAACGGCACCGCGTCGATGATCGCCTTGTACCAGTTGTTCTTCGCCACAAAGATGTCGAGGAGGTTGTTGATCCCATCGGCCATCTTCTTGAAGTCACCGGTATGAAAGGCCGGGTCCGTTCGTGCTGAAAAGTCCCCTTTTTCCACCTTCTTCGTGACGTTGACAATATCGGCGACTGCCTTCTTCTGTCCGGTCACTTCAGGGAAGTACTCGATTGCACCGATCACCTTTCCAGAACTGTCAGTCAGGGGTGCACCGGTCACATTGATGACCACATCCCCCATGGTGATCTCAACACTATAATTGATCCCCTTCTCCATCGCAATCCTGCACGGACACTCAGGGGTGTTGCAGTTTGGAGAGCGATAGAGGTCAGAGCACTTCTTGCCGATGATATCGTCCCGCTTTTTTCCTAGAAGCGTAGCTGCAGCCTCGTTCGTATAAAGAATCCGGTAATCTGTACCGATCACATGCATCGGAACGGGTATTCGGTCAAGCCCCTGAGTGAGGAGCGCCATCGTAGTTGGATCAGGTCCCAACGATCCAGATGAATTGTCCACGCTTTGCGGAGACATGTCAGGCACTCCTGCTGAAAAAATCTAACAGCATTCCAGATCTTCCTGCATACCACATATTCAAACCCGGAACGACCTCGCCGATCCAGGACTCCCTCACTCCTCTGAAGATTCTCATGATATTCCCTACTGAGTGCACATCTGCTATGCAGATCCGCATCATCTATCCAGTAGGAGGGTCTTGTATATAAATTAATTCTGTCGCATTGCAAATATGCTAATCACTATGCAAGGCATAAATACCCGGAGCAGACTATGTTTAAGATATATTATAACCCGGAGGTTAACAGGACGTGAAGAAGGTATGATCTCGGTAAAACAGAACCTGGCATCCATCAAGGAAGTCCTGAAGAAGAACCCGCGGGGACTTTCCATAACTGATATCTCACGGGAACTGAGCCTGAACAGGAATTCCGTGGCAAAATATGTCAATATGTTGATGGTCTCAGGCGACATTGAAATGAGATCCTTCGCTGCGGCGAAGGTATATTTTCTATCAGATCGGGTACCGATCTCAACGATGCTCGATTACGCATCAGATATGATCGTCGTGCTCAACAGTGAACTGAAGATCCTGCAGGCAAACGACAACTTTCTGACCTTCACTGGAAAGAAGCCGCAACAACTGCAAGGTCGCTCCCTCAGTTCCCTCAATCTGACCATTCTCAAGGAGACACCATTGCTCAACTGGATCGTCAATGCTCTGCATGGAATGTCATACAGCGATGAGATCGAATGGAAGATTGACGAACGATCCATCTCATTTCAGATTAAACTGATCCCAACGGTCTTTGAGAATGGCGGCGCAGGGGTGACTCTGGTCTTCGAGGACATCACCGAGAAGAAAGAGGCGGTGGCGGCTCTAAAGCAGAGTGAAGCACGCTATCGGGCCATCGTCGAGGAGCAGACAGATCTGATCTGCAGGTTTCTTCCAGACGGCACGCTGACATTTGCAAATAATGCCTACTGCACCTTCTTCAATATGGCAAAAGAGGAATTGATCGGGCATTCCTTCAAACCGATAATTCAGAACAGCGAGCAGAGGAGATTGAACCAGTTCGTCGATGACATCACACAGGAATGTCCGGTGTTGACACTTGATGAACAGGTGATCCGTCCAGATGGTGAGGAGGTTTGGCTTCAGTGGACCAATCGGGCGTTATTCGATGATTCAGGGAACATGGTCGAGTACCAGGCCGTCGGAAGGGAGATCACAGAACTGAAACATACCGAAGAACAGCTCAAGCAGGCCCTGAAAGAGAAGGAAGATCTGATAGAATCGGTGGGAAACCGGACACGAGGAATGTTTCAACTTATCCAGAGCCTCTTCGATCTTCAGAAACAGTACTGTACCATTGCTACCGATCTCGGAATCATCAGAGAATCCCAGAACAGAATCGCCGCCCTAGCCCTGATCCATGAAGTGCTTGAGGAGTCTGCCGATCCCGAGCATATCCCGATCAGAGACTATACACAACGACTGGTCGAACTGATCTTCTCCACATATATTCACGATACAGAACAGGTGACAGTCGATCAGAAGATCGAAGATGGACTGATCCAGACCGATATTGCCGTTCCCTACGGTCTGATCCTCACCGAACTGCTGACCAATTCATTTCTCTGGGGATTCCCGGAGGGAAGGCGAGGAACCATGACGATCGAGGTGGCCTGTCAGGACAGGTCGACCATCCTGACCATCAGCGACGATGGCGTGGGCATCCCAGACGATCTCGATCCTGCCAGGTCGGATACGTTCGGACTCGACCTGGTATATGCCCTGACTAGACAACTGGGTGGAACCCTTGATCTACAGAGGAAGAACGGTACCTCATTCAGGATCACCATCCCAGACCCGGTCAGGAATCACGACCAGAATATCCCTCCCCAGATCTCAATCAGATCATTTTAATCCCACCAGGATGAACATACAGAGTATATAATGTCCAGAAGTCGCGCATCCCTCCTGATCTTGCTCATCCCGGTGATACTGTTGACTGTTCTCTCCGGATGCATGACCACAGAATTCGGTACCATCTCCTATACCCCGGGCGCGCTGCATCTGAATGTCAGTGGTGCAGAGAACAGAACCGACGCTGTGTTGCAGGTGACCGTCTATGCTCTCCAGGATCTCCAGCAGCAAGAGATCTACAAACAGGCAGATTACATCTCCGTGAAGAAAGGAGAGAACAGTTACACCGAGTCCATGACCTTAGACCCCGGTTCCTACCGGGTCTACCTGTACCTGACCTATGGGAATGAACGAAAGGCCGCGGTGATCCGGGATCTGAAGGTCTGATCATGGATCGGTTGATCGCCGCTGCCAGAGGGGAGGTCCCGGCAGATCTCCTCTTCACGGACGCCGAACTCTTCAACCCGTTCACCTGTTCCTGGGAGTCGACCTCGTTTGGGGTGAAGGACGGGATTGTCCTTGGAACTGGTCTGTTTCATGCCCGTCAGACCTGCAGCCTGAAGCATGCCCGGGTGGTGCCCGGGCTGATCGATGCCCATGTGCATGTCGAAAGTTCGCTGCTGACCCCCTATGAGTACGCTCGCCTGGTCTCCAGCCACGGAACGACGACAGTGATCGCAGATCCCCACGAGATCGCCAATGTCCTGGGCAGTGCCGGGATCCGGTACATGCTCGCTGCACGGCCGGCCCTTTCGATCGATCTGCTGATCATGCTCCCCTCCTGCGTCCCGGCCACGCCCGACGACCTTGGAGGAGCCGTATTGAATGCCGGCGATCTCAAACCGTTCCTGGACCTGGACGGGGTCGTCGGTATCGGGGAGATGATGAACGTGCCCGGCGTCATCGGCAACGACCCGGAGGTCACGCGGAAATGTGCACTCTCCCCGATCGTCGACGGCCATGCCCCCCTCCTCTCCGGCCATTCGCTGGATGCCTATGTCCTCGCCGGGATACAGAGCGACCATGAATGTACCTCAGCAGGGGAGGCGAGGGAACGGCTCGACAGGGGGATGTATCTGTACCTCCGGGAGGGATCCACCGAGCAGAATCTGAAGGCCCTGGCCAGCGTGGTCTCCCGATGCACGGTTTCTCGCTGCTCGTTCGCCACCGACGACCGGCATGCCGACCTGCTGGCGAAGGCCGGGCATATCGACGATTGCATCAGAAAGGCGGTCGAGTACGGTGTCGATCCGGACGATGCGATCAGGATGGCCACCCTCTCGCCAGCCGAACGGTTCAGGCTCATCGACCGGGGGGCACTGGCGCCGGGCCGGCGGGCCGATTTCTGTGTACTGGAGAAGGGATCGGTCTTTACAGTTCGGCAGACCTTCCGGGGGGGACGGACGGCCGATGCAGAGGGCCGGGAGATGCCGCCGATGCCGCACCCGGTCAGGACGTACGCCTGCACAGCACCCGACCGGCACGACCTGGCGATCAGGGCCGATGGTCCCTGCCGGGTTATCGGCCTCGTCCCCGGGCAGATCCTGACCGATTCATTGATCCTCTCCCCCACAGCAGGCATCGTCCCCGATCTCGACGAGGACCTGCTGAAGGTCGTAGTCTGCGATGCCTATCGGGGATCGCGGTATGGTGTCGGCCTGGTACACGGGTTCGGATTTACGAGCGGAGCCATCGCGACGAGTGTCGCCCACGATGCCCACAACATCATCGCCGTGGGGACCTCGGACCAGGAGATCACCAGGGCGATCGATCAGGTGATCGGTGCCCATGGAGCTCTCGCCGCCGTCCTCAAGGAGAGAACGGCGGTTCTCCCGCTGGAGTGTGCCGGGCTGATGTCGGTTCTCCCCTACCAGCAGGTGGTGGCCGACCTCGATCTGGTCAACGACCTGGCAACCGATATGGGGGGGATCTGCGACCCGTTCATGTACCTCTCGTTTCTGGGTCTGCCGGTGATCCCGCATCTCCGGATCACCCCCGGAGGGCTCTTCGATGTCGATGCGCAGCATCCGGTTCCCCTTCGATATATCGAAGGGGATGAATGGACTGATCAGATATCTGAAAAAAGAGAATAATCAGATCAGGGCTTCTGAAATGTGGCCAGCACCTCGGCCCTGACCAGGGGTTCTCCCCGGACTGGCATCGTCCAGCGGTGGGTGGTGACGAACCGGGGGATCATACCGCTAAAGAGCGAGGCCACCTCCTCTTCCATGAAATAATGGGTGAGGATCCCGTTTCCCCGAAGATAGGTATCCTCCTCAACCCGGGCCCCTTTCCCTGCTCTGAGGTCCTCGCAGCTGAATCCCCGGAAGAAGAGGTCTCCGCCGGACCGGATCACATCTCGACACGCAGCCGCAAGCACCGCCCGATCGCCGGACCGGAGGTGCCCGGCCACATGATAGAGGATCACGGCGTCGAACGAGCCGGCCCGAAACGGAAGAGAACGGCCGTCGGCCACCAGCAGATCTGCCCGGAGACCCTGCCTGACCTGGACCTGTGCGAGAGAGATTGCCGATGGGGAAAGGTCGAATGCGGTGATCTCCACTCCCCGGGTCGCCAGGGCAGCCAGGTTCTTTCCGTCACCGCACCCGACCTCCAGTACCTTCATCCCCCCCAGGAAGGGAGGGATCCCCTGGGGGGTTCCCCCCCAGAGTCGACCCTTGCACTGGTATTCCCGGTCCCACGCCACCCCCGATCGGGTCAACATCTCCTTCACCATCAGGTTCTTCGATCAAACCGGTCGAGGGAGACCTCGTAGGTGTTCCTCTTCTCGATCACCCGCTTTTCAACCAGGGCTTTCATCTGCGAGTAGGTGAGCCTGGCGATCGCTCGTCGGAGCCGGTCCTCGAGGGTAGCTGCCTCGGAGGAAGGAACCTCGATCACATCCGGCGCTGCCGTCGATTCTGCGTCAAAATCCCGTTCATAGACCCAGTCGTCGGAGAGATCATCGTAGCGTTCATAATACAGGCCGCATTCATCGGAGAGGGCCCTGATCAGCATGGCCGGATTTTCTCGGGTGTACCTGCCCTTCGGCGGTACGATCACCCAGAAACGTGCATCCATGGTACGATCAGTGCACGGGATCGATATCAATCCATCCCAGAGACGGGTTCCCCATAAGATCTCACAGCAGAGAGAGGCCGATCGGGGACGATGCGTTCTCTATTATATAGGAACCAGAGTAAGTACTGATCAATAGGAGACCTCCGGACCAGTCACGATACCAGCAGACCCTGCCGGCATCCCGGTCCGAGAGACCAGGAACCAGAGACCCTGATGACGACACAGCCCCCTTCCTCCAGCGGAACGCCAGCATATACGAACCGGTACATCATCCTCATCATCGTCCTGACCGGGATCCTGATGGCAGTCATCGACGGGATCGTGGTGAGTATCGCCCTGCCGACGATGACCAGTTATTTTGGGGTGGATGTGGCCCAGTCCCAGTGGACGATCACCGCCTATCTGATCACCATGACGAGCCTGCTGCTGGTCTTCGGGAAGGTCTCAGAGTATACCGGAAAGGTTGTCCTCTTCATCGGGGGGATGGCTGTCTTCACCGTCAGTTCCCTGGCCTGCGGCCTCTCGACCAGTCTGATGATGCTGATCGGGTTCCGGGTCGTACAGGCGATCGGTGCGGCGATGGTCTTCTCGATCAGCGGGGCCATCCTCTTCACGGCCTTCCCGGTGACCGAACGGGGCAGGGCGATGGGGTACCTGGGTGCGACGGTGGCCGTCGGGTCCATCGCGGGCCCGGTCGTCGGGGGGTTTCTGGCCGGGACGCTCGGCTGGGAGTATATCTTCTTCATCAATGTCCCGATCGGGGTGGTGCTCCTCCTCGCCGCAGCCCGGTACCTGCGGGTCGACGAGCAGAGGAACGCACATCTCAACCTCGACCTGCCTGGCTCCATCTCGCTGGTGGTGCTGATGGTGGCGCTGATCCTGACGCTCGGCGACCTCGCCGACGGGGCCAGCCTGACGACGCTCCCCCTCGCCCTGGTCTTCCTCCTCGCAACAGGGTTCTTTATCCGGCACGAGCGGCAAGCGAAGAACCCGCTCGTCGAACTGGAGATCTTCCAGAATCCCCTCTTCTCCCTCCCAATGATCAGTATGGTCCTCTACTTCATTGCGAACTTCATGCTCGGCGTGATCGGGCCCTTCTACTTCGAAGGGGTGATGGGCATGGAACCGACCCAGGTCGGCCTGGTCTATCTGGTGATGCCGACGATCATGGTCTTCCTCTCCCCCCTGACGGGATGGCTCTATGATCGGCATCACTCTCCCCATTATGCCACCATCGGTATGGCCGTGGTAGCAGGGGCACTCTTTGTCGCGGGATATGCTTCGGTCAGACAGGACCTGACTCTGATTCTCCTCGCATTCGCCGGGGTGGGGATCGGATCTGCCTTCTTCCAGAGCCCGAACAACACCGACCTGATGAGTGCGCTGCCACCCCAGAAGATGGGGTTGGCGTCGAGTGTCACGGCAACTGGAAGAAACCTCGGGATGGCCCTCGGGGTATCGATCGCCACGATTCTAATCTCCGTGTTCCTGCGGGTCTTCGGAAACGAGGATGCCGTGATGGGAGCTCCGGTCTCCGTGCTCGCCGCCGCCGTCGGGATCGTCGCGGTCATCTCGGGGCTCATTTGCCTGCTCGCCGGGTTCTTCTCGTATCTGCGTGCCCGTTCCGCCCTGAAGGTCGATCACCCCACCCACCCCGTTCATTGATGAGAGCCCGGCCTTGCGCCCTCTGGAGCACTCAGGCAGGGATCGGTCATCAATCCCGACCAGAACAGACATTCCTCCCCGCCGGTAAATGGCTGATATACAAACAAATATTTCAGTTGAACTCCGAGATCCGATCATGACACCTGAATCCGGGTCCGGATGGGATGGTGAAACAGCGTACCAGAGTGGTGGTGCAGAACTTAGGATCACCAGTACATCGGCTGAGATAGCCCCGTTTGCAGAACTGGCAACCGCCGCCACCCCTGAAGGGTGGTGCAGGCAGGGGATGGCCGCCTATACGACAGGTGCCTATGAGGAGGCGGTGGACTGTTACAACCATGCCATCGAGGAAGATGCAGTACCGCATCATGCCTGGTTTGAACTGGGTGCGGCCCTCTACAATCTCGGCAGGTACCAGGAGGCCGTCGAAGCTTACGACCAGTACCTGGACCTGTCCGGTGATGACGCAGACGGCTGGTATAACCGCGGTCTCTGCCTTGGCATGGCCGGACAGCACGAGGAGGCGCTCCTCTGCTTCAATGAGGTGCTGACCATCGAACCGACCGATACCGCTGCCCTCTATGCTGGTGCCGAATGTCTCGAACGGACAGGGGAACTTTCAGAGGCAGTGCTCTGGTATCAGGAACTGCACACACTTGCTCCTGATGAAGAGAATGCCTGGCTCCGGGAAGGCTACGATCTGATCCGGCTGAAACAGGTTGATCTGGCTGTTGCATGCTTCGATCATCTCCTCTCTTCCGATGGCGGGAACCAGAGAGCCCTGCTGGCGAAGGCGTTCTGTCTGGCTGAACGCGGAGATCCGGATCAGGCGTTCTTGGTCTACGACCAGATTCTGTTGACCGATCCCGACTGTGAAGAGGCCTGGCTGGAGAAAGGGACACTCTGCAAGAAGACAGGGAATCATCAGGAGGCTCTTCGATGCATCGAGATGGTCCTCGAGGAGCATCCGGAGAACGAACGGGCCCTCATGGAGCGTGGCCATCTCCTCCGTCTTTGCGGGACGTATCCAGAAGCGATCAGGTGTTACCGGGAGGTGACAGCCCGCTCTCCAGAAAATACCGAGGCATGGTACCTGACCGGGCACTGCTATGCATCCCTTGAAAAGAATCTGGAGGCGATCGACTGCTTCGACCAGGTGTTGAAGTTTGGGGATGTCGGCACACGGGGATACGTGGGGAAGGCCCGCTGTCTGATCAGTATGGGCCGGTTCGTTGACGCACTCGCCTGTTACGAGCAGATGATCGAGGCGGATCCGCTGGACGAGACGGCGTTCTACCAGAAAGGAATCTGTCTTGTCGCGCTCGAACGTGAAAAAGAAGCACTCGAATGCTTCAACGAAGCTCTCGAACTCGAGCCGCTCTATGAGCGAGCGAAGATCGAACGGGACAAGATCCTCGGGAAGATCGGCTGCTTTGAAGAGGAGCCCTGTTGCTATTCCGAGTACGATCTGGATGAGGATCTCCCCAACCAGGATGAAGAATCGTATGGAGACTACGGGTTCAGCGATTACGAGGACTGAAGGGGTACCCCCTTCGTTCACGTCTCTCCGGATCTTCTCCGGCACTCTCTGATAATCACTTTTTTATACGCTCTCTCCTTTACCGGGAGATTTCACCTGAAAGATAAGCCTGAGGCCTGGAAAAAAAAGGGATTGTCCTTCCGCCCGTTCAGGCGAAGTTGATCCAGTTGATGTTGGCGTAGTTCCCCGGGAACGCAAGCTTCAGCCGGTGCTGCCCGGCCGGCAGGGTCACCAGGACCTGGAGGGTCTGGAAGGCCGCATCGTTGCCGGTGTTCGGGACGTTCACCACGGCGAGAGGTGTCGCGCCGTCGTCGAGATACATCTGGACGGACGAGCCGGCATGGGCCGAGGCGACCCGGAACCCGGCGGTGTAGGTGCCGGCCGTGTTGATGTTCACGGTGTAGGCGAGCCATTCGCCAGCACGGGTCCAGCCGACGCTCGGACTTCTGTCGGTATCGATCTGTTCGATGTCCACATCGTCATGCCGGTAGACCCCGCCCTCGTTGCCGGGTGTGGTGTCGTGGTAGGCGACGCCCTCGCCGCCGAGGTCGTAGTCCTCGGCCTGTAGCTGACCGGGGATCGCATGGGTGCCGTTGTAAACCGGAGCTGTTCCGGTCACGGTCGGCGAGACGGTGGTGGTTGGGATTGTCGTTGGGGTTGCCACCGCCGGCACGGTCACATTGATGGTCCTGGTGGTGGACCCGGCCGCGTTGGTTGCGGTCTGGTTGATCGTGTAGTTGCCGGGCTGCCAGTAGGTGTAGGTGAAGTTCGGATAGGCAGTGGTCGTCCCGTCGCCGAGGTTATAATGGACCGAGGTCGCATTCACTGCGGTGTTGGTGACCTGGATGCCCATCGAGCCCGAGCCTCCCTGGAATGTGATCGTGAAGTTGGCCACCGGCAGGTTCGGGTTTACGGGTGTCTGGGTTGGCGTCACAGTCATCGTCGTTGGTGAAACGGTCGTGGTCGTGGGTGACCCGGCCGGCACGGTCACCGTGACGGTCTTCGTCGAAGACCCGGCGTCGTTGGTCGCGATCAGGGTGATCGTGTAGGTGCCGGGCTGCCAGTAGGTGTACTTGAAGTTCTTATAGGCGGTGGTGGTACCGTCGCCGAGGTCGTACTTCACGGTGGTGGCGTTCGTCGTGGCGTCGGTGACCTGGATGCCCATCGAACCTGCTCCGGCCTGGTAGGTGACCACGAAGTTCGCGATCGGCAGGTCATGCCCGGACGAGGTCGGCAGCGGGGTCACGGTCGTCGTTGCGGTCGTCAACGTCACGGTTGGAGTGACGGTTGTTCCGGTTGGAGTTGGTGTCGTCGCGGTCGGCGAGACTGTCGGAGTCCCTGGACCGGTGACGGTGATGTACTGTGGGATCGTCTTCACCTCAGCCCCGGTGGAACCGATGGCGACGAGGGAGACGGTGTAGGTGCCGGCTGCCGAGTAGGTGTGGACCGGGTTCTTATCGAACGAGGCACCGCCGTCACCGAACTGCCAGAAGTACTGGCTGATCGTACCGGTCGACAGGTCGGTGAACTGCACAGCCAGTGGGGTCTGGCCGGTCGTCACGTTCGCCGTGAAGTTAGCCGTCACCGGCTGCATGGTCGGAGTCGGGGTCACCGGGATCGTCGTCGGAACTGTCGTCGGGATCTTTGTTGGTACTGTCGTTGGAATGGTTGTTGCTATCGTCGTTGGAATGGTTGTCGGTACGGTTGTTGGAGCGGTGGTGGTCGGTGCTGTTGTCGGTGCGGTCGTCGTTGGTTCTGTTGTCGGCGGCACCACAGCGTGGACGGTGATGTAGTTCGTCCTCACCGTGGTGTTGGACCCGCCGGCATTCGTCGCTGTCAGGTTCACCGTGTAGTTCCCGGCTGCCGCGTAGGTGTGAACCGGGTTCTGCATCGTCGAGGTGTTGCCGTCACCGAAGTTCCACGACCAGGTCACCGGAGCTCCGGTCGACAGGTCGGTGAACTGCACGGCCAGTGGGGCGGTGCCGTTCGTGATGTTCGTGTTGAAGTTCGCGACCGGAGCCGACGGGCTCTCGGACCCGGTGACGGTGATGTAGTTCGTCTTTGTGATGGTGTTACTCCCGCCAGCGTTGGTCGCCGTCAGGTTCACCGTGTAGTTTCCAGCCACGGTATAGGTGTGGCTCGGGTTCTGCACGGTCGAGGTGGTGCCGTCACCGAAGTCCCACGACCACGAGGCCGGAGTGCCCGTCGACTGGTCGTTGAACTGCACGGCCAGTGGGGCAGTGCCGTTCGTCACGCTAGCGCTGAAACCGGCGACCGGGGCCGGAGGCACGGCTGTAACCACGTAGCCGCTGGCCCCCGAATTTATGGGATTGTTTGTCCAGGTGATCCCCTGTCCCTGGTTCGAGGCACTGCACCAGGCGTACCCATTGAAGGCGGCCTGGGTGCTCATGTTGGTGAAACTGTAATCCACCTTCATGGCTCCGTTGTTGTTGAGCGTGGCACCCGGGAAGGTGCCGGGCTTCATGTTACCGGCCTTGAGATCGATGAACATCAGGTACTGTGCCGTCGAGGCATCGCTGATGTTCTGCCCGTAATAGAGGGGCAGCGATGGGGTCACCAGGTCGCCGGGACCCGGTTTCCAGGTCTGTGGTCCGTAGATGAAGTCTGCCTTTGAGAAGGTCTGGTCGATACCGGTCACGTAGGTGTAGTCGGTCGGGGCGGTCGGGTTGTAGACTCCGGCGGCTGCCGGCGTCCAGGTATATCCATTCGAGGTCACATGGATGCCGAAGTCGTTGGGGATCGGGCCCTTCACCGAGACGAGAAGGATGATGTCGTTATCGAATCCCCTCCCCCCGGTGTTCGAGACATAGAAGGTGCCGTTCTGGGCACTGGTCGTCGTGACCTGGCCGTAGGGTGCGTTCACGTCGTTGGTGAGGTGGAGCTCATTCATTCCGGGATCTTCGGCTTTGATGTAGTAGGTGTTGTTCGGACCGCCATAGGTCGCTCCGTCCAGGTTGTACTTCACGCCGTTCGCGGTGTTGATGAAGATATGCTTCGGGGCCGAGAGCGGGGCCACGGTGATCGTGGGCGTCGGGGAAGGTGTTGGAATCGCCGGTGAGGTAACGGTGATATAATTCGTCTTCACCAAGGTGTTGGAACCGCCGGCGTTCGTCGCCGTCAGGTTCACGGTGTAGTTCCCAGCCGCCGCGTAGGTATAGGCCGGGTTCTGCACCGTCGATGTGTTGCCGTCACCGAAGGACCACGACCAGGTCACCGGAGCTCCGGTCGACAGGTCGGTGAACTGCACGGCCAGGGGGGCAGTGCCGTTCGTGATGTTCGCGTTGAAGTTCGCGACCGGAGCCGTCGGGGTTTCTGACCCGGTGACGGTGATGTAGTTCGTCTTCACCGTGGTGTTGGATCCGCCGGCATTGGTCGCCGTCAGGTTCACGGTGTAGTTCCCGGCCGCCGTATAGGTGTGGCTCGGGCTCTGCGTTGTCGATGTATTGCCATCACCGAAGTCCCACGACCACGAGGTCGGGGTACCGGTTGACAGGTCGTTGAACTGGACCGCAAGCGGTGCAGTGCCGTTCGTCACGCTCGCATTGAAGCCGGCGACGGGGGCAGCCACAGGGGCTGTGACCGAGTAGCCGCTGGCGCCCGGATTAAAGACATTGTTTGTCCAGGTGATCCCCTGCCCCTGATTCGAGGCATTGGCCCAGGCGAATCCATTGAAATCTGCACGGGTGCTCAGGTTGGTGATACTGTAGTCCACCTTCAGGGCACCGTTGTTCAGCGTGGCACTGGGGATGACGCCCTGCTTTACGTTCCCAGCCTTGAGGTCGACGAACATCAGGTACTGGGCCGTCGAGGCGTCGTTGATGTCCTGCCCGGTGTAGAGCGGCAGGTATGGGGTCACCAGGTCGGCCGATCCCTGGTGGGGCCCGGGCTTCCAGGTCTGCGGGCCGTAGATGAAGTCGGCCTTCGAGAAGGTCTGGTCGATACCGGTCACGTAGGAGGAATCGGTCGGGGCAGTCGGGTTGTAGACTCCGGCGGCTGACGGTGTCCAGGTGTAGCCGTTCGAGGTCAGATGGATGCCGAAGTCGTCGGGGATCGGGCCCTTCACCGAGACGAGGAGAATGATGTCGTCATCGAATCCACGGCCGCCGGTGTTCGTCACATAGAAGGTGCCGTTCTGGGCACCGGTCGTCGTGACCTGGCCGGAGGCAACATTCGCGTCGTTGGTGAGGTGCAGCTCGTTCAGTCCGCCACCGTCGGCCTTGACATAGTAGGTGTTGTTCGGGCCGCCGTAGGTCGCACCGTCATAGTTGTACTTCACGCCGTTCGCGGTGTTGATGAAGATATGTCGAACAGCTGATAGGGGGCCCACGGTGACCGTCGGGGTCGGAGTTACCGATGCAGAGACGTTGATGTAGTTCGTCTTCACCTCGTTGTCGGACCCGGTCGCGTTCGTCACCGTCAGGTTCACGGTGTAACTGCCGGCTGCGGTGTAGTTATAGATCGGGTTCTGCACAGTCGATGTGTTGCCGTCGCCGAACGCCCAGGACCATGCCGTCAGGTTCACACCGAGCGAGGTGTCGTTGAACTGCACAGCCAGTGGGGCGGTGCCGTTTGTGATGTTCGCGCTGAAGTTCGCTATCGGAGCTTCCGAGGCGGTGACGATGATGTAGTCCGTCTTCGTGGTGGTGTTAGAGCCGGACGCGTTCGTCACCGTCAGGTTCACGGTGTAGCTGCCGGCTGTCGTGTAGTTGTTGATCGGGTTCTGCACCGTCGAGGTGGCGCCGTCGCCGAACGACCACGACCAGGCGGTCAGGTTAGTACCCAGCGAAGTGTCGTTGAACTGCACCGACAGCGGAGCGAAACCGGTCGTCACGTTTGCCGTGAAGTTCGCAACCGGCAGGGGCACGGCGGAGACGTTGATGTAGTTCGTCTTCACCGAGGAGTTCGACCCGCTCACGTTCGTCACCGTCAGGTTCACAGAGTAACTGCCGGTTGTTGCGTAGGTATGGATCGGGTTCTGTTCGGTCGAGATGTTCCCGTCGCCGAACGCCCAGGACCACGCCGTCAGGTTCGCACCCAATGAGGTGTCGTTGAACTGCACCGACAGCGGGGCGATACCGGTCGTCACGTTCGCCGTGAAGTTCGCCTCAGGCAGGGGCTGCCGGGCGACTGATATGTAGTCGACCTTCTCGGTCGAGTTGGAGCCGCCGGAATTGGTGACCGTCAGGTTCACGGTGTAGTTCCCGCCTGCTGCATAGGTGTGGACCGGGTTCTGCTCGGTCGAGGTGGCGCCGTCGCCGAACACCCACGACCACGCCGTCAGGTTCCCGCCCAGCGAGGTGTCATTGAACTGGACGGCAAGCGGGGCGGTGCCGTTCGTCACGTTCGCGGTGAAGTTCGCCTCAGGCAGGCCCGGGCGGTCGAGGACCGTGATATAATCGGTCTTCTGGAGATGGGTGCTCCCGAGCGAGTTCGAGGCGGTCAGGTTGACCGAGTACAGGCCGGCAGCCGTGTAGGTGTGGGTAGCGTTCTGCTCGGTCGAGGTGGCGTTGTCGCCGAAGTCCCACGACCAGTTCGTCGGGGACCCTTTCGAGGTGTCGTTGAACTGCACCGAGAGCGGTGCATACCCGGTGGTCGGAGTGGCGGTGAAGTCGGCCACGGCCTTATCGGTCAGGATCGAGAAGATACCGCAATAACCAGGGAGTGTATCCCTGTTGGTCTGCTGGATGGCAGAAGCTGTCGTCGGGTAATTTGAACTTGTACTACCACCCACAACGGCATCCCCCTGGTCGTTGACCCCGATACCATAGAAGAAGTTGTTACAGTTTTCACCATTGCCACCGATAACGGTCGAGTACAGCGCGTTCCCCGCGGGCCCGAACTTGACGACGAAACCGTCAGTGCGTCCAGAAAAGGCACTTTGTGCCCCGTTGATGATGGGGTAATCCGTGGACAGTGTTGCCCCGGCCACATACGCATCTCCAGCGCCATCCACGGCGATGCTGTATGGGGTATTCGTGCCCGAAGACCCTCCCCAGTAGGTCGAGTAATCGAGAGAGGTGCCGGAGGGATCGATCTTGGTGATGAAGGCGGTTGAGGTCCCCTTCATCGCACTCTGGGCCGGGTTGACCAGGGGAAAGTTGGTGGACCCGGTATTTCCAGTGACGTAGACCGCTCCTGCCGGATCGACGGCGAGGTCATAGGCGACGTCACTGGTCGTTCCTCCGAGGTACGTTGCATACACCTTCGAGCCTGTCGCGGTGTACTTGGCGACGAACGCATCGGTTACCGTGGTGGTCCCTCCATGAACCGATTGGTATGGATTCAGGGTCGGGAAGTCAGTGGACTTGGTGGAACCAGAGACGTAGACGTTGCCGGCCGAATCGAGGCCGATCCCCATGATGCCAGGGGTTGATCCGGCGGTGCTCACATAATTTGACCCCCCTTCATCCTTGGCGCCGCCGAGGTAGGTCAGATACATCAGTGAGCCATCAGAACCGATCCTGGCAAGGTAGGCATCGTACGTCCCGCTAAGGGCCGGCTGAGCGGCATCGGCGGTGACCGGGAGCGTGGGGCTGTTCGAAACCCCTGCTACATAGGCGCCTCCGGACGGGTCGGCGACGATGCCATTGGCACCTGTGCTAACCCCGTTTCCGGTGTTACCGTCGATATAGGTGGAGTAGACAAGCTGCGAGCCGGCAGGATTGGAGGGGTTCAACTTCGTCACGAACCCGGCCTTGCCCTCGTTGTTTGTGAGCTGGAAGGGCGACTGGAGAGGAAAATCAGTGGATGCCGTTACGCCAGCCAGGTAGATGTTTCCTGAACCATCGATACTCATGCCCCGGACGACATCGTCCCCGGAACCGCCGAGGTACGAAGAGTAGAGGACCGCAGTCCCCTCGGGGTTCAGCTTCGTCACGAAGGCATCATTTGAGCCTCCAGGAGCCTGGTTGGAGTTCTGAATTGTGAAATCGGCCGAGCTGGTCAAGCCCGCGAGATAGATGTTGCCGGCCGAGTCGAGGCGGACGCGGGTGATGAAGTCCTGATTCGATCCGCCGAAGTACGAGGAGTAGAGCAGGGTCGGGTCGATGACGAGCGGCCGGGACTGGTCGTAGGCTCCGACCGTGAACCCGACGGTCCCGTCGTCCTTCAGACGGTACGAAGACGTGACCGGTACCTTTATGCCGTCGATCGCCTGGTAGGCGACCGGGGCCTCGTCGGTCAGCACTCCGAGGGAGGTGGTGATGGCAAGCGAACCATTTTCAGCGATTGCGAGCCCGTCGATGCCGTCGTAGGCGATGGCGATCTGGTCGGGGCTGGTTCCGGGTGCGACGACGAATTCACGCTTCAGGACACCCTGGGTACCGTTGTACCGGAGGTCGATGCCGGGGTACAGCTGCTGGTACTCGACCGATCGATAGGTCGGCACGTCACTCTGCCATCTGGACGAGTCGTTGCCGAGGAAGAAGCTCGCGTTCCCGGGCAGGCGGTCGAGGCCGGCGATCGCCGGCGAGGCAGAGGAGCCGGGGAAGGTCATCGTGACTTCAGCGCTTTTCGTCGTGTTATTCACGTCCTGGCTGGCCGCGAGCACGATCCGATCCGGCTCAAACGCGATCGAGTGGCCGGCCGCATTGACCTGGTACTTCACCACGTCGGGCGACTGCCCCTGATTCTCGATGAAGCTGAGCGGGAGCGAGAGCGTCTGCTGGTTGATCGAGGCACCGGTGCCGGTGTCGTTGGGCAGTACAAGTCCGGCCAGGGCCGGGGTCGCCAGAGCGGCGATCATGATGATCATGAGGAGAAGGAACTCTCCTGGTTTACGGTAACGAATCATGAATCAAATCACCTGTTGTGGGGAGCAGGCTGTGAGCCGTCCTCGACGATGCCACCCGGTCTGAATGGGCGCTGAGCGATAGGCAAGCCTGAGCAAGGCGAGCACCGGGTACTCAGAAAGAACCGACCCGTGGTGTGTGTCGACGGGTTGTTCAGACCGGATGGAATCGAACAGAAGAGATTACAAAAACACAATAGTTAATCGTTGTGGTTTGAATTTTTGGAGGTAAGTTAACTGCATTGTTTATTTTGGATCGCCTGAATCGGTCGGGGCCAGGTACTGCCTGTTCATATCGATTATAGCCAGCCAGCGCGCGTCTATGCTACAAATAGGATCGCTCTCTCTGAATCAGGCAGGTTTTGACGTTCCTGTTCCGGGATTAAAACGGTTCCTTCCCATCTTTCATTCATCAGTGATCGTGAGAGGAGAGTCTGTCGAGAGAGGGCGGGTCGAAAAAAGGGATTGTCCTTCTGCCCATTCAGGCGAAGTTGATCCAGTTGATGTTGGCGTAGTTCCCCGGGAACGCAAGCTTCAGCCGGTGCTGCCCGGCCGGCAGGGTCACCGGGACCTGGAGGGTCTGGAAGGTCGCATCGTTGCCGGTGTTCGGGACGTTCACGGTTGCGATCGGGGTTGTGCCGTCGTCGAGATACACCTGGACGGACGAGCCGGCATGGGCCGAGGCGACCCGGAACCCGGCGGTGTAGGTGCCAGCCGTGTTGATGTTTACAGTGTAGGCGAGCCATTCGCCAGCACGGGTCCAGCCGACGCTCGGACTTCTGTCGGTGTCGATCTGTTCGATGTCGACGTCGTCATGCCGGTAGACCCCGCCCTCGTTGCCGGCGGTGGTGTCGTGGTAGGCGATCCCTTCACCGCCGAGGTCGTAGTCCTCGGCCTGCAACTGGCCGGGGATCGTGTGAGTCCCGTTGTAGGCCGGAACGGTGCCGGTCACGGTCGGCGAGACGGTGGTGGTTGGGATTGTCGTTGGGGTTGCCACCGCCGGCACGGTCACATTGATGGTCCTGGTGGTGGACCCGGCCGCGTTGGTTGCGGTCTGGTTGATCGTGTAGTTGCCGGGCTGCCAGTAGGTGTAGGTGAAGTTCGGATAGGCGGTGGTCGTCCCGTCGCCGAGGTTATAATGGACCGAGGTCGCATTCACCGCGGTGTTGGTGACCTGGATGCCCATCGAGCCCGAGCCTCCCTGGAATGTGATCGTGAAGTTGGCCACAGGCAGGTTCGGGTTGGTTGGTGTCTGGGTTGGCGTGATGGTCGGCGAGACGGTCGCCGTTGGAGTTGGCGTCACGGTCATGGTCGTGGGTGACCCGGCCGGCACGGTCACCGTGACGGTCTTTGTCGAAGACCCGGCGTCATTGGTTGCGATCAGGGTGATCGTATAGGTGCCGGGCTGCCAGTAGGTGTACTTGAAATTCTTATAGGCGGTGGTGGTACCGTCGCCGAGGTCGTACTTCACGGTGGTGGCGTTCGTCGTGGCGTCGGTGACCTGGATGCCCATCGAGCCTGCGCCGGCCTGGTAGGTGACCACGAAGTTCGCGATCGGCAGGTCATGCCCGGACGAGGTCGGCAGCGGAGTCACGGTCGTCGTGACCGGGATGGTCGTTGTCACGGTGGGAGTGATGGTTGTTGTAGTGGTTGGAGCTGGCGTTGTCGTTGTCACCGTTGTTGTCACGGTCGGCGAGACTGTCGGAGTCCCTGGACCGGTGACGGTGATGTACTGTGGGATCGTCTTCACCTCAGCCCCGGTGGAACCGATGGCGACGAGGGAGACGGTGTAGGTGCCGGCTGCCGAGTAGGTGTGAACCGGGTTCTTATCGAACGAAGCCCCACCATCACCGAACTGCCAGAAGTACTGTCGGATCGTGCCGGTCGACAGGTCGGTGAACTGCACCGAGAGCGGGGTCTGGCCGGCCGTCACGTTCGCCGTGAAGTTGGCCGTCACCGGCTGCATGGTCGGAGTCGGGGTCACCGGGATCGTCGTCGGAACTGTCGTCGGGATCTTTGTTGGTACTGTCGTTGGAATGGTTGTTGCTATCGTCGTTGGAATGGTTGTCGGTACGGTTGTTGGAGCGGTGGTGGTTGGTGCTGTCGTTGGTGGCACCACGGCGTGGATGGTAATATAGTTCGTCTTCGTGGTGGTGTTGGAACCGCCGGCGTTCGTAGCCGTCAGGTTCACGGTGTAGTTTCCGGCCGCCGCGTAGGTGTAGGCCGGGTTCTGCACCGTCGAGGTGTTGCCGTCACCGAAGTCCCACGACCAGGTCACCGGAGCTCCGGTCGACAGGTCGGTGAACTGCACAGCCAGTGGGGCAGTGCCGTTCGTGATGTTCGCGTTGAAGTTCGCGACCGGAGCCGTCGGAGTTTCTGACCCGGTGACGGTGATATAGTTCGTCCTCACCGAGGTGTTGGAACCGCTGGCATTCGTCGCCGTCAGGTTCACCGTGTAGTTCCCAGCCACAGTATAGGTGTGGGACGGGGACTGTGTCGTCGAGGTGTTGCCATCACCGAACGACCACGACCACGAGGTCGGAGCTCCGGTCGACGCATCGGTGAAGCCGACCGTCAGGGGGGCAGTGCCGTTCGTGACGTTCGCGTTGAAGTTCGCGACCGGAGCCGACGGGCTCTCGGACGCGGTGACGGTGATGTAGTTCGTCTTCGTGGTGGTGTTGGAACCGCCGGCGTTCGTCGCCGTCAGGTTCACCGTGTAGTTCCCGGCCACAGTATAGGTGTGGCTTGGGCTCTGCGTTGTCGATGTGTTGCCGTCACCGAAGTCCCACGACCACGAGGTCGGGGTACCGGTTGACAGGTCGTTGAACTGCACGGCCAGTGGGGCCGTTCCGTTCGTCACGCTCGCATTGAAGCCGGCGACGGGGGCAGCCACAGGGGCCGTGACCGAGTAGCCGCTGGCGCCCGGATTAAAGACATTGTTTGTCCAGGTGATCCCCTGCCCCTGGTTCGAGGCATTGGCCCAGGCGAATCCATTGAAATCTGCACGGGTGCTCAGGTTGGTGATACTGTAGTCCACCTTCAGGGCACCGTTGTTCAGCGTGGCACTGGGGATGACGCCCTGCTTTACGTTGCCGGCCTTGAGGTCGACGAACATCAGGTACTGGGCCGTCGAGGCGTCGTTGATGTCCTGCCCGGTGTAGAGCGGCAGGTATGGGGTCACCAGGTCGGCTGAGCCTTGATGGGGGCCGGGCTTCCAGGTCTGCGGGCCGTAGATGAAGTCGGCCTTCGAGAAGGTCTGGTCGATACCGGTCACGTAGGAGGAGTCGGTCGGGGCGGTCGGGTTGTAGGCTCCGGCAGCGGCTGGGGTCCAGACATATCCGTTCGAGGTCAGATGGATGCCGAAGTTGTCGGGGATCGGGCCCTTCACCGAGACGAGGAGGATGATATCGTCATCGAATCCACGACCGCCGGTGTTCGTCACATAGAAGGTGCCGTTCTGGGCACCGGTCGTCGTGACCTGGCCGGAGGCAACATTCGCGTCGTTGGTGAGGTGCAGCTCGTTCAGTCCGCCACCGTCGGCCTTGACATAGTAGGTGTTGTTCGGGCCGCCGTAGGTCGCACCGTCATAGTTGTACTTCACGCCGTTCGCGGTATTGATGAAGATGTGCCGTATGGCTGACAGCGGGGCAACGGTGATCGTCGGCGTCGGGATCACCGGTGCAGAGACCGTGATGTAGCTGGTCTTCACCTCGTTGTCGGAGCCGGTCGCGTTCGTCACCGTGAGGTTCACGGTGTAACTGCCGGCTGTCGTGTAGTTATAGATCGGGTTCTGTTCGAGCGACGTGTTGCCGTCGCCGAACGCCCACGACCATGCCGTCAGGTTCTCACCCAGCGAGGTGTCGTTGAACTGCACAGCCAGCGGGGCCGTACCGTTCGTGATGTTCGCGCTGAAGTTCGCGACCGGAACCGGGGTCACCGCTGTGGTGACGGTGATATAGTTCGTCTTCGTGGTAGTGTTGTTGCCGCCGGCGTTCGTCGCTGTCAGGTTCACGGTGTAGTTCCCGGCTGTCGCGTAGGTGTGGGCCGGCGACTGTTCGATCGAGGTGTTGCCGTCACCGAAGTTCCACGACCATGAGGTCGGGGTGCCGGTCGACTGGTCGGTGAAACCGACTGCCAGTGGAGCGGTGCCGTTCGTTACATTAGCGGTGAATCCGGCGACCGGAGCCATCGGGGTCTCAGACTCAGTGACCGTGATGTAGTTCATCTTCACCGTTGTGTTGGACCCGCCGGCGTTGGTGGCCGTCAGGTTCACGGTGTAGTTCCCGGCCGTCGCGTAGGTATAGGCCGGGTTCTGCGTTGTCGAGGTGTTCCCGTCACCGAAGTCCCACGACCAGCCCGTTGGAGAACCAGTCGATGCATCGGTGAACTGGACCGAGAGTGGTGCCGTGCCGTTCGTCACATTCGCCGTGAAGTCGGCGACCGGCTGCGACAGAGCGGAGAGAACCGTAACAACAGAGGTGTTACTGATTCCGCCATTCGAGGCGGTGATGTTTGCCGATCCTGGTGTAAGTGCAGTAAAGAGACCGGACTGGGAGATCGTGCCGACGGTCTCGTTGCTGGAGGACCAGGTATAGTTCAGGCCAGGGATATTCAGGCCGTCGCTATCGGTGGCTTTCCCGGCGAACTGTTTTGTCTCGCTGACATTGACCGTCGCCGATGCCGGGATGACGCTGACCGATGCCGTGGCTGAATGTGAGGCCCCAAAGTAGAACTGGGCCTGGTCCATCAGCGGAGCGGAATCGATCTGGTTCGAAACTCCAGTATTGTAAGAGGTATCCCCGATGCCATCCCCGTTAGCATCCGTGCCGGAATAGGTACTCCAGTAATTGCCGAGAATGCCAATATGGGATGATCCCTGATAGGTGTACGGAACCGCCGCGGACGTGACCCATGAGGCAATTGGGATGGTACCAGTGCCCAAAATAGGCGAAACCCCGTTAGGCACAATGAAATTGTTGCGGTCAATCACGTTTCCTGTGCCCATGGTTGACCCCAATTGGATGCAAGAAATCGTGTTGTCTTTAAACGTATTATTTTCAATAACTGCCGAAGTCGCGGGGACAGTTATTGAGATGACTCCTCTATTTAACATCGACGCGGGCGCAGTGTTCACGAAGGTATTGTTCAGCAGGCGGTTACCCGAGCCGGTTCCAAAATAGATCACTATGGGTGCAACATTATTTCTGAAGGCATTATCTTGAAATGTATTATTTGTACCAAGGAGTTGAATAGCTGAATAATATGAAGGGCCATTGAAGGTCAGACCCTCAAAGATACACTGTCGGATGATCATATTCTGGGCGATGGGTGCAGCACCGGTTAATTGAATCCTTCCATTCGTAAACCTCATCTGCTCGATAATCGTTCCAGATCCCCTAATCGTACTTCCGGATCCTCCGAGATTGAGTGTTACGAGATCTGCTCCCTCCCCAGTGAGGGTAATGGCTTTTGTTAGTCCAGTGAAGGAGTAAGTCCCATTATAGACATAGATTGTGTCGCCATCGACAACTGATGCACTATTAATCGCATCCGTCAGCGTCGTGAAGTCGCACCCGCTGGCACCAACAGTTACAGAAGATGCTGTAACCGGAGCCAGCAGCAGGACAGATGCCAGTAATATCATAATCAGAATCAAATCAAATCGTTTGCTTTGTATCATAATTCGTTCACCTGTTGAGGAAGACGGCACACGACCATCCATGACGATTCCAGCCGGCCTGAATCAGCGCTGAGAGAAAGGCAGGCCCAAAGAGGCACCACCTGGTGATCAGAAGGAACCGACCCGTGGTGTGTGTCGACGGGTCGTTCAGACCGGGGGGAATCGAATAATTGTAGTTAAAAAATTATGATAGTTAACTGTTGTGCTTTATCTTCATTGATGATAAGTTAACCACATTGTTTATTTGAGATCACAGGTCCCAGTTTGGGCCATGTACCGACCATTTATCCCAGTAAAGACTGGTCGGCGCGCGCAAAAAAAAGATTAGATGTTGATCTCCCAGCCGCTTGACCCGGTCCCGGAGTTTTGGTTCGTCCAGGAGACACCCTGTCCCTGGTTTGACTGGTTGCACCAGGCATAACCGTTGAAGACGAGCTGGGCCGTTCCGAGGTCCTGAACAGTGTAGTCAACTCTCGTCGCACCACGGTTAACCAGGGACATGTTGTAGGTCTGGTTCACATTGGTGCCGAGGTTCCCCACCTTCAGATCGACGAATGACAGGTTGAAGTTCTTCGAAGTGTCTGACATACTCTGCCCATAATAGATGGGGTAGGCCGAACCTGTTGTACATGGTTTCCAATTCTGGGGGCCGTAGTCCTCGAAGTTGCTCGAAGTGAGGGTTTCGTTCACCCCAATGCCTTGACTGATAATGGATTTGTCAGGGAGAGAGCCATCTGCCGTCGGGGTCCAGGTATACCCACTCGAATTGACCTTGAGGGCAAAGTTGGATCCCGGTGTCCCGTTGAGGGCGGCCATCAGAATGAGGTCGTCGTTATACCCGCGTCCACCGGTGTCAGAGATATAGAACGTGCCGGTGGAGTTGCTGCCGTGGTTCACCTGTCCACTGGGGGCATTCCAGGGATCGTTTGTGATGTGAAGCGCGTTGAGCCCTCCTCCTGTCAATTTGAAATAATAGGAGCCAGGATCAGTTGTATAATCAAATCTCGCTCCATTAGTCATCCATACATCCAATTGATTAAAACTTGACAGTGGATCTGCCGAGACCGGGCAGAGACTGACCAGACCAATTGATAGCAACAGCAGAACCATGGTAAGTCCCGCGGCTCTTTTGAATCTTTCTTCTTTTAATTTCATATAAACACCTTTACTCGGGACATCGACACACCATGTTCGATATACCCAGAATGCATCTTTGCTGAGGAATGATAAATAGTATTCTATTTAATCTTGGGTTAAATTAATCTAATAATGTTAATGTCCCGAAGATCAGACCGGGCGGTGCAGCCCGAATGATGGTAACCAGATCTTTATCACCAGATGGACTCCGTCGACAGAACGATTGCTGAGAACGGAAAGAGCGATCGAAAAAGAATCCAGGGGGCGTTCGAAAGGAATCCCGCCTTCGCGCTCCCCCAGGGATCAACAGGGTTTGGAGGAGGCCGGCCGTCCATCACCACCGCCCGGACGGGATCTGATCTGGAAGAAGCGGCGATCACATCGGTGACGTCGACCCGGCCTCAGTCGCGGTGCTGGGATCCTGGGGATGTCCAACCATGTTCCCGGTGCGAAAGGGAACGAGGCCTCATCGGGAAAGCCGGCATCACGGTAACCGAATTCGACACCCGTCTGTGGAAAGGGGGAGGGGTGCCAGACGACAACGCCGTCGCCTGTGAAGACCGCCCGGCTCGGTGGTCTCCACCTGCGAAAAAGATCCAACCGTCGAGGGTCGTGAGCTCGCTCGCGGACGTCGGACCACCACGGATTCGCCTGCCCTGCTGTCAGTACTCGAAATGCTCTTTCTTTCCGACGGCCAGGACACAGATGACGAGCCGGTTGCGAATGATCCGGAACGTCGCCCGATATTCACCGATCCGAATCCGGTACCGGGGCTTCTCGGGCGGGCAGCCCCTGACCTTCTTCACGTCCTGACGATGAAATGGATTCGCCGCATACCGCTCGAGTGCGATCTCGATCCTGATACGTGCTGCCTGGGGCAGCACTGCAAACGCTCGCTCGGCCTGATGGGTGAAGACCACCTCATAGACCATTATTCCACCAGGGATCGGATCGCCCGATCATCCCCGAGGTCCCTCATGATCTCCCGCAGGCTGCGAACGCGGCCGGCCTCGATATCTCTCTCGCTCACCCGGATCGCTTCGATCTCTTCAGGGGAGAGCGATTCGTCATCGTACGCTGCATCAGCCAGCCGTCCGATGAGCTCATCGTAGGTCTCCCGCGGGTAGAGTTTCAGATCGTCCAGTTTCGCCTTGGTCTCTGATCGGAGCTGGACCGTTGTCGTCGACATGATTGGTTATAGGGCGCTATAGATGGTTATATTTTTTGGCACACCGACCGGGATCTCGACGCCCTGTGATGCGTCCCCCCGGTCCGGACCGGCCGGCTAACCTCGATCGCACCCGGACCGATCCCCGGACGACCGGCTCCGGCCGGAAGGGAACGTGGATCCATTAAAAAATACATGAAATATGATCCTGACAAACGGATCGGGTCCTGAGGCAAAGAATATAAAAAAGGCGGGTAGTAACCAATCGGATGAAATTATTCTCTATCTTTCTCCTCCTTCAAAATTCGTATGAGTGCGATCTTCAGGGGAGGGAGATCCTGTTCAACCGTCGTCCATAACCGCTGGACATGCACATCAAAATAAGCATGGACCGATGTGTCCCGGGTGCCGGCAATAGCCCGTCAGGGAACATCCGGATATTTCTTCCGGGCTGATTCCAGGACGTGCTTTGCCGCTTCACCGATAATCTCAAGCGCACGGGTTACGGCAAAGACCTTCTCTTCATTAATCAGGAAATCCCCGGGTTCCATACCTTGAATATAGTGTTGAACGCAACATCCTTGACCAATCGTAGACTCACAGGAGTCGGAGATTGGTCTATTTTGGATTAGGTGCGTTAACACTATTTGAGAAAACCGGGAATGTATCAACTTTCAGGTTTTCGAATAAAAAAAATTGCCTTTTCTGCAGCATGCAACATATCCTCAAGATATACCATGTATTCCCGCGAAGATTTCATAAGGGAACTGCCTCACCAAGGATACGATGGCGGAGCGCAGGCTTGATGGTCTCTTCTTCAACAAGGTCGACCGGGACACCGAGATAGGCGGACAATTCCTGTTCAAGGGCGACCAGATTAAAAAGAGAGATCTTCTGAACCGGATCAAACGCTATCAGGATATCCAGATCGCTTCTTGTTGTCTGTTCATCCCGCACCCACGAACCAAAAATCTTCATGGAGGTGACCCCGTATGTACGCCTCAATTCCGGCAACCTCTCCCGAAGAAGACCTTTCATATCTTCCAGAGACCGTGTCATCCGGGTTCTATGGATCATTCTTTTCATGATAATTCTCCCAAGGCTCCACATATTCCTTGTTTTGGGGTTTCTGTAAGGACAGGGTTTGATCGCACCTACGGTGTTTCTCTCCAGTAATGATGAATGATCGAATAACCATAAAGGTATACCCATCAAAAAGACTCTCAAGAGATCATAAAAATGGGGGATCAAGAGGGATCTTCCCATTCACCCTGAGGAGGAACGAGTTGCATGCTGTAACCGATGCCCCGGGATCCCGGTGATACAATTCACCCGGCGATCCGAAGAATCCGGTGAAAAAGACCAAAACCAGGTGAGATGCTGGAATGCAATGGAGAGATCTGGAACCAATGGAGGGATTGAACACCATGGACCCGGAAACCGATATCACGCAGCTCCTTCTCAGAAAACGGGATGAGATCATCTCGATGGCAGAGCAAAGAGGAGCCAGAAATATCCGAATCTTTGGATCCATTGCACGGAACGAAGCCCGTCCTGACAGTGATATCGATCTCCTGATCGACCTGGACCCGGATCGGAGTCTTCTGGATGTCGGGGGTCTTGCCATGGATCTTTCACGGCTGCTCGATCGACCGGTCGACATCGTGACCGAAGCAGGACTCCGGGACCGGATACGTGCACGGGTGTTGCGGGAAGCACGGGCCTTATGAGAGATGATCCCGAGCGTCTCCTGGATTGTCTGGAAGCCATTGAGCGAATTGAAAAGGTTGCAGGAGACCTCCCCGGAGTTCAGGGATCGAAACCCTGGCATCCTAGGGTCGGATATCATCGGTTTGAGAGACATCCTCACCACCATTTCGGGATCGACCGTGATGCAGTCTGGAACGTGATCGAACACAACCTGCCGGCATTAAAAAAACAGGTTCAGGAATAACAGCCGGAAAAATCACGGCGAGGAGAGCCGGTATCCCCTGGGAGGGAATGACCCCACAGCCTGCCAGCGTCAGAAACGGATCTCTGGTCGGATCGATAATCTCCTCGTCATCCCCCGCCGTGACCCTTGCCATCGCCGTGATGATGCTTCCCCCCACCACCACCGCCGCCGTCGCCCTTCCTCCCGGTCGGCCGGTCGCCGACATAGGCGTGGACGCCGTTGATCACCACCTCCCGGTCCGGCCCGGACGGCCCTTCGAGCGTGACCATCTGTCCGGTCTTCACCTTCGTCTCCTTCAGCAGGTTATCCCGCTTCCCGTGCATCTGGATATCCTCGAGCCGGACGTGGAACCCGAACGACTTCTTCAGCACCATCTGCACCACCCCGGTGTGGGCGATCTGGCGCATACAGTTCGCCGGCAGGAACCGGGCCCGGAAACCGATCGCCGGCTCGGTCCTGATCAGGTCCGCCCGCCCCTCGAACGCGACCTCCCGGTACGCCTTCAGATCGAAGACCTTCGGACTCCGCCGGGCTGCCAGCGGCCCGACCGTGTGACAGCGGAGGATCCCCGAGACCGGGTCCCCGTCGAGCACCCGGAGGACATGCTGAATCGGGCATCCCGGGTCGACCGGCCGGCCGATCACGATCGCCCCCGGCCCGATCCCCAGACGTTCGACCAGCTCCGGCCGAAACGGCTGGATGTACCGCTGCGCCGAGGGCTCACCCGGGAGCGGTCTGAGGATGAAATCGTACTCCGACCCGAGCAGGTCGGTCCCGTCGTAGACCTCCAGCAGCGCCGACTCATCCAGGTCCAGCCGGCGGGCCTGGTGCGGGCAGTCGGCGAGGACCCGCGTCCCGTTCCGCATCCCCTCGACAAACTCGCGGCAGCTGCGGACCCCGCAGGCCCCGCAGTCCTTCCCCGGCGGCTCCCACACCACCGTTCAGTCCCCCCGGTAGAGTTCGTCGGTGGTGTCCAGGGTCCGAATGACCCCGAAGTGGTTCCGCCAGCCGATCTCCTTCTTCCCGGCACAGATCGTGCAGACCCCGAGCGGCGGAGCCCCCCGGAGGACGATCCCTGCCGGGTCGTCGATCGGAGGACAGCCCTCGACCGCCCGGAAGAGGTACCGGAGGCCGGTCCCCTCGATCGCATTCGTCTCGATGATATCGATCCCCGGCGTCACCCGCCGAATCGCCTCCCGGAAGACCTCCTTCTCGGCCTGCGAGACCAGGTCCGTCTTGGTCACGACCGCGATATCGGCGAAGGCGATCATCGGCGCCATCTTCAGCGGCGAGTTCGTCCCCGAGATCGCCGGCAGCACCACGATCCCGAGCGACTGAGTGGTGTACGGCGTGCACCTGAGACAGAGCCCGGCCGACTCGACGATCAGCAGGTCGGCCTTCTCCTCCACGGCCCAGGTCAGCGCATCGGCGAGCACCAGGATCCCGGTGTGGTCCGGACAGAGATCCCCCGAGTAGACCTTCTTCGTCGGGATCGAGAACTCGGCCGCGAGCTCCTCGGCCTCGAAGGCCTGGACCACATCGATCTTCAGATAGACCGTCCGGTACCGTCCGGCGAACTGCCTGAGGAGCTGCCGGACAACGGCCGTCTTCCCGGCGCTCGGCGGGCCGGCCACGATGAGGAGACGCATCCTCATACCCCCCCGGTCAGGAGCTCGCCGGCCCGGATCCGTTCCCGGATCGCATGCAGCCGGCCGTCCATCGCGGCCACCTCGGCGAGCGTCTCGGCCTCGACATCCCCCGGCTCGAGCACCGAGACGACGGCCCCGTTCCGCATCACGATCCGCCGATCCGAGAGGAGGGCGACGAACGGGTCGTGGGTGACGAAGAGGACGGCCCTGCCGTACTCCCGCAGCCGGGCCATCACCCGGTCCTTGAAGATCCCGGCGTTCTCCACCTCGTCGAGGAGGATGATCGGGGTGTTGCTGACCAGCAGGGCGTCGGCGATCATCAGCGACCGGGTCTGCCCCCCGGAGAGCCGGGTCATCCGCATCTCTCCCGAGAGCGCCTCGCCGGTGAACTCGTTCGCGAGCGCGATCGTCTCGTCGACCGTCTCCGCCGAATCGAGCCCGCGGGCCGCACAGTGCATCTCGAGGAACTGCCGGACCTGCAGATCGGCCAGGCACTTGCTCGTCTGGGCAATCAGGGCGATTGGCTTGTTCGCCGGATCCCGGCAGATCTGCTCGGGCGGCGCCTCTCCGTTCACCAGCACCGTCCGGCCGGTCACCGTGTCCTGCTCGGCGAAGACCTCGATGTCGTTGATCAGCGCCGACTTGCCCGACCCCGTCGGGCCGACGATCGATATCGTATCGCCGGCGCGGATGGTCAGTTCGTCGAATGGCTCTCGATGGCCGTCCTTCGCCGTTCCCGGAAGGATGGTGATTGTCTGAATCGTGAAGTGTTCCACAGAACTGCTTCGAACCGGACAGGAATAAACATAACGTTAAGTTGATTTAGTGAATTTGATAAGAACATTTGTTATCCATTGAGATACTACTTCAATCATACAACTCGCAGGCAGGAGATGACAGATGCAGAGAAGAGATGAGAACGGACACGGTTGGTATCGCCAGAAGACACAGCCCCCAAAGAGAAGGGGAGGAGGGCTCGCCCTTCTTCTCTTCCTGGGCATCCTCCTCTTCATCCCCCCGGGTGGAGCGGCCCCCATCGCCGACTATAATAATGTCATGATACACGTGGCCAATCCCGAAGGCCCGGCCTACAATGTCTTCGGAAACGGGTCCTACCTGAGCCGGTTCGAGGGGGTCGACCGCGGGCTCAACGCCCTGCACATCTCCACCGACCCTGCCGTGAACTTCGGCCAGGTGACGACGACCGCCAACCAGTCAGGAACCTTCTACGCCACCGACTCGGGCGGCAAGGGCTACGAGGACGATATCCTCCTCCTCGTCGCCGTGAACGGCACGATCCCCGACGACTTCAAACTCCATGTCACGGCCGACGGCTACACCTGGACCCCGAACCCCATCAGCAATACGGCCCCGACCTCCTCCACCTACAACGCCACCACTCTCGACGAGACCTTCACGAAAGCCGACCTCATCTACGGCCCGCAGAACTGGAAACCGACCGGCAACGGCTACTCCTATCCGATCTATTACGGACAGGACACGAACGACACGACCAACACCTTCCAGGTGATGCTCATCGATCTGAACGCCGGCGTGCTCAGACCGAACGCAGCGCTCGAGAACCAGGGAGCCGTCAGGATCCACTACTCGTTCGAGAACCTCTCCTCGTTCGCGGCCTTCAACGTCTACGGCTACTGCAAGACCTCGAACAACGGCTTCGACATGATCGCCTGGACGAACTCGCTGATGCCAGACCGGACCCCAAGCGGCTACTCGGTCACGGCCTCGTCGCCGGTTTTGAAGATCCTTCCCCTCCCGGATCAGCAGCATGCCCCCCTGGACCATGACGGCGACGGACGATACGAAGACCTGAACGGAAACGGACAGGCCGACTTCTCAGACGTGGTCCTCTTCTTCAACCAGATGGACTGGATCGCGGAGAATGAACCCGTCGACGCCTTCGACTTCAACAAGAACGGAAAGATCGACTTCGGCGACGTGGTCTCCCTCTTCATCAGGATCTGACCATTCCCCCCTTTTTTCCAATCGACCCGCACCCCGGAGATCGAAGGTTTTCGTTCCCGGACATATAAACAAAGTTAGGTTAACTAAAAAGAATACTTAATAACATTTATATCAACCCACTCCAACACTAGTTTAGGTAGATTTCGTTTGGTGAAATCTCCACTTTCTCTGCCAGTGATCGATGTGTGGCCCATACTGGATATGTACAGACCCCACTGGACCCGTCCACTCCCTGGCAGGGAATCATTCGGATAAAAAATAACTGCAATCGGTGATACTGTGACCACGCCTGTTCTCTGGATAGACCCTTCATGCGTCACTGATTGTACACCCCCCACTGGTGATGGAAACCATGCCTGACACAAAACATACGATACAGACCTACCTCATGGTAATACTGCTCCTGACCATGGCGCTGCTGGTAGCCCCTGCAGGTGCAGAACTTGTACAGTCGAACGGAACAACCTCTATCGGTGTCGATCAGACCCAGGAACTGAAAGATACTGCAGCCTTCTCCGCCAACAAACATGTATTCTTCAATGTGGCGAACGACGCCGGCGTGAAGTACAACTATGACGGCGCACTCTACAGCGGCCCGAGCAACACCTACTACATGAAGTTCGATGGAGGCGGATTGAATGCCCTTCATATCACCAGCGACCCCGCGAGCCCGTACGGGAATGTGATCGCGTCGAACGCCCAATCCGGTACCTTCTTTCTCTCCGACACCGGGGGGAGAGGATTTGATGACGATGGCATCCTGATGATCGCCGTAAAAGGGGATGTCCCGAACGACTTCAGGGTCCATATCCGGGCGAGCGGCTACACCTGGACACCGGCCACTTCCGGAGTTTACAATCCAACCATCCCGAGCTCAGTCACCTACCAGCCGGTCTCCCTTGACGAAACGTTCACCAGGGACGACCTCATCTACGGCCCGCAGAACTGGAAACCATGTTCGGTGGCGAACTATCCGATCTATAACGGACAGGATATGACGAACACCCAGGACACCTACCAGATGATGTTCGTCGATCTGAAGTCAGGGATCATCGGCAAGAATTCCACCGCCGGCGCCCCGGCACTTACGGACAATGGTGCGATCCGGGTCGATTACTCCTTCGAAAACCTGAACACCTTCGCTGCCTTCGATGCCTTTGCATGGTGCAGTGCCTCCAACCAGGGGCAGGGGATCACCTGGACGAATGAGGTCGCCGCAGCCGGCTCGTCCTCGGGGTCCGCGAACGGCTACACCGTCACCGGTGTCCCACGGGCACCGGTCGCCGCCTTCACCGCAAATACCGTAAGCGGCCCGGCACCCCTTTCGATCGGGTTCACCGATCAGTCGACCAACACCCCGACGGCCTGGTCGTGGAACTTCGGCGACGGGACCACCTCGACCGAGCAGAATCCATCCCACACCTACACGACAGACGGTACCTACTCGGTCGCCCTGACCGCGAGCAACGCCGGCGGCAGTAACACGGTCACCAGGACCAGTTATATCACCGTCCGCTCCACGACCCCCACGACAGGGCCGACAACGGTGCCGACAACCGGCAACACCACCGTGCCGACGACGGTGACGACGATCCCCACCACCGGAACGACAACGGTCGCGACACCAACCCCAACCATCACAACACCGCCGCTGGCGGCCAACTTCACGGCGAACGTGACGGCCGGCCAGTCCCCACTCGCCGTGCAGTTCACCGACTCGACGACCGGTGCGGTCCAGAGTTATTTCTGGCAGTTCGGCGACGGCGGGGCCTCGTATGACAGGAACCCGGTGCACACTTACACGACAGCCGGCACCTACACCGTCTCCCTCATCGTCAGCGGCCCCACCGGAACCCAGGTGAAGACGAACGAGCAGTACATCACCGTCACGGCGGTAGTGCCGACCATGACGACGGTGGCCCCGCTCACCAATTATCACCACAACTATCTCCAGGTCTCAAACACTGAAGGTGCCCGCTTCGATCTCCACAACAACGGTACCTATTACCAGAAGAGCGACGGGGGCGGGACCAATGCGATCTGGATGACCGGAACCCCGTCGGTTCCGCAGGGTCAGACGATCAACACCACCAACCAGTCGGGCGTCTTCTACCTGACCGATACCGGGGGAAGAGGGTTCGACGACGATGGCATCCTCATGCTTGCGGTCAACGGGACGATCCCTGACGACTTCAAGGTCCATATCCGAGCGAGCGGGTATGCCTGGACACCGATTCCAAACTACCTTTCACCAACCGCGAACGATATAACCTATGTCGACGGCTCGATCGATGAGATCTTCACCAAGGACGACTTCATCTACGGCCCGCAGATCTGGAAGCCGGCCGGGCAGGCGAACTACCCGATCTATAACGGACAGAATCTGTCCGACACGCAGAACACCTTCCGGCTGATGTTCATCGATCTGCGTGCAGGCATCCTCGGCAAGAGCTCCAAAGCCGGAATCTCCACGCTGCAGAACAACGGTGCGATCAAGGTCGAGTACTCGTTCGATCATCTGAACACCTTAGCCGCCTTCAACGCCTACGCCTGGTGCGAGAACTCCACCCTGGGCGAAGGGATATCATGGACGAACGGGGTCAACGCCATAGGCCAGTCCTCGGTTGCAAGCGGCTACACCGTGTCGGGGATGTCGACTTCGACGGCCCCGATCACTATCCCATCGGCGACCCGCCCCCCCACCGACCCCAACAGGGATGGACTGTATGAAGACCTGAACGGAGACGGCGTGGCCGACTTCAACGACGTGGTCCTCTTCTTCAACCAGATGGACTGGATCGCGGTGAACGAGCCGGTCACCGCCTTCGACTTCAATAAAAACGGCTCCGTCGACTTCGATGACGTCGTTCTGCTCTTCAATATGCTCTGAAGAGAGTCCCCTTTTTTTCAGATCTGGTAAAATCTTCAACAATCACGACTGATTGAGTCACTGGTGTGGGTATGGAGAATCCTGTTGACCGTGATCCCCCTGAAAGGGTTCCGATAGTAGAGTGCCTTTCAGGTCCACTCCGAATCTAAAAAAAAGTTCACTGTTTTCTCTCATGATATTTTCTCTCATGATAGCATGCTGAAGAGGGATGGGAATGCCCGCATCGTCATCAAATTCCTTCCCCGGGTCGTGGGGGTACACACCGTCTGTGACCGGACGAATCGTAGCGGACAGCCATCCCCTTCACAGTAAAAACGGGATCAGCATCTTCGTCTCGTTCATATATGCCCGGTATTCATCCCCGAACTTCGCGACCAGCGCCTTCTCCTCGACATGGATCCGGTATCCGTACACACCACAGGAAGCCAGCAGCAGGACCAGAACCGCACCCCACGACAGGAGGGCAACGCCTATTCCGATCATAATCATAATTCCCCCCGTATAGGACGGGTGGCGGACATACCGGTACGGTCCTTTCCGGATGATAGTCTGTCCTTCCTGGACACTGACGAGCGCGGAGAAGAACCCCCCGAGGAGGGCAATGGACCACTGCCGGAGGAAGACCCCGAAGACCATCAACGCGATTCCGGGATAGAACAGCCAGCCGGGCAAGAGAGCAACGCCTGCCAGGGAAAGACCGAAGGCCAGATAGATTGCTACGAGGAGACCGAAAATCACAACCAGCCCAGACCGCCGATCCTTCGTCTCGAGTCTTGTCCCTTCGCGGTAGCGGCGGAGCCGTGGAAAGATCATGGCCCCGATGATCTCACTGGCCATCCAGCCGAAGAATGCGATCGTAAAAAGGAGTGCCTCAGTGCCGGAAGCGGAGATGGGAAGCTGGGAGATTATCACCATTGAACGATCACCGACATACTGCGAGAATATGAGAGTCGACCAGATATAGGATTGCTGCCTGAACAATCCACCTCTCGTGATCGTCTGTGAGGAGATAACCGGAACAGAGTAATCTTGTTCATACCGGAAAAGATCGTTCGGGAAAGAGACCCGATCGATCGAATGTCAAAAAAAGAGAGTGGTTCAGTCTTTCTCCTGCAGATCATCCAGCAGACCGTCCTTCAGATTCCTCCTCTGCCTGAGGTACAGAAGCCCGATCACGAGCAGGAGGAGAAGCAGGATCATGATGATCAACCCTGCAAAGACGAGCAGAGCGAACAGGAGTGCTGCCCCAATCAGCAGAAGCAGACTCAGGTCCGACGATGAGAGCCGATCGATGGTCGACTGGATCATCGAGAGGAAATTCTGTGACGAACTCTGATCGCGGGAAGAGGCGGCACCCGACGAACCGGAGATAGAGACCGGCGAGTACTCGTTCTGGTTTCCGGTATCGATCAGAGGGAGCGTCGGTGTCGTCATCACCGGGGTGCTGGTATTCACCAGCGTCGGGGTGGGCGTGGTATCGGCTGACTGTGTCTGGGTCGGCGTGGCGGTCGTGGGAGCCGGCGTCGCCGTCGTCCCGACCGTCCCACCGACTCCAGTGTAATCGTCGCTCGAAGAACCGGAGGAGGAGTCGCCGGTCGAGACTGGCCCTCCGGCGGAATTACTGCTGGTACTACCCGTCGACGGTGAAGAAGACTGGGTAGCGATCGTCTGGGTACTCCCTGAGGAAACAGTCGCCTGCACGGTGGTGGCGCTGGATGCGACCGTCTGTGTACTCTGCGAGGTCACGGTTGCCTGCACAGGCGGAACAGTTGCTCCGACCATCCATGCACCTGATGTGGAAGACGCGACCTGAGAACCACTGGTCGCAGCCTGGGTCGGAACGGCGGTCTGGACATGTGAGGGGAAGAGCGTGCTCAGGACAGGAACTGAAACCGACGGTTCGGGACTCTGAGTTGTGGTGACCGAGGGAGCGACGGTCAGCGATGGTTGGGCGGTGGTCTGGGAGACGGTGACCGCGGCGGTCGTGCCGGTGGTCACCGGAGCACTGGTCGTGATGACGGTGCCGGCTGTCTGCGTGGACGTCACCGTTGCAGTCCCGGCCACCGTCACCGTCGCAGATGTCGTCGGCGTGGTCTTGATGGTCGTCGTGGAGGTCGGAACGGTGGTGAGGGTCGCCGACGTGGTCGGCTCGGTCGTCAGGGTGGTGACCGGGACCATCGTCGTCGATGTCGGCTCGGTCGTATTGACGATGACGGTCGGCGTGGCATTCACCGTCGTCTCGACAGAGGTTGGGGTCTCTGTCGGTGAGACTGATACCGTCGTATTCGGGGTCGTAGTCGTGGTGGTCGGTTCTGTTGTGGTCGGTACCGTTGTCAGGGTGGGCTCGATCCCTTTCACTGTGACACCGCTGCTCCCCGCTTCAGAGAGCCGGTTGGTCCAGGAGATCCCCTCTCCCTGGTTGGAGTTCAGGCACCAGGCATAGGTGTTGAACGCAGCGAACGAGTTCAGATTCGAAAACGAGTATTCGACCCTGATCGCTCCGTTGTCCGTAAGGGGAGGAGCGCTGGTGTTCACACTTCCCTGGCCGAGGATGCCTGCATGCAGATCGATGAACATCAGGTGGAACTGCTGCGTGGAGTCACTCATATCCTGGCCGTCATAGATCGGGTAGTTCTCCGGCCCGGCTGGCCTCCAGTTCTGAGGACCGTAGGCGAAATCGGATTTGGTGAAGGTGCTGTCGACGGACCCATCCTGGTAGGTGATCTCCTCCGGCTTCTGGTTAATCACCGTGGACGGCGTCCAGGTGTAGCCGCTCGCCCGGATATGGACGCTGAAATCGTCGGGGACATCCCCCTTCACCGCGAGCATGAGGATCCCGTCGTCGTCAAACCCTCTCCCTCCGGTATCGGTCAGAAAGAAGGAACCCGACTGGGAGTCAGACGCGATCGAGTTCCCACCATAATTCGAGGAGTCGCTGGAGATATGAAGCGCATTCAGACCGCCTCCATCGAACTTGAGATATCGCTCTCCGCCATTCGCCATGGCGAGATTGATATGATAGTGATCGGGGAGTACGCTCTCTGCTCCGACTGGAACAGTAATGGTGAGTGCGAGCAGTATCAGGGCGAAACTGATCAGCACTGACAGCGATGCACGGTAGTTCAGGTTACGTAAATGTTTTGTCATAATATCATCTCATAGTATCAGAAATTTGCTGGAATGATCATCTATCCGGGTATGAACCGGGGATAGACGACGGTCACGCCAACCAGCCAGGGCGGCAGATCCGGGCATGGTTCAATTCTCATGCTGTTCCTCCCTCCTCTGCCGGAGATACAGGATCCCGACCAGAAGCAGCAGCAGGAGCAGGACCATGATGATCAACCCTGCAAAGACGAGCAGGAAGAAGAACAGGACCGCTCCGATCAGCAGAAGCAGACTCAAGTCCGACGATGATAGCCGATCGATGGTCGACTGGATCGTCGAGAGGAAACTCTGAGATGAACTCCGATCGCGGGACGAGGCGGCACCCGACGAACCGGAGATAGAGACCGGCGAGTACTCGTTCTGGTTCCCGGTATCGATAAGGGGGAGCGTCGGCGTCGTCATCACCGGGGTGCTGGAATTCGCCTGAGTCGGGGTGGGCGTTGTATCGGCTGACTGCGTCTGGGTCGGCGTGGCGGTCGTGGGGGCCGGCGTCGCCGTCGTCCCAACCGTCCCTCCGACTCCGGTGTAGTCGTCGCTCGATGAACCGGAGGAGGAGTCTCCGGTCGAAACCGGCCCTTCTGCGGAATTGCTACCGGCCGGCTGTGAAGAGGATTGGGTAGCGATCGTCTGGGTACTCCCTGAGGAAACAGTCGCCTGCACAGTGGTGGCGCCGGACGCGACCGTCTGTGCATTCTGCGGGGTCGCGGTTGCCTGTACAGTGACATCTGATACGACCGTCCCTGTACCGACTGTTGGAGACTGCGTCTGAGGAGCACTGGTCACTGCAGCCTGGGTCGGAACGGCGGTCTGGGCATGTGAAGGGAAGAGTGTGCTCAGAACAGGAACTGAAACCGACGGTTCGGGACTCTGGGTCTCCGTGGCCGATGGAACGGTGGTCAGCGATGCCGGGACTGTCGTCTGGGAGACGATGACTCCGGGGGTCGTGCCGGTTGGCAGGGAGGTCGGAGTCACCAGAACGCCAGCAGTAGTGGCGGTGCTGACCGGCTGCGTGGACGTCACTGTCGTACCGGTCGCTGCAGTCGGCGTGGTCGGAGCGGAGGTGGGAGATACCGTGGTGGAGGGGACCGCCGTCGTTGTCGGTGTGGTTTCATTGATGGTGACGGTTGATGTAACATTCACGGTCGTCTCGACAGACGTTGGGGTCTCTGTCGGCGTGACCGATACCGTCTCGTTCGGGGTTGCAACCGTCGTTGTCGGTTCTGTTGTCGTCGGTTCTGTCGTGGGGGTGGGTTCAGTCCCCTTCACCGTGAAACCGCTGCTGCCCGCTGCAGAGAGACGATTGGTCCATGTGACCCCTTCCCCCTGGTTGGAGTTCAGACACCAGGCATAGGCGTCGAACGCGGCGAAGGTATTCAAATTCTCGAACGAGTACTCGACCCTGATCGCACCATTATCCTGAAGAGTCGAAGGATCGATGCCTGATTTCTGGCCCAGAATCCCTGCATTCAGATCGATAAAAACCAGATGGAACTGCTGCGAAGCATCCCCCATATCCTGGCCATCATAGATCGGATAGTTCGACGCAGGGCTCGGCTTCCAGTTCTGAGGTCCGTAGGCAAAATCTCCCTTTGAGAAGGTACTGTCGACAGATCCATCCTCATGAGCATAGATACTGGGTTTTTGATTAACCACAGAGGACGGCGTCCAGGTGTAGCCGCTCGCCCGGATATGGACCTTGAAGTCGTCAGGGACGTCACCCTTTACGGCGAGCATCAGGATCCCGTCGTCATCAAACCCTCTCCCCCCGGTATCGGTCATAAAGAAGGAGCCCGACTGGGAGTCAGACGCGATCGAATTTCCAAAATAATTCGAGGAGTCGCCGGAGATGTGAAGCGCATTCATCCCGGGATCGTCAAGCTTGAAGTATCGCTCTCCACCATTCACCGTGGCGATATTGATATGATAGTGATCGGAAAGTACACTCTCTGCTCCAACAGGAACAGTAATGGTGATTGCGAGCAGGATCAGGACGATACTGGTCAGTACTGACAGCGATGCACGATAGTTCGGATCAGTCATCTGGTTTGTCATTGAATTGTCCCATAGTCTCGGAAATTTTTCGAAATACTCGTCTATCCGGGAACGAGCCGGGGATAGACGACGGTCAACCCCACCAGCCCGGCCAGCAGGGCGCCCATGATCAGGTCCCGCTGCCCGGGATGGGGGGGGTGGTAACAGGTCGTTCTCGTTCCCGATCCAAATCCCCTGGCCTGCAGGGCATCGGCCACCAGCCGGGCCCGGTTCAGCACCGCGATGATCATCGGGATCACCAGAGCCATCAGCATCTCTGCTTTCCGGACCCAGGACCCCTGCTCGAAGTCGAGCCCCCGCGAGCGCTGGGCATCCATGATATGCCCGAGATCGGCGCTCAGAGCCGTGGTGGAGCGGAGCGCATACCCGAGAGAGAAGGTGAAGGTGTCCGGGACACCCAGGGCCTTCAGAGCGTGGATGACCGACGTGCAGGAGGTCGTCATGATGAAGAGGACGCCGAACCCGGCGATCGTGAGCAGCCGGACACCCATCGCCGCGGCGAAGAGGAACCCCCCGGTACTCAGGGTAGGATGGAGCATGCCCAGGTCCACTGAGTAAAAGACCGTGCCCGTCGACTCCTTCGGAAAGAGCATGTCGATGAAGACGATGAAGAGGAGCAGGGGGGAGAACGTCCAGAAGGCCCGACCCAGGGGCTGGAGCAGACCGGAGATCCCGGCCAGCATCAGGACGAAGAGCAGGGCTGCCAGCAGGGGGAGGAGGGAGTCCTGGATCAGCGAGACTCCACTGATCACGACCAGCGCCCCCATCTTGGTCCGGGGGTCCAGGCGGTGAAGAAACGAGGTCCCGGGGGTGAACCTCGCCCAGGCCGCATTCCCCTCCAGCCGCCGACCTGAGGAACGGCGATTATGCACCAATCCCATCGGTCACCTCCTGGATGCGGCCGCCGGTGAGGGTGACGACCCGGTCCGCACAGAGCCGGACGAATGCCTGGTCATGGGTGACCACGAGGACCGTCCTGCCGGCATCCCCCAGCAGGCGGAGGACCCGTGCCAGTTTCAGCTTCAGCGTCCAGTCGAGACCGAGGGTCGGCTCGTCCATCACCAGGATCGGGGACTCCATCATCAGCAGCCCGGCGATCGCGACCCGCTGCTTCTCCCCGACAGAGAGGGCCAGCGGCGGGGCCGTGAGCCTCAGGGAACCGAGATTCAGATCTGCAAGCACCTGCTTGATTCTCCGGTTGATCTCAGGGGCAGGAACCCTGAAATTCTTCGGCCCAAAGGCCAGTTCATCGGCGATCGTCTCAGCAAAGAGCTGGTAATCGGCATGCTGGAAGAGCACACCCACCGTCTGTGAGATCTGGGCGACCGTTGAACCGGCGATCGATCTCCCATCCACCAGCACCTCCCCAAAATCCGGCTTTATCAGACCGTTGAGCAGGCGGAGCAGCGTCGACTTCCCGGAACCGTTGGCCCCGACGAGGACCGTGATCTCAGAGGGCCGGATCCGGAGGTCGACGGCGTTCAGGACAGGAGCGACCGAACCGGGGTACTGATAGGTCACCCCGGAGAGGCGAAGACCCGGGGAACGATCCCCCCCGAAGTCACTCCCTGACTCCCTTCGCATGTTCCGGCCCACAGGTCTGCACTCGTCTTCTGGAGGGAGGAGAATGTCGTCCCTCTCCAGAATCCCGGCCATCACCGCATCCGGGGAACCGTCATAGATGAGACGCCCCCTATTCAGGACGAGGTACCGCCCCTTCAGCGAGCCAAGCCGGTCCAGCCGGTGCTCGGTGATGAAGAGGGTCATCCCCCGCTTTTGAACGAGGGAACCGAGACACGCACTGAGAGCCTCGGCTCCCAGGCGATCGAGGCCGGAGAAGGGTTCGTCGAGGATGAGCAGATCGGGCCCGGTCACCACCACCGAGGCTACCGCGACCCGCTGCCGTTCTCCCCAGGAGAGCTGGTCCAGCGAGCGGCCCAGCAGGTGGGTGATACCGAGCAGGTCCGCGATGGACGCGATCGCCTGCTCCATCGCTTTCTCCTCCACCCCCCTCTGCTCCAGCCCGAAGGCCAGTTCGGTGTCGACCTCGCTGGAGAAGAACTGGGTGTCGGGATCCTGAAAGACCATGCCCACGGTGGAGGCCAGTTCATGGACCGGGCAGGTGCTGGTATCCTTTCCTGCCACCATGACCTGCCCCGTCATCGTACCGCGGGTGCTCTGCGGGATCAGACCGTTCAGGCATCGGAGAAGGGTCGACTTCCCCGAACCGCTCGGTCCGGTGAGGATGACGATTTCACCCTGTTCGACCGAGAAGGAGATATGATCGAGGGCAGGCACACTCTCACCCCCGGAAGTACGGGAATACTGAAAGGAGAGATCTGCGATCTCAAGGATGTCAGGTCCGCTCATCTGCCTCGATCACCCCAGCCTTGAGAAGGCGCCTGAGGACCAGCGATGCAAGGATGCCGCCGATTCCTCCGAAGATCAGGTGGGTCACCGAAGCGACACCGATCCCGATCAGAATGAGATTGGTCTGGACTCCAAAGAAGAACTGGACCCCGTAGTTCACCACCATCTTGGCCATATTTCCGAATACTCCACCGATGAACCCGACCAGGGGGTTGGTGAACTGGTACCCGAAGATGAGGGCGGTGAGATCGATCGCTCCACCGAGGGCCAGGTACTTGAAGAGGTCGAAGAGATGAAGCGGATCGTTCCCGAAGAATGAGGCCAGAACCCCGGATATCAGACCGATATAGAGCCCTGCCCCCGGCTTTCTGACCACCCGTACCCCGATGATGACCGGGATGACCCAGTAGATACCGGAACTACCCGGAAGATGAAGGGGAATCTCGAAGAGCCGGTTCAGAACAAAGACCATCGCCCCGATGAGGGAGAGGAGGGCCGTCTCATAGAGGGAGAAGTAGCCCCTCAGTTCCACCATTCAGAGCGCCTCCGAAGGGGCCGAGGTGATCGAAAGTTTGAACGAGTCAGGCTGAGGCCGGTCGACGGCGATCATCAGAAGCACGTGATCCACCTCGCTCCCTCCCGTCGTGGTGATAAAAAAACTCCCATTCTGTGCTGTCGTGTTCGTCATCTGCCCCTTCTTCGCAGCCGTATCGGTGGTGATATGAAGGGCATCGAGCCCGCCCCAGGGATGATCGAAGGAGATGTTCACCGGCCCTGAGGTCGCTGCATCCCGGCCGGCAACGATCACAGAGAAGGGGCCGGTCTGAGCGAGGGGGGTGACCCCGGCTACTGGCTCGCCTGGCTCAGCTTCCCCCTGGACCATATACCCGTTGGCACCATACCCGGTCTGCCGGTTCGTCCAGAACTTGCGTGGCGTGCCGCCCCACCCGTAGATAGCAAAGACCATCCTTCCCGAAAGGTTCTGGACCCTGTACGAGACCCTCACGGGATTGCTCTGATCCTGATACATGTTCTGTCCCTCGGGGGTGCCGTTCAGATCGATGAAACTGAGATACCAGCCTTCCTCTGTCTGGTTCTTCTCGTCCGGGTCGATGTTGAGTGGAGGCACATATGGACGCCAGGACTGCGGGCCGTACATGAGATCCGCCATTGATAGGGAGACACTCTGGTTGATGTTCGTTTCAGCGGTATCCTGATCGGTCTGGTCCACACCTCCTGCAGTCATCTGAAGAGCCACCATGAGGATGGTGAACGCTCCCATCAGAACCAGTGCGGCCAGAATCCGCCGTGCATACTTCAGTTCAGTCCCTCTTGATCGGGAAGAGTTCGCCGTCGCGCTCCTCTACAAACAGGATCGCCCTTCCATTGACCGGACAGGCTTTGGGAGATTTCCCTTCCGGATTCTGCACGGTTCCGCTGGTGACTCTCGGCCCTGCGATATTCCAGACCTCATCGATGCCGCCCGCGAGCAGCTCCTCCACCGTGCTGGGACCGGTGAAATCCCGGATCTTGCCCAGTTGCAGAAACCGCCCGTCATTCCGCGTCGAAGCGAGCGCGAGCCCTGCCATCGCCCCGATCACCCCGTCCTCAGTCCCGCCAAGCCCCAGGAGTGGGATATTCAGATTTCGGGCAAGGGTCCGCGCCCTGATCTGGTCCAGGATCGTATGCTGCGCATCGCGTCCATAGGCCACCAGGGAAGGGGCTATCTGTTCGGTGAGGGCGACCGCGACTCCAGGATCGCTCCCATCGATGAAATCGTCGAGCATCATATCCTGCGCCAGGGAGAAAACATATGCTGCAATCCGCGGATTCTCTTCGCAGATATGGATGACTCCACAGGAATTATGAGAGGTGTAGGGAATATCCTCATGAACATAGAGTTGATGGCGAGTCACCCCGTAGACCAGGAATTCTTCTGCTATGGCATCGGCAATCGTTCTGGCCAGTCGACCTGTTCCACGGGACTCCAGATTGTCTGTATCATCAAGTGCGAGATAAATCGTCTTCTCCTCCTCGGATATATTACTATTAAATAGACATAATTTAAATTTTTTGATTTTTTATTAAAGTTAACTTAATTGTATAAACTACTTCCCAGACTTCGGGCCGGCATCCCTGATGATCCCCCTGACCGCTGCCAGGATCCCGGCAAACTCCTCCGCATCGGGGCTCCATTTCGCAAACTCCACCAGGCTGCACCGCTGGAGAATCATCTGAACCTTCAGAAGATCGGCACCCTGCCCGACAGGGAGAGCGAGCACCTCCTGATCGGTGGACGAGGTTCCATCGCCGTAATGATACGAGAGGAAGAGACGGAGCGCCTCTCCTGCCGAGCCATAACCTCGCTGAGGAGCACCCTGTGCATAGTAAGCAGCAGCCATCACCAGAAGATCCTCAGCTGCCTTCCGGTAGTCGAAGGGCGACTGGACCTCCAGAGCCAGAGCCGAATCCCTCCTCCTCCGCCACCGTCGGTACAGGATGACCCCGCCGGCGAAACAGAGCACCGCGAGCAGGGTGAGGACTACCGGATGCAGCAGCGCGAGGAGCATCGGAATCAGATTGGAGGGGACGGCCGGAGGCCGGTGAAGGGTGAGCCCCGAAATCGTGGTATTGTTGATCACCGTCGCTGCCGCGGTGGCCTTGTTCTCCTTGCGGTCCGCCCAGGTCAGGGCCACCACCGCCGTTCTGTTGGTGGTGGTGTTGATATCGGTCTGCACCCCCGAGTAGCCGTCGCCGTGGAGATTGTCGGCGAATGCCCGGTAGGTGGCATTCTTCTCCAGCAGCGGCGGAAGGGAGAGCAAGGCTGAGGACTTCTGGTCGGCGAAGAGGAGGGTGGCATTGTCCATCCCCCCGTTCAGGGTCGCCTCCTCCCCGGACTTCTTTGCGAAGTGGTAGAGGAATTGCCCGGTGGTGTTCGAGACCGGCGTCACCTGCCGATCATCGACCGTGAACCCCTGCACCTGGAGGGAGGCGAGGATATCGCGGATCGTGGAATCGTTCTCGATCACCTGTTCGAGGGCCGTCTGCCGCAGGGCGGTCAGGTTCTCCTCCTGTCTGAACTGGTTCTGCAGTGCCCCGGCATCGCTCGGGATCTGTCCGCTCTGCAGGGCCTGATCGATACTCTCCCCCTGCCCCTGCTGATCCGCCGGCACCGTTGTCCGGGGTGCCGGCAGATCCGTGCTGACCAGGGGATCCTTCACATTCTTCTGCCCGGGATCGTTCGCCGTCACATGGACGACGAGCGGAGAGAGGGCGACCTCGCGGTCGACCCCTGCTTCGGTATAGGCAAACCTGAGCGAGACCGTCAGCGTCATCGGCTGATCATAGGGCCCCAGGTGCAGGTTCAGACTGTGCGCACCGTCAGGGATCTTGAATGAGGCGGACTGGACCGCAGATTCCGGACCTGCGCCTTCATCACCGACCGACGTTCGTTCGAGCGTCCCCTTGACCTCATGGCCATAGGTATTGGTCAGGACCAGGGGGATGGTGGCCTGGGCCCCCTGCTGGATATAATACTCCTTCTGATCCGAGGTGATGGTGATCTCCTGGGCCGCTGCAGAACTGAACAGGACGAGAGAGAGCAGCAGCACGAGGCAGAGTGCTCGACGCATCATGGAATGATCCGCCTCTTGCCGTAGCGAAGGTAGAGCTCAGCGAGGAGGACCAGGAGTACCCCGGCAAACAGAATCGGCTGAATGCTGGTCTCCTCCTTCTCCCGGACGATCTCCTTGTTCAGCCCGGCATAGATCTGGTGCAGGGTCTGCTCGTCCACCGAGGTGTAATAGGTCCCGCCGGTCTTCTCTGCGATCGACTGCAGGGCCGCTTCATCGAGGGTCGCGTACTGGGGCGTGCCCGTCGGGTCGGTTCCGAGCAGGACCGGACTCTTCGAGCCCAGCCCGACCGTAAAGACCTGGACCTTGTTCTGAGCGGCGAAGGCCGTGGCATCCTCAGGGGAGATCACGCCGGCGTTGCCCACCCCGTCGGAGAGGAGGACGACCACCTTCTTCTGGTTCGGGATCGAGTCGGCCATGTCGACGGCCAGGGCCAGCCCGTCACCGAGCGCCGTCTGTCCGTTCTTCTGCTCGATCGCCGCCGTCTTCTCCATCACCCGGTCCTTGTCCGGGGAGAGATACGCCGCCGTCGTCGCTCCGGACTCGAAGATCACGACACCGGCATAGTCCTTCGGGTCGAGGGATTTGATCAGCACCGAGGCCGATTCCTTCGCCGCCTCAAGGCGGGTCGGCTGGTAATCGTTCGCTGCCATACTCCCGGAGTCGTCAATGGCGAGGACGACGCTGACCCCGTCCCGGGTCTGGTCCAGGGGAAGGTGCGGATTCGCCAGCCCGACGATCACGAGCGCGATCGCCACCAGCGAGAGGATGAACAGGTACTGGGGACGCCGGGACGGCTTCTTCTCGCCGAGGGCAGACTTCAGAAAGGCGACATGCGAGAAGGCCATCGCGGTGTTCTTCCTGCTTCTGACCGCACGACGGTACAGATAGCAGAGAATCGGTATTCCGATCAGACCCACGAGCCAGAGGGGATTGGTAAAGCCGGGCATGACTATCTCCCCCCGGCGGTACCGGCCCGCCGGCCGCAGAAGAGGCGTTTGAGCGGGATGTCGTAGGGTTCATCGGTCCCGAGGTCGACCTGGCCGACCCGGCACCGCCGGCACATCTCAGTGAAGGTACCGGTCGCGGCCTCGGTCGCCAGCCGGTATCGCTCCCGGATCGCCGGGTCCGAGGTGTCGACGAGCAGCTGTTCGCCGCTCTCCTCGTCCTCGAACATCATCAGCCCGCAGTCGGGGAGGTCGTGCTCCCGGGGATCGGTGACCCGGATCGCCGAGACCTCGTGGTGCAGGCGGAGGAGCGAGAGGGCACGGGCCGGGTCCTCAGTGAAGAAGTCCGAGATGACGATCACCGAGGACTGGCGCTTGAGAAGGGGAGTGAACTCCCGGAGGACCTTGCCGAGATCGGTCCTCCCCGGATGCGGGGTGAAGGCGATCAGGGTGTTCAGCAGGGCGATCAGGTGCCTTCGTCCCCGCCGGGCCGGAATATACTGTTCGATCCGATCGGTGAAGATGCAGAGACCGATCAGTTCGTGCTGTTTCTGGGCCGCGAACATCAGCGAGGCCGTCACTTCAAGGATGCGCTGGGCTTTGCTGACGTCGCTGCCGAACGAGCCGGAGGCCGACCCGTCGATCAGGAAATAGTACCGCTGATCCCGCTCTTCTGAGAAATCCTTGATATACGGCTTGTTCAGCCGGGCGGTCACCTTCCAGTCGATCGTCCGGACGTCGTCGCCGGGGACGTACTCCCGGATCTCGGAGAACTCGATCCCCTGTCCTTTGAAGAGGGACCGGTGTTCGCCGGCTGCGAGACCCTCCACCAGGATACCGGTCTTCAGTTCGATGGTATGCAGGCTGCGGAGCAGTGTCTTGAGGTCTGTCATCATACGCTCCAGCCGGGATCACGGGACACGGATGGTGTCGAGGATCGTATCGATCATCCGATCGGTCGAGATCTCCTCTGCTTCGGCCGTATAGGTCCTGATGATCCGGTGACGAAGGACGCTGTGGGCCACGACCTTGATGTCGTGGGGGATCACGTACCCCCGTCCGTTCAGCAGGGCATGAGCCTTCGCAGTCAGGACGAGGTTGATGGAGGCACGCGGCGAGGCCCCGCAGGCGATGTATTCTCCGATCGACAAGCCATAGGTCTTAGGGTTGCGGGTGGCGTCGACCAGTTCGGCGACGTACCGCTTGATATCAGGGCTCGCATAGATCGTACGCGTGAAGGCCTGCATCGCGCGGAGTTGCTGCTCGTTCAAGAGAGGCGACGGGCGAACCGGGACCGTCTCCGAGAACCGGTCTAGGATCCGGATCTCCTCCTCCAGGCTCGGATAGGTCATGAGCACCTTCAGCATGAACCGGTCGAGCTGGGCTTCGGGAAGCGAGTAGGTCCCTTCGGATTCGATCGGGTTCTGGGTGGCCAGCACGAAGAACGGCTCTTCGAGCGGGAAGGTGTCTCCCTGGATGGTCACCTGCCGCTCCTGCATCGCTTCGAGCAGGGCCGACTGGACCTTCGGCGGGGCACGGTTGATCTCATCGGCGAGGACGAACTGGTGGAAGATCGGCCCCTTGGTGGTGCTGAAGACCGCCTCGTTCTGGTTGTAGATCTTGGTGCCGATGATATCGGCGGGGAGGAGGTCCGGGGTGAACTGGAGGCGGACGAACCCGCAGTCCAGGCATTCGGAGAGGGTCTTGATCAGCAGGGTCTTGGCGATGCCGGGCACCCCTTCGAGCAGGACGTGGCCGCCAGCGAGGAGGGCGATCATCAACTGATCGATCACCGCCTCCTGGCCGACTATTATGGTGCTGATCTCCTGCCGGAGCTCTGTGAGCGGTTGTTGGTATGTCAGTGCGGTGGTGTTCTTTACGGCAATATCCGGGGCTATCATCAGTGGTACTCCAATTACATCATCATGTGGTTCAAAAAGGGTTGTAAAGAGAGAATGGGATCGATCTCTCTGTCGCGATCATGGGGACCCACTCAGTCCAAGCGAATGGAAGAGCGTTGAGATCCAGCCGGTGATCGTCTCCATCAGACCGGAAGGATGCTGTGCTGCCGGCGATGACGTCGGTGCTGCGCCCGAATTGTTACCATTGCGAGGATGAGCCGGCGTGGATCGGCTGGCAGGATCCAGAGTGGTCGTGTTCGAGGGGGTGAAGTCGGAGAGGGACTCTGAACCGTAGACCACATACCCGCTACTCCCGGTTTCAGAGACCTGGTTGGTCCACGAGATCCCCTGGCCCTGGTTGGACATATTGTTGTAGGCATAGGTGTTGAAGGCGGTCTTGGTCTTCAGGTTGTCAAAGGAGTACTCCACCTTTGCAGCCCCGCTATCCTTGATGCCACTGAGATTGCTGTTGGAACCCAGGGCACCGACCTTCGTATCGACGAAGAGAAGCGAATAGGTGTTGGCCGGGTCCTTCATATCCTCACCTTCGATCAGGGGATAATTCGCAAGCCCGGCCGGTTTCCAGGCCTGGGGCGCATAGGTGAAATCAGATGCTGTGAAGGTTTCGTTCAGGGCCCCGTCCACATAGGTGAGGTCGTTCTTATCCGGCGGCTGGTTCAGGACAGGAACCGGGTCCCACTGGTACCCGCTCGAGTTGATATGGACCTTGAAATCATCGGGAACCTTTCCCTGAACCGCGAGCATCAGGATGAGATCGTCATCAAAACCCCGTCCCCCGGTATCCGAGAGGAAAAAACTCCCCGAGGTACTGGTGGAATTGGTCACCTGCCCAAACGGCTCAGCAGGATTAGTCGTGATATGCAGGGCATTCAACCCGCCACCATCAAACTTGATGTAATAGGTGTTGTTATGGAAGAGATCAAATCTGGCGCCATCACTGTTGGCGACCTGGATATTGATATGGTTCTTCGCGGGAATCTGTTCCTTAACGGTATCTGCGGCCAGCACCGGCAGGACACAGACCAGGAGCAGCGCCAAAAGCATCACGCAGCTGAGTACGGCATATCTCCTCCGGGTTGTATGATTGTGCATCGTTCTTTCATCCATGTCTGGTACGTCTCCGATCTCTTGTTGAGAGACTGTGGATAACATTATCCTAGTTTTAGGTAATCAATCTTCTTAAACTTTTCACATATAAATTATATTTAATTAACATGATGTGAATTGTCCCGATATCACCCGATTCAAGACCGTATCGTGATAAAACACAGGGAGATATCACCTGAGGTCAGATCAGAACCTGCAAAAATTTCGCCCATGAGAGCAGATACGCCGACAGATCTACCACGGATACAAAAAAAACAAAGATATCCGAACTCGGTCGAATTCTCGATGTATTGACATTTTTACCCAGATTAGAGGGATAGTGAGGTATAATAAGAGGGTTTCAACAGAGTCCATTTTTCAAAAGAGCCTTCCTCGCTCTGGGAGATCTCATCTGAAAGATAAGCCTGAGGCCTGCGAAAAAAAAGGGATTGTCCTTCCGCCCGTTCAGGCGAAGTTGATCCAGTTGATGTTGGCGTAGTTCCCCGGGAACTTCAGCACGAGCCGGTGCTGCCCGGCCGGCAGGGTCACCAGGACCTGGAGGGTCTGGAAGGCCGCATCGTTGCCGGTGTTCGGGACGTTCACCACGGCGAGAGGTGTCGCGCCGTCGTCGAGATACATCTGGACGGACGAGCCGGCATGGGCCGAGGCGACCCGGAACCCGGCGGTGTAGGTGCCGGCCGTGTTGATGTTCACGGTATAGGCGAGCCATTCGCCAGCACGGGTCCAGCCGACGCTCGGACTTCTGTCGGTGTCGATCTGTTCGATGTCGACGTCGTCATGCCGGTAGACCCCGCCCTCGTTGCCGGCGGTGGTGTCGTGGTAGGCGATCCCTTCACCGCCGAGGTCGTAGTCCTCGGCCTGCAACTGGCCGGGGATCGTGTGAGTCCCGTTGTAGACCGGAGCGGTGCCGGTCACGGTCGGCGAGATGGTTGTTGTTGGAATTGTCGTTGGGGTTGCCACTGCCGGCACGGTCACATTGATGGTCCTGGTGGTGGACCCGGCCGCGTTGGTTGCAGTCTGGTTGATCGTGTAGTTACCGGGCTGCCAGTAGGTGTAGGTGAAGTTCGGATAGGCGGTGGTCGTCCCGTCGCCGAGGTTATAATGGACCGAGGTCGCATTCACCGCGGTGTTAGTGACCTGGATGCCCATCGAGCCGATGCCGCCGGGGAAGGTGACGGTGAAGTTGGCCACCGGCAGGTTCGGGTTTACGGGTGTCTGGGTGACTGTTGGTGTGACCGGTACGGTCGCCGTTGGAGTTGGCGTCACGGTCGTGGTCGTCGGCGAACCGGCCGGCACCGTCACTGTGACGGTCTTTGTGGAAGACCCGGCGTCGTTGGTTGCGATCAGTTTGATCGTGTAGGTGCCGGGCTGCCAGTAGGTGTACTTGAAGTTCTTATAGGCGGTGATGGTACCGTCGCCGAGGTCGTACTTCACGGTGGTGGCATTCGTCGTGGCGTCGGTGACCTGGATGCCCATCGAGCCTGCGCCGGCCTGGTAGGTGACCACGAAGTTCGCGATCGGCAGGTCATGCCCCGACGAGGTCGGCAGCGGGGTCACGGTCGTCGTTGCGGTCGTCAACGTCACAGTTGGGGTGACGGTTGTTGTAGTGGTTGGCGCCGTTGTCGTTGTCGTCACGGTCGGCGAGACCGTCGGTGTTCCCGGACCGGTGACGGTGATGTACTGTGGAATTGTCTTCACCTCTGCCCCGGTCGAACCGATGGCGACGAGGGAGACGGTGTAGGTGCCGGCTGCCGAGTAGGTGTGGACTGGGTTCTTATCGAACGAAGCCCCACCGTCACCGAACTGCCAGAAGTACTGTCGGATCGTGCCGGTCGACAGGTCAGTGAACTGCACCGACAGCGGGGACTGGCCAGTCGTCACGTTCGCCGTGAAGTTGGCCGTCACCGGCTGCATGGTCGGGGTTGGGGTCACGGTCGTCGGGATTGTCGTCGGGATTTTAGTTGGTACTGTCGTTGCGATGGTGGTTGCTATCGTCGTTGGAATGGTCGTCGGTAGGGTTGTTGCGATGGTTGTTGCTATCGTCGTTGGAATGGTTGTCGGTACGGTTGTTGTCGGTGCCGTCGTTGGTTCTGTTGTCGGCGGCACCACAGCGTGGACGGTGATGTAGTTCGTCCTCACCGTGGTGTTGGACCCGCCGGCATTCGTCGCTGTCAGGTTCACCGTGTAGTTCCCGGCTGCCGCGTAGTTGTGAACCGGGTTCTGCATCGTCGAGGTGTTGCCGTCACCGAAGTTCCACGACCAGGTCACCGGAGCTCCGGTCGACAGGTCAGTGAACCCGACCGAGAGCGGGACGGTACCGTTCGTGATGTTCGCGTTGAAGTTCGCGACCGGAGCCGACGGGCTCTCGGACGCGGTGACGGTGATGTAGTTCGTTTTCGTGATGGTGTTCGACCCGCCAGCGTTCGTCGCCGTCAGGTTCACAGTGTAGTTTCCAGCCACGGTATAGGTGTGGCTCGGGTTCTGTACCGTCGAGGTGTTCCCGTCACCGAAGTTCCACGACCATGAGGTCGGGGTGCCAGTCGACTGGTCAGTGAAGCCGACCGAGAGTGGGGCAGTGCCGTTCGTCACACTCGCGTTGAAGTTCGCGACCGGAGCCGGGGTCACCGGCGTGGTGACTGTGATGTAGTTCGTCTTCGTGGTGGTGTTGGACCCGCCGGCGTTCGTCGCCGTCAGGTTCACCGAGTAGTTTCCGGCCGCCACATAGGTGTGGGACGGGGACTGTGTCGTCGAGGTGGTGCCGTCACCGAAGTCCCACGACCACGAGGTCGGGGTACCGGTTGACAGGTCGGTGAACTGGACCGAAAGCGGAGCGGTGCCGTTCGTCACGTTCGCGCTGAAGCCAGCGACCGGGGCCGGCAACGGGGCCGTCACCGAGTAGCCGCTCGGGGTCCGATCTGACATGAGCGAGTTCGACCAGGCGACCATGTCGCTGCCGTTGTTCGAGGTCTGGCAGTAGCCGTAGACGTTGAAGGCCGCGAGCGAGGTGAGGTTCTCGAACGAGTAGTGGATCCGGACGGCTCCCTGGTTGGTGAGCGCCGCGTTCGGTCTGAGCACGCCGGCGTTCAGGTCGACGAACATCAGTTTGAAGGTGTTGGTCGTGTCGGCGGTGTCCTGTCCGTAGTAGATCGGATAGGAGTAACCGTTGCCGGTCGGTTTCCAGACCTGCGGCCCGTAGATGAGGTCGGCCTTCGTGAAGGTCTCGTCAAGGGTGGTACCGTTGTAGGTGGAGGAGGTCGGGGGCTGGTTGCTGATGGGGTTCGGCGTCCAGGTGTAGCCGTCGGCCGTGACATGCAGTTTGAAGTCGTCAGGGACCGTGCCGTTCACAGCGACGAGGAGGAGGATCTCGTCCTCGTAGCCCTTGCCGCCCGAGTCGGTGGCGTAGAAGGTTCCGGACTGTGCCGCCGTCTGGGTCACCTGGCCGAAGTTCACGGCCGGGTCGGTGGAGATGTGCAGGGCGTTGAGCCCGCGGTCGGCACCTTCGAACATGATCTTGTAGGTGTTGTTGCCGAAGGCGTTGTACTTGATGCCACCGGTATTCGCCATGGTGACGAAGATGTTGTTGTAGTCGGGGAGGACGCCGCCTGTCGGCGCTGTGACCGTCGGCGTCGGGGTCACCGCTGCGGTGACCGTGATGTAGTTCGTCTTCGTGGTGGTGTTACTCCCGCCGGCATTCGTCGCCGTCAGGTTCACCGTGTAGTTTCCAGCCGCCGCGTAGGTGTGGCTCGGGTTCTGCAGGGTTGATGTGTTGCCGTCACCGAAGTTCCACGACCAGGTCACCGGAGCTCCGGTCGACAGGTCGGTGAACCCGACCGAGAGCGGTGCCGTGCCGTTCGTGATGTTCGCGCTGAAGTTTGATACCGGAGCCGGGGTCATCGGCGTGGTGACGGTGATATAATTCGTCTTCGTGGTGGTGTTGGATCCGCCGGCGTTCGTCGCCGTCAAGTTCACGGTGTAGTTTCCGGCCACCGAGTAGGTGTAGACCGGGTTCTGCACCGTCGAGGTGTTGCCGTCACCGAAGTTCCACGACCAGTTCGTTGGGGAACCGGTCGACGCATCGGTGAAACCGACCGAGAGCGGAGCGGTACCGTTCGTCACGTTCGCCGTGAAGTTCGCCGTCGGGGCTGTCAGGGCGGGCGCCCCCAGAACCTGGTAACTGCTGGTGGTGACGTCATTGGTCATGATGGTCCCGGTGCCGTGGTTGGACTGCATGAACCAGCCATAGGTGTTGAAGACGGCCGTGCTTGAGAGATTGGTGAACTCGTAATCGACCTTGATCATACCGTTGTCCGGTACGCTCGCGTTCTGAAGCGCCCCGACCCTGAGGTCAACGAACATCAGATGGTACTGGTTCGCCGGGTCGGACTGGTCTTCGCCGCCAAAGATCGGGTAGTCTGGCTGCCCGGCCGGCTTCCAGCTCTGCGGACCATAGACGAAGTCGTTCTTCGTGAAGGTCTGGTTTACTGCCCCGTCAAGGTGGGTGGAGACAGCCGGCAGGTCCTGGTTGGTGATGCCCGGAGTTCCTGGATCAAAGTCATTGCCGCTCGATCGTATGTGGACCTTGAAGTCATCGGGGATCGATCCATTGACGGCCAGCATCAGGATCCCATCGGCTGCGGTCTTCTGGCCACCGGAGAAGGTGATCCAGAACGAGCCGGTCTGGCTGGCGGTCCTGGTGATATCGGCAGCGGTCCAGGCATTGCTTGCCGATGAGATGTGCATGGGGTTCAGCCCGCCGTTGTTCTGCCGGAAGTTGACAAAGTACGTATTGGGAACATACGTGTACGTTATGCCGTCAGTGTTACTGGCAACAACACCGCCCGGGACATCATATTTCACGCCTTCATCATTGGCTACGCGGATGTTGATGCCGCGGTAGTTCGAGAGCGGAGCGGAATTGGTGTTCAGTACGTCGATGAAATCTGTTTTCGTTGAGATGTTATAGTCATCCGAGTTGGAGACGTTGAGCGAAACCGTGTAGTTCCCGATCGCTGTGTAGGTGTGGCTCGGGTTCTGCACCGTCGCGGTGTTTCCGTCACCGAACGACCACGACCAGTTCGTTGGCGAGCCGGTCGACAGGTCGGTGAAACCGACCGAGAGCGGAGCCGCGCCATTCGTCACGTTCGCATTGAAATTCGCGACCGGAGCCGTCGGGGTCTCTGACCCGGTGACGGTGATGTAGTTCGTCTTCGTGGTGGTGTTGGACCCGCCGGCGTTCGTCGCCGTCAGGTTCACGGTGTAGTTCCCGGCCGCCGCATAGGTGTAGACCGGGTTCTGTACCGTCGAGGTGTTTCCGTCACCGAACGACCACGACCAGTTCGTCGGGGAGCCGGTCGACTGGTCGGTGAAACCAACCGATAGGGGTGCGGTGCCGGTCGTCACGTCCGACGTGAAGTTCGCTGCCAGAGGCATCGGGAGTATGGGGGAGTAACTCTCAACCGGGGCCATCAGGGGTGCAGGATCGACCTGGTTATAACCCATACTATACGGGGTATCCCCTATACCATCCCCATTGGCATCCACGCCCGTGTAGGTGGAATAGTAATTACCGAGGACCCCGGTGTACTGTTTATTCTGATAGGTATAGAGTACTGCCGTTGGTGTACTCCATGGGAACTGTGAAGGGCCAATACCTAACATTATGATCGGATTTATCCCAGCGGGTGCGGTAAAACGGTTGAGATAGACGGCACCGGGTTTTCCCCCTCCATATAACTCCAGACTGGGAATGTTGTTGTTACTGAATGAATTATTCCGGATTATGGACCCCGTAGCAAAATTATCGATAGTTATTACACCCCTATTAACTAGAGCACCTTTATACAGCGGGGAGTTGGTGTTCGTAAAAGTATTATTTTCGACGATATTTACTCCCTTGGTCATATAGATCAGGGAATATACAGCATTATTTCTGAAGATATTTCCAGAAAAGGTGTTATTTGTTCCAGATAGCGTTATATCACTAGCAGTAGTTCTAGATCCCGACCACCCCACTTTCATCAATTCAAAGATGCAATTTCGAATTATCATGTCCTTTGCCGGGAAATTATTATTAAGATCTTGGGAGGGAAAACTCATAAGCCCATTCGTGAAACGGACATTCTCGATTATTGTCCCGGTTCCCGTGAGAGTAGCAGGATTACCATTGAGATCAAATGTTACAGAATTTGCATCTTCACCACTGAGTATGATGGATTTTGAAAATGTGCTGGGGAATATGTAGGTGCCATTGTAAACATAGACGGTATCGCCGTCGACCACCGATGCGCTATTCATCGCATCCATCAGCGTCGTGAAGTCACATCCGCTGGCACCAACCGTCCAGGTCGTTGCCCCGGAGACCGTGATATAATTCGATTTGATCGTAGTGTTGGTCCCATCTGAATTGGTGACCGTCAGGTTCACCGAATAGACACCGTGTTTCGGATAGGTGAAGGTCGGGTTCTGTGTGGTGGCGTCGACCGTCCCGTCGTTGTTGAAGTCCCAGGACCAGGCCGTTGGGCTGCCGGTCGAGGCGTCGGTGAACTGAACCGTGAGTGGTAAGGAACCGGAGGTCACGTTCGCCGTGAAGCCGGCGACCGGAGCCATCGGGGTTCCTGAACCGGTGACGGTGATGTAGTTCGTCTTCACCGAGGTGTTGGAACCGCCGGCGTTCGTCGCCGTCAGGTTGACGGTGTAGTTCCCAGTTGACGCGTAGGTATGGCTCGGGTTCTGTTCAATCGAGGTGTTACCGTCACCAAACGACCACGACCAGTTCATTGGAGAACCGGTCGACGCATCGGTGAAACCGACCGAGAGTGGTGCGGTACCGTTCGTGATGTTCGCCGTGAAGCCGGCGACTGGAGCCGGGGGTATAGCCGTGACCGAGTAGCCACTGGCAGTTAGGCCGGTGAGCGCATTGGTCCAGCCCATGCCGGACTTCCCGGTCCCGCCGGCGTTGTTGTTCCATCCATAAATATTGAACGCCGCGGAATCCGTCAGGTTGGTGAAGGTGTACTCGACCTTCACGGCCCCTTCATTCATCAGGCTTGCATAGCCCGTGTACTTGCTCCCGATTAACCCAGCACGGGTGTCGATGAATGCCAGGCTGAACTGGTTATCGGAGCTGGCCATATCCTCCCCATAGAAGATCGGATAGAGGCTGTTGCTGCCGCTTGGTTTCCAGTTCTGTGGCCCATACACGAAGTCGCTCTTGTTGAAGGTCTCGTCCAGCGCAGTTGCCTGGTACGTGTATGCGTCTGAGGAGGGCGCTGCTGAACTGGGGGTCCATGTGTACCCGCTGGTCTTGATCCGGACCGCGAAATCGTCCGGCAGGGTACCGTTGACCGCGAGCATCAGGACGGCCTCGTCCTGGTAGCCCCGACCCCCACTGTCCGTTACATAGAAGGTCCCGGATTGGGCCGGCGAGACGGTGACCTGCCCGGCGTTGACCGCGGGGTCGGTGGAAATATGGACAGCGTTCAGCCCGCCGCCGTTGTTGTTGATGTAATACGTGCCGTTGCCGGCCGTGTCCCACCGTATGCCGCCATCGTTGGCAGCCCGGACATAGATGCCGGTGTAGTCGGGGAGGACGCCGCCCGGTGCGGGCGTGACCGTCGGCGTCGGGGTCAACGGTGCGGTGACGGTGATGAAGTTCGTCTTCACGGTATTGTCAGACCCGGTCGCATTCGTCACCGTGAGGTTGACCGTATACGTGCCGGCCGCCGTGTAATTGTTGACCGGGTTCTGCTCGGTCGAGGTGTTTCCATCGCCGAATGCCCACGACCAGTTCGTGAGATTTTCACCCAGCGAGGTGTCGTTGAACTGCACGGCCAGCGGAGTGGTGCCGGTCGTCACGTTCGCCGAGAAGTTGGCGACCGGCATGACCGGGCGGTCGAGAACCGTGATGTAGTTAGTCTTGAGCAGGTGCGTGCTCCCAAGTGAGTTTGAGACGGTCAGGTTGACCGAGTAGATGCCGGGTGAGGTGTAGTTCTTGATTGGGTTCTGCTCGGTCGAGGTGGTGGTGTCGCCGAAGTCCCAGGACCAGTCCATCGGAGAGCCGGCTGAGGTGTCGTTGAACTGCACGGAGAGCGGCGCGTTGCCGGAGATCGGCGTGGCGGTGAAGCCGGCCACGGCCTTGTTGGTCAGGATCGATAAGGCGCCGGTATCGAAATAAGGCGTGATCGCCCTGTTGGTCGTCTGGAGTGCGGAGTTGGTCAGCGGGTAATTCGAGGCTTGGGTCATACCACCCACAACAGCGTCACCCGCGTCATTGACGGCGATGCCATAGAAGTAGGTTGTGCTATCGGCGAGTCCGATACAGGTCGAGTAGAGCATCGTTCCAGCGGGTGAGTACTTGACGGCAAAACCCCTACCAGAGTTGGTCGCCCCTGCTGTCCCATTCATGATCGTGAAATCATTACTGGTCGAATAACCAGTCACATACGCATCGCCACTTCCATCAACTGTGATGCCATATGGATTACTACTACCAGTCCCTCCAAACTTGGTCGAATAATCCAGGGAGACGAACGAGGGGTCGATCTTCGTGAGGAAGACACTCCCGCTCCCCGCCCACCCGTATGCCGCGGTTAAGGAATTTGTGAAACCAGTAACATAGACCGCCCCGGCAGCATCGACAGCGAGATCGTATATTTTATCAGCAGCACTCCCACCGAGGTATGACACATATACCTCCGAACCGCTCGAGGTGTACTTGGCGACGAATCCATCGTATTTAGATGCAGTCGCTCCCGAGTTACCGCCACAGATCGGTTGGAATACACCGGCTGTGATCGGGAAGTTGTTGGCGGAGGCGAGGGACTTGGTATAACCACCCATGTAGACATTACCTGCCGCGTCGAGGGCAAGCCCCATAGAACACTTAGTACTGGAAGAACTATCTAAATAGGAATCCCCTTCGTTCAAAGAGCCACCGAGATAGGTCGCATAACTGAGTGACCCGTCGGAGGCGAACCTGGCAAGGTAGGCGTCATCCCACCCGCCGGTCTTATTCTGAGCGGCATCGGCAGTGACCGGGAAGTTGGTGCAGTCCGTATAACCTGATACCCAGGCCCCTCCAGACTGGTCAGCGACGATTGAGATGGCACCCGTTGTATTGGTTGTCGAAGCCGTGCCGGGGTTACTATCGAGGCTGCCGAGGTACGTGGAGAAGACGAGTTGCGAGCCGGGAGGATTGGACGGCTTGATCTTGGCGACAAATCCCGCCGCGGTACCGTTCTTAGCTGTCTGGAAGGGGGACTGAAGGGGGAGATCTGTGGCGGATGTCGTGCCACCGCAGATATAGATGTTCCCTGCGCCATCGACACTCAGTCCCTGGGCGTTCTCGTTCCCGGAACCGCCGTAGTACGTGGAGTAGAGGACCGCGGTCCCCTCGGGGTTCAGTTCCGTCACGAAGGCGTCGCTGCCTCCACTTTCAGATCCCTGGTTCGCGTTCTGGAGGGGAATGTCTGTCGACAGGGTATATCCTGCAATGTAGATATTTCCCGCCGCATCGAGGCGAACACGATTGATGCAGTCCATGTTCGACCCGCCGAAGTACGAGGAGTAGAGGAGGGTCGGGTCGATGATGAGCGGTCTGGAGCAGTCGTACTTTCCGACAGCGAACCCGACGGTACTGTCGTCCTTCAGACGGTACGAGGCATTGACCGGTACCTTCACGCCATCGATCTCCTGGTAAGCGACCGGGGCCTGATCGGTCAGCGCGCCGAGGGAGGTGTTGATCAAGAGCGAACCGTCGGCTGTGAGCGCCAGTCCGTCAATACCGTCGTAGGCGATCGCGATCCGGTTCAGATCGGCGCCTGCTGCGACGGCGAACTCACGCTTCAAGACCCCCTCGGTCCCGTTATAGCGGAGGTCGATGCCCGGATATAACTGCTGGTACCTGATCGATCTATAGGTCGGCAGATCACTCTGCCACTTGGACGAGTCACTCCCGAGGAAGAAACTTGCCTTCCCCGGCAAGGGTTCGGTGCCGGTGATCCCCGGGGAAGTCGATGCGCCCGGGAAGGTCATCGTGACATTGCTCCTCTGAGTCGTGTTGTTCACGACCTGACTGGTCGTGAGCACGATCCGATCGGGTTCGAAGGCGAGTGAGTGCCCGTCGGCATACACCTGATACTTCACCGCATCAGCCGCCTGACCGTGATTCTCGATGAAACTGAGCGGGAGCGAGAGCGTCTGAGCCTGCACCGTTGCAGAATCGACTGTAGTATTCGTGGGCAATACAAGTCCGGCCAGGGCCGGGGTCGCCAGAGCGGCGATAAAGATGATCAGGATGAGAAGGAACTCTCCTGGTTTATGGAAACTAATCATGAATCATTTCTCCTATTGAGGAAGAAGGCGCGTGGCCGTCCTCGAAGATACCCATCCAATTGTATTGGGTACGTGCCAGAGACACACTGACGAAAGATGAAACCCAATCATCGGATAGGACCATATCGATTGCGTTTTCAGGACCGTTTTAGCCGGACACCAGTGCTAATATGTATTTAAAACAATAAAATAACATATAAATGTTTTTAATTTTTACTTAAGATTAATAAAATTTGTTTTACTATTTTCCGATTGATCCAACCAGCCGAGATAGCAGATCTGTAACTCCCTCCGTCTCTGACGGAGGGAGATCGATGTGGGAAAAATGGGGATTATTCGTAAGGGTTGTTAATGTCCAGGCCGCTTGCACCAGTGGTGGAGAGGGCGTTCGTCCAGGAGATACCCTTACCGGCGTTCGACTGGTTGCACCAGGCATAGACGTTGTAGGCCAGCGGGATATCCTCTCCTCCAGAGGTAAGGCCCGTTACATTGTAATCGACCTTAACAGTCCCGTTGTTGATCAGCGAGTCCGCATATTTGACCGTATAGTTCGAACCGAGGTCGCCCAGGTTCAGATCGATGAAGCTCACATCATATGATGGATCTGTGCTGGTTCCCTGACCATCGAAGATATCATATCCTGCAACAGAATTAGGCTTCTGGTCCTGAGAGGTATACTCGGAGAAATTACTCGCGGTGAAGTACTGGTTCACGGCGCCATTGACATAGTGAAGGTCACTTTTGGCGGGGACCTGGTTTAAAACTGCAGTGGGCTGCCACCGGTACCCACTCGCATTGATACCGAGGCTGAATCCACTCGGGACAGGGTGTTGGACCGCGACCATCAGGACGAGGTCGTCGTTGAACCCGCGACCCCCGTTGTCGGCGAGGTAGAAGGTTCCGGATTCACTGCCACTCGCGGTGTAATTATGGTTGACCTGACCGGCAGATACGAGAGGCGAATTGGTGATGTGGATCTGGTTTCCACCGCTGTCATACTTGACATAATAGGACTGGTTGAGGCCGCCTGAGGAGAGGTTGGACCAAAACGCACCATTCGTCATATCGATCCAAGTGTGATGGTACGGGATATCAATCGCCGCCACTGGGCTGAATGCGACCATCCCGACTGAGAGTAACAGTACGATCATTGTGAGTCGTGCTGCTCGTTTAATTTTAGCATCTTCTTTCAAGATTTCACCTTTCTTTGGGCGCCCCGATTTCTTGAGTCGAAGAACCCTGAATAGCCCTATAGCTTGACCCGCATATTAATATTTTCATTTTAATTTTTAAATATTGTTTAATAAATGAAATTTACAAATCGCACCTAAAAAAATTTTACCAATTAATCTGGTTCTGGTCTTTAGACCGCCTGTTGGTTCACCTCCATGGGGTGAAGAAGATATCAAGAACAGGTCCGTTGAAACCCCCTAAAAACCAACCATGTCCCCTCCTCTCCATTGAAAAGGGAAAGATCCTCATCTACTGAAAGAGATACTAGAACATATGAGCGAGAGCCCTGATCCTCTCAGAGACGAAAACTGTGTCAAAATTGATCGATATAGGCCAATTATATGCTTCCGAGGGCTGAAAGGCACACCTGAGCGAACAAAGACAGAGAAGAGAATCCCCGATCATCCTCTACCATGACCATCGCCGTGGCGCTTTTCCCCCACTACCCCCGCTGCCGTCTACCCTTCTTCCCGACTAACTTGGCCGCCTACATAGGCGTGGACCCTGTGGATCCCCACCTCCAGTTGGAATGGTTCACCTGGTGATCCGAAGAATCCAGTGAAGAAACACTGGGACGTGGTGAGATATCGAAATACATTTTAAGTTCTGGTTCCTGGAGGCACTGAACACCATGGACCCGGAAACCAGGCATCCCGTGGTCGATATCATCATAGGTATAAGGTGGTGTTACACTGAATCATCAATGTCCACCCCAGGACTGTAACGGCGACGGACGATATGTGAACCAGAACGAAAACGGGCAGGCTGACTTCGACGACGTGATGCTCCCCCATTCATTCAGATCTGACCGGATTGATCAACCTTCAACCGGGGTGTGGATCTGATGCAGATCTTCAAACCCGATCTTCGCAGACAGTAAATCATTTTTTATTGATTAGATAGGTTATTTAATAATGTTTATATCACTATACTTCAACTGGTGATCAGGTAGATTTCGCTTCGTGCAATCTCCCCCTTCTCTGTCAATGATCACGGCGTAGTCCATTCTGGATATGTACAGACCTTTACCAGAGTGATACACCGCCACTGGCAGTGAATCATTCAGAAAAAGACCCGCAAATCCGTGATACGGTGACCATGCCTGTTTAGGGAATGATCTTCACGCATCGCTTATAGTTCCCCCCAACCTGGTGAAATGAATCATGCCCGACTCAAAACATACGACACTGACCTTTCTCATACTGATACTGCTCCTGGCCGTGGTGCTGCTGGTAGCACCCGCAGGTGCAGAACCTGTACAGACGAACGGAACATCATCCATCGGAGTCGACCAGACCCAGGAACTGAAAGATTCCGCAGCCCTCCCCGCACCCCGGCATATCTTCATCAACGTGGCGAACGATGCCGGCGTGAAGTACAACCTGGACGGAGCGGCCCTGGGCGGCCCGGACAACACCTACTATATCAAGGCAGACAACGGGGGCCTGAACGAACTGCACATCACCAGCGACGTGAACGCACCCTACGGCCAGGTCACGACCTCCGGCGCCCAGTCCGGAACCTTCTATGTCTCGAACACCGGGGGGAGGGGCTCTGATGACGACATCATCCTCCTCGTCTCGGTGAAGGGACCGATCCCCGACGATTTCAGTTTCCATGTGAAGTCGAGCGGCTATACCTGGACCCCGTCGACCGTCATGAATGCGAATCCCACCGAATATCACTATGTGACAGGAGTCGACGAGACCTTTACGAAGTCGGACCTGATCTACGGACCACAGACCTGGAAACCCGGCTCTGGAGATCTGCCCCTCTACTACGGACAGGACATCAACGACGCCTCGACGGCACAGTACCTGATGTTCATCGATCTCAAAGCCGGAAACATGAAGCCGGCAACATTCCCGAATGACACCCTGATCAACAATGGAGCATTGAAGATTGATTACAGTTTCACAAACCTGAATACCTTTGCCGCCTTCAATGGATACGCCTGGTGCCTTTCAACGACCCAGGGGCAGGGGATCACATGGACGAACCAGCCCTTCACCGATGCCGCCAGCGGATACACGGTGACCGGCATCCCACGCCCGACCACAACAGCAACCACCACGGTTCCAACTTCGGCACAAACAACAGCAATCACCACGGTTCCAACATCAGCACAAACAACAGTACCGACCACAGGTCCGACTGCTGTGTATACGACTGTACCAACGACACGAGCAACAACCATCGCAACGACAGTATCTACGTCTGTGCCGACGACACCTCCAGTGACCCCGACTCCCACGGTGCAGCCGCTGGTGACCAACTTCACGGCGAACGTGACTGCCGGCCAGTCCCCACTCCCGGTGCAGTTCAACGATACGACGACTGGTGCAGTCCAGAGTTACTTCTGGCAGTTCGGCGACGGCGGTGCCTCGTTCGATCAGAACCCTGTGCACACCTACACGACCGCCGGCACCTACACCGTCTCCCTCGTCGCCAGCGGCTCGAACGGAGCTCAGGTGAAGACGATCGAGCGGTACATCAATGTCACCGTACCAGCGACACCAACCCCAACCGTGACGATGGCAGGTCAAATCCCCAATCACTACCACAACTATCTCCATGTTGCAAACGATGAAGGTCCGCGTTTCGACTCTTATAACAATGGAACCTACTACCAGGGGCAGGACAATGGAGGGCTCAACGCCGTCTGGCTGACCCAGAACCTGTCTACCGTTCAGGGTCAGAAGATCACCACCAGCAATAAATCGGGCACCTTCTATATGATGGATACCGGTGGCCGGGGATGGGAAGATGACGGACTGGTGATGCTCGCGGTCAACGGGACGATCCCGGATGACTTCAAGGTACACATCCGGACAAGCGGCTATACCTGGACTCCGATCTCAAAGAATCTCAGACCAACCATCGACCAGATCACCTATGTGGACGGGGCGCTCGACGAAACATTCACAAAGGACGATCTCATCTATGGCCCACAGCTCTGGAGGCCGGCAGGGGCGGCAAACTATCCGATCTATGACGGCCAGAATATGACGGATACCAACAACACCTTCCGGATAATGTTCATCGACCTGCGTGCAGGAGTCATCGGCTCGAACACCACCGCGGGATCTCCGCCCCTTCAGAACAATGGTGGAATCAGGGTCGATTACTCGTTCGAAAACCTGACCACGTTCGCCGCCTTCGATATCTATGGCTACTGCAAGGACTCCAACGCGGGAGAGGGGATCTCATGGACAAATGCTGTGAACACCTTCAGCCAGATCTCACACGGTCAGGCGTCGATTGGAAGTGGACTCTGTGTGATTGGTGTGCCGTCTTCGACAGCCCCGATCACTATCCCATCAGCGACCCACCCCCCCACCGACCCCAACGGCGACGGTCTGTATGAAGACCTGAACGGAGACGGAGCTGCAGACTTCAACGATGTGGTCCTCTTCTTCAACCAGATGGACTGGATCGCCGACAATGAACCGGTCACCACCTTCGACTTCAATAAAAACGGCTCCATCGACTTCGATGACGTGGTCCTCCTCTTCAACATGCTCTGAGAGCGATCCCTTTTTTTAAAAAATATTGTTGAATACCGGATACTCTTCCGATCACCTCGATCACCGACACCCACCAGATGATGAGTATGAGGGGTCAGCTACCAGGGAGAGGGGCCTGGCCGCCGGCACGTGAGTCTCCGACGATCACTCCAGCATGACGGAGTCATGGTCAGAGTGTCAATGCAGGAAACCAGAATAGATCGTTCTATAGAGATCCCGATCGATCAAAAAAAAGGGTGGTTCAGTCTTTAATCTGTAGATCTTTCTGCAGATTCGTCCTCTGCCGGAGATACAGAAGCCCGATCACGAGCAGGAGCAGAAGCAGAACCATGATGATCAGCCCTGCAAAGACGAGCAGAGCGAACAGTAGTACTGCCCCGATCAGCAGAAGCAGACTCAGATCTGACGATGAGAGCCGATCGATGGTCGACTGGATCGTCGAGAGGAAGTTCTGTGACGAACTCCGATCCCGGGACGAGGCGGCACCGGACGAACCGGAGATAGAGACCGGCGAGAACTCGTTCTGGTTCCCGGTATCGAGAAGAGGGAGGGTCGGCGTCGTCATCACCGGGGTGCTGGTGTTCATCTGCGTCGGAGAGGGCGTTGGAGCGGCGGACTGCGTCTGGGTCGGAGTGGCAGTCGTGGGGATCGACGTCGCCGTCGTTCCGACCGTCCCTCCGACTCCGGTGTAGTCATCGCTCGAAGAACCGGATGATGAGTCGCCGGTCGAAACCGGCCCTCCGGCGGAATTACTACTGGTACTACCCGTCGACGGTGAAGAAGACTGGGTTGCGATCGTCTGAGAATATTGAGAGGAGGAAGTAGCCGGCACCGCGGTGGCGATCGATGCGACTGTCTGCACACCCTGAGCGGTCACGGTCGCCTGGGCAGAGGAAGCACTGGGTACGACCGTCCCCGCACCTGATGTGGGAGACTGGACCTGGGAAGCACCGGTCACCGCCTGGGCCGGAGCAGAGGTCTGGATGCGTGAAGGGAAGAGCGTGCTCAGGGCGGGCACCGTCACCGACGGCTCAGAACTAGTGGTCCCCATGGCCGATGGAACAGCGGTGAGCGATGCCTGCACTGTGGTCTCTGAGACCGTGACCCCGGTGGTGGTGCCGACGGTCACAGGAAGAGCGGTGGCGGTGTTGACCGGCTGAGATGACGTCGCCGTCACCGTCGAGGTGACCGTCACGGTCGTACCGGGCGTGGCAGTCGGCGTCGTCGTCGACGTGGTGAGCGGCATCACGGTGGAAGGAACCGCCATCGTCGAAGTCACGGTGATCGTCGTTGCAGGTGTCGTTTGATTGACGATGACGGTCGGCGTGACATTCAGCGTCGTCTCGATGATAGTGGGTGTCTCTGTCGGGGTAACAGATACCGTCGTGTTCGGCGTCGTAACCGTCGTGGTGGGTTCTGTCGTGGTCGGTAGTGGTGTGGGGGTGGGCTCGATCCCTTTCACCGTGAACCCGCTGCTGCCCGAATCAGAGAGACGATTGGTCCATGAGATCCCCATACCCTGGGTGGAGTTCAGCACCCAGGCATAGGCATCGAAGGCGGCGAACGTGGTCATGTGTTCGAACGAATACTCGACCTTGATGGCACCATAGTCCGTAAGAGGAGGAGCGCTGGAATTCACCCCATTCTTACCGATGACCCCGGTATGCGTATCGATGAACATCAGATGGAACTGCTGCGAAGCATCCCCCATATCCTGACCGTCATAGATCGGATAGTTCATGGGCCCGGCCGGCCTCCAGTTCTGGGGTCCATACGTGAAATCCGACTTGGTGAAGGTGCTATCGATCGTCCCATCCACATACGTGGTTTCATTTGGTAACTGATTGGCCACAGTGGATGGGGTCCAGGTATAGCCGCTCGTCCGGATGTGAACCTTGAAGTCATCCGGGACATCCCCCTTCACCGCGAGCAGGAGAATCCCGTCATCATCAGAACCTCTCCCCCCGCTATCGGTGATATAGAAGACCCCCGACTGGGAATCTGAAGCGATCGAACTCCCGTAATATTGCGAGGGGTCTCCAGAGATATGAAACGCATTCAGACCTCCTCCTGAATCAAATTTAAGATATCGCTCCCCCCCATTCGCCATGGCGATATTGATATGATAGTTGCCAGGGAGTACGCTCTCAGCTCCGACAGGAACAGTAATAATGAGTGCGAGTAGGATCAGGGCGAAACTGATCACCACCGACAGTGAAGCATAATAGTTTGGGTGAATTATCTTAAGTGTCATTGAATCATCTCCATCGAATAGATTTTAAGGCCCGTCCATCCGGAAACAGGCAGGCGATAGACAAACACCAGATCGTCTGGCCAGCAAGGCAGCGGCCATCAGCATCTCGGCTTTCCGGATCCTGGAACGCTGAGCATCCACGATATGCCCGAGACCGGCGGTCAGGGGACTCGGAGAGGGTTTTGATCAGCAGGATCTTTGCGATATAGGGCACACCTTTGAGCAGGAGATGCCCGCCGGGCGAGGAGGGCGATATCAGATGATCGATCACCGGCGCCTGCCCCACACAGATCGTGTTGATCTCCTGACAGAATGGGGTGAGCGGTTGCTGATAGGTCAGTGCATTCGTGTTTGTTATGGCAATATCCAGGGCTATCGTCTTTGGTGCTCCATCAAATCATCTTGCAGTTCAAACCGTTCAATGAAGAGAGAGGATGAGATCGTTCTCTCTGTCGTGATCATGGGGACCCACTCAGTCCAAGCGAATGGAAGAGCGCTGAAAACCAGCCGGTGATCGTATCCACCAGACCTAGATTATGCTGTGATGCCGGCGATGACGTCGGTGCCGCGCCCGAATTGTTGCCATTACGGGGATGCGCCGGCGTGGATCGGCTGGCAGGATCCAGGGTGGTCGTGTTCGATGGGGTGAAGTCGGAGAGGGACTGCGAACCATAGACATCATAGCCGCTGCTGCCGGTATCGGAGACCCGGTTGCTCCATGAGATCCCCTGGCCCTGATTGGACTGATCATTGTAGGAGTAGATATTGAAGGCAGCCTTGGTCGTCATATTCTCAAGGGAGTACTCCACCTTTGCAGCCCCATTGTCCCGCATGCCGGCGAGATTACTGTTAGAACCCAGGGCACCGACGTTCAGGTCGACGAAGAGGAGCGAGTAGGTGTTGGCCGGGTCCTTCATATCCTCCCCTTCGATCAGGGGATAATTCTCCGGTCCGGCTGGTTTCCAAGCCTGAGGTGCATATATGAAATCAGATCCTGTGAAGGTCTCGTTCAACGCCCCCTCAGTATAGGTCATATTGCTCAGATCGGGTGGTTGGTTCAGGACAGGAACTGGAACCCACCGATATCCATCTGATCGAATATTGACCTTGAAATCGGCGGGAACTTTCCCCTGCACCGCGAGCATCAGAATGAGATCGTCATCAAAACCCCTCCCGCCGGTATCTGATACATAAAAGAACCCGGACGAACTGGTGGTATTGGTCACCTGCCCGAACGGCTCATTTGGATTGTTCGTAATATGCAGAGAACTTAACCCGCCACCATCAAATTTGATATAATAGGTGTTGTTGTGGAAGAGATCAAACCTGGCGCCATCAGTGTTGGAAACCTGGACATTGATATGGTTCTTCGCGGAGATCTGTTCCTTAACGGTATCTGCGGCCAGAACCGGCAGAACACATACCAAAACCAGGACCAGGGTCATCACACAGATGAAAGCAGCGAATGATCTTCGGTTTTTTGAAAATTTCACAGGTCTTTTATTCATAGAGAGCGCGCCTCCATTCCCATTTTGAGTGATACCTGGAGACTATATTCATAACTAGTATGTAATCAATCTTCGTAAACTTATCAGATATTTAATCAATTTAATTAACCTTACGAGATCGTTTTTTTGTTCAGAGAGATCCGAAAGCCAGTGCACTTCGTGATAGGATGAGTACGGTGGAAGCACGTGTTCAAATAAAAATTCCAGAAATTGCCTCCTCTGTTGTCAGAATTAGAGAGAAGATTCTGGGGAAAACCTGAAATCAAAAGATTTTTGTGGGCGCTCCTCATAATTAGCCATTGCAGGAGGGATCGCAATAGATTTCCCAACCATTCTCCACACCCTGAAGAGTGTCGACCAGGAGTTGAATGATAACGATCTGGCATCGGTCTGGGTCAGGCGTGGAGAAGAGAATCTGAAGGATGGCAACTACAGGAAGGCAGCCTGGTGCTTTACGAATGCGATCGAGCGCGAACCAGAGAACAGTCTGGCATGGATGGGGAAGAGCAGATCCCTCAAACACCTCGGAAAAGAGGAGGAAGCGCTCGCCTGCTATGATCGAGCGATAAAGATCGGACCGCACAAGTTCGACACCTGGCTTGAGAAGGGATTTGGTCTGATCGATCTCGATCAGCAGGAGGAGGCGATCTGGTGCTTTGAGATCGCCCTGGAGATCAATGCTAAAGACAGCACGGCATGGCTGATGAAAGGGCTCTGCCTGAAGGCACTCGATCGATCAGAGGACGCATTGGAGGCGCTCGAATATTCCCTGGACCTTGACCCACAGCGGGGCACAACCTGGGCGGTGACCGGTGAGGTGATGGATCTTCTCGATCGACCGGACGAGGCGAGGATCTGCAGGGAGACGGCGAAGAAGCTCGGCGTCTAGGCAGGGCACCCAGGTATAAATAGTCCGATGACATCCACCATGCATGGAACAAACGGCAGATGGGACTCATTCGGTACCGATCTTCTCCGTGGCAACCGGCAGGATCGATATGGTTGAGATGGTCGTGCATACCGACGCCGAATGGCAGCGCCTGCTCACAGAAGACCAGTTTAGAGTGGCACGAAAGAAGGGGACTGAGCCGGCCGGCACCGGGATTTATGCCCATTGCGAAGCAAAAGGGATCTATACCTGTGTCTGCTGCGGAACCGACCTCTTCTCCTCAGCGAAGAAGTTCGAGTCAGGGACCGGCTGGCCGAGTTTTTCAGCGCCTGTCGCTGAAACGAACGTACACCGTGTTCAGGATACCAGTTTTGGAATGAACCGTACCGAGGTGCTCTGCAGCAGGTGCAACGCCCATCTCGGCCATGTCTTTGATGACGGGCCGGCACCCACCCACCAGCGGTACTGTATGAACTCGGCCTCACTCAGGCTGGTCAGAGATGACTGAGTTGTTCGGATCGGATGGCATCGCACCTTTTGTTCCCAGCAGAATCGACTGGATCAGTTCTTCCATCGCAGTGAGTTGAAACGGTTTGGGGAGAAGACCGACGAAACCATAGTCCAGATACGAGGCCATCACCGGGTCGTTGGAGTAACCGCTGCAGACGACGGCCCGCACCGCCCGATCAAGGGAGAGAAGACCTCTCATCGTCTCCTCACCACCCATCCCCCCGGGGACGATCAGGTCGAGAAAGACGATATCGAACGGCCGGTGCTGGATCATCGCCTCCTGATAGGCCTGAATCGCAGAGACCCCATCATCGGTGATCACCGGATCGTATCCACGCCGGGTGAGCCAGATTCTGAGGATATCGGTGATGGCCTCCTCATCATCCATGATCAGGACACGGGTGCGGCCGGTGGGGAGGCGCGGGGCAAGGTCCAGCGGGCGGTCATGTCCGATCGGGATCATAAAGGTGACGATGGTCCCCCCGCCAGGACCAGAAGATACCTCGATCTCCCCCCCGTGCTTCTGGATCACCGAGCGGGCGAGGGGAAGTCCGAGTCCCGCTGCCCCGTCCTTGGTGGTGAAGTTGAGCTCAAAGATCTTCTTCTGGTTCTCGTCAGGGATCCCCTGACCGATGTCAATCACACGAATGCAGAGTTGAGGCTCCCTTTCTCCATCTGTTCTGTCGCAGAGTTCTGCAACAATAGTGATGGTGCCACCTCTGGGCATCGCCTCCATGGCATTCGTGATCAGTTGCTGCAAGGCCTCAACGATCTGATCCCGATCGAGGAATACCCTGGGGAGATCGTCACTGACCCGGTATTCGATCTGATACGATCCACGTCCATTACAGTTTTCAGCAGCCTCGTGGAGCAGCGGTTCAACCTCCTGGAAAGACCGGAGCGGCTCGCCGCCTCTGGAGAAGGTGAGCAGTTTGTTGGTCACCATCCTCGCCCTGGTGAGCTGGTCTTCAGCCTCGTCAAGTCGACCGAGCAGAGCCTCCCGGTCATAGAGCATCGACCTGGCAAGTGTCAGGTTCCCAAGGATACTGGTGTGCAGGTTGTTGAACTGGTGAGCCAGTGAACCGGACATCACCCCCAGAGTCTCGAGCTTTGCCAGTCTGAGCCGATCCTCCTCCATCTGATTCTCCTCACTGATATCTCTGGCCGCCACCAGCACTCCGATCAGGGTTCCCTCATAATCCCGAAAGAGTGATGCAGTACAGTGAAGTGGAATGATATGACCTTCACGATGACGGATACAAACTTCTGACTCCCTGCGAATACCGTTATCCAGCACCCCCTGACAGCAGTCTCTAATAAGGGCAGGCTCAGTGAAGTGCTCGGCGAGCCGGGTACCGATCATGTCCTGGCGAAGGAATCCAAGCACCTGTTCAGAGGTCGCATTCAGATCCGTGATGATTCCATCCGGATCGACGATGATCAGCAGATCACGACTGATCTCGATCAGCGACCGGTTGTAGGCATTCATATACCGTATCGTCTCTTCCACTCGTTTCCGCTCGGTGATGTCCCGGGCAATTCCCATCACTTCACCAAATCCCCCGTCAGGATTGATGAGGGGGATCACCTCCACATCAAAGCAATGGTCAGAACCGGCGATCGTACCATCGACCTCAAAACGATTGGGGGTCCTGGTCTCGAGGACCATCTGAAACACAGTGGCGGCCGAAGAACTCTCCTCTGATGAAAAGAGCCCGGTGAACGTCTGCCCAAAAGACTCCCTGCTGGTCATCCTGAGCGTGGCCAGAGCGGTCGGATTCGCATAGGTGAGCCGGCCGTCCGTTCCAAAGAGGAAGATCAGGTCCTGCGCGGACTCTGCAAGGGTCCGGTACCGTTCTTCGCTCTCCCGGGTCGACTGATGGGCCAGTGAGAGTTCATCCAGCATCCCGTTGATCGCAGCTGAGAGGAGGGCCAGTTCGTCACTGCCGGCGATACCTTCTATTCGTGCATTCTCGCCATTCATCCTTATCGCCCTGACACCCGTAATCAGACGGTTCAACCGTGTAAGGACCGTCCGGTCCACAAATCCAAGGCTCAGAAACACGAAGAGGAGACTGATCAGCATCGTGGTCATGATGAAGGTTCTGGCACTTTCAGCCCCATTCAAAACGATCGTGCGTGGCTCCTGCACCCGGATCAGCAGCGATCCGGTGCCGGCGACGTCGGAGAGTGGCAGCACAGCAGCGACCTGGGAACTGTTCAGTGAAGAGATCGATACGCTATCCATCGAGACGGGACCGACTGCAGACCGGTTCTGAACCAGAGTGAAGGGAACACCAGATTGTTCTGCAAGACGGTTCACCTGTGCGGGGTCCAGATACTGCCCCATCATCATGACCCCTGGACTCGGACCGAGAAAGGAACTGGTCAGAACCGGTTGCGAAGCCAGCAGCATCGGCTGATCCCCGACCATCAGAATCCCGGTCTTCGACCCCTCCTCTGCAGTCACATTCAAAAAACCTGGCGTTGTTGAGATGGTATCGAGGAGGAGAGGAGAGAACTGCTCAAAAGTATCGCTGCTCAGGTTGAACCCCTGACCGTATAGCAACCGGTGATCATGATCATAGATCAACAGAACATTGATGTCGCAGGTTGTAAAGGTCTGGGAGATATTGTTTGTACTGACATAACTCCGATCAGTGGGATCGGTGACAAAGGTGAAGGTGTCATTCCATGCAGCCCGTTCCATCAGATGGGAGTTGATGGTGGAGAGATCGGCATCGACTGCTGCCCGGGCCTGACTCGCTTCGTGCTGCATCTGATCGGTCTCGAGGTTGACGTAGCCGTCCCGTATGACCGTCGCCGTAAAGAAGAGCATCACCACAAGCACAGAGATAAGGGTGACGGCGAGTGCAAGCAGGATCTTCTCACGGAGTTTCATCGGATCCACCTGAAACCAGGAGAGAACGGTTCGGCCTCTGGCCGACAGGATTATTCCGGCACCGACAGATACTCCCGGAATCGGAAGGTCCACGATCAGAAGGCTGGTGAAGGTCGGCCCCCCCACGCAGGGGGAGGGCTGCTGGTATGAGAATAGATGGCGCCCTACCCCGGTCAGCAGTCTTTTGAGTCATATTCAAACCATAATAATCGCCGTTCTGTAAATCACCACCTTTACAGAACGATCGGATATACCGGCAATTAAAAGTAATAGCAGATAAATACTCCGATTTTAATCTGATCATGAGAGAGACAGATATTCATGACCATACCAAATTTGAATATACGGAGAAGAGAGGATGCAGAGCACACTGGAGATAACATGGCGGCACAGCAGCGACATCAGGGAGACGGCGATCAGGAGTACAGACACCGGGAAGACCATCCCTGAGATCCAGAAAGAGATCGAGCGATCATTGACCGATGCTGGCATCAGCGTCAGGTTCGCTGAGGAACTGGTTCCACCAGGGAGTGTTGGGGTGGATGAGATCCTCCTGAACGGCCGGCCCTTTTTGGAGCTGTACAGCGGGGTGAAGGCATCGCATGACTACTGCCATGCACGATCGAGGAGAGAGGAACTCTGCTGTCATCCACTCGGCGAGGAGGATCAATCCGCTTCCGACATGACCGAGTTTCTGATCAGAAAGACGATTCTGCTCGCACTGGAAGAGGATTAGATCCACGATCCGCTGATCGCCATCAGGATACCCACCAGGATCGGCTGGTGGATCAGATAGATGAAGAGCGAGTGCCTGCCGATGAAGAGGATCGGCTCTGCCAGTTGGGGTGCAGGTGGAAGGGAGCGAAAGCCGCGCTGACCTCCCGGGTACAGCATCCTCCCACACCAGAGACCGATCAGGATCACCCCGAACCACGGAAGGAGGGGGGTATAGTCGACACTGGCAAAATCCGCAGGATGGATCCCGGTCCAGAGCAGCCAGAGCGGACCGTTGATCCCCGCCACCACCTGGCCGGCCCCGATACAGAGGAGCCCGAAGAGCAGATTCAGGTGTTTGAATCGGAGGAAGAGCAGGGAGAGGAGGATCGAGATCCCGATCAGGTGCAGGATCCCAAAGAGGATCGCGAGGTCGCCGAGGAAGAGATACGTGACCAGCGTGACCAGCAGTCCGCAGGAGAAGACCGTGAGCCCGTGTCTGACCAGCCGGCAGTACGGCCAGCCGGCGCCTGATCGCTGCTCCGCTCTGGCCGCACTGATCGTCACCGAGAGACCGGCGAGCAGCACGAAGAGCGAGGCGGTGGCGAGGGCGAAGTACCGCCAGAAGCCGGTCTCGACCTGGACAGGCATGATCGAAAAGAAGGCCAGATCGAAGAGGAAGTGATAGAGGATCATCGCCAGCACCGCGATCCCCCGCAGGAGATCGATCTCCCAGTACCGTCCCGGCTTCCTCGGGAAGAGACGGGCCGGGAGATTCGAGAGGGACGGGAACTCCACGCTCACCAGGACTCCTGATTGGGGGCTGACATCTCTATCCAGTTTTAATCCAGGGGCATATTAATGGATCTTCGGGGATGAACAGATCAGAGGGGTCGTCCTCCCTCTTTTCAATCAGATCTCTCCATCCTCGGCAGCACGGGCATTGAGCTGCTTGATCCGCTCGCGAAGGGCAATCGCCCGCTCGAAGTCGAGCACCTCGGCGGCCTGCTTCATCTCGGCATCGAGGGCGATCAGCAGGTTCGGGATCTCCTTTCGCGGCAGGTGCTTGACATCCTTCAGGTCGATCTCCTTCTCCCGGATCGGCTTTCTGATCGTCTCGGGGACGATATGGTGCTCCTCGTTGTAGGCGATCTGCAGGGTCCGCCGCCGTTCGGTCTCGCTGAGGGCCGTTTTGATCGAGTCGGTCATGGTGTCAGCGTACAGGACCACATACGAGTGCATGTTCCGGGCAGCCCGCCCGATGATCTGGATCAGGGACCGGGCGTCCCGCAGGAACCCCTCCTTGTCCGCATCGAGGATCCCGATGAACCCGACCTCGGGGATGTCGAGCCCTTCCCGAAGCAGGTTGATCCCAACCAGCACATCGAACTCCCCGAGCCTGAGCTGTCGGATGATCTCGGTCCGTTCGATCGTGTCGATCTCAGAGTGCAGGTACCGGGTCCGGATCCCACGGTCGGCGAGGTACTCGGTCAGTTCCTCAGCGAGCCGCTTGGTCAGGGTGGTGATCAGGGCCCGGTCGCCCCGGGCGATCACCTTCTTCACCTCCCTGATCACATCGACGGTCTGCCCATCGGTCGGCCGGATCGTCACCGGCGGGTCGATGAGGCCGGTCGGCCGGATGATCTGTTCGACCACCTGGATCGACGTCTCGCGCTCGTACCGGGACGGGGTCGCAGAGACATAGATCACGTCCTTCATGTACCGCTCGAACTCTTCGAACTTCAGCGGCCGGTTGTCAAAAGCGCTCGGAAGCCGGAACCCGTAGTCGATCAGGGACTTCTTGCGTGAATAGTCCCCTTTGTACATCCCGTGGACCTGCGGAATCGTCTGGTGGCTCTCGTCGATCACCATCAGGAAGTCGTCGGGGAAGTAGTCGAGGAGGCAGTACGGCTTCTCCCCGGCCTTGCGAAAGTCGAAATGACGGGAATAGTTCTCGATCCCCTTGCAGCTCCCGGTCTCCTCCATCATCTCCAGATCGTACTGAGTCCGCTGGGCGAGCCGGTGCGACTCGATCAGCCCGAGTTCAGGCAACCGTTCCTCGAGTTCCTCCCGGATCGACGCCATCGCACGCTTCCGGGTCTCCTCGGGGATCACGAAGTGGCGGGCCGGGTAGACGAAGAAGTAGTCCATGCTCTCCCGCTTCTCCCCGGTGTTCCGGTCGATCTCCATGATCCGCTCGATCTCGTCGCCGAAGAGTTCGATCCGAATAATATTGTTGAAGTACCCGGGGATGATATCGATCGTGTCCCCCTTCACCCGGAACCTCCCGGGCATCAGTTCGAGATCGTTCCGCTCGAACTGGATCTCGACCAGGCGCAGAAGGAGCGCTCGACGCTGCACCCGGTCGTGCACCTTCAGTTCGAACCCCATCGACTGGAAGTTCTCCGGATTGCCGAGACCGTAGATGCAGGAGACCGAGGCGACGACGATCACGTCGCGCCGGCTCATCAGCGATGCGGTCGTCGCGAGCCGCATCTGCTCGATCTTCGGGTTGATCTGCGAGTCCTTCTCGATGTACTGATCCCGTTGCGGGATATAGGACTCGGGCTGGTAATAGTCGTAGTACGAGACGAAGTACTCGACCCGGTTCTCAGGGAAGAAGTCCTTGAATTCATTGTACAGCTGGGCGGCCAGGGTCTTATTGTGGGCGATGACCAGCGTCGGCCGCTGGACGGCTGCGATGACGTTCGCGATCGTAAAGGTCTTCCCTGACCCGGTGACCCCGAGCAGGGTCTGGCGGGCGGGCCCGTCAGAGAGACCCTGCACCAGCTGCTCTATCGCCTCGGGCTGGGACCCCTTCGGTTCGAAGGGTGAAACAAGTTTGAATGGATGCTGCTGATCTTCTGTCCTCTTCATGGTACCACCTTCTTCCTCCGGAGGGTTCTATTGTAGGTGATCGCACTCCGATGGGTCTCGTCCCGGATCTGCTGCAGAAAGAGCGAGGCCTTCGAGCGCCGGTCGAGCGGCATCGGCAGGGAGAGCCCTGGCATGAAGACCTCCTCCTCCCGCTTGGCGAGCGCGATCAGCGGAACCTTCAGCCCGAGGGATGCCAGTTCGTCGGCTGCCGCATGGAGCTGCCCCTTACCGCCGTCGACGACGATCAGGTCGGGCATCCGCTTCTGCTCCCGCTGAAGCCGGCTGTACCGCCGCCGGACCACCTCGGCGATGGCACGGAAGTCGTCGATCCCCTCGACCGTTCTGATCCGGAACTTCCGGTAGTTCTTCCGGTCGGGCCGGCCGTCACGGAACTGGACCATCACCCCGACCATCGCCGTTCCGCTCAGGTGGGAGATATCGAAGCACTCGATCACGCCGGGTGATGTCGGGAGGTGGAGCGCCTTTTTGAGTTCCTCCACCTTGATCCGATCGCCGAAGAACTGGGTCTCGATATTGGTTTTGACCAGGTCGAGCAGGTTCTTCCGGTCCCCCCGCTGCGGAACGGTGACCCCGACCTTCTGCCCCTTCATCTCCCCGAGGAACTCTGCGATCGACCCGTCGACCTCGTGGGGGACGAGCACCTCCTTCGGGACCGGGTGATCGGCATAGTACTGGACGAGAAACTCATCCAGAAACCCCTGGTGGAACGGAAAGACGTACTCCTCCTTCTGACCGAGCGTCCCCCGGTAGATGTTGAAGAGGGCGAGGTAGACCGTCCCGTCGACGACCAGGTAGTTGATGACGTCCTCATCATAGTTCTTCTGCCGCTGCACCCGCTGATGCTCCTGCAGCCGTTCGATCGCCTGGATCTGATCGCGGATGACGAGGGCCTGCTCGAACTCCTCCGCCTCGGACCGGGCGGCCATCTCCTCCTTCAGGGCCGCGATCAGATCGTCCCCTTTCCCACTCAGCACCGCCTCGGCCCGGCAGACCTGTTTTGCGTACTCCTCCCGGCTGATCGCACCGACACAGGGCCCCAGGCAGGACTGCATATGATACCGAAGGCATGCCCGCTTCTGCAGGCGCCGGCACGATCGGATCAGAAACGCGTGTTTGAGGGCACGGAGGAGGTAATCGCGCTCAAGGCCCGAGGTGAACGGACCGAAGTAGGTCCCCGGCTGGTCCCGGTCCCGCGCCACCACGAACCGGGGGAACTCCTCATCGGTCCTGAGGATATACGCATAGGTCTTCGAGTCCTTCAGGCTGATGTTGTACTTCGGCCAGTGCCGCTTGATCAGGTTGTTCTCAAGGAGGAGCGCCTCGACCTCGTTGTTGGTGACGATGAACTGGATCGAGGCGATATGAGAGACCAGGGCCTCGGTCTTGGGATCGAGGTCGTGCCGCTGGAAGTAACTCGACACCCGCCGTTTCAGGTTCTTGGCCTTGCCGACATAGATGACCGTCCCGTCCACATCATGGTACAGGTAGCAGCCCGGAGCCGTCGGAAGGGTGTTCAGATCGACAGGAGGCTCGACGGTCATAACACCTTCTTCAGGTACTCCCCTGTGTAACTGCCCGGCGTCGCCGCGATCTCCTCCGGCGTTCCGGTCGCGATCACCTGTCCGCCCCGGTCACCTCCGTCCGGTCCGAGGTCTATCACATGGTCGGCAGACTTGATGACGTCCAGGTTGTGCTCGATCACCAGCACCGAGTTCCCCTTCTTGACCAGGTCGTCCAGCACCTGGATCAGTTTCTTCACATCATGGAAGTGGAGGCCGGTCGTCGGCTCGTCGAGCAGGTAGAGCGTCTTGCCGGTCGCCCGCTTGGCCAGTTCCCGGGTCAGTTTGATCCGCTGCGCTTCACCGCCGGAGAGAGTCGTCGACGACTGTCCGAGTTTGATATAGTCGAGGCCGACCCGGGAGAGGGTCTCGAGTTTGGTTCTGATCGCCGGAAGCGACTCGAAGAGATGGAGCGCCTCATCGACGGACATATCCAGCACATCGGCGATGGAATGACCCTTGTACTTCACCTCAAGGGTCTCGCGGTTGTACCGCTTCCCCTTGCACTCCTCGCACTCCACATAGACCTCGGGCAGAAAGTTCATCTCGATCTTGATCAGCCCGTCGCCCTGGCAGGCCTCGCACCGTCCGCCCTTGACATTGAACGAGAACCGGCCGGGTTGGTACCCCCGCACCTTCGCCTCCGGCACCCCGGCGAAGACCGACCGGATCTCGTCGAAGATCTTGGTATACGTGGCAGGGTTGGACCGGGGGGTCCGACCGATTGGACTCTGGTCGATCACGATCACCTTGTCGATCTCGGAATCGAGCGTCAACGACTCGTGTTTTCCAGCCGGTTCGCTGCTTCTCTTCAGTTTCTTCTGCAGGGCCTTGTACAGGATATCATAGACCAGCGTCGATTTCCCGGAGCCGGAGACACCGGTCACCACCGTCAGCACCCCGATCGGGAACTGGACATCGATCCCCTTGAGGTTGTTCTCGGCCGCCCCGGTGATTCTGATGAAGTGGTCGCTGGACCGCCGCCATTTCGGAGTATCGATCTTGAGCGAGCCGGCGAGGTACAGCCCGGTCAGCGAGTTGATCGACCGCTCGATCTGAAGCGGCGTCCCCTTGGCCACCACCTGACCGCCGTGCACCCCGGCCCCGGGGCCGATGTCGACCACGTAGTCGGCATGACGGATCGTCTCCTCGTCATGCTCGACGACGATCAGCGTGTTGCCCAGATCGCGGAGCGCACAGAGTGAATCGATCAGTCGCTGGTTATCCCTCTGATGGAGACCGATCGAGGGCTCGTCCAGCACGTACAGCACCCCCATCAGGTTCGCCCCGATCTGAGTCGCCAGCCGGATCCGCTGGGCTTCTCCACCAGAGAGCGTCCCTGCCGACCGCGAGAGGTTCAGGTACCCGAGCCCGACCCGTTCGAGGAAGTTCAGCCGGTCGGTGATCTCCTTGACCACCAGCATGGCGATCTCTGCCTGTTTCGGGGTCAGCGTCAGGTTAGCAAAGAAATCCCGACAGGCGGTGACCGAGAGACGGGTCACATCGACGATGGATCGATCATTGATCCGGACCGCCCGGATCTTCTCCTTCAGCCGGGCTCCCTTACAGGTGGGGCACTCATAGATCCGCATGAACTTCTCAAGTTCCTTCTTCCGGTATTCAGACTGCGTCTGATGATACAACCGTTCAGCCTGCGGGAGGAGCCCCTCCCAGGTACCCCGGTGAGACCAGTGTACATCCCCCTGCTTCATCGTGACCGAGAAGTCGATCTGCTTGTCAGAACCGAACATCAGCCCATTGTACTGCTCTTCAGTCAGATCCTGGATGGGCGTGAAGAGGTCGAAACCGAAACTCTTGGCGACGGTGTCGAGCTGCTGACCCCGGAAGCCCTCCAGGACATTCCGATACAGGGCGATCGCCCCGTCCACGATACAGAGGCTCTTGTCAGGGATGATCAGGTCCGGATCGAAGACCATCCGGAAACCGAGACCGTTGCACTCCTCGCAGGCGCCGAACGGACTGTTGAACGAGAACATCCGCGGCTGGAGTTCTTCGAAGGAGATCCCGCAGATCGGGCAGGCCATCAGCGAGGAGTAGGTCGTCTCTTTCCCCTCCTCGTCCACAACGATGATCAGCCCCTCGGCTCGCTTCAGCCCGACCTCGATGCTCTCGACGAGGCGGGTCCGGTCGATCGTATCGAACCGGTCGAGCACGATATCGATAGTGTGCTTCTTGTACCGGTCGAGGGTGATCTCCTCGTCGGTCCGAACGATCGTCCCGTTCACCCGGACCCTGGCAAACCCCTCCCGGTTCAGGTCCTTGAAGAGTTGCTGGTAGGTCCCCTTCTTCTGCCTGATGATCGGGGCGAGAATCGTCACCATGCCGGCCTGCTCCGCGGTGATCGTATCGGCGATCCGTTCCGGGGTCTGCGATTCGATCTTGATGTTGTGCACCGGGCAGTAGGGTGTTCCGATCCTCGCATACAGAAGCCGGAGGTAGTCGTAGATCTCGGTGATCGTGCCGACCGTGGAGCGCGGGTTCTTGGAGGTGGTCTTCTGCTCGATCGAGATCGCAGGAGAGAGCCCTTCGATCGAGTCCACATCCGGCTTGTGCATCACCCCGAGAAACTGCCGGGCATAGGTGGAGAGGGATTCCACATACCGCCGCTGCCCTTCGGCATAGAGCGTATCGAACGCGAGCGTCGATTTTCCTGAACCGGACAGGCCGGTGAAGACGATCAGTTTGTCACGGGGGAGCACCACGCTGATATTCTTGAGGTTATGCTCCCTCGCCCCTTTGATGATGATCTCCCTCATGGTATCGTCAGAAATTAGAGGGTTCGCTCCCATATAGAGACTTCTTTTGACGCACGGGCCGACGGACCACATCGATTATACATATCTGCACGGAGACCCAATAGATGGAGACTCATCCGGATGGGGGGATTCATATCAATAGTATCTATGTGATCGGACATAAACAACCGGATACTGACAGTATCTGCAGCGTCATCGGCTACGCAGAACTCCAGAACAACGAGCCCTCGAACGAGGGAACCAGAACCTACATCCCTGCCAGGTGCGGCGAGGTGAACCCTGAGACCGCCTTTGCATTGGAGACCTTCGAGGTCGAGGCACCGGTGTACATCGAGAGCGTGGAACCCAACGTGGCCGATATTCCGTTCATCGACACCCGGTGCGCCCAGAAGGATCTTCCGACCGTCGACGTGGCCACGATGATGGACCAGTACGACATGCGGAACATGCCGATCACCGACGACCGGGGGATCCTGCTCGGTCTTGTCAGCGAATATGGGCTTGCGAGGGCGTATGTGACCAGGCAGCGGATGGAGCAGTTATCCATCGGGCCGATCCGGCTGGACGTGCTCGAACAGATCCTGAGTGCACAGACCGTGGTGGCCGCCGAGGAGCAGCTGGAAGGAAAGGTCTACACCGCGATCGATGCCCTCCACGTCACCCTCTCCCGGCTGACTGCGAACGATGTCGCGATCGTCGGGGATAACGAGCCGGCCCAGCTCGCCCTCATCTCAGCAGGGATTGCAGCCCTGATCATCGCCGACGGCGCCCCGGTCGGCGACCGGGTGATCAATGCAGCCCGGGCCCAGGGGGTATCGGTGCTGGCCACGGCGCTCGATGCGTTCGGGGTCGGAAAGATGATCCACCTCTCCCTGCCGGCCAGTCTGGTGATGGAGACCGACATTCCGATCGTCAGCAGGGAGGACTCGCTCGAGTTTGCCAAGAACCAGATCTCGACCTCGAAGTTCCGGACCGCCTGCGTGACCGGGGAGGGAGGGACCTTCCTCGGGATGCTCTCGCGGACGACCCTGATGCAGGAGATCCAGAAGTCGGTCGTCCTGCTCGACCACAACGAGGCCGCCCAGGCCGTGGACGGGATCGAGTACGCCGACATCGTCGAGATCATCGATCACCACCGGCTCGGGGTGATCTCGACACTCCGACCGATCCGGTTCATCAACGAGCCGGTCGGTTCCACCTCCACGATCATCACGACCATGTTCACGGCCCGGGGACGCACGCCGTCCCGGTCGACGGCCGGGCTCCTCCTCTGCGGGATCCTCTCGGACACCCTGGTCCTCCGGATGTCGACGACCACCGAGGCCGACCGGAAGGCGGTCACCTACCTCTCGGACCTGCTCGGCATCGATTTCCAGGATCTCGGCACCCGTCTGATCGAGAAGGGGATGGCCCTCGAGGGTCTGCCGATCACCGGGCTGCTGGCCAGGGATACCAAGCACTACGACCTCTTCGGGAAGTCCCTGCTGATCGGACAGGTGATGGTCCCGTCGTTCGCATTCACCAGCCAGCATGCCGAAGAGATCCGTGCAGAACTGGCAGCCCAGCGGAGAGCTCAGAAGGTCGACTTTGCGATCACCCTCTTCACCAGCGTCTTCGAGAACGCCAGCGAGGTCTTCGCTGCCGGGGATGAACTGGCCCTGCAGAAACTGGAACTCTGTCTGCAACCACGGCGGCTCGAGAACGTGATGTCCCGAAAGAAGGACTTCCTGCCCCATATCGGTCAGCTGGTCAGGAGACTCTAATCTCTTCTTCGTCGGATCCTCTGATCCGACAATCATCCTTTACATGATGAGAGAGCATAACGCATCTCTATGAACGAAGAAACACGTGCGGTCAGGATGGTGGCCGACCTGATGGCCCTCTCTGCACGCACAGCCCCCAAAGCCAAAGGTGAAGATTCCCTGGTGATACGGGTCGCTGAAGGCGAGGAACTCCTGGCCCTGGCGGAGGAGATGCGAACGATCAGCGAACAGCGGAATATCCGGTTTTTCGTTCGCGATGCTGAGAATATCAGCATCAGCGATGCCTGCCTGCTCGTCGGGACGCATGGGGAGGTGACAGCCGGCGTCAACTGCGGGGGCTGCGGGTTCCCGACCTGTCGCGAGATGCTGGATGCCTTTGAGAAGAAGGAGAACGAATCCAACGAGAGCCCCTTCATCGCCCCCAGTTGTGTGCTCCGGATCACCGACCTCGGGATCGCCATCGGGTCGGCGGTGAAGACCGCGTCGATTCATAACGTGGACAACCGGGTGATGTACTCGGCAGGGGTCGCCGCCCTCTCGCTCGGATGGCTGGAGGACTGCACGGTGGCCTTCGGGGTGCCGGTCAGTGCCAGCGGAAAGAGCCCGTACTTCGATCGGCAGCGGATGTAACGAGCATGGCCACGATGATGATCAGAGGCGGGGACCTGGACCTCGTCGAATACGATTTCAAGACCTTTCAACCTGGGGAGTACCTCCAGACACTGGGCTTCGACCTGACAGATGCTGTGAGACCGGTGGATGGGCCGGTGACCGTGCGTGCACCGTCCCGCATCCACCTGACCGTGCTGGATATGAACCGGTTCGCCCCTGAGCATCCTGGTGGGGGAGGGATCGGGTTTGCCATTCAGCTGTACTGCACAGCCACGGCCGAGTGCACGCCGGCAGGGATCGAGATCTCCTACTCCCGCGAGCCGCTGCTCCGTCACCTCGTCTCCCTCATGGTGAAGCTCACCGGGTATACCGGCGGGCTGAAGATCACTGCCGAGGACCACACCTATGCCCATATCGGACTCGGGTCGACCTCCACGATCCTGACCGTCGTCGCCCACGCCATCAACACAGTGCTCGGTTCTCCTCTCACCGACGAGCAGATCCGGCTGCTGTTGGGGCACAACTACGTCGAAGAGACCGCCGAAGGGACGATCGCGTTCGGGTTTGAGACTGGTGTCGGTCCTGCAGTCAGCACCTACGGCGGCTTTGCGGTGATGGGCGACGAACTGGTCCTGGCCTACCAGCATCCGTTCGCCGAAGGCTACCAGGTCTACATCGTGATACCGGAGAGCGACACATCCTCGGCCGGTGCGCAGGAGTTCGACCTGCTGATGAACAGGGCCAGATCGCTCGACTATCAGGACCGGGAACTGAAGGCCTACATGGTACTGATGGACCTGATCCCTGCCCTTGAGAAGGAAGACGTGAAGCGGGCGGGGGATGTGATCTGGGAGATCGAGTTCCGCGGCTCCAAGCGGGCCGAGGTGGAGCACCACAGCTTCGAACTCTATTATCAGATGAGCCGGCTTCGGAACGCAGGGTTCGAGTTCGTCGGGATGTCCTCGGTCGGCCCGTCGATCGCCCTGATCACACGAAAAGACCGGAAAACCGTCGAAGAACTGCTCAAACCCCTTGATCTTTCCGTGGCCATCGAGACGATGGTTGACAACATCGGACTGCAGATACAGTATCCGTAAGGAATTATTCCCTTTTTTGGTCGGTTTGTGAAAGCGCCGACAATGCTGATGCCATCAATTGATGAGAAAAAAAGTGTTGTATCCGGTCTGGTCGCTGTCGATCAGAACGGAAGTGCTGTTGGAAGTGCGGTCTGGATTGGCTGTGGAAGCTGGGTCGTGGAAGGCGCTGCAGTTGGCACAGTTGGAACCGAAGTCCGTTCCGTGGTCGGCGCTGCAGTCGGGGAAGAGGTCCTCTCTGTGGTCGGCGCTGCAGTCGGGGAAGAGGTTCTCACGGTAGTCGGCTCTGCAGTGGGGGAAGAAGTTCTCACTGAGGTTGGCGAAGAGGTTCTCACCGAGGTCGGCACTGCGGTCGGTGAAGAGGTTCTCACCGTGGTTGTTGAACCGGTTGAAGACTGGGTCGTGACTGCAGCACCTGTGGTCGAAACACCGGTGCTGGAGATGGTGCCGGTCGATCCAGTCGATACCGTGCCAGTTGTTGTGCCGGTTGTTCCGGTGGTTGCGCCGGTTGTTCCAGTCGTCGTGCCGGTGGCTGTGCCAGTGGCTGTGCCGGCATCAGTACCGGGGACCAGAACCGATGGAAGGGTGGTTGCAACGACGATGCTGCCGTCCGGGTTCGTGACAACCGGGCTGACGGTGGACAGCCCTGTCACCAGTGCAGTATCTCCGTAACTGACAGCAGAGCCTGAGTCCTGCTCGATGTAATCAGTTGGTGTGACATTGGCGGTGGCGTTGGCCGTAGCGTTGACCGTTTTATTGCCGGTCGCATTCAGAGTCGTGTTCACCACAGTCGTATTCAGCGATGCATTGGTGGTGATATTACCAAGCGTCGGGGTAATATTCGGCTTTATCGACACGTTCGGGGCGACCGTCGCAGTGGTGTGACTGGCAGTAACGGTCACGTTGGCGGTGACAGAGGTTGTAGTGGTGTTAACGGCTGTAGGAGAGGTATTCACACATCCAGCAAAGAGCATACTGAATAGTAAAACCAGACCAAGACCCATCATCAGAGATCTCTTCGACATAGATGAACTAATTTTGAATTACCCCGATTTAAATATATCTGAATCACCTCAATCAGATATCTGACGAGTTTCCTTAAAAAATGAATGAAAATTGGGTTTGGAGGGTTCAATACCTCCGATCAGGGCAAAGGATCACTGCTCTTTAAACATACGATCGATCGCCGCTGCTGCGGTCTTTCCGGCACCCATCGCAAGGATCACCGTAGCAGCGCCGGTGGCCACATCCCCACCGGCAAAGACATGCCCGATACTGGTCCGCCCGTCATCGTCGACGACCAGATTTCCACGCGCACCGATCGAGAGGCCGCTGACCTCCCGGATGAGCAGCGGGTTCGGGCTCTGACCGATCGCCTCGATGAAGACATCGGCATCGATCACAAAGGTCTGGTCGGCCACCGGCTCAGGGGTGGGCCGGCCGCTGCCATCGAGCCCGCACATCTTCATCGTCACGCATTCGACACCAGTGACCACCCCGTCGCCGAGGAGACGAATTGGAGCGGCGCAGTTAATGATCTCGACTCCTTCCTCCAGGGCGTGCACGACCTCTTCCCTTCGAGCCGGGAGATCCTCCTCCCGCCTCCGGTAGACCAGCGTGACCCTGGCACCCATCCGGCGGGCGACACGGGCCGCATCCATGGCGACATTGCCCCCGCCGGCCACAACGACCCGGCTCCCGGCTTTGACCGGGGTGTCAAAGACCGGGAACTGGTCTGCATGCATCAGGTTCACCCTGGTCAGGTACTCATTGGCCGAGTAGACACCATTCATCTGCTCGCCCTCGATCCCCATGAACCCGGGCAGACCTGCGCCGGTGGCGATGAAGACCGCATCGAAGGCGAGCAGTTCCGGAACAGAGACCGACCGGCCGACCAGGTAGTTCACCTTCAGGTCGACCCCCATGGCGAGCACCTGATCGATCTCGGCCTTCACAATCTCTTTGGGGAGTCGGAATGCCGGGATCCCATAACTGAGCACCCCCCCGGCTTCGTGAAGCGATTCAAAGATCGTAACCTTATGTCCGCGGCGGGCCAGCTCTGCTGCTGCAGTCAACCCGGCCGGGCCCGAACCGACGACCGCCACACGGCGGCCGGTCTGTTCCCGTGACTTCTGTTCGGCGGAAAAACCACGTTCCCGCTCCCAATCCGCGGCGAACCGTTCCAGGGCACCGATATTGATCGGTGTGTCCTTGTTCTTCAGGACACAGGCCCCCTCACACTGGGTCTCCTGCGGACAGACCCTGCCGCAGATCGCAGGGAGCATGTTCTGCTCCTTGATCGTGGTGGCTGCAACCGAGAAGTCCCCTGCAGCGATGGCGCTGATGAACGCCGGAATGTCGATCCCGACCGGGCAACCAGTCACACAGAGCGGTTTTTTGCACTGAAGGCACCGCTCTGCCTCGAGGATCGCCTCGTCTGCTGAAAAACCGAGCGCGACCTCATGAAAGTCCCGGATCCGTTCGTTTACCTTGCGATCAAGCATGATGGTTTCCTCCCTCTTCACAGCCACAATGAGCTGCCTGGTGCCGCTCGAGAGCCACCTTCTCCTCCTCGGTATAGACGCGCTGCCTGGCCATCAGACTGTTGAAGTCGACCTGGTGCGCATCGAACTCGGGGCCGTCCACACAGGCGAACCTGGTCTCGCCACCGACGATCACCCTGCAGGAACCGCACATCCCTGACCCGTCGACCATGATAGGGTTCAGACTCACGAAGGTCTTCACCCCGAACGGCTGCGTAACCCCAGAGGTGACCTTCATCATGATCGCCGGACCGATGACCCAGACCAGATCGAGTTTCCGCTCGGCGAGCAACGTCTTGAGAACATCGCTGACGAAACCGTGGGTTCCCTTGGACCCGTCATCGGTCGTGATGAAGAGTTCGTCGCAGACGGCACGCATCTCGTCCTCAAGGATCAACAGACCGGCGTTTCGCGCCCCGATGATCCCGATCACATGATTGCCGGCATCCTTTGCTGCCTTCGCGATGATCGGGGTGGAGGCGACACCAACTCCTCCCCCGATCACCACGCAGGTCCCGCCGCTGATCATCTCGCTCGGTCGGCCGAGTGGCCCGGCAACATCCCGAACATGCTCCCCTGCCGCCAGGGAGGCGAGGTGATGGGTTGTCTTCCCGACTGCCATAAAGATCACTCTGACCAGGTCTCCGTTCACCCCGGAGATCGTCAGCGGTATCCGTTCACCCTGCTCATCGATCCGTATGATCACGAACTGGCCTGCCTGTGCATGATGAGCCACATGCGGGGCCCGGATCCATATCTGATGGACCCGATCAGCCAGCTGCGTCGTCTCTTCGATCTTATACAACCCGTTCACTCCACTCGTTCCTACCTACGTGTATTCTATACTTTTCACCTACCGTTTCATTACCTTACGCCTTCTGACCGCCACACCATGGTTGGAACGGGCCATCTCGAAGGCCCCCATCGCAGCTCTGCCGGTGGCGAGCGCATGCGGCCCTTCGACCAGGACCTCGTCCCCTTCCCTGATGACCGGGTCTGCACTGAGCACACCCGGCGCCAGGATATCCCCCTGCGGAACAAAATCGTCGATGACCACCCGGTATCCACGGGGGATTAGCGACCAGCCCTCGAAGGTCGGTCTGAGCATCCCGGTGGTGGTGTCGAGGCTGAAGAGCGGTCGGCGGTTCCGCATCACCGAGAGACGCGGGAACTTGCCCCGGACCTGCATCCCGGCCGTGTCGACATCGGCATCGAACTGGAACGAGAGCATCCCCTTGATCTGATCGGACCGGACCCGCCGTTCCCCGGCAAGCGCCGCATCCAGCGCCGAGAGCGATCCCCCAGAGGTCGGGTGATCCCTCACCGTGCATTCGAGAGTGATCCCGCAGATGTCGGCGGCCATCGCAGCCACCTGCATCGCCCCTCCCTCCAGATGAGCGATCACGCGCCGATACTGGTGTTTGGCCAGGTACTTCGCCAGCACATCGGCCAGAACCGCCACCTCTTCGCGGTCCCAGTACCCAGTCACGGGCACATCGTAGTGGGCGGCCGGGTAACAGAGTTCGATCTCACGGGGAACGACACCGAGCGGAGAGGTGATGATGATCTCATGCGCCCTGCCGGCGACGGTGTTGATGAACTTCCGGTGGCTCTGCGACCGCGAGTAGGGTTTTCGTGCAGAACAGGGAAGGAGGACGGCGACCTCGGCAGATGGCGGGATGTACCGGGTCAGAAGCCGGTCCATATACCGTTTCACCTCGGGCCGGTTCATCGAATCGCCTGAGTTGGCCTTGAAGGTGGCAGTCCGGGCCACCGGTGTCCACTGCTCGACAAAATCATAGTGGTTGTCGAGGTGCCGGAGGACCGAGACCTGCGCGGCATTCAACCGGCACCGGGCCTCGGCCAGTTCCCTGAGCTGGCCCTTCTGCAAAAAGACACCGACCCTGTTCACCTCAGCCTCTAGCGCGAGCCGGTTGTGAACCTTCAGATCATGGTCCCTGCACCCCTGACAGGCACAGACCCCCTGGTCGAGCAGGTCGGCCGGAAACTCGCCTTCAGGCAGACAGAAGATCCCCTGAGCCGACTTCAGATCGACAGCCGTGGTGTCGAAGAGATCGAACCCCGTGGCGATCAGCATCCAGACCGTCGAGGGCAGGGCCGCTGCCGGGGCATACCAGGCGGTATCGGCCCGGACATCGGTCTTCAGGCTGATCAGCCAGTCCACATACTGGCGCGGATTCTGCAGTGCCGTGTGCCAGTTTGCGACCATCGCGATATCGCCGTCCGGCACAGGAACAGGCTTCTGCGGATGGACTGTGGTCGGATGTTCTCCGGCGACCAGATACTGTTCGGCCAACCCCTGCGGGGCTCCGAGCGGTACGTTGGTGAACGGGCGGTCCAGGCTGGTGGAGAAGAATGAAGACGCATCCACCACAGCCGGCAACCGCAGGGAGGTCTCACCCTCCCTGAGGATCCCCGACCGTGCCAGCCCGTCCCGTGATCGGATCTCAAATATCATTGAGGATCACCCCGACATCCGGCAGTGCCGCCCGGACCAGCGGTTCCCATTCCCTGGTACAGAGCACGGTGATCGCTGAATCGGGATGGCTCTCCTGGAGAGCAGCGATCCCCTCGCACCCCCGGAGCACCATCTCGTCATCCCAGTCAGGAACCTCGTGCTGCCCCACCGGGAACGTCTCGGAGAGCCCCTGCGGCAGCGGCCCAAAAGGCGGGCGGAAGAGGAGACAGTCGTCATAGCCTTCGATCTCAGTGCCGTCGAACGACACCAGCACCTCCGCACCGAGCGTGAACCGGGAGACCATCTGATGATACCGGCCGACCTCGGTCCGGAGGCAGCTCTCGCTCCCCCGGTAGAAGAACCGGCGCTTAGAGACCCGGTCAGACTGTTCGAGTTCATCGGCATAGGTGAGCAGTTCGCGGTAGCCTGATAAGAGGCGCGGATGCCCCCGGCACCGCTCGTCGACCAGTTCCCAGAGCGTGCCGTCCTGAATGGCCTGCCGGATTCGACTGATCTCGGCGAGGGTCACATACAGGTTGTGCAGCGCCAGCAACCGCTCACGGTCTGGCGCCTTGTTCAGTTCATCGGCGGTATGGCTCCGGCAGACCGAGCAGGCGCAGGGGAGTTCGGCCAGTTCCCCGATCTTGAAGGATCCATGCACCGTCATGTACCTCCCCTCCTTGGCATAGAGGGCATAGGCAGCCGAATCGAAGAGGTCGCACCCCATCGCAACGGCCAGTGCGAACATCGCCGGATGTCCGGCTCCGAAGAGATGGATACAGGCGGCAGGGGAGAGACCCTTCTTCGCGGCCATCACGACCCTGACCAGATCCTGGTACCGGTACGACTCCATCAGCGGCACAACGGCCCCGATCGGACAGAAGGTGAACCCGCGTTCACTGACAGCAGCCCCGGCCTCCTCCCGGAGATCGGTATAAATGCCGCCCTGCACCGGCGCTGCGAGCTGACAGTCCTCACCCATGAACTCCCTGGCTTCATCGAGCCGTTCGAGGGTCACCGCCAGTTCGTGTTTCGCCGTCTCGTAGTCAGCTGCAGGAGAGGTGGGAATATCGAGCGGGACGATGATCTCCGAACCGATCGCCTTCTGGAAGGAGAGGGTGTCCTTATTGGTCACCTCGACGTCCCCGTAGACCGAGAGCTGGAACGACCCTGAATCGGTCATGATCACGCCGTCGAAGTCAAGAAGTTTATGAAGCCCCTCTGCAAGTGCCTGCTCTCGATATTGAGCGGAACGGTAGAAGATGTAGGCGTTCGTGATCAGAGCCTCAACCCCGAGGTCTGCCATCTCCCGCGGCGTGACCAGCTGGAGGTGAGGGTTGATCACCGGCAGCAGGGCCGGCGTCCGGATCACCTTCTCCCCGACCTTCAGCTTTCCAACTCGCCCGGCTATATCCTTATGAATGACTTCAAAACCAAATGACATGCATTCTCCTCTTATTCATGAAAGATCTGGCCCTCAAAGGTGGAGACCTCCACATCCTGATCACGCCAGCATCTGCCAGCCATTCCGGCCTTAGCACAGACACTGTTCAGGAACTCGTCACTCTCCCAATTGAACTCGGTCGCCACCTGGGGAAGGAGGAGACCGCTGGTCCCCCGTCCCTTGACGATCAGACCGTGCCGGCCGACCTCGACCTTCTCTTCCCTTTCAGCCGCCGGCCCTTCGATCACCACTGGTTCGGTCAGGACGGTCACCTCAACCCTGATCGAATCCAGTTCCTCAACACGAACCGGATGAAACCTGGGATCCTCAACGGCAGCAGCATGGGCAGCGTTGACGATCGCTTCTCCGAGCGGGGCGACCGGATAGGGAAAACCGATGCATCCCCGCAGTTGACCGGACCTGGTCAGGGTCACAAAGACGCCCCTCTTCTCGTTAAAGACCTGTGGGAGGGACGGGAGCGGATTCTGTTCTCCGGTGACCGTTGAATGGAGAGACTGACGTGCAAGGCGCACCGCCAGTCTCCCTTCCTCTTCACGTAAGTCAGACATGGTGTCTGGATGTATTGCATTCATGATTATTATGTATAGCAGGAGGCCGATCCGCTCGTCAACGTATAATCAGGACCACACCATTCTCCAATTCTGAAATCAGATCATGAGTCAGATTGTTCAGTCTACCATTTGACAATTCAAAATTGATCTGAACCGATCATCACGGATCAGAGAAAAAAAGGGACCTCGGGTTCCTTCAGGAACCTTATAACATCGAGTTCAGTTTCACCACATCACCGAAATCGATTCTGGCATTCGCATTGAAGTCGAATGCTATAATCTGTGCGGGATCGGTGATTGAATCGAGATCGTTATAGAGGGTCACAACATCGTCAAAGTTGAACTTCCCATCGCCATTCACATCCTCATACCGGTGATCCCCATCAAGGTCCCTCGGCGGGGTGGTCAGGGTTCCGATCGGCTTGATCGGATCAGACTGCTTATCGGTGATGGTGACCGTGGGCGTCGCGATTGGGGTCGTGTTCGTCACAGGAGTGACGATCGTCCCTGTCGGCACAGGAATCGTAACCGGAATCGATGGAGTCGTGTTGGCCACAGGTGTCTGCACCGTCGTTGATGTATTGGGTGTCGGCTCTGGCGGCATGACAACGACCGGCAGTGAAGTCACCACTACCACAGGAACCGTCACCTGTGGATCGGGGGTGACCGTGGTCACCGGCACCGTGGTCGCGTTCGGCAATGGAATGGTGGGGGTCGGTCCTGACCCGGTTGATGTTGATGCGACCAGAGGATATTTATCGACGTTCGCACCGCTGAACTGGTAGGACTGATCGCAGATACCGTCGTTGTTCGCATCGGCATGCGTCTGCGAGAATCCGGTCCCACTTGGAGTACCCCAGAAGTTCCCACCAAGTGTGGACCCGCCGGTGATCGAGGAGCCGGCCTTGGTCTGGACACTCCAGACACTGGCGAGGTCGGTTCCACCGATCATGACATCCCGGGTGTTGGAGAGGTAATTGTTGGTGATCGTATTCCCTGAAGACCGGCAGAGGAAGAGACCTGATTCACTGTTGTCAGTGATCTTGTTCCCGTTGACGATATTCTGATCGGAGGTGAGCGTATCATCCCCAAGGAGCGCTATCCCGCCCTTGTTGTTGACCAGGGTATTTCCACTCATCGTGTTTCCTGAGGAGCAGGAGAGCCAGATACCATAATCGGTGTTGCCGGTCGCGGTGTTGCCGGAGATGATACAACCCCGTGCATCATAGAGCACCACACCACTCTGTCCACAACCCGAAATGCTGTTCCTGATCATCGAGGTGCCGCTTGCATAGTCGGCGAAGATTCCATAATCAGAATTATCGCTCATCGAATTGTCAGTGAAAGTGTTCCCATTCGAGAAGACAACATAGACACCCTGATAATTTCCATTCAGGGTGTTTCCATTGATCTGGTTACCAGTGGTATCGTAGACCGTCGACGACGTGGACGCCACATAGACACCGGAGTCGGAATTGTTGCTTGCGGTGTTGCCGCTCACCGTATTGTAACTGCTGGCGAACGAGATCAGAATACCCTGTTCGTTGCCAGTGGAGGTACAACCAGTTACCTGATTGTTGCTCGAGTATGCCAGACATATCCCGGCATTATTATTATTTGATGCAGTGACCCCGCTGATCTGTCCATTGCTGACACCCTTAAAATAGAGGCCATAGTGCCAGTTGGTTAACTTCACATTTTTGACTGTGACACGAGAGAGTCCCGACCCACCGTTCACAAGTATGCCAAACGATCCTGAGGTTCCGGTCCCATCGATTGTGTGACCATTACCATCAAAGATCACATCAGAAGACTGGATCCAGATGGCGGGTGACCCACCACCTGAAATGTCCTTGGTAAGGACATACGTTCCAGGCGATGAAATGACAGTCGGACCATTGACACTGATCGATCCTGCAGCGAGTGCCGACGGCACAAGGGTGACGAGCACCAGCATGATCAACAGTGCCTTGAAAAAATGGCTGTGCTTCATAGCAATTGATACTTTGAAGTCACCCCATAAAACTGTTTCTAAATTCTCAAAGGTAATAATATGGCAGATTATTTGTTGAAAAAATTCTATAACTTCATATACCAGTTCAGGATTTTATCTAATCTCCTCTCTAGAGACCCTATTTTACGTCCAGATATCCATCTTTTGTAAATAAAATTGTGGTGGATAATAGAATGCATAGGGTGAATATTTGTCCAGAAACCAGTTGCGGCGACTCGAAATGAAATTTCTTTGGTACCACAAAAACACTAAAATAGAAGGCAATGAGGTGCGCCCTTATCTGACGGAAAAAATGATGCTTATATTGCGGTGCCCGCGTTCAGGTTCCGATCAATCACTTTATTAAGAAGAAAGGCGTGCGCACATTCACCAAAAAAACCACCAGATTGGAAAAAAACCGTCTCTTCTCAAGGATCGATCAAGAACTTAATCAAATATTGTGCTGACCTTAACACTGGAATTGTATGGAACCAGTTGAACATATGGAGTACCAGGAAGCCTGTGAGAAATTCAGGATCACCGTCCCTGAAAATTTTAATTTCGGTTTTGACGTGATCGATGCCTGGGCAACAAAGGATCGGAATCAGCTTGCGATGATCTGGACGAACGAACACGGTGACGAGAAGAAGTTCACCTACAGAGATCTTAAAAATCTCTCCAACCAGGCCGCAAACATTCTCCTGAAGTATGGAATCAAGAAAGGTGATCGCGTGATCCTCCTCCTCCCACGGGTCCCGGAGTGGTGGATCTTTGCCATCGCCCTGATCAAGCTCGGTGCGGTATTCTGCCCCTGCCCCACGCTTCTCACCCCAAAAGACCTCAAGTACAGGATCAATGCCGGCAAGTTCAAGATGATCATCACGAACCTGGAGAACGCATCTAAGATCGAGGAGATCTCAGATCAGTGTCCGCCGCTCTCGACCCGGTTCCTGGTCGACGGTGAAAAGAAAGGGTGGGCGTCGTTCCAGTATGAACTGCTCTATCCCGCCCCGGTTTCGCACAGAACGGTCTCCCTCCCGATCACAAGGAAGACCCGGGCCAGCGATCCGATGCTGATCTACTTCACCTCAGGCACCACCGGCGAGCCCAAGATGGCCCTTCATAACCAGGCATATGCTCTCGGTCACGAGGTCACCGCAGCCCTCTGGCAGGACATCAGACCCACCGATCTCCACTGCACACTCTCTGATACCGGCTGGGCAAAGAATGCATGGGGAAATATCTTCGGACAGTGGATCCAGGGAGCATGCCTGCTGATCTTCGATATCAGAGGAAAATTCAATGCAACTGAGATTCTGCCGCTTCTGGAAAAGTATGAAGTGACCACCTTCTGTGCACCCCCAACAATCTATAGAATGCTCATCCTCGCAGACCTCGATAAGTTTGATCTCAAGGATCTCAGAAGATGTGTATCCGCAGGTGAACCACTCAACCCCGAGGTGATCAGGGTTTGGAAAGAGGGGACCGGCCTTCCCATCTGCGAAGGATACGGGCAGAGCGAAACCGTCTGCTGTATCGGAAACTTCCCGGGCATTTCACCACGACCCGGTTCAATGGGAAAACCGGCACCAGGATGGAAGATCGAACTCCACGACGACGAAGGACAGCCGGTGCCGATCCATGAAGAGGGACGGATCGCCATTAACCTTGACCCATGGCCAGTCGGTCTGATCATCGAGTACCTTGAAAATCCGGAGGCCAATAAAGACTCGTTCAAAAATGGCTGGTATTATACTGGAGACAAGGCATACATGGATGAGGATGGGTATTACTGGTTCATCGGAAGGGATGACGACGTCATCAAGAGTGCCGGTTACCGGATTGGACCCTTCGAGGTCGAGAGTGCCCTGCTCGAGCACCCATCAGTCCAGGAGTGTGCGGTTGTGGGTTCGCCCGACATGATCAGAGGGTTGATCGTCAAGGCATTCGTCATCTTGAACCAGGGATTCGAACCATCTGAGGCACTGGTCAAGGATCTCCAGAACCACGTGAAACGGACCACTGCACCGTATAAATATCCACGTGCCATCGAGTTTGTCAGTGAACTGCCCAAGACCATATCAGGAAAGATCCGCAGAAATGAACTGCGAAGACTGGAACAGGAACGATCGGATAGCAGTTAATACACTCAAATGACCGGTGATCTTATGAGAACACAGAGAACATACAGCGAGGCAGGGGGGGAGAATTCCGCCTTTGTCCCGAATATGACCGACTACGATGAAGCACGAGCCAACTTCCGGATCGATGTCCCCGAGTATTTCAACTTCGGGTTCGATGTGATCGATGCCTGGGCAAAGGAAGATCGAAACAGACTGGCCATGATCTGGGTGGACCAGAAGGGGAACGAGAAGACCTTCACGTTCCGGCAGTTTATGAACCTCTCCAATCAGGTCGCCAATATGCTCCTCAAGTACGGGATCAACAAGGGCGACCGGGTGCTGATCATGCTCCCCCGTGTACCCGAATGGTGGATCTTTTCGATCGCCCTGATCAAGATTGGAGCCGTCTTCTGCCCGTGCCCGACGATGCTGACACAGAAGGATCTCAAATACCGGATCAATGCGGCAAAGTTCCGGATGGTGATCACAAACCAGGAGAACGCCGAAAAGATCGATGAGATCTGGGATGCCTGCCCGTCGCTCACCTCCCGGTTCCTGACCGACGGAGAACGGCCGGAATGGATCAATTATAAGAGCGAACTCACGTATCCTGCGCCGGCATCGCACCGGCTCGTGAATCTGCCGGGGATGAAGAAGACCCGGTCCACCGATCCGATGGTGATCTACTTCACCTCAGGGACCACCGGCGAACCGAAGATGGCCCTCCACAACCAGGCTTACCCACTCGGTCACCTGGTGACCGGCGGCCTCTGGCTCGACATCCATCCCAACGATCTCCACCTGACCCTGGCGGATACCGGCTGGGCCAAGTCGGCATGGGGGAAGTTCTTTGGACCATGGATGAAAGGGGCGGCCACGCTCATCTATGATTTCAGGTCCAAGTTCAACTCCACCGAGATCCTCCCGATCCTCTCCAAGTATGAGGTGACCACCTTCTGTGCGCCCCCGACGATCTATCGGATGCTGATCCTCGCCGACCTCGAGACCTTCGATCTCTCTCAGCTTCGTCACTGTGTCTCTGCCGGCGAGCCCCTGAATCCAGAAGTGATCAGGGCGTGGAAGGAAGGAACAGGACAGACGATCTATGAAGGCTACGGACAGACCGAACTGGTCCTCTGCATCGGAACCTTCCCCTGCATGAAGGCAAAGCCCGGGTCCATGGGGAAACCCTCTCCTGGATGGGACGTGGCCCTCCTCGATGAAGAGGGAAATCCGGTCCCGACAGGCCTGGAAGGGAAGATCGCCATCAGGGTGAGTGAACGGCACCCGGTCGGGATGTTCATGGGCTACCTGGAAGGAGAACATCTGAACGAGGATGTCTTCGCAGACGGCTGGTATTATACCGGGGACAAGGCATATCAGGACGAGGACGGTTACTTCTGGTTTGTCGGCAGGAATGACGATGTGATCAAGAGTTCCGGCTACCGGATCGGTCCCTTCGAGGTCGAGAGCGCACTGCTCGAACACCCGGCTGTGCAGGAGTCTGCCGTGGTGGGATCCCCGGATGTGATCAGGGGTATGGTCGTGAAGGCATTCGTCGTCCTGAATCCAGGGTTTGCCCCGTCAGAGTCCCTGGTCAAGGAGATCCAGAAGTACGTGAAGCGGACCACCGCACCGTACAAGTATCCACGGATCATCGAGTTCGTCGATTCGCTCCCAAAGACGCTCTCAGGCAAGATCCGACGGAACGAACTCCGGGCTCTTGAACTGAAGAAGAGTGAATAAAAATTCAATCCCGTCTTTTTTCCCATTACCCTCACAAAAGGTGACAGGCATTCTGAGATCTAAAAAAAGGAATCAGGATGAATGCAGTGAACTGCAATCATCCGATCCTGATCGATCCGCGTTATTCTGACGGAGGGATGTCGCAGGCATCCGCTTCGTGAGCATGGGCGTGGGGATCGGGAATCGGTTCAAGCCCCTGCTTGACCCGGTAATCATTGATGGCCTTGTGGATTCCCTCTTCTGCAAGCACAGAGCAGTGCATCTTGATCGGAGGCAGCCCGCCGAGCGCTTCAGCCACCGCCTTGTTGGTGGTCTCCCACGCCTCGTCAAGGGTCTTTCCCTTGATCAGTTCGGTTGCGATGCTGCTCGACGCCACTGCCGCGCCGCATCCGAAGGTCTGGAACTTGACATCCTCGATCCGATTCTCCCTGATCTTCAGGTAGATCTTCATGATGTCACCGCACTTTGGGTTTCCAACCTCACCAATACCATCCGCATCTTCAATCTCACCCACATTCCGCGGGTTCATGAAGTGGTCCATCACCTTTTCACTATACATTGCACGACCTCTTGTAATCTGCATAGAGGGGAGACATGGTCCGGAGTCTCTCCACAATTCCAGGGAGAACGCCGAGCAGATAGTCGACCTCCTCTTCTGTATTCTCCTCGCCGAGGGTCATCCGGAGCGACCCGTGGGCCAGTTCATGGGGAAGCCCGATCGCGAGCATCACGTGTGAGGGCTCGAGCGAGCCGGAGGTGCAGGCACTCCCGGTGGATGCACTGATCCCTGCATGATCGAGGAAGAGCAGGATCGATTCGCCCTCGATGAACTCAAACGAGATATTCATGTTACCGGGCAACCGCTCGGTCGGGTGACCGTTCAGACGGGCATGGGGGATCTTCTCCAGGATCCCATCCCGGAGGCGGTCCCGAAGGACGATCAGACGTTTGGCCTCCTGCTCCATCGATGCAGTCACCCGCTCGATGGCGACACCTATCCCGACGATTGCGGCCAGATTCTCGGTACCTGCCCGCCGCTTTCTCTCCTGTCCCCCGCCATGCATGAAATTATCGATCTTCACACCCTTCCTGATATACAGTGCCCCGATCCCCTTGGGGCCGTTGAATTTATGACCTGACAGGGAGAGGAGATCGATCTGCATCGCTCCGACATCGATCGGAACATGACCGATGGCCTGCACGGCATCGGTATGGAAGTAGATCCCTTTCTTACGGGCCAGTGCGCCGATGGCTGCAATCGGCTCGATCGTTCCGATCTCATTGTTCGCAAACATGATTGAGATCAGGATTGTCTTGTCGGTGATGGCCGCCTCGACGGCTGCCGGGTCGACTCTTCCGTACTCGTCGACCGGGAGATAGGTCACCTCGAATCCCATCTTCTCCAGATACTGGCAGGTATGAAGGACTGCATGGTGTTCGATCGCCGATGTGATGATATGATTACCTTTCTGTTTATTGGCAAAGGCGATCCCTTTAATGGCCCAGTTATCAGCCTCGGTCCCACCAGAGGTGAAGTAGATCTCCTCCGGTTTTGCAGAGAGCGCTCTGGCCATCTTCTCCCGAGCCTCATCGACGGCCGCTTTCGCTTCCCGTGCGATTTTATAGACTGAGGATGGATTGCCAAAGTGGTCAGTGAAGTAAGGTAGCATCGCCTCCACCACTGCTGGTGCAGTGGCGGTTGTCGCCGCGTGATCCATGTAGACCAGTCTTCTCCCTTCCATTGTACTTGTTCTCCGCATCAAGATGGGTGAACCACATATATCAAGTTCGGGGTGACGGCATCTCCTGAACCGATAGAATCGGAAAAAACCTTAAAGAAAGCACCATGCCCTGGCTGGAAAGATTCAAAAAAAGAGATTGATCGGTCCTGTCGGACCGGTTGGTTCACTCAGACGCGGTGGTGTTGTTCTTCACCGCTGTTGCAGAGGTTGTCTTGACCACTGTTGGTGTGGTGGTCAGAGCCATCTCGGCATGCGGACCTGAGGGGAAGTCGATGTAATCGATGTTCTGCTTGCTTCCGGTGAAGGACAGTTTCAGCACATGCGAACCTGCCGGGAGATTCAGGTTCATCGGGACATCTACAAAGATGGTAGAGTCGCCGGTGTTCGGAACCTGCACCGTGCCAACTGGAGTGTTGTCGACACTAACGGTGATCGATCGTCCGTCCGCCCAGCTGGCCACATTGAAGAAGGCCGTGTACCAACCAGCTGACGGAATATCAACGGTATAGGTCAGCCATTCGCCATCGGCGACGTAGCCGACATCATATCCTGAGGCACCAGCCTCGATATCGACGTCCTGATCCAGACGGTAGGCCTTTCCAAGGTTGCCTGCTGTCGTATCATAGTACGCAGCACCTGCACCGCCGTTGTCATAGTCCTCGGCTTCGATGCGGACCGGGAGGCTGTGAGGCTTGTAGGCCCCGACAGTCTGGGACGGGGTGGTGGTCGTTGTGGGCGTCACCGTTATGGTGGTGATCGGAACAACGGTGTTGGTCGGAGCCGCCGCTGTTCCGAAGTCGACGTAGTCGATGTTCTGGTGGTTACCACCAAAGGTGAGCTTCAGCACGTGCGTGCCTGCACCGAGGTTCAGCGTCAGTGGGACCGACTGGTAGGTATGATCATTCCCGGTGTTCGGGACATTGACGGTGCCCACAGCCGTGTCATCGACACTGACCGCAATTGTCCGGCCGGCTTCCCAGGACCCGACATTGAAGTTAGCAGTGTAGGTGCCCGCAGTAGCGACATTGACGGTGTACTTCAGGTACTCGCCGTCGGTGATGTAGCCGACGTTATACCCGGTGGCACCGGCTTCGACGTCCACGCCCTCAGTCAGGCGGTAGGCGTTTCCGAGGTTCTGGGCAGTCGAGTCATGGTAGGCGACACCTTCGCCGCCGTTGTCATAGTCCTCGGCCTCGACACGGGCCGGGAGGTTGTATGCCTTATATGGAGTCTCGTTCCCCGGGGTGACGGTCGTTGTCACGGTTGGGGTCACGGTGACCGTGGTGGTCGGCACTGTGGTGGCGGTGGTGGTCGGTGTTACTGAGGTACTGAAGTCAATGTAGTCGATGTTCTGGTGGTTGCCGTTGAAGGTCAGTTTCAGCACGTGGGTGCCTGCACCGAGGTTCAGCGTCACTGGGACCGACTGGTAGGTGTGATCATTCCCGGTGTTCGGGACGTTGACCGTGCCGACGGCATCTCCGTCATTATCACTGATTGTGATCGTCCGTCCGGCTTCCCAGGACCCGACATTGAAGGTCGCGGTGTAGGTGCCGGCGGTCGCGACATTGACGGTGTACTTCAGGTACTCGCCGTCGGTGATGTAGCCGACGTTATACCCGGTGGCACCGGCCTCGACGTCCACACCCTCAGTCAGGCGGTAGGCGTTTCCGAGGTTCTGGGCGGTCGAGTCATGGTAGGCGACACCCTCGCCGCCGTTGTCGTAGTCCTCAGCCTCGACACGGGCCGGGAGGTTGTGAGGCGTGTAAGGAGTCTCATTACCCGGGGTGACGGTCGTTGTCACGGTTGGGGTCACGGTGACCGTGGTGGTCGGCACTGTGGTGGCGGTGGTGGTCGGTGTTACTGAGGTACTGAAGTCGATGTAGTCGATGTTCTGGTGGTTGCCGTTGAAGGTCAGTTTCAGCACGTGGGTGCCTGCGTTAAGGTTCAGCGTCAGCGGAACAGAGACAAAGGTGCTCGAACTCCCGGTGTTCGGGACGTTGACCGTGCCGGCGATATCTCCATCATCATCACTGACGGTGATCGTCCGTCCGGCTTCCCAGGACCCGACATTGAAGGTCGCGGTGTAGGTGCCCGCAGTCGTAACATTGATGGTGTACTTCAGGTACTCGCCGTCGGTGATGTAGCCGACATCATACCCGCTTCCTCCGGCTTCGACATCCACGCCTTCAGTCAGGCGGTAGGCGTTACCGAGGTTCTGGGGAGTGGAATCGGAGTAACCAACACCCTGACCGCCGTTGTCGTAGTCTTCAGCCTCGACACGGGCCGGGAGGTTATGATCCTTGTAGGGAGACTCAACACCCGGGGTTGTGGTGGCCGTCGGGGTCACCGTCGGTGTGACGGCGGACGGAGTGTGCAACGGGAGGTTGTCGGTGTTTCCGGTCGTGATCACGAGGGGCTGATCGCAGAACCCATCGCCATTGGAGTCGGCGGTGGTCTGTGAGTACCCGGATCCATCTGGATTGCCCCAGAAGTTACCGCCGATCGAAGGACCGCCCACGATGTTGGTGCCGGTGGCCTGGTTGGTGTTCCACGAGTTGGAGCCAATGGTTCCCCCGAAGAGAGCATTGTAGAGGTTGCTGAAGTTGTTGTTATATACTGAGTTTGCCGAGGCGCTGTAGATGAACAGCCCTGCATTGGTGTTATTGGTGATGGTGTTCCCGTTCACCGTGTTGCCGTTCGAATCAAAGATGTAGATACCCTGATTACTGTTGCCGGTGAGGGTGTTGCCGCTGATGGTGTTCGAACCACTGGAGGTGGAGAGGATGATACCACGTCCGTTGCCGGTGAGCGTGCTGCCGGAGATGGTATTCCCTGTGCTTCCAGAGTAGAGCACCATCCCTGCGTTGGCATTCCCGGTCGTGGTGACATCCTGGATTGCACTGTTCTGTGCATTCAGGAGATAGACCCCATAGAACCAGTTGTTCAGACGAACATTCTTGATGGTGACCCCGGTGACCGGGGTGCTGGCATCCTTCGAAACGAAGATACCGGCTGATCCCTCATTGTTCACACCACTGATCTGATGGCCCTGACCGTCGAAGACGACGTTGGAGGCCTTGATCTCTATACATACGATCTGGCTGCTGCTGGTGATATCCTGTGTGAGCACATAGGTGCCGGGCTCGGTGATGACCACCGGACCGTTGACAGGGATACTTGCCGCGGTTGCTGGAAGTACCAGCAGTGCGGATGACAGTACCAGGAGGATGGCAAGCGCCATCACGTTTCTCAATTGCATATTCCAGTTCATGTAGTACACCTTGAAAACCTTCTCCTAAAATGAGAACCAGACGCCACATTCTCTGTCACATCTAGGGCGAGGTTGACATTATCGGCTCTAGCAAATTTCAATGAGGTACAATTCACCGATATTCCATATATTCCTTTAGGTTGTATCAGACCGGTTTGCGGTTACTTAATAGAAAAAACGATTATTAACGGAATTTTCCGGATCAGTCCCTGCATATGGGATTCAGAGGAGTCCAACCTGCTGCCGATCCGATCCGGATTGAAAAGAGCAGCGCAGGTGAGATATCCGGTCGATCACAGATTTCAGCCGAATTCGTTCCTGATTCGGAGATGGTCGTTGAGGAAGACCGGACCTGAAGGATTGTCCCCCCAGCACTCCTCCGGGATCATTACGGTCGACCGGACCGTTTCCTCTTCCGCGATCCTTACGCATCATTGCGGCATCCCGTCATCTACGAACAATATATACAGGAATCCATTCTGCGCTCCAACCGGAGATGGGAATGGATCGAACTGAACGATATCGACTGATCTGGGGTTAAAACAGAAATTGGGTACAATTCTTTCGATAATTCTGTACTCATTCAATTTGTTTTCAACGCGCTTATGGAGGGAGACCATGTCGACATCGTTCCAGGTGCCTTCACCCCCCCCTGCCCCATCGATAGATCCGTCCCGGCCCTCCGTTCCGTGCGAGCCGGGTTCCCTGATCCACATGCCCCGGCGCGTGCTCCGGGAGGAGACACCTGCAGGTGAAATCAGCATTTCCTCTGATATTTGGTGACAGGTGACAGGTGACAGGTGACAGGTGGTGACACCTTTTTCGGACAACTTCTCTAAGGGCACTCCTGTGGAGAACATATACAAAACACGTGTCACCACCTGTCACCTGTCACCTTTTGAAGACGCCCGTCATGAGACCACCCGCTCGTGGATTCGGTCTGATACGGGTAACGGGTGAACCCTCTGTCACCAGGGGCAGCAGCACCTCGATCGACACAGCCGGCACGGTTTCGATCGCCGCCGGCACCGCGACCGGCGTTATCACGTGGAAGAGTGATAACGTCTGGAACAACGACGGCGACACGGCCTGTGTCTCGGATGGCCCGGGCCGGCTCGTCAGTCAGAGGAGGGGATGAGCATGAACGTGACCGTCGACAGATTTGAGGGAGCGGCCGCGGTCCTCCTAGTTCATCTCGACGAAGATCAATAGATTCTCTTTCCCCAGGAACTGCTGCCCGGTGTAGAAGAAGGGGATATCCTTGAGATCACAGCGACCCGTGAGATACGCGAGACCGAAGAGGCTCGACAACGGGTCTCATCATTGATTGAAAAGTTAAGACAGAAATGAGTTTGATTGAGAGAGATCTAAAGGGTTGGTTTTTCTATTTTATAGAAATAGAACCTAATTTAGGCTCTGTTGAAACCCTCTGGTATCATTGCAAATATCTAATAAGAATCGTTGCTCCTTGGGTTAATGGTCAAACAAACAACAAGGAGCGGAGATAATGTCAGCGAACCGGTATATCAAACTTATCAGATACATCTGTTCAGTACTAGGATCTTCTCATTTACCTCTTTATTCCTGCAAATATTCCAAGAAAACGTATACTCAACATCAACTCATGGCTATCCTTCTCTTTCGTGAAGCCCACTGTATTGACTATCGCGATGTGGTTGAACTCATCAATCTGATGGGCAGGATCAAAAGTATCTTCCAGCTGGACCAGGCTCCCCATTATTCAACCATCCATAAATTCATGGCCCGAACTCCTTCGATATTTTTTTCGAGATTCCTGAATAAGACCCTGAAACTGTTTTATTCATGGGGTGAAATTGTTCCAATAACAGCCATTGATTCTTCAGGATTCACCAGTTCGTACGCCAGTCATTACTACTCCTGGCGTACAGGAAAGACCCGAAAAAACTTCGTGAAAACGTCGATTGCAGTAGATACCTGCAAGCAGGTGATCCTCTTCTCCAAGATCTCGCTGAAACCAGTACACGACACTCAACACGCTGAACCACTTCTCAGGCAGTGCCAGAGGACCAGAAAAACCGGGTGTTATGTGATGGATAAAGGATACGATTCCGAGAACCTTCATCGACAGATCAGGGAAGAGATGGGTGCCGATTCAGTGATACCTGTCAGAACTTGGAAAGGGAAGATCTATTCAGGGAAATACAGAGAGGAGATGTATAACAACTTCGATTCTGAACGTTATCGTGAGAGGAACAAAGTTGAAACAACGTTTTCAGTCATCAAAAGAAGATTCGGAGAGGACCTCAAGGCACGAAAATATTGGTACCAGATCAAGGAGATCAAGGTCAAAATGATCCTCCATAACCTCACAAAGGCGGTTCACAACAGAGCCAATAAATTAATGTTTCACAATTAGAAGGAATACATTTTTTTGATTATCTAGACCCTGTTTGAACTCGGCTTCGTCTCGGATGTTACCAAGATCATAGATGAGAAATGCCAGCATTGCATAACTCTGACTATAAGCATGGATATCTGCACTGATTTCGTCGATTAGATCACTACGCCGTGAACTTGTTTTATAGAGTTTTATTTCAAGCGCGAGCCCTAATCTTGGGAAAATGAAGTCGGGAATATATTCTTTCGCAGATGCTTTGAAACGCCCAACCTCTCGATCATAATCATGTCCTTTTGTAAGTCCTCGTCCAATCAGGAGTTGTTCTACAACATCTTGAATATCTTTTTCTTTTTTTGGCTCCTCTAGAATTGCGGAACGTACTTTTGTTTGAAGAAAATCAATAATTTCACGATATTCGGGAGTTTTTTCATCCAGCTCACGGATCTGCAACTTTACTTTTATAGCGGATAATATTTCTTGTTGAGCTATGAAATCATTTATGACGCTATCGAGAATGTTTTGTTTTTTTACGTGTCCAATAAATTCGTTCTCTAATTTTATTGTATGAAGTATCCCATCCTGTGACGGAGATTTTTCACAATATTTTTTAAACTCTTCTTCTCTTTGCGGTGCAAATTCATGAACGAGATCGAACGCTTGATTGTACCATTTTAGGTAACTTTGGATCAAAATTCGATGTTGATCCCTTAAACTCGCAGCTAAAGGTAGCCACTGATTTATTGCCGGTTGAGAACTGAAGGCGTGTTTATTCCGAATCATCCCATCTAGTGTTGGTATTTCGTCAGGACCAAATGATATTTGAATTCTTTTTGGAGGATTATTTTCTACACTTGCGTGGTTAATAAGCGTTTGAATATCAGTTTCGATCTTTTTTGCATCGACTTCAAGGCAATCGATCTGTCTGATTATTTTATCAACAGACATGCAATAATATACTTCAATTCAAGTTAATAACGTGATGCTCCTGTTTTTTTCTGTTTTCCAAAATTTCGCATAAATCTTCTGATGAATTGCCGCAATACGTTGGGCGCCCGTTACGCTCGCTATGGTGGGGACCCGGAACCGGATTCAGTACCAGACCCGCGGTGCTTCTCCGGTACCGAGGGCACTGAGGAACGTTAGCGTTGTGGAGGGGCCGGGCCGCTCATTCGCTGAGGGGGTACCCACCTCGCACTAAGTGGGGGCGGGGCCGGGCTTGGTACTGATTGGGCGGACCTGGACCAGAGGAGATGAAGGCCGTCGTCAAGTGCCGGTACTGAGGCTATGAGGATACTGGTCTTGGACTGGGCGAAACCTAGACAAAAAATCTTCGATAGAGAAAGATATCAGAGGATGTCAACAGAGCCGATTTTAGGAGAATTAGTATTTTTTTAAATAAGACACAGTGAAACCCCCTACAGACACCCGCCGGCAGCCGGCAACCCAGACGGGATGCCGGGAATCCTGATTGCTCGCAGCCAGTTCCATAAATAACCAAGTCAGACTGAGTCAGCAGGGTAATGAGGCCGGCAACCAGAAGACGACGATCACCCCTTACAGACTTTCGCCTTCGTTGGAGAATACGGGAAGGTATTCAGCACTACGGGGTACCAGTGGAGTTTTTTGTACTGCCGTGCCTGTTTTGCGAGAGGCATCATCAGGCATTTTCCATCAAGCATATACACGGCAGGCTTTCCTGCCAGGAGAGTCCTGGTTGGATGAAAATACAGGCGGTTTGAGTTCACAAGGTTAACGAAGAGACCCCCCCCTCTCCTGTGAAACCCGTCCACAGAATGATAGTTTCCAGACCTGGCAGCGAAATACACTGCATCCCGCCGAAGTACTGGGGGAACTCCCGTTCCAATTGAACAAACGATACATGCATTTTTTCCGCTACATATTCTACAATCTCATCTCCATTCATGCTTGAAACCTCGGTTTGATTGATTTCCACCTTCAGAAAAAGGGGAGTCGTGGCTGCTCGCAGTCTGCTCCGTGAATACCTGAGTCAGTCCGGGCCGGCCGGCTGCTTCGCGGATGGTTTCCACCCGCAGATTGATACCCATTGTTGCAGGTCCCGTATATTTCATACGGAGATCGTCAAGGAAGACCTGCACCGCGTCGACACCGGCAGCGGTGAGCGGGATGTACCGCTCGGGGGATCGTGCTTTCAATTTCCCAGACCGGATCCAGACCGACCGGTCCGATTCGTTGAAACATTCCGGGCATGACTTCAGACGCTTGATCTCTTCGTACCGGCAGCCGGTGAGCATGAGCACCCGGACGAGCCGGACCAGGCTGTCCTTCTGCAATCTGATCGACCAGGCGCTCGTACTCGCGAGGTGTCAGGATCCGGACTCCGTGAAGCTGATGCATATCAGTAAGTGAGCGCTGAAGATATTGAAACGATACAGTTTTGGTGTGAAACCATATAGTGAAGAACGAGAAAGGGGAATGAATCAGGCTGATCCTAGATACAGTTGTTGCTACCATGTGGCATTATGATACAGATTCGTTATACCGAGTAGTCCCAGATGAGATCTTCAATACTGGGATCATTTGTATCCTTGTCGGAGGAGAGCATCCCTACTGCTCTTGGCCTTGGCGGAATTTCCTAGATCATAGTAGATTGAGCGGTTGAATGCCCAGAGCGCGTTACTGTAATCCTTATTAGCGACGTAGACGGTCCCAAGATTGTACAAGGTTTCGGAATTTTCTGTGTCTAACTGGTACGCCCGGGAGAAGCATATAGACGCTTGCTGGATGTTTCCCTTCTCGTAGTAGGCTACCCCCTTTTGGTTCCATTGATCTGCTTCGGACATAGCTATGCAGCCAGTTATCAAAATCCCACTCATTAAGAGGCAGACAAGAACCAGGGATGTTTGCATAGATACTACGTTTTCTCATATAATGCCATCAAGGCTTCGTTTTGCCTCAGGGTAGCCATCAGCAAGGATATCGTGGCAGCCACCTAGGTTGTAGTGGATCAACTGTAATGGGCCTCGAAATTCGCATTGTTATAGCGTCTGATCGCTCTATCGTATTCTCCCAGTCCACTGATACTCACAGTGAATCATGAAAAAGCGTTTCGTAAAATTCTTAGTGATATTCACCAATATCTTAATCCAAGATGATATTTCGATGAAACAATGCCCAAATTGTGGTTCACATGCACAAGACGGGTGGATCTTGTGTCCCTCGTGTGGGATGGATATGAAAAAGGCTGCAAAAATCATCGGTCGTGATTATTACATATATCCTGAAGCAGAACCAGTGTTAACCAACCAGGTGCCATCTCCACAGCAGGGGAAAACAACCCAGTCACGAACTGCAGAGGTACCTTCCCGTCCAATTCCTGATGTTACCTACTCCTCAAATGGGTTGTTGATAATTCTCCTGATCGTAACGCTTCCAGCGGTATTTACTTGGTTGCCGCTGGGATGGATCTGTGTGATCGCCAGTGCTATTGTGGTTTATATTGACGTGAAGGGATTCCATGGAGGTAACAATCAGAAAGAGCACACCTTTAATTCGTCGACTTGGAGCCCACTCTCTTGGGCGCTCATGGTCCTTTTATTCTGGGTCATAGGTATGCCATTTTACCTCTACCGGCGACGGCAGATCTGGGAACGGTCTGTAGCGTCCCCTGTCACATAAAACAAGGAGAGGCTAATCAACAAGGCCTTCGTCCAAATCGGCAAGCAGTTAGACCCCTTTAAAAGTTTGGGTAATAAGACCACTCTGAGTCAAAAGAACTATGGGGGGAATGACACCCAGAACACCTGCTCGAACTAGAGGAGGTATCCCCCTACAACCCTGCACACCCGATCGTAGCAACGGTACCGGTTGCACAAAAAGGTTCGTTTATGTTATGTATGGTGAAAAGTTCTGAAAATTTTACTATCCCCGCCCCGTTCCTCAATCCAGTGACATAGGAGAGGTTAACCAAACCGTCGATCATCCGGTACAGAGTAGATATGGCAGCTGCTATGGGCTCAGATTCAGTAAAATCTGACCTCGGGGGATGGTTATTTTGGGTGGGGAATGGTGTGATAGCGTGAAAAATTGTGGTACTAAATAGCCGGCGATGCGATCGACGGGACCGGTACTCACACGCGAGCAAAGGCACGTCCTCGACTTTTTCCAATCTTCACACTGACCAGAAGAGACCTCAAGTGGGGACTAGAAGTCCCGATATGAGGTCTTTCGGGGGTGTTACCTCGATGACCAGGACCAGGAACCGATCGTCTACGATCTCAAGCAGAACACGGAACCCCCCCGCATGAATGGAGGAGACGGGCGCCTCGGGCGCTGAGGTCTTCAACTTCTTGATAGAGCCTCGGGGATCCTCCTTTACTCGTCCGAGCGCTCGGATAATGCGCTGTGCATCCGCTCTCTCGATCTTCTGGAGGTCCTTCTTTGCCCGGTCTGTATATTCGATCCTACAGGGTCATTCGACCCCGAAGGCCGCCTTGATATCGGCTTCGGAGTGGATTCGGCCGGCCTTGATGTCTGCGAGGGCATCCTCGAGGCCGGCGATCTCTTCGCTTGAAAGCGGCTCGGAATCATAAGCCCGGCAGACGACACGGCCGATCACGTCGCTGTACGACTCGCGTGGATGCACCTTGAGGCCGTCGAGCATTGCTTTGATCTCCGGCTTCACCTTGATCGTGGCACCAGCGCTCATACACCCAGGTAGCCATTCGTGGTCATAAGGCTGCCTGTTCCGGCAGCCCCAGGGGGAGGGGCGAGGCGGATCTTGCTTCAGCAGAATTCTGCCAAAGCAATCGAGACCAGGAAGGAGATCGCGAAACTCGCGGACGCGGGAGGCGGCCGGCTTCGTTGCAGTGGATCATCTCCGGTGGTTCGTGGGATCACAGGGAATGGGAAGCATTTCACAAGATTATTAGAACCATCAACCAATATCCCTCATCTATGATGCTCGTATGAAGCAGTGCCCGAATTGTGGGGCCGAGGTCCAGGACGGGTGGGTGGCCTGTCCCAAGTGCACAATTAACCTGAATGACGCCGAGCGTGTTCTCGGTCGCAGTTATTACGTCACTCCCAGTTCATCGATCGCAATCGATCCCCCGTCTCCCCTCTGTATCTATTGTGCAAGCCCAATCGATACCAAAAATGGCTATTGCTCCAACTGCCAAAGAACGTTGGAACCCGACGAAATCGTCGAAATGCAAAGGGTAGCCGATCTAAACACGCAGCCTGTAGGAAAGGCAACCGATCCCGATCGATCGATACTACGCTGCCCTCACTGCGGAGTCGAGTCCAGTGGCCGACATTCACTCTGTCCTGTTTGCGGGCGGAATATGCACCAGCCCGAAGCAGCGCCCATCTTCCAACCAAATGCTCCTCCCTCGGGGTACACCCCGCCCTCGACCGTTGGAGGAGACTCCCCTCCTCCACAAAAAAAGTCTGGATATGCTGCTCTCTTAATTTTTCTATTGGTGGTTGGAGGCATCGTATGGGCTGTTACCTGGGGTCCATTCTCGGCAAATGCTGGGCTTCAGTCTCAGATGGATCATGTGCTCAACGAAGATTCTCGAAACGCGGTCGTGCATATGAACTCGTACTACCGCAGCCCCGACGTGATCGTGGTGGATATGCAAGGCTTGACAGGCGCGGGCAGCCGGGCCGATGTGTTCAGGGTTGTTCTCCAGTTTGCTGAACAGGTGCGCCCGAAAGAATTCCGGCGTGTTGAGTTTGCATTCAAGGGAGAAACAAAGTTCTTCGTCACGGGATCATATTTTGCCCAGCTTGGAGACGAATATTCATACCAAAATCCGGTATACACAATGCGGACGTTCCCATCGAATGTGTACAACATGGACGGATCTCATGCATATTCTACATGGACGGGAGGGATCCTCGGTGTGCTCAAGGAGGAGACTGAAGATTTTGTCGATTTCCACGATAGGTGGTACTGGAATCAGATGCTGATCGAGCAAACCTGATCCTTCAAAAAATCACTTTTTTGCCTCCCATCGGTAGAATATATCCAAAGGAATAACGGCTTGTGAGAATCACAGCCGCATATGGCATGACGTCGAAAGATCCTCAGTCCCAGTGCGGGTAAAGAAAGATATACGAAGGTGCCTGTAAACCGTAGTCGACACGCCCAAGAGAGGTACCAAAAACAACTCTGAAAAGAAGACCAACTGAACTTTTTGAAATTTTGATTGGACATACCACCCAATCCCAATACGCCCCGGCCGGGACTCGAACCCGGGTCAAAAGCTCCGGAAGCTTCTAGGATATCCACTACCCTACCGAGGCAGGCGTCTCCTCTAATATTGGCGGTGATCGTATAAAAAAAGACGCGGCGATCAATGCCGCTGATGATAGGTCTGCCAGATCTTGCAGGCCCCCTCGTGGCTGACCATGCAGGGGCCGACCGGCGTCCGGGGCGTACAGACCTTCCCGAAGAGGGCGCAGTCCGAGGGCTGGGCCACCCCCCGGAGCACACGGTCGCAGATACAGGCCGAGGGCTTGGTCACCTTCTTGTAGACTAGATCGAACTTCCGCTGGGCATCGTAGCCGGCGAACTCCTCCCGCAGTGTAAGCCCGGACTGCGGAATCACCGGGAACCCGCGCCACTCGACATCGCAGGCCTCGAAGACCTCGTACATCAGGTGCTGAGCCTTGACATTCCCCTCCCGGCTCACGGCACGGGGATAGGCATTCTCGACATCGGCCCGCCCCTCCTTCACCTGCCGGACGAGCATCAGCAGACCGAGCAGCACATCCTCGGCCTCGAAGCCGGCGACCACCTGCGGCACCGGGAACTGCTCGTACTCCTGGTAGCCCATCACCACGCAGACATGCCCCGGAAGGAGAAAACCGTCGATCTTCCCCTCACCCTGCGCGAGAAGCCATTTCATCGCCGGCGGCACCAGCCGGTGACAGGAGAGGATACTGAAGTTCTCCGGCGGTTTCGCCAGCAGGGTCGCGGCCACCGTCGGAGCCGTCGTCTCGAACCCCACCGAGATGAAGACCACCTCACGATCGGTCTGTTCGGCGATCTCCACCGCCTTGTGAACCCCCTGAACGATCCTGACATCCCCGCCCGACGACTCCAGGGTCCCCTTCGACCCGGGCACCCGGATCAGGTCCCCGTAGGTGGCCACAATGCAGCCGCGTTCAGCCAGTTCCACCGCAGCATCGATCTCCCCCTGGGGAGTGATACAGACCGGACAGCCGGGTCCCATCACGATCTTCAACCTCTCCGGAAGCACACTCCGGATCCCATGCCGGGCGATAGCAGCCTCATGCGTCCCGCAGATATGCATCAGCGAAATATCCCTGTCCACTGTCTGCCGCAGTGTTTCGACGATCTCCTTTCCAACAGCCATGCGTACTCATAAGTTTATACCTCCATCCCCAAAAGAGTACACGTTATGCAGGACCAGATCATCCTCGCCATCGCCGTCGTTCTGGCCGGACTCTGTGCTGCCGTTATCATCTACGAACTCGGGATTCGACTGCAACGCCGGCTCGCAACACTGCAGCACCCCTTCTTCTCCTTCAGCGACTCGATCCTGATCGCCCTCGGGAGACCGCTGATCGTGGCCGTCATCACCGTGACGATCTACGTGGCGCTCAAATACTTCACGCCCCTCCCCGACACCTACCTCTGGCTCCTCGACAGCCGGTATCTGATCGCCGTCTATGTGCTCATCGGAGCCTGGATCGTCTCGAACTTCTCGCTCACCATCATCAAGAACTATGCGGCCTGGCAGGAAGCCCGTCCAGACCGGCAGGTCGACATGCGGTTTCTGGACCTGCTCAGACTCTCTGCACAGTACCTGATCTGGTTCATCGCCCTCCTCTTCATCCTCTCCTACCTCGACATCAACATCACTCCCCTGCTGGCCGGGGCCGGAATCGCCGGACTGGCCGTCGCCCTGGCCGCCCAGGACCTCCTCTCGAACATGCTCGGGGGGGCCATCATCATGGTCGACCGCCCCTTCACCCTCAACGACAAGGTGAAGATCGAACCATATACCGGCACCGTGATCAGAGTAGGAATCCGGTCGACACGGCTCAAGACCATAGAACATCAGATCGTGACCATCCCCAATGCGAAGATCTCAGGGAATATCGTGGTCAACTACTCGGTCCCTGACGTCATGCAGAAGGTCAGGGTCAGGGTCCCGGTCCGGTATGGATCATCGATCGAGCAGACCAGAGAACACGTCAAAACAGTCGCCACCAGGGTTGCTGAAAAGGTGGCCGGCAACCGCACCGACCTTTCCCCCCCGGAGGTCTATCTGACCAACTTTATGAAGGATTACCTGATCTTTGAACTGGTCGTCTGCGGGCCCGACGAGATCGATCAGGGTGCTATCAAGGACCTGGTCTATTGTGAGATCGCAAAAGAAGGGGAGGGACTCCTGATCCCATTCCCGCCAGAACCAAGAGATCAGCCCTGATCAGAAGTTCGCACGCTGAGGATCAGCGATCGCCTCTCTGCCCTGAACATTCCCCGAGATCTGTTCTGCAGAACGGAATGCATCCTTGATACCATAGATCAGGTACCGTCCGACCTGTTCCAAGAGCGAACCCTGAGACTGGGTCGGAACCATGGTCAGCGATGGCACTGTTGTACCCCGATCACTGACAGTAATTCCAGGAACCGGTACGATCGGCAGTGGAGAGAGAGAGGGAGTAGGCACCGTGGTCACCGTCGTCGGCGGCGCAAATGCCAGATGGTTATTTAAGGTACTATCAGGGTCCACATATCCCACATACCCGTTCGTCGTAAACCAGCACCTGCCTTCTGCGTCCATAAAGATCCGCTGCACATAGGAATCATCTCCGATTCCCTCACTCTTCTGATACCTGACCACGGCACGACCGTCCTGCCAGCCCACAAGCCCCCCGGGGGTTCCAATCCAGAGCATCCCGTCGGGTGAAGCCGCAACATCCGTGATCTCATGAATATCAGAGGCAAGGTCAGCAGGAGTGAGGATAGTCTGGTAGTGGCCGTCGGCAGAATAGTGGGCAATCATGCTCTGGTTGAATGCATACACACCGCCCAGCGGATCATACCTGACATGGTTCAGCCCGGTATACTTCTGCTCTGGATCGGAGACCCGTATGAACTGGACCGGGTCGGAATGATCGGGCACTTCCCAGAGTCCACCGTCAGCGGACGCCAGAATCAGAGCCCCGTTCTTCTCGTCCACCGCCATACTGTCCACCTCGTAACACCCGGGGCCATAATTTTTGAATGGTTGGAACCAGGTCCAGGCCCCATAGGCATAGCGGTACAGACCGGATGTCCCCACAGAAACCCACATCTCCTGATCCCACCGCTGGATATCATGGACACTCAGCGAGACGAAAGCCTGCGGATCATCGAAGACCCTGTAGGTGACACCATCAAATCGCTGCATCCCATCAGGGTACCCCATCCAGAACCCTCCCTTATAATCATAGGCAAGGGCAACGACCATATCGTCGAGGAGACCCTGAGTCCGGTTCACCCGGTTGGCATGATAGATCGTCCAGGTGCTGCCGTCAAAGGTAGAAATCCCATTATCTGTCGCCAGGATCACCTGACCGTTCGGTCCGTCGACCATATCATAAACACGGTCTGAAGAGACCGAACCTGCACCTGGGGCGAAGAGATGCACTGCTCCAGAAACAGGTACGACCAAAAAAATAAAGATGATCAGAAGAAGTATCAGACCTCTTGACACGTCCCATCCGCCTGCTTGATGTTGACCTTTCCATGTCCAGAGGGGTTGTACATCACCGACCGCCCCACATTTCCACCGATCACTTCCCCGGTGATGCGGATCTTCCTCACCTGAAGACCCTCCTTGATCGCCTTGATATTCCGCTCCCCGATATTGAGGTTATTTCCAAAGAAGGCAAACATACTCGCCCCACCAACGAGTTTTGCAGTGATGTTCTGTGGCCGGCTTCCCTTTGCACAGAGCCCATCGAACAGCAGCGGAACTGCCGAATCTGCATATTTACCAGGACGGTCGGACCGACCATTACTCTCAGGGAGCATCACATGCGCCATAGCACCGATTCCACGGGTTTCATCGTGCAGAATGACCGCCACGCAGGAACCGAGCCCGATCGTCGCCTTCGGTTCCGTTCCGATATGGTACTCCCCGATCCCAATGATGATTGCAGACTCTTCAAAGAAATTCGATGCTCTCACCATGGTTCACCTCCCCCCTGTTCACTGGACCGATCCCACAAGTTCCTGCAGGAGACGGAGGATGTCATTCAATGTCCGTGTATCAGGCATGAACAGAATATCAGATTTTATCCGATGCTCTTCACTATGCAGTTCGGTCTTAAATAGGATTACCTCGTTGACATCCGCATCCATCTGGGAGAGGATCGACTCGATCCCGGCATGAGCCATATCGATGGCCAGTGCAGGCGGTGACGGCATCATCACAATCCCAAGCAACTCTGCAGTCCCGTCGAGGAAGGCGGAGATCATGATATTGCCAATCTCCAGCAGTGCACTCCGGTCCATCTCATCGATCTCCCGCTCCATATCAGTCATACCAAGCATCGTATTGGTCAGACGGAGGGCCGACTCCCGTGGAACCAGGAGGACGATATATCCCCCGGGTTCAAGCTCGCCCTGCAGGGAGAAGACCACCATGGCTACATATTCATCCCCGATATGATCACAGATATTTCCAATATCAACAACCTTGATCTCGGGCACACTCATCTCAATCTGAGACATCAGCATCTGAGAGAGTGTCGTGGCTGCATGTGCAGCACCGATGTTGCCAAGCTCTCTGATGGCATCCAGTTGTATATCTGTCAATAGCATCTTATCATCTCCACTTATACCATAGTATTTACATCGAGTACCGGCACGACGTCGCCATCACCGAGTATGGTGATCCCACTGACACCACGTGAACTTCCGATCAATCTGCTGAGTGGTTTGACCACAACCTCCTGCTGACCTTCGACGGTATCGAGCGGAATTCCGCATTTTTTCTCCAGATACTGAATTACAAGGACGATATCACTGTTCCCTGGCTTGCCGAACATCTCATCGAGCCAGTAGATGGGAAGAACCTCGTCCCGAAGGAGGATCGCCTCTCCACTCCCGATCTGATGGACAGACTTCATATCAAGGGTCGCAACCTCGACAATGCTGTTGATCGGAATCGCACATCGTCTGCCATTGATCCTGACAATCATCACCTGCACAATCGCCATCGTGGGCGGAAGAACCAGTTCAAATCGTGTCATCTTTCCAAGGACGGTCTTGACATTGACCGAACCCTTCAATGACTCGATCGCACTCTTCACCACATCGAGACCGACACCTCGCCCACTGATATCGGTGATCTTCTCAGCAGTACTGAACCCTGGCTGGAAGAGGATATTGATCACCTCATCCTCGGTCAGAGCATCAGCGGCATCCCGGGTCATCAGCCCCTTCTGGACGGCCTTGCTGCGCACACGCTCCACATCAATCCCTGCCCCGTCATCGGTCAGTTCAATGATCACATTATCCCGGTCACGCCGGGCAGAGAGCCGGACCGTTCCGACCCGTTCCTTGCCCAGACGTTCCCTGGTCTCCGGGGACTCCAGGCCATGGTTGATCGCATTCCGTATCAGGTGAAGGAGCGGATCGCTCAATCCATCCATCACACTCCGGTCGAGTTCAGTCTCACCGCCCTCCATCAGGAACTCCACCTCTTTGCCGTCATATTTGGCAACATCCCGAACGACCCGGGGAAACCGGTTGAAGATCTGCTGGAGCGGGATCATTCTGATGTTCATCATCAGATTCTGCAGTTCAGAGACCGAACGCTCAACCACGCTGATCGCCTCGTCCATCTCCTTGATCTTGTACTGCTCGGCGATCTGTTTCATCCGCCCGCGGTTGATCACCAGATCTTCGACGAGGTTCATCATGTGATCGAGCTGCTGAATATCCACGCGGAGGTTTTTTATCTCCCGGTTCTTCTCATGGGTCTTGGGTTCCTCCTCTTCACGACCCTTTTTGACGGTGGAATCGGAAGTATCCGAGGAGGCTGGCACCGCCAGAGGGATCTCCTGCTCGACCACCTGAACAGACTGAACATCAGGTCCTTCAGCTGCGACCTTCAGAGAATCAGAGCCGGCGTCACTCTGAACCACCACCATGAGATCCACCCCGCAGTCCCCATCGTCGATAGCCGCCCGGGACGGTGTTGTCTCGATGATCGTCCCGAATGCCTCCAGACTCTGGATGACCAGAAGGGCCCTGATATCCTTCATCAGGCACTCTTCCTTCAGCGTCACCTGCACGGAATACACAGGAACGCCTTCCAAGATTTCCGGGGAATCCTCCGGTTCGCCGGAAGATCCTGCCTCAAGAATAGTGGCAGGAGCAGATGCCGCACCCTGAGAGGACGATGGTTTCAAACTGGCCCATCTCTTAAGAGAAGTGATCAATGGTGCAGCTTCAGCGTTTGCACCATCACCCCCGCCCTCGATATCATCGATCATATTTTCGATGACATCTGCGGCAGAGAGGAGAAGATCTGTCAGATCACTGCTGATCTGCAACGAACCATTCCTGATGTTCTGGAAGATATCCTCCATGGAGTGGCAGAGGTGTTCAGGTTCATCAAATCCCATCGAAGCTGATGCTCCCTTGAGCGTGTGAACTGCCCGGAAGATCTCATCGATCGCATTGTCATCCACACCCTGTTCAAGGACCAGCAGCCCCTTTACCATATTCTCATGGTTTTCGCGAGACTCTGCGACGAAGAGTCCCCGATATGCTTCAAATTCTGACAAGCAATCCTCCCTATCCATCCATCTGTGATACAACCCGGACGATCTCTTTCGCCATTCTCTTGAGCGGTACAACCTGATCGACTGCATTATGCTCGATAGCTGATCTGGCCATACCATAGACCAGGCAGTCTTCCTCTCTACAGATCAGCGATGTCCCGCCGGCTTTCTTGATCGCGGCAGCCCCTTCCCCGGCATCATTGCCCATTCCAGAGAGGATCACAGAGACTGCATTCTTCCCAAAGACCGGAGCACCGGATATAAAGATCTTATCAATAGCCGGACGGACACCATGGAGCGGTGGTGCACTCGAATGGACCAGTCGACCGGTCCGTCTCCCATCACTGCTGATATTTCCCGTGATCACCGAATGATACCCCGACTTGGAGACAAGAACCCGTCCCCGTTCTAGGGGATCGCCGGACTGTGACTCCCTGACCGGGATGGGGCAGATCCGATTGAACCGCTCGGCAAGAGCTGCAGTGAACCCGGGAGGCATATGCTGGGTTACCACCACCGCCGCAGGGAGATCGGCCGGCAGGTCGATCAACAGTTGATCGAGTTGCTGGGGGCCACCTGCCGATGAACCGATCATCACGATCCTGGTCGCCAGCTCATTTCCCGTTCCACCCCTTGCAATCCTTTTGATCGGCGAAAAACGAAAAGTGAACATATGTTTGACCTTTTCGATCAGATCGTCGCCGATCCCTCTGACATGGGTGATATCCTTGGGCTTGAGCATGAAGTCATCAGCCCCGAGTTGTATCGCGAGCCTGGTCATCTCAGCATCCTGTGACGTGAGCGAGGAGAGCATCAATGTTTTGGGCCGTTTCTCCCAGGTTCCGAGTTCCTTGAGCACCTCAAGCCCATTCATCCTCGGCATCTCGATGTCGAGTGTGATCAGATCCGGATCAAGAGCCTTGATCTTTGCAAGAGCATCCACACCATCGACGGCTGTCCCTACAACCTCTATGGTAGAATCCTTTGTCAGAATATCTCTGATGACCGTGCGCATGAACACAGAGTCATCAACAACCAGAACACGCATTCAGATCATGACGCCAGGACGTTCTTCACTTCTTCAAGTACCTTTGGGGCCTGGAACGGTTTGACAATATACCCTTTCGCCCCTGTCTTGATTGCGAGTTTCACCATCTGTTCCTGCCCAACTGCAGTACACATGACCACCCTGGCTGCCGGATCGAACTGTTTGATACCTTTCAGTGACTCGATACCATTCAACTTTGGCATCACCACATCCATGGTGACGAGGTCAGGTTTCAGCTCCTTATACTTCGCAATCCCCTCTTCCCCATCGGCCGCCTCGCCCACGATAGTATGGCCGCCTGAGAAGAGGATATTCTTGAGAAGCGTCCGCATGAACATTGTATCATCGACAATTAATATGCGTCCCATTGAACACCAGGATAATACTTTGTTATAAGCACTATATAGAAGTACTGAAAAAAAAAACCCTCAATAGTAAAAGATTTATTGTTTTGTCGCGTCAGAGATGTAGCGTATCCCCTTTGTGGTCAGTTTAACCTCTCTTCTGACCTCCACAACTTCAGCAATATTCAGATTGATCAGTTTGTCATAGATCAAATCCAGTTTTTTATTGTTGATCGAGAGCATGTTGATGATCGCGGACGAATCCATGCCACTGTATACCAGCATCGCCACCTGTTGATCATACTCGTCCAGTTCATCACCACGCATATCCATCGACTTGGTGGCATCGGTCAGGAAGTTGAAGAGGGTCTGGAGGGTTGAGACCGGACAGAGCACAAAACTGGTCACCACCTCACCGGCATCGACATGATCGATCTTGATCACATCAGTCTGTTTACCCTGGACATCGCGCTTGGTCAACTGAATATCAGCAACATCATTGAGGGGGATACTGACCTGTTTCTGGGCGCTATCGAACCAGATACCAGTCTTTACAACGATGATTGAGCCCTTCTCCCACTGTGCATCCTTGACCATCACCCCGCCCCTGATTGCAGGAGAGAGAAAGTATGCTGCAAGACGGTAGGCACTGCAACTACTCAGAATGAGCCGTTTCATTACCCGGAGAACCTTATCGACAGAGAGGATCGGAAGTGTCACATCAGGCGTATCACTGGTGCTGATGAGGAGCAGATTCTTCCTTTCTTCAAGGTTTATGATATTTTTATAGAGCACTTCCCTATTCACCGGTTTGGGGATCACCAGGCGGTCCTCACCGATACCAATCTTTACGACCAACCACGTTCCATTATACTCAATCTTAACAGGTACTTCCTTCATAAACCCTCATTTTTTTAGATTATTAATCCCCTCTGCGATAAAAAGGACCGCCATTGACCGTGACTATGGCTTCGAAATCCCATGTCTTTTCTTCTCCGGTTTCACTTCAGGCATACCAATCATCTGCATCAACCCTTCGAGATCTGTGACCAGATCTTCAGAGCTGACCTTCACATCACGCAGGTCCCGGAGGATCGACATGTCAGCCTCAACCTTCACAGACTTGACATCCGAAGCGAGCAGACTGAGCATTTCGTTATCCCCACCCATTCCTCCTGCAAAAGCAGCCAGATCTGGTTCATCCTTTGGAGGTTCATCCGGAAGGGCATCCTGCGGAAGCGGAAATTGAGGAATATCCGGGGTCGCTGTAGTTGAACTGGCGGCCGCATCTGGAGATTCATCCGGCACGTCAGGGACACTCAGGTCTGCTTCATCCAATCCGTCAAGCCCTGATAGCTGAATCTCATCCAGATCCACCTCATCAAGACTTGCCAGTTCATTATCGATCTGGTCGATCCCTTCAAGATCAGTGAACTCCTCGAGATCAGAGGCATTTTCACTGAGGATCGCATCGGCACCCTGCAGTTCTGGCTCTGCAGGAGGGGTGACAGCCTCCATATCCAGTGAGAGATCCTCGGCCTTTTCCGGTTTCTCTTCAGGGACATCGAGGCTATCAAGGTCATCGAGGAGATCGGTCTGCAGTTCGTCATCTGATAAAGACAGGAACGGATCCTCTGGCTTCCCACCACCACCACGAGAAGGTGCCGGGGCTGAAATAGATGATTTGTCTACCGATCTTCCCTTCACTACCTCCTCTTTCTTCCCTCGGGAGAAGAGACCCCCCATCTTCTCCTCTTTCTTACGAGGAACCCGTTCTGGGATCAGTTCCTTCAGAGATGAACGCATCCGTGCGAAGAGACCAGAACCACCCTTATCCTTGGTCTTCGAAGGAGCCACCTCAGTCGACCCCTTCTTTCCTTTTTCAGGCTTTACAGACTTCTTCTTTCCACCCTTTTTGAACCGCTCTCCAAACCGAATGAAGTCCTCTGCTGTCAGCGCTCCGGTTACAAAGAGGAGGATCACACCAATCAGGATCAGCACGGGGAGGAGTTGCATCAGGGGCAGGTCGACCCCAATCATCAGTAACCCGATGACAAGGGTTACTACAAAAAGAAGAAGCCTCCGAACGTCCTCTCTCATGTCGTATTCGCCGCCGTCGCAGAGTTAGCGATATTGGTCAGCACATCAACACTGAAGAACATCCCTACCAGGGTCGGTAGGACCAGGAAGATCAATCCCGATAGGGTGAAGAAGATTGCAATATACAGATAATACATATACCGGTCCCCACCCCACACAATCTTTGCAGCTAAAACATTGGATATCGACAGGATCACCATGATGATCACGACATAGTTGGTCATCACGTCCTTTGGAAAGTTGACAAACATATTGAGAGAGCCTGCGAGAAAAGCGTTTCCCCCCATACCAGTATCACCCCCAGAAGCAGCAGCAGCATCAGCAAACTTATTCATCATCGAGGTGATGGCCGTCGTCAGGGTCAGCATGATATCGAAGAGGGCTACCAGAATCCCGACCATCATCACGTGCATCGGGATCAACAGAATGATAAAACTCTTGGCCAGCATATCCCGCTTCTGCCGGAGGAGCACCATGTTCTGCATCGAATTGCCGACCACCTTTCCAATCTCACCAGCCGGCCCCCCGGTCGCGACCGTATCACGAAAGATATTCAGATACTTATAGATCAGGTTCGATCCACTCTCACCGATGAACCGTTCCCAGATCTGCTCCTCATCAAGGCCGAGGTTCATCTTGGAGTGAACTGACCGAACCAGCGGTTCGAGCGCGATCAGCGATTTCTTGTCCACCTGGTCCAGCGCAATCGGCAGAGTGGCCCCCTGCCCCTCCATCACAGACCCGAGCGACCGGATAAAGATTGAAAAATCGTCATCACGCTGGGAGATATTGGTGTCGTCGATATACCCGATGATCCCCAAAGGACCCATCATCAACCCGATGAAGAGACAGACAAAACCGGCATTCACCCCGAATGCCACCATGATCAGAGAGATGACAGCGACCAGCGGAACCATAATCCGCTCAATCTTCCTGATCGAGATCTGCTCCTTGGAACGCCAGGTATCAAGTCCATGTGTCTTCGGATCATCGGGGACGGATTTATACATCAACACAATCCCAAAGATACTGATCCCGAGCGTCAGCGCGTACGACATATTCAGGGTCATATCGATGCCGGTCGGCGCATAGATCGCCACCGAGATCATCATGGTGACAGCGACCACAGCACTTGAGAGAAGCATCGCGATGTAGGCATCCCCCCACTTCTTCAGCAGTTCAAATCCCTGTTCAATGTTGCTGACATAGACCATTCTGGTCGTGACCAGTTCATTGCTGAGAAACTCCTCATCCGGCACCCCAGAATCGATCGAGTTGGAGAAACGGTTGAAGAGACTCTGGATCAGGGGATTTTTCACCCGATCGGCGGTGATCTCCAGGGACTCCTTATAACTGAACCCCCACCCCATCGTGAGGATATTGACCTTTTTGATGTATTTTGAGGAGGCATACTCGCTCCGCTCGCTTGCACTGGCAAAGAGTTCCGGCCGCGACGCGCGGGCGAGGGCAAGGGAGGTCATATAGGTGATCATATACAGAAGGTCTGCGGGCATCTGCTTGTTCTCAATGATCCCCGCATAATAATCCTGAAATGATTTGACGATCCCGGCAAAGGCACTCTCTTTTGGCTTATCCTCCTCGGATATCGCCCCGCTTATCGCCACCTCTGCCATCGTCAGACCCCTATCGCCAGCAACCCCTGCTTCTTGATCTTGGTGATCATATGGAACAGATCCCAGAACTGGGTATACCCTGCCTGATGGAGTCTCTCAAGGATCTTTGCCCGTTTTTCGACCTCCAGATAGATCTCTGCACGTCGATTCTCGGGCAACCCGAGCATCGTTGCGATCTTCTCTTCCAGCAGGTACGAAGAACCCTTTCCTGACCAGGTGAATGTATCAGTGACCGGTTCCCAGCCGAACATCTGCACAAATGAGAAACCCTGCGTCTCCGGATTAAAGCCGACCAGTTCATTGATACTGAGGACCCGCCTGACGGTTTCGCCGGTCGGACGCCTCACCGCACTCTGGATGATCACCAGGTTCAGGTTGTCCACATGCGACTTGGGGATGTTGATCGGGTCACTGCAGAGCCGCTGGATCAACTTCTCGACGCTGGCCGCGTGAAAGGTGGACATCACCGGGTGACCGGTCTGCATCGCACCAAACGCGACTGACCCCTCCGAACCTCTGATCTCACCGACCAGGATCTGGTTCGGACGCTGACGGAGGGCGGCCTTGAGGAGATCGAACATGGTGACCGAACCATCGTCACTCTCCCCTCCCTTGGCTTTAGCAACCTCGCGGGTCCAGTTCCTGTGCGGGACCGTCAGTTCTGGCGTGTCCTCGATCGTCACGATCTTGTTCTCCGGAGGAATAAACGTCGTGATCGCATTCAGGGTCGTGGTCTTCCCACTGGCAGTCTCGCCACTGACGAAGAGGGACATTCCATACTCGATGCAGATCCAGAGATAAGCCGCCATATTATAGTCACAGGCATTCGAAGCTATCACATCCATGATAGAAAGCGGCACTTCATTCACCTTACGAATCGTGAAGTTCGAACCGTGCCGGCTCACTGCAGTTCCATAGACGATGTTGATACGGGAACCATCCAACAGGGTAGCATCTACAATCGGGTTCCGATAGGTGATCGGATGCTTGATCTTCTCTGCCATCTTGATCACAAACTGGTCGAGTTCATCAGAACGGGTGAACTCAATCACTGACTTCAAACCCTTGAAGACCTTGTGCTCGATGAAGATCGGACCGACCCCGTTACAGGTGATATCTTCGATATTCGAGTCTGAAAGGAACGGTTGGAGCACCCCCATATCGATCTTATCCCGTGCCATCAGGTACTCCACCGCCTTGTACTCGATGGGGGTCAGGATCACCCTTCCATCCGGGGTCTGAGGCACCTTGACCTGCGACATCCGATCGATCATCTTCTTCTTCGCAGTGAAATCGGTGTTCAGAAAGTCCTTGACCTTCTCAAGACCCCCCTTCTGAACATCCTCCCCGCTCGACTCTTCGAGTATCTCACCGGGACGCCGGATCGCCGTCACCTTGGTGAGCAGATTCTTGAGGACAATCCGACGCTCCTCCTGAGAGGAGGGGTCGTTCTCAAGGGCATCGATCAGATCGATCAGCCTGAGTTCGATGGGTGGAACAAATTTGTTCACATTGTGCAGGAACGACGGCTCGATGGGGATATAGAAGTTTCGGACATCATTCGGATCCTGTAGAATATGGACAAAGGTGGTTTCATTGACAGGATAGATGATGTTCGGGTTCTTCATCGATCGAAGGTCCTTCTTCAACTCGGAGAAGAAGAGAGGAATCCCATAGGTGTTCACCGGCAGGATATGCAGGTACTCGAGCAGGTGTGGAGCTCCTTGCACGTATTCCCGGGCATTCGCAGGGAGCATCCGATAGAGCGCACTGGACTCGAGATTGGTGGACCAATCAATTCCTTCATCGACAACTTCAGGCTTGAATGGCAGCTTCGCTGCCATTGTCATGGTTGCCATGCCTACACCTTCGCGAAACTCATCGGAATGATCTTCATACCATATCCTGGATGGACCTCGAACGAGACCAGGTTCCCCGTCGTCTTCCGTGCACCCCGAACCTTGTTCACCTCGAGGACCATCACATATTTTGTCCCAAGGAGGGACTTCTTCATGAACAGGTGCGCATCAGAGATGGACCTGATCCGTACCAGCGACTCCTCCTCAAAGGCATAGGTGTGGAGGGTGATCAGGATCGTCTTGCCATGGTCGACCAGGTTCTTGCAATTGGTGAAGAAGGTCAAAATCGTACCGGTATCGGCGTACTCACTGAAGAGGGTCAGGGAGTCGATGATGATCACATCTGCCCTGCTGTTCTTGATGAACAGGATCAGATTGCTCAGGAGCCCCGACATCTCCGTCTCCTTCCATTCAAATCCTACCACATTTAAGGGGAAGACTCGCAGGTATCCCCAGGCATAATATTCAGAGATGTCCAGACTCATCGATTCCATCTGTTTGAGGAAACTCTTGGTGGTATTCTCTGTCGTGAAGAGATCGACACACTTCGACTGTTTCAGAGCGCCCCAGATGATCTGCTGAGTCAGTACGCTCTTGCCGGTATCGTTCTCACCCTCGATCAGAGTCAGGGACTCCAGCGGAAGACCGTCTGCGATCTTCTTATCAAGTTCGTTGTTCCCCGTGGAGAGGATCTTATTATCTTCCCCTCCCAGAATATCTCCGATTCCACCACCCATAGTTTTCCCCCAATTACACTAACACGGTTGAATAGACACCGTTCGGCGTGATCACCTGTGCCCAGACAGGTCTGTACGTGTCGGTGACCGACAGGGTCAGCACCTCTCCCGGGTCGAGTTGTCCGGGATGGACGTAATCCGGGACGATCTGTATATTCTGCCAGGTCTGACTTGAGAGAGCGCCGGTAGTGAAATGATGATACAGCGGTTCCCCAACACCATCCGATGTTATCACATCCATATGAGTAAAATCGCTGATGGGTTCCCCCCCGGTGTTGGTCACGTTCAGATAGACCGTGTTGTCGACCACCTGGTCTATTGAAAGGTTGATCATCGTTCTCATACGCGCCTCCTGCAACTGCCCCATATCACCCTGGGCGGAGGTGACGGTCTCTGCAGTCATAATCACGGATCCCACCAGTACATAAGCGACATACACAAGAAGCATCACACCTACTACCGCACCAATCAGTTCACCTACTGCCACCACATCACCCCGCGGAGAACTGCTCTGTCCTGGAAACCCCGTCAGGCAGAACAAACTGGAAGTACATCATATCCCCTTTGCTGACCGGGCCATAGTTTATGTCGACTCTGAGGGTCTCACCAGGATCCCAGTACTCGTTCGTGTTATCCTCAACCTGATAATTCCAGGGTTTCGGAGCCGTAAGCGTTGCATTATAGGTCATCCGTGAGAAATCTCCGACCTCTCCAAAGAAGAGATCAGACTTTGCAATATCCGAGTCGGGTAGGTTTGAAGACCCGATGTTCTTCATCCAGATCGTCGCTTCTCCATCGGTGTTGCAGTAGGTCGTCACCACCCGAAAGTCAGTCCTCATCCGTTGATCAGAGTCATGGGAAGAAGAAGCGAAGGTACCGGCCATCGTATAGATCACCGGAAAGATTGCGTTGATCAGAACACCGGCCGCAATGATTGAGGTGATCAGGAACATCGCGGTGGTGAAGGTCTCACTTGACATAAATTATATCCTGTCAAGCAGGTTTACCCACTCATCGCCCTTTATCCGGTCCCTGGCTCCCGGTTCATCACTTGCAAGCCCCTGCCGCTGTTCCATCAGCACCTCAATCATATCACGATCAAGGGTTATATCATTCGGCGAAAGAATCCTGTTTAAAACATAGAGCTCGGCCACATATTCGCCGGGATCGATCTCATGCACCTCACCGAGGACAGCCGGCATCAACCGGGCGATCTCGATGACCTCGGCACAGGACTCCTGTGAAATGTACCCCATCGATCGGTACGACTGGAGCATACTCTCAAGCCGGTCATGGCCGTACTTCTTCACCGACCGGTTGGTCCACTTGAAGAGGCGATATGCCTTCTGGAGGCGCAGTTTTTCAGGAAGTGACGAAGAGTCCGGGATTGGAGGCACGGCCGGCATCGCCGGGAGTTGTAGTGGGGGCGCAGCAGCCGACTCCTGTGCCAGTTGCGAACGCAAAGCAGCGAGTAAACGCTCATCAGCCGCAGAGAACTCACCTTTCTTCTCCTTGCGGCGTGATCTGGTCGGACGCTCCTCCTCGAAATCATCTTCCTCGTCCTCCTCGTCTTCATCGTCCCGCTTCCGCCGTCCCTTCCTCTCTTTGGTCTTCTCTGATGATGAATCTAAAGTAGACTCGCGAGCTTTCAGCGCACTCTCGCGAGCGTCCAGAGCAGACTCATGGGCGTCATTGGCCTCTTCCTTGAGATTCTGAGAATTATCCTGACTGTTGGCGGTACCGCCGACCAGTGTGAATGGATTATCGATATCATTCATACGTTCCCGTATATCGATAAGGAGCCGTTTGATCGAGGTCTTGATCAGATCAACCTCTCGCTCCAGGCTCTGCAGTTTTACCTCTGGATCATCCTCGGAAGCTGCTGTGAGTATCTGGTCAACCTGCGCCTGATTAACCACCATGCAAGTTACTATATATGGGTTACAGTTAATAAATACATTCATTCAGGAAAACAGACAATTCCCAATTTATATCCTATTTTGGTTGCAGAATAACGAGAGATCGGCATTCTACCGGGTACCGGATCTTTGAAGTACCGGCCCACCGATCAAAAATTTTATCGAATGCGAATCTTTCCACCCTCCTGTTCGCCTGATCGCGCAGTGACCAGGTGTGATTCTGAACAAAAAAACACTCATTTTATCCATCCAACCACCATCATCGAACATACCACCACAGAAAGAAACAGTGTGCATACCCCGGTGCACTCATCCACCTTCTGGTTCAGGATACACCGGATAATAATCCAGGGCCCATTTTTTGACTGGAGATCTCCGATCTGATTATTCTTGTGATCTCGCAGTACCCCCAATAAAGACATCCCTACCACCATCTCCCAGTAGGAGAGGTGCTGGCATCAGGTGAGAGACCATTATATATACCAGTGCCACCGATCGACAGACTGGATGGTACACCAGTTTTGAAAGTTGAAGAGCGTGAAGAGGCTGACAAAGGAGAGGAGAAGAAAGCCGGTAGGACCAGGCGTCTACCCATGAATAAGACAAAGATCGTCTGTACAATCGGTCCCTCATCCTCATCACCACAGGTGCTTGCTGACATGATCCGAAGCGGAATGAATGTGGCCCGGGTGAACTTCTCCCACGGAACGAGCGATGAGCACAGGAAAATGATACGAAGTATCAGAGCAGTCGCCACTCGCCTCGGGAGGACGGTGGCAATTCTTGTTGACCTCCCAGGCCCAAAGATCAGGATCGGCAGGTTGAGACTGGAACCAACGATCCTGAAGAGGGGGGAGACGATCACATTAACCACGGACCCGGCCTCTTCGAACCTGACCGCGATCCCGGTGGATTACCCCGACCTCCCCTCACTCGTCACCGAAGGGACCACGATCTATCTGAACGACGGGTTTCTGCAGGTGAAGGTAGTCCGAACCAGCGAACAGGAGGTGGATGCAAAGGTCGTGATCGGTGGACCGCTCCTCTCACATAAGGGACTGAATCTGCCAGGGGTCGCCCTGTCGATCGCCGCAGTGACCCCGGAGGATCTCGCCCATGTCGATATTGGACTGGATGAAGGAGTCGACACCTTCACCATCTCATTCCTTGAGCGCCCGGAAGATATCAGGATACTCCGGGAGTATGCACAGAAGCGGGGCATAAAGATCCATATCGTCGCAAAGATCGAACGGGCTGGAGCGGTCAGGGAGATCGACGCCATTCTTGCCGAAGCAGATGCCATCATGATCGCACGTGGCGACCTGGGCGTTCAGATTCCGATCGAGGATGTGCCTGGAGTTCAGAAACAATGTATCCTGAAGGCAAACCGGCTCGGGGTGCCGGTGATCACCGCCACCCAGATGCTCGAATCGATGACAGAAAATATCCTCCCGACAAGAGCCGAAGTGACCGATGTAGCCAACGCAATTCTGGATGGGTCCGATGCCGTGATGCTCTCCGCTGAGACAGCCACCGGCAGGTACCCGGTTGAGACGGTGCGCATGATGGCAAAGATCGCACGATCGATAGAAGCCCAGCGGACAATGTTGAAGGGCCGTTCCCAGCTTGAGGAGGTGCTGCTGCTTACCGGGATCAACAGGCGCGAACTGACGGTCGACGATGTGGTCTCCCTGAACGTGATCCAGGCGATGCACGCCCTCTCACCCCGGTATATCCTGACCCCCACCAGGAGCGGGAGGGCGCCGAGACGGATATCCCGTTTCAAACCGGACTGCTGGATCCTTTCGTTCTGCAGGGATCAGAAGGTTGCCGAGTTCCTCGCCTTCTCCTACGGCGTGGTGCCGTTCTTTGTTAAAACCGATGAGGCATCCTGGCACGACAGAATCTTTGATCTGATCAGTGATGCCGGACTTGCGAAGACCGGAGATCTCGTGATCCTGACAGAAGGGTCGGAACCGGATCTGGCAGGAGCGACCAACTCCCTGCGGATCATCAAATTCCCCTGATTATGAAGGGACCGCAGAGTCCCGGATCACCCGCCATCGTTGCACCTTCTGATGAAAGGATTCGCGAGCGTTGGCAGGACTGGTTGAGGGGAGGGAGATGACGGTCACACCGGCAGGCGGTCCCGCCTTCCCCAGCGACCGTTTCAGAAACCGTTCGGCGGTCCTCCCATTGGCTGCGACCAGGCGGATGGTCGGATGGGTTGTCAAAAATCCACGAATATCGTTCAGAGCCGGCTCATATATCGTACTGTCCATCGAACCCTCCTGATAACAGGAGTCGACCATATCCCAGAGCGCCACCTGCTGATCAGCGAGCAGACGGACTCTCTCGGAATACGAGAGTGACCGGGAGATCCCAAAGAGTTCCTCGATGATCGGCCAGAAATGGTTCAGAGGATTCGCATAATATTCTCCTACAGTCCGTGCCCGGGCACTTGGAAATGAACCGAGGACTAGCACGACCGGGGCCGAGCCGATTATTGGAAGGATACCCTGCTTTGGATCGGAGTCTTTTATACTGCTGGTTCTCTTCATCAGATCAGGCTTTCCTTCTATCATCTGCTTCCCTGTCATCAGGAGAAATCATCTCCGTATATTCCTATAACAACCCAATTCAGCGCTGATCACCCGGGGATCAGATCATCAAGGCCCTGATATTCATGGTGGTCGCCCCTATGAAGAGAGAACGATTGCCCGAATTTCATGAGAGTATCATTCTTAGGATAACCCTTCATTATACTATCTAATTATTGGGCCAGACATGGGAGAGCACGTCGGGATATCATCAAAAACCTGATCGGTTTCCCCCCCACTTAAGGGGGAAGAAGAGGTTCTCGTAGGAGGATCCGGTCGGCTATTTCCATAAATGACTGCAACAATCATTGTATAATAGTATCAGGAACTAATACGCCCCTGCAGAAGATGAACTCCGGAGGGAAAAAGTGAAAATCTGGCGGGCGGTAGGAGCATCAGTTCAGGGAACCTATCACCAGCAAATTGGGCTACCCAACCAGGACGCATTTGGATCTTCTGCTGTGGAAGGCGGAGTTGCCGTGGCGGTGGCCGACGGACACGGATCTGCCCGCTGTTTCAGAAGCGATAGGGGTTCGGCGTTTGCTGTTGAGGCAGCACTTTCAGTTTCCAGACTGTTCGCCGCCAGAACGGACCCGATTGTTCTTCTATCCTGCGATCAGGAGTATCTGAGAGCCGGCATCTGCACAGCGATCGTCGACAGGTGGAGAGAACTGGTGGATCAGGACCTCATCAGCAGAGGTGAAACCGGCATCTCTCCCTCTTCCAGATATGACGAACTCGCGGATCAATTACTCCCCTACGGGTCAACCCTGATGACCGTCATCGCCACACAGGATTATCTGCTGTATCTGCAGCTTGGCGACGGGGATATCCTCACCATCTCACAGGAAAGAACAGTAGAACGTCCACTGGAGCGGGATCCCCGCCTCTTTGGAAACCAGACCACTTCACTCTGTCTACCCGAGGCAGCCAATGATTTTTATACTGCTGTTGCCAGCGTACACGACAGGATACCCGCAGCAGTCCTGCTCGCAACCGACGGGCTGGTCAACTCATACCAGAGTGAAACCGATTTTCATACAGCAGCCCTCAGACTCTTCACTGAAGATCAGCACCTATCAGAACTACTCTCCTGGATATCCTCGACCGGAAGCGGGGACGATATCACCGTCGGGATGCTGCTTCACAATTCTGAATAAAGAAAAAAGATATGTTATTTTGGTTGATACCTGACTGCCAGTCTCACGTTCAATCGGAGATAAAAAATGAACCTGGAACACCTTTTTTTGCTCAAAAGGGTGTGATATTCTGAATTTCATTCAACTGTTTGTGGCGTTCACCCCCAGATGATGTCTGCCTGTTGATCCGTTACCAAGCACGGAGGTCCCATTGACTGCGAAGTCAGGGGCATGATCCGGACCGGCAGTTGTGTTACGGTCAAAGTCCGGAGGAGCAGTCTCGTTTCCGGCAGAGCCATGTGCATGACCGTGGCCAGCAGTTGCGTTAGTTGCGTTGCCAGCAAAGTCCGGAGGGGCGGTCTCGTTACCTGCGAAGTCGGGGGCATGATCTGGACAGGCAGTTGTGTTACCGCCAAAGTCCGGAGGAGGAGTCTCGTTTCCGGCAGAGCCATGTGCATGACCGTGGCCGGCAGTTGCGTTCGTGGCGTTACCAGCAAAGTCTGGAGAAGCGGTCTCGTTTCTGGCAGGACCATGTGCAGGACCCGGACCGGGGCCGAAACTATTTTCATTCAGACCTGCAGCAGAGAGCGACTCGTTGATACTCTGTTTCAGAGCAGTCTTGGTACCATTATACGTCTTTACAGCGACCTGTGTCTGGTTGAAGAACAGACGCTCGACCGTTCCAAGGTTCTTCTCCGCAGTTCGAAGTTCAGTACCGTTCTGTATGGACGATAGTGATGCAGCGGCGGAGACATAGTTATCTCTGGTCGTAGTCATGGCAGTGGCGCCAGAACTGTTGCTGATCTGATCGATGTATTGAATTGAACCCTGCATCATCACTTCAGTGATATGACTGGTGTTCACAATCCGATCCCTGATTTCAGTGATATGCGTCTGGTTTATAGAGTTTGTGACCCCCCCTGCGCTGACAGCAGGGACGAGCATCAGCATCAATCCGAGCATGCATATACTGACTGATACGATTGATTTAGTGGATATTTTTTCACCTCAAGTAGTCCGGCAACCCGCGTCCCCCGCAGGTCGCCATAGTCAACCTCTTGAAGAAGGGACGATATATATTTCAGGGATGGGAGTGGGCAAAGATCTCTGTTCAGGTATCCATTTCCGGGTCCGGCAGGTCAAGGAAATGGACTGTTCTGTCCAGCCGATCCTTCTATTTGACCAATCCTGCAACCAAAATTCCCGATCGATCGCAGGAGAAGATCCTGATAAGAGAGTTATAGCGGACAGATCACATCCCGGGTTCGGATCGGTTTTTTCCCTCTGATTCGGTGAAATTCTTAAATATCTCTGCAAATTAAGAGGGATTTCATCTATCAGGGGAACCTGGATCTGAACCAGATGGCCCTATCTCTGAACCAGACAGACCCGGATGAGGATAAACATTTATCCCCTCACGGTGAACGAAGATAGAGGACTGGTGGCTGTGGACAGGACTGAAGGTACTGAGACTTGTATCGTCTCGATCGATACCGACTTTTATGAGGATCTATCGCAGTATCTTGAGGTGCTCTCCAACAGCACACGATTGCGGATTCTAAAACTGATCGAGAAGACACCAAAGGATCGTCGCCAGATAGCAGCCGAGATCAATACCAGTTATGACAATACCAAGAAGCACCTCGATAAACTGGTGAATGTAGGTCTTGTCAAGAAGGAGGCCGGCGTAGGTCAGCAGACATCTAAAGGGGTACACCCGGTCTGGGAATATTCGGTGGTCTCCGGGGGTCTCGAACAGGTGATCCGAAATCTGGGGGTCTTCAGCACCGCGGGAATTCAGAAGAACCCCGACCTCTCCAGTCGGCTGGCCGATGTGCGGGGTCAGATAGCCGATGAGTTCACCGGCGACCATCTGTATCTGGTTTTGCTGACAGGAGTGGACGAGGGGAGGGTCACTATCATGGAAGATGAACAACTCTGTATCGGCAGGGCAGACGTTGAAGTTGAAACAGTCCCAGGATCCCTTATCCTCCCAGATTGGTATAGAACGGTCACCCGCATCTCCAAACCCCATGTACGGATCCTCATGGAGCCCATCGGATACATGGTAGAGGACTGCGATTCCACCGCAGGAACCATGTTGAACGGTCAGCCACTGACCCCGCACCAGCGGATGGTACTCCATGACGGGGACCTGCTGGACCTTGCAAATGATCCCTATGGTGCACGGTTTGTCGTGATGTTACCAAAGAAGAGAGGGGCGGATCCTGCTGGATGAAGCCGGCTCAATTCCTGCTGGTTCTGCTGCTTTTAGGTGTGCTTCTGGTGTGTGCTCTCCCGGCAGAAGCCGCCCCGATAGCACTGCCATCCCCTCCCCAGTTTCATCTGACGCATAACAATACCACCCCGGGAATCACCGAGATCCCACCTCCAGTAGATAGGGTGATGGATAGAACCATCTCCGGGGTGGCTCTGTTTCTGCTCTATGTCGGGATTTCATTATTACTGTTGATCATCCTGATGATACGAGCCGGGCGGAGGATGGACCCGCATCTCACCATCCCAATCAACGAAGAACAACCGATGTTTGACCTCGCCTATCTGGTCCTGGCCATGGTCTCTGCTGTCGGGGTTCTCTGGTTGTTGACCGTGAACAGTGAATTATTGATTCGAATCGATCTCTACGGGATCATCGGACTGATCTGCTGCTTCCCGAGCGTCTTCTTCTCGCTCTTCTCAATCCGGATTGCAATCGGAACAAAGCGGTTACAGGTGCAGCAGAGCATGCTTCTGATCCACCTGCTCGTGGCCATCATCGCTGCGATCCTGCTCAGTCTCCTCCTGCTCCTGATCCCGGCATCATGGGAACTCCCGTCACTGGCACTCACGTACATCTCCCTGATCGCCGGAGCGGTACTCTCAGCTGGACAATTCCTCCATCATCGAGAACGACACATGTTTGCCACCATCGCACCGATGCAGGCGCTCCAGTCTGGTGCTGATGATCAGAAGACTCTCATTCCATCTGCAAATGAGGAAGGGCTCCTCACAGAGAAGGGTATTCCCGAGGCGATCACCTCCCAGTACACCGACCTGAAGCCGGCAGCAACCGGAGGGGTGGCAAGTGTCTTCTCTGCAACCCGGCGAAGCGACGGAATGAAGGTCGCCCTGAAACTCCCACTCAGGCATGATCTCGCAACTGGTGCGGGATTCTTAAAAGAGATCCGGATCTGGGAGCATCTGAACCATCCCAACATCGTCCGGCTCACCCATGTGTACCTGCTCCCAACCCTCTGCCTGGAGATGGAGTATGTTCCTTATCGACTCACCGAACAGATAGGGTCTATCACCCCAGCACGGGCCATCCTGATTGCAAAAGGAATCCTGAACGGACTTGAATATGCGCACCTGCACGGATACAGCCACTGCGATATCAAGCCGGAAAATATCCTGCTCACCGAAGAGGGGATGGAAGGGATCCCAAAGATCACCGACTGGGGACTCTCCGAACATGCCGGCGAGAAGACCGGGATTGCGTGCACCGCCTTTACCCCATGGTATGCAGCTCCAGAACAGATCGCTCCCGAACTGTACGGTCTTCCTGGGCCGGCCACCGATCTCTATCAGGTCGGAGTGCTGCTGTATCTGATGCTGACCAGTGCCCATCCCTTTGCAGGGAAAGACACCGACAGCACCTGCAGAATGATCCTGAACGATAGTCCACTTCCCCTGTCTGCTCATCAGCCCGACCTGGCCCCCCTTGATGAGGTGCTCTTCAAATGTCTGGCCCGGAATCCAAAGGACCGGTACAGTTCCGCAGCCGAACTCTCCGCAGACCTTGTGAGAATTCATCAGCAGAACGAAGGTAGAGCACAGTAACTCTCCTCCATGATCCAGGAGGACACCGTTAGACTGTTGAACTATCAGGTGACACGAGCCGGTTATGTACAGATGAGGATATAAAGGGCAGGAGCGCCCATCAGGTAAGGAGAAGAGATGCGACTGTTAATCCGCCTGAAGGCCGAACAGGATGGCCCTGTCCAGAACCGTGCACTGCACACGTTTGTTACCCAGGCTATGATGTGGGCGGGATCCCTGGGCCCGGCCCTGGCCCGGGATGTCCCGATATCCTACTCCCGCCTCTTTCCGTTCAAAGAGGTCAAGACCGGAGATCTGCAACAGTTGATCATTGCGTCCCCTGCGCCAGAGGTGGCACAGGGGATCGCTCGCTATCTTTCACAGAAGAGGGGATCCCGAATCAACATCGGAGATGCACAGTTCACGCTGCTCGGGCATCAGACCTTCTCGATCACCTTGCAGAAGAACAGACTGATCCTTCGGAATGCAACCCCTCTGATCGTCCGGCTCTCCCCCAAGTGCATCAATCAGTTTCAGATCCAGGAATCGTCAAAGGGGCCTGTCTTCTGGGGGGAGGGGATGCCCACGGAAGCGCTGACTTTTGCCCTCACAGAATCGTTGCTTTCCCGGTACAACCGTTGGAACGGGACAAAAATTAAAGTGGAGACGCTCTTTGCCGAAGCCACCCTCTTTAGAAGTCTGCCTGCAAAACCATCAGGACAGAAGAAGAGCGGGACGGCACCCAGCAGCCTCTGGGAGTTCCGCTGGATTAAGATGAACCAGGCACAGCGAAAGGTGCTTGCATTCGGGATCGAAGCAGGATTCGGGGAGCGGACCGGGTCAGGGTACGGTTTTATGAATGTGATCAGAAAGGAAGAGACAACAGCTTCCAACACCGAGGGCTCAGAACCAGACCAGCACCCTGGGACTGAACACCGGGAAGAGTGAGAAATAAATATATAATAGAATAACATAAGGGCAATTTGCCTCTAGAGAGGAGCATGCTGAGAAGGCTTTGCACTGATGCAATCAAACAGCAGGCGTTTATAACAGCAGCCTGTACCAATAGATAGACTGCATCAGAGGCCAGATACCATCATGATGGTATCTAAACAAAGGGCAGCGGGATCACAGGCTAATAAATAACAATGCCTGTGATGTGAAAGACGCTGGCTCACATGACCGGCATTGCTTTTAAAGAGGGGAATCCTCTCAGGGGCGTCCTTTCTAAAACCTGTTACTTCCTCTCCTATCTGGAACGCATCTGCCAAAGCCCTTGCCGAAACTCCTCAACATACTCCTCCATCGAGAGGGATCCTTCCGGGAACGGACAGTCGATATCATACATCCTGGTGATCATCGGGTTCGAAGGGAGGAGAAGGTCGAGTTCTACGCCGCTCTCCTCCACCGCCTGGACCATGGCCTCACGGAAGATACCGATACAGTATGCGATCCTCTTCGTATACGTATGCTCGGTCTTCTTCAGATAACCGGCGATCCTTCGTGTCTCTATCCTGAGAAAGTCTTCCTTGACCTTTGGATCGGTGACTTTACCGAGCATATAGTGATAATGGGCATAGGGGTACATCAGTTCAAGTTCGGCCGGCACGGTCCCGCAGGTACCGAAGATCACCACATGGTATTCGCTCTGATCGAGGGTGTTATCGATCACCTTATGAAAGAGCCGATGGCTCGGGCTTGTGCTGTACGGCTTCTTCACGGCACAGGGAATGAAGATCCCGATCGGTTTTGGCTCGACCTGGTACTGATCGATGATGAACCGGTACGCCTCCTCAAAGACCGGGAAGTAGAAGGGCGGGGCGGTCAGATGGTCATCCTCGCTGAAACGGGCAGGGGCCTCTAGTCTCATCCAGTACCTGTAGGATGACGATCCTGATGTCTGCTCTGATCGGGAACTGGGAAGACAGTATCACCTATAAATAGGAACTGTACAAATACTCTCAAACGCCCATGAACAGCGCAGAATTATCTCTCGTGTTCCTCTGGGATCAGGATGACACACATGAGTGAAGAGAACGGACATTTTGATGGGGGACGATGGGTCGTCGGAGCGCCGGAAGAAGAAAAGACAGAAGGGGCACCGGTCGCTCCCGAACCTCCTGTTGATGCAGATACTGATACCACGCAGGAGATTCCGGTCCAGGAAGGACCTGAGTCTGCACAGGGCGAACCCGACCCGGCGGTCATCAGTCAGAAGATCGACGAAGCCTCGGCATCGGTCGCAAAGGCGATCAACGATGTCATCGGGCTTGCCCATGGAGTCATCACCACTGACGATGGGCACCGATATGTTGAGAAGACAGTGAAAGATGCCGGCACAGCACTTCAAAGCGGAATCAACGATGTCCTTGCACGGATGCAGGAGACGCTGAAGAGAAAGCGTCAGAACAGCGATGAGCCAGATACTAATAAACCTGAGAATGATAAGCCGGAATAATTCCAGTTTTCATAATCTTTTTGCCCGGGCCGTCTGAATCAGAGTTCCTGAACGACATCTCTGATCGTGCTGAGCACCAGTTCCGGCCCGACCCGTTCCATCATCGAGCGGAAGCGCTCGCCGGGTTCTCCGTACTGCAAAAAGACAACGAGCACGGCTTCCACCAGAGCGGGACATGCTGAGAGCGGAATCCTCATGCCAAGGGGAAGGCCGGCCATCACCCGCCGGCCGGCGGTCCCCCCGATGAAGAGCGTGACGCCTTCGGCCAGCAGACGAACAGCATTGTGAGGGCAGCGATCTATGCAGGTACCACAGTTCAGGCAGAGGCTCTGTCGGAACAGAAGGGTACCGTCCTCATCGAGCAGGAGCGCCCGGGCCTTACAGGCGACCACACAGGCCCCGCAGCCGGTGCAGTTCGACGCCTCGAACTGAGGTACGCGCTGACCCATGATCCCGATGTCGTTGAACTGCGCCTTTGTACAGTTGTTTGGACAACCCGCGATCCCGATCTTGAACTTGGCCGGCAATGGTTTGCCGTAGTATATCCGGTCCAGCTCCCGACAGGTCTCCTGGGTATCATAGAGGCCATGCGGGCAGACCGTTCCCTTGCAACAGACAATTGCACGGACATTCCGGCCGGTGGACCCGGTGGAGAGGCCGGCCTCATCCAGGGCAGCACAGACCACCGGGACGTCGGCGATCTTCACCCAGGGAATCTCAAGGTTGAGCCGGGTGGTCAGCGAGATGTATCCCCGCCCGTACCGGGTCGCCAGCTCCCCGATCAGGGCGAGCTGCGGGGCGGTGCAGTTCCCTGCAACGGCCTTCACCCGGACTGAATAATACCCCTTCTCCTTCTGCCGGAGAAGGCCGAACCTCTGTGGTGTAGAGTGTGAATCATTCCGATCATCAACAGCAGACATGCGTATACCCTACGGGGTGGCGAGAAAAATAGATTACTGCCCTCTTTAGGTCAGAGGGGAACCGGGATCAGAGATCCCTGTTGTTGCCACCACGCCGGCGGTTGGGCTTGCGTGGGCGGGTGAGGCCGACGATCAGCAGGATGATCGCAATCGCAACGATGGTATAGGTCAGGTATAACGGTCCAGAGGAGGTGTTCTCCTGCTGGGCCGAGGAATTATTGACTGCTACATGCGTAGCGGCCCCGTTCACCATGCTCATGTTCTGTGTTATCGTTCCAGAGAGGTTCCCGGCAGGAGATGTTGTATTGGTGAGATTCACCCCGTTGGTCCCGATGGTCAGGATGACCGGCACCGATACCGCCATACCAAGTGAATAACTGCCATCACTCTGCAGATAACTCTCCTTGATGTTGTTCACGTTCGTCTCTGCCCAGATCTGGTACTGACCGGCTGTATAATTCAGATCCCCGGTGTTCCAGAGGGACCCATAGGAACCTGCCCCCTTCACCGAGAAGGGGTTGGTGGTGACGCTAATATTGTTCAGCCAGTTCACCATGCCGTGGTCGTCGATCAAACCCCGATAGATCTGCCCGGCAGGATTTTGCACACGGATCGTCACCTGCGCAGAAGCTCCTCGCTGCGTGAAGGATTCTAGATTTGTATCCAGGATGAACCCGACCGGGGTCGAAGCGTTGATCGTCTGCCCGGTGATATCGACATTGCGCTGGAGATCGATGACCCTGACCCCCACTGACGGATCCCTGACTGTAAAGGCCGGAACCATCCGGGTCATATCATACCAGATGCCGTTCTTTGTACCAGCCGGCACCGTGAAACTGATCGGGTTGTCGACGACTAGCGAATCGTCTGGAGTGATGTTGGACGGACGGACTCCGGGCTTAAACCACCCGAGGGTGGTTCCTGCGGCAACACCGGTAGCTGATATGTTCAGGCTCTGCTCACCGGCATAAATGGTAGCACCTGCAAAGGGGATCACCGCCGGGTTCCCGGATGAAGTGGTCACAGTAACCTGGGTTTCGATCGTTGTAACGGGCGTAGGAGCCAGGGTAGAGGAGGGTAAGAGGGGAACCAGGGCATTATACCAGCGCTGTGCTATCTTCCGCTCGCCACTCTCATTGGGCAGGATACTGCCCGCCTGATTATCGGTGGTACCATCGTACCCGGTCGTGAGATCCACCAGCGTAACCGGAGAGCTGGATGTATTCTGGGCAGCGGCCACTACAGCAAGACCATCATTGATCGTCTGGACACTCTGACGGTACACGGTCGATGGTGGAACAGTGCCGACCAGAATCTTAACCGACGGGTTCCGGGTCCTGAGCTGGTTGACGATCAGGGCAACATTCTGCAGGGTCTGGTTCAGCGGAACCCCTGCCACCTGATCTTCACTACCGAGTGAGAGCAGGACGATATCAGGTGAGTATGACGAGAGCCAGGTGGTCAGGTTTCCACTCGCCGAGTCAGAACGGTTCCCGTTCAAAATCATATCAGTGGTATACCCGGCATGTCCCTCATGATCCTGGTCAAACTGATAGGTAAAGTTTGAACGGGCACTTCCGACATAATCGATCTGATAACCTGCAGAGACCAGCCCGTTCCAGAGCCAGTACCGATAGGTCGGATGAGATGCCTGGTCTGGGGTCAGATTTGACCCCTGCGTCAACGAATCACCGAGCGGCATGATCTTTACAGGCGTACCTGCACCTGCCGCCCCTACGAGCATCATGCAGAGGATCAACCCTGCAATGAGACATACAAGAGAGTGTCTGTGGTTCATATCATTCTCTTCCCTTGAATTAGGCATACAGATGTTGACCCGAGAGGTAAAGAGGTTGCCCGGAGAGATCCCGATTTGGTGAGGTCGCTCGGAAGGGGCAGAATTAACAAAATAATTGAACTGGGCCCGGATTTCATATTTAACTATAATTATTAGGTATTTACATAAAATCGGGCTATGCGCGGGTGCAGAGAGACTATTCCGGTGCGCAGATAGGAAAAGAAAGAAGTTCACCCTACTCCGTCAGTTCAATGATCAGGGACCTGCGTCGACAACCGGAGTTGAACTCCATCTCTCAGGTGCCTCTACCAGGGATAATACATGGTTCTGTTATCGTGATCTCTCCAGATTTCTGACAGTCAGAGAGCCAAAAAAAAGGGGGTATGAATGAAAAAATCGAGGTATCACTGAAAAACTGCGACTGCGATGACGGTTGTCCAGAGCCCGTTCTTCTCACCCTGAGCGGTCTGGCAGATCTGTTTGGTCTCGATGATCTTGCCGGACGCTTTATAGATCTGTTCCCGCTCCTGCCAGGCCCGGTTTGGATCGAACTCGATCCCAAGGGTGGTGGCCAGCATCGTTGCAGCCAGATCCTCGGCATATTCCCCGGAGATCGCTGCAGACTCTCCGAAGGCATGATGTTCGGAGAGGTACCCGTATTCGTCGGCGTCCTTGGGGAGAGCCAGACCGATCGCGGCAGAGACCAGTCTATTCGGCTCGTTGGTCTCGTTCCTGGCCATCACGCAGTAGACGATTTCACCTGCCTGCAGCATTTCAAGCCCTTCTCCACAGGGGATCTCCGTACAGTACGGTGGGAAGATACTCGAGACATAGACCAGATTACACCGCTCGATCCCGGCCTTCCGGAGGGCCAGTTCAAAGGACGCAAGTCGATCTTTGTGCACCCCCACCCCTTTGGTGAAGAAGATCTTTGTTGGAACAACCATGCAATTTTATCTGCATTCTGGCGGTTTAATTATTGCCTTTAAGGGAACCCATAAACCCCCCACGAAGCCTTCAAGATCATCTCATTTAAGTGGTAAAGGATACACCACCGTATATGGATGTTGAAGAATTTGTCAGACGCAGAGTAGATCAGGGTCTTGATAGAGCAGCAATCACTGCTGCTCTTCAGCGTCATATCATGGAGATCAAAGGGGTGGACCAGCCCTATGCAGAAGCCTTTGCAAAAGCCGTCGTGACCGAAGTGGAGCAGACCTGCGGCCTTCAGGGCGATCTCTTCACCTTCGCCCCTGCCGGCGTCACCATGGGAGAGTTCGGTGTCGGGTCGCGGGGGTCAGGCGACTTCTTTGCACATAGACAGCTGGCGCGGATCATCGGCAGTACCTCGGCATCGGTCGGTGTCGACGAGATGGACGACGCCGGGGCGGTCACGGCCGATGGAAAGTATATCATCTGCACCGTCGATGGCATGCACTCGCGCCTTTCTGACTTTCCGTTCCTGGCCGGGTTTCACGTGACCAGGGCCACACTTCGGGATGTCTACGTGATGGGGGCCCGACCGGTCGCCCTCTTCTCAGACATCCATGTGGCCGATGACGGGGATGTGGCAAAGATCTTCGACTACACCGCAGGCATCACCTCGGTCGGTGAAGCGATGGACGTTCCGCTGGTCACCGGTTCGACGCTCCGGATTGGGGGTGACATGGTCCTCGGATCCAGGATGACCGGTTGCGTCGGCGCTGTCGGGGTCGCTGAACACCTGACCGCACGAAAGGCGACGGCACCAGGGGATCTGCTGTTGATGACCGAAGGAGCGGGTGGAGGTACGATCGCCACCGCCGCCCTCTATTCCGGCTTCCCCGAGGTGGTCGAGGAGACGATCAACCTCAACTTCCTGCAGGCTTCGGAGGCCATGATCAGATCCCCGGTCCTGCAGAGTGTGCACGCGATGACCGATGTCACCAATGGCGGACTCCGTGGGGATGTCTACGAGATTGCAGAGACCGCCGGTTGCCGGATCGTCGTCGACGGAGATAAAACCAAAGATCTGGTCGAACCGCATGTCAGGGGGATGCTCGATGCACTCCAGATCGACTACCTCGGTGTCTCCCTCGATGCACTGCTGATCATCGCCCCGCCCGAGGCCGCCCCTGAGATCAGCCGGGTGATCCGGAACGCCGGCGTCAGAATTGCAGAAATCGGTCATGTCGAGAAAGGACCGGCCTCATCGGTGCTGATGATCGATGGAAAAGAGCATGGTTTTGATCCGATGTTCAGGGAATCTGCATACACACCCTTGAAGAAGGTCGTCGACCGCCCGGGACGGGATGTCGAAGAGATGCAGGAGGCGGTGCGGCAGGCAGCCACCGCAGCAATGGAGAAGAAGGAACGGGTGCTCGGACGGTTGCTCAAACCATCCGCCCCCTAATGGATCACTCTTTTTTCCCTTTTACACAGATATTATAGGCAAAACACGGGAGTCTGCGCTCAACGAACGGCTCGATCTTCTTGGCGATATCGAAGACCGGTTCGACGAGGTTCAGATGTGCAAAGGAGCACCGCTTCACCTGCACACCGGTGAATCCAGCCTCTGAAAAGAGCTTCCGCATCTCCTTCTCGTTATAATAGTGTTCACCGAAATCGCCCATGCCGACCTGCTGGATCTTCATGGCCTCGCCGATATGGTGGATCGCCGGGAGGCCGGCAGTCAGCAGGTTTTTACCGAGGGTGCAGACCGAGATGGTACCCCCGGGCTTGAGGACACGGTATGCCTCCGACAACATTCTGCCGGGCTCTGTGAGATAACTGAAGGCGAGCAGGCTTGCAACCGCATCAAAGGTGCTGTCCTTGAACGGAAGTACGTCCCCGTCGCCAACGGTGAAGTCACTGTCAGGGCAGCGCTCTACCGCTTTCTCGATCATCCCGCTGCTGATGTCGAGCCCGACGGCTGTCCCGCCTTTTTCGGTGTAACGATTGACAAACAGCCCGGTCCCGCAGCCAATGTCGAGAAGGTACCCCCCCTGAACCAGCCCATTCATCACATGTTGAGAGATATGCGCATGGTAGCATCTCCCCCGCCGGTAATCATACCTGCGGTCATATACCTCGGCCATCTCATCATAATGGCGCTGTACCTTGATCTCATCTCCAATCATGCAAAACCTTCCTGTGCAATTCTCATCAGCAACGCATTGAGCTGAACGAACTCGTTGTTGCAGTGACCGAGTCGGTGATCTGTATCAGCGAGTGCACGCACGATCGCCGGTGCATTGTACTCCCGGTGGACGACCTCGCTCAGCGCCGAGATGACCTCCTTTCCTGATAAACCATAATCGATCAGCAGCGATTCCACCATCCGGATCGCCTGGGCCGTCTCCTGGGCCTGCAGGGCATTGAAGACAGCCAGCGCAACGGTCGAGGTCTCCGACCGGGCCGCAGCAATCTCGCTCACCGACTGATCAGTGGTGACGGCGACCTGCAACATCATGATCGCCCGCCGCAGGTCGCCCCGTGCGGCCTGTATGATCAGGTCCAGATCCTCGTCAGTCACTGGAGGCCGATCTCCTGCCACCCCTGCCAGGACTTCACGTAACCGGTCTTCGATCACCTGATTCGCAATCGGGCCGAAGAAAAGGGGCAGACAGCGGGACGCTATCGCCGGGATGATCGCGCTCTGGTTCTGCGCACAGAGGATGAACCGGCAGGTCCCCGAGAACTGCTCCATGATCCTGCGGAGGGCCTGCTGTGCTTCCCGCGTCAGGGCGCCGGCATCCTCAAAGACCATCAGTTTGAACGGGGCATCGAGCGGCCGTATCGACGCATACCACCTGACGATGTACTTGAAGTTCGCAATCAGCGAGAGATCCTTCTGGTAGATGTGCGCATACCGCTCGTCAGCCTCCAGGTATGCCTTCCCCTGTTCGAAGAGGTCGCCGGTCTGAAAGATACTGGTGTTCTCCTCCCAGTGATCGTGATAGAGCACCTTCGCGAACGCTTCGATGGCGGCCGTCTTCCCGGTGCCATGCGGGCCGGAGATGAGCAGATGGGGGACATTCCCCGATGCTGCAAAAGAGGAGAGGGATGCTACCACCGAATCCTGCCCCAGTATCTCCCCAAGCACCGCCGGCCGGTATGTTTCAATCCAGAGCATGTATCAGCCTCGTCGCTATCTCAGATATTGCGGTTTGTAAAAGATAATGGTTATCGAGGTGCCTGATCAGCCCGGCTGCTTCGTCATCGGTCAGATCGGAGAGGGCGGCCGTCACCGCCGGCAATGCCCGGGTCACCTCGTCCACGATCGTCAGGGTCGCAGTCCGAGCTGTACGGGAGAGCGGGTTTAAGTCGACGGTGATCACCTGCTTCCCCATCGCGATCAGCGCCTCGCACCGGTCCCCGTCCTCAAGGGGCACCAGCACGAGATCGGCGCTGCCGATCCCCTCGTTCAGAGACCAGGCCCGGTCATGGGAGAGAGGGATCAACCGTTCCGCGGTGCCGGTCAGCACATCCACATCGTGTTCCAAAAGGAGTGCCGTGATCTTCTTCATCCGCTCCTCGGTCCGGTGGAAGAGGTTCACCTCGACCTGCGCATGGCTCGCCTGCTGAAGGGCGGCAATCTCGTCGGCTGCCAGCGCAGCCGTGTTCCCGTTCACCGAGATCACCGGATGGCGGGCAGCCCGTATCATCGCGGCGGCAGTCCGCTCAGCAGTTCTGGCGCTGGGCATGGTCACCTCCCCGATCAGGTAGTCGAACGCTTCACCTCTGCCGTGGGAGGTGAGCCCCTCGAGGGAGACGACACCGTCCCTGGCGGCCTCAGCCAGCCTCTCGCGAACGACGAGAGAGCGGTACCGTGGATGGTCTTGTGGAATCATGATACATGCTCCTGGATTGAAAATCCACCTGATGCGATCTCCAGGTGAAATGGTTCGCCGACTGCCGATAGAACCTCGACCGCCGAATCCCCGAGGGCAAAGACACCGTTGCCGAGCATCGTCATCGACGCAGGGACCCCGGCGCGATCGCAGAGCGAGAGGGCATGCCTGACCTCAGGGGTGATCAGCCCGGAGTGCTCGGCAAACTGGCGGGAGAGGTGAAAGAAATCGACGAGCGAGTCCGGACACCGGGCGGGAAAGGCGGCCTCCACGGCGGCCATTGCCGGCCCTGACTTAAGGACGGCCGGGGTCGGCAGGGGGCCGAACGTGACTGCACAGAGCGAGCCGGCCATCAGATCCTGGAGGCGGGTTATCGTTCCATCCGGCCCCGGCCCTTCCCTGCAGACCAGGCCTCCACCCTGACAGGCGGCGACATCCCCAAGCCCGGTCTGGTGGACGATCTCGGCTTCATGGGCAAGAGCCGTAACCTGATGGGTTGAGAGGCCGAGGTCATAGAGGACGTTCAGTGCCGCCGTGGCCGAGAGAAGAGCCGCGGCTGAAAGACCAAAACCGGCGCCAATTGGGAAGGTGCAGACCGTTGTGACAGCGGCGGTGACCTCGAGACGGTCCATCACATAGGCAATGGGCGGCGACGCGGTCAGAACCGTGCTGCATGAACCTGCCCGGTCCACCTCCCTGACCTGCACCTGTGGTTGATCAGCGGGTACTACCGTTGCTTCGACCCCGGCACTGATCACAATCCCTGCACCGATAGAGCCGGTGGTCTGAACGCTCGTCCCCTTCACACGCCGGAAGTAGCCCGAGATATGTCCAGGACAGAAGGCTACGGCACGGTCGACCATATGGCCGCTGCCACCTCCTCCTTGCTCCCCGAAACGGTCCTTGTCTGATCCAGGGAGACCAGTCCGAAGGTACCTGACCCGGTTCCCATCTCGTCGGGAGTGTTGGTCACCACCAGCGAAGCCCCTGCCTCAAGCAGGGCCGAGGCGGCGGCCCCGGTCTCCCAGCCTAGTTTGAAGGCGACCACCGACGGCCTGGCCGGATGGGCGAGCACGGCATCGATCACCTTACCGAGCGGGGCGAGCTCGATCCGGCAGGGGGTTCCGCTCGGAATCTTTCCCGACTGCCGGACCGGCTGGAAGTCTGACACCGCCGCGGCACTCAAATAATAGTCCGCACCCTCCTCATCGAGCACCTGCATCACCTGCTCCCGCATCGAAGCGGCAGTATCGCTGTACAGGTTCCGAACACACGGGAACCGGTCCAGGTGCACCACGGTCACCTCAGCCCCACGCCGGAACGCCTCAAGGGCCAGGGCCCTGCCCATCTGCCCGGTCGACCGGGTGGTCAGCACCCGGACATCGTCGACCGGTTCTCTGCAGGGTCCGCTCGTGATCAGTACTCGTCGGCCGGCGAGCGATCCTCCCCAGAGCGCCCGTTCAACATAGAGGACGATCTCCTCGATACCAGCGATCTTCGCCTTCCCTTCCTCAATGCGTGGCGGGACGACATCGATACCCCAGGAACGGAGGGTCTCGAGGTTCGCAAGGACGGCTGCATGGCGGTACATGCTCTGGTGCATCGCGGGAACCACAACGACCGGCATCCCGCTTCCAAGGGCCGTCGTGGCGCAGGTGGTGACCGGAGTGTCGTCGATACCTACCGCGATCTTGCTGATCGTGTTGGCCGTGCAGGGAGCGATCAGCAGCAGGTCGGCGGTCCGGTCGTCCCCGCAGTAGGTCACATGCTCGACGAGCCCGGTCAGCCGCGTCAGCGTCGGCCGGCCAGTCGCATAGGTCAGGGCATCGGGATGAATGATCTGCTGCGCTGCAGCAGACATCACCGCCTGCACCCCGGCTCCTGCCCGACGGAGGGCGTGAACCAATCTGACCGTCTCGACGGCGGCGATCGAACCGGTCACCGCGATTAGAATCTCCTTTCCCAGAAGGGGCTGCCAGGTCATCCGAGCACCACGTCCTGCACCAGATGCACTCGACAGGGCCCGTACTTCTTGACGACCCGCACACTGACCTCGGCAGAAAATCCTGCCTCCGCGGCCAGAGTCAGTACCTGATCCGACTGATCCTCCAGGGCATGGAGGTGGATGACACTCCCTGTTCTGGCATGAGCCAGCGCAGCTCCAAACATGGTTATCCCTTCAAAATGGCCGATCAGCAGCCGGTCATAGACCCCGCTGATCAGAGTCCGGCAATCCCCCAGGAACCCGCGAACGCTCCCTTCAAGCCGGTTTTCACGGATATTTCTGAGCAGGTACCGGTACGAGACCGGGTTCAGTTCAAACGCGTCGACCGTCGCCCCGGCCCGCCCGAGCGGCACACTGAAGTATCCGATCCCAGCACACATATCGGCGACCCGTTCTCCGGGGCTGACGGCAGCGGAGAGCCGGGCCTTCTCAGCACGGTTTCCCTGCGAGAACATCACCTGCTGCGGGTCGAGCCAGTACCGGGATCCGTTCTCCCGGTGAAGCACCTCGCCGGCCTCGCCATAGAGCAGGGTCGTCTCCGGGATTCGCATCACCCCCAGATGGGTGCGGGTCCAGAGCACCCCCCGGGGATGACACCGCCGGATCGCCCCGTCCACTTCAGCCTCTGACGGCCGGTCACCGTGAAAGATCAGCAGGTCGCCGAGGCGCTGGTACCCCCGCGGGTCGCCGGCTCGTTCCGGCAGGTCCTCGTCCCAGGCGCAACCATCCCTGACCGGCACCCAGGCATACCCGTCCTGCACATACGGACGACGGGTCTGATCGACCCATGACTCCACCGCGATGCTACCCAGTTCTGAACTGCTGACCTTCCTCGCTTTCATCGTCTCACCCGAGGAGGACGAGCTGGTCGTGGTCACGGAGAACCCTGACCTGATCCCCGGTCTCGATCCGCTGCCTCCGCCAGTCCACCAGCGGAACCTCGTGAGTCGTGCAGGTGTCCGGGTCCATCAGTCCGATGACACCACCATCAGCATAGACTACCAGCGCTTCGATGGCAGTACTGGTGTTGCCGATCTCGCGGTTGATCTCATCCTCCCGGATCGTCCGGACCTTACCGTTCAGCAGGTCAGTGACCTGCACCCGTTTTCCCTCAGAACTCTGCACCTGGAAGTACTGGCCGGCAACGTCGATCACATCGCCATGTCGATAGCGGGGAAGCCTGACCAGGTACGTGATCCGGTATAGAGCCCGGCCGGCCTTCTCTCCGACCAGCTTTGGGTGGGTCGTATACCGACCGCCGAACTGATTTATCAGCGCCTGTACGATCAGGATCCCGATATGCTGCGATCCGACGATCACATCGACACCGTCACGGGTCTCTTCGAGCTGCGAGATGTAGGAGAGACGGTCGCCGGATTCCAGCTGTTCATCCTCAATAGAGGTGGCCAGCCGGACCGCGGCCTCCTGTTCGTACGGCGTCAGGTGCCGGCCCTGGGCCCGGATCTGAACGATCCCCTCATAGTAACTGCCGCTGATCCGGTTGCACCGGTCGCACTGCTCCTTATGCCAGCTGATCCCCACCCTGCACTCGCCCTGGACCGGGTACCCGTACAGCGTGCCGGTGATCCCGATCACCGCCAGAGAGCGGTTCACCGAGATCTCCCTGACCCGGAGATCGAAACTTCCATCCTGAAAGTCAGGGTGAAGATGAACGGCCTTCATGGCGAGTTCACGATCGACCTCTTCGCGTTCACGTTCGCTGTCACTCCAGACCTTGCCGTTGCTCTTCACGGCTCCGCAGGATGGGCAGAAGGTATGAATGACCCGCTCGTCGCAGGTGAACGGTTCGGTCTCTTTCATCCTGCACCTGCGGCAGAGGCCGTTTTCGGTCGGCTCTCCACAGCGGGGGCAGAACTGTTCTCGTATATCAATTTCCATGTTAGACTCTACAGATCAGGGCATGCGGTACGCTGCCGATTTCTATACAGGCAGACCGTTCCAGCAGTCCCATCTCGATTGCAAGGGCAACCGCTCGCTCACCCATCAGATTGATGTTGCATGCACCATCCAGTGCCGCCCGCACCTCTTCCTCATCGACGAGCCGGTTCCCATAGAACGATTCGTGGATCCACACCTTTCGTCCCTCATCGGTCAACACCTGATTGTGCAGTTCACGATCACAGACCGCCACTACATCTCCACCACCAGGATTCCGATGGATCTTCAAATACATTGTACTCACGTATCTTCAGGGAGAGGTTAAAAAGATGAGCGTGGAGACCCGTGACTGATCCCAGGACAGAGGTCCCGGGTCAGAGGACGATCTCGACGCCGTAGACTCGTGACGGGGTTTCGGTGTGGATCCGAAAGACATCCTCAGGGGTGATCTGACCGTCTGTTAACAGCCGAGTGGTGTACCGGGGGACCGATCGAGGACCGATCACCGCCCCGGGGCGGGTCGGATCGTCCATGTAGTCGCTCTCCATCGTAAAGGCCCTCTTCTCCCTGCAGAGTGCAGGGATGGCCTCGTGTCGGGCGATGAACGAGGGGGCCAGCAGGGTCTCAGGGGTAGCGAAGTGCTTGACGACCCGACCGGGGTCCATGCCGGCCTTCTCCGCCATACCGATCACATCGGTACAGGGACCGGTCTCTGCATGGATCTGGACCGCACACCCACACACCCTTCCAAGCTCCAGGGCATGGAAGAGAACTTCGTTTGAGAGATCCCAGCACCCGGGACTGACCGGGTAATGGGGCCGCCCGCTCTTGAGGGCCACGGCCTGTCCGTCGGCTACATACCGGGCAGCCAGACTGAGCCCCTCCTGCATGATTGCGGCCATCTCCCCCTCGGTCCGGGCCTCGGAGAAGTAGGTGATCTCGGCCGGGTGAATCCCCAGTATCGGGAAGACCACCAGCCCGAGTTCCCGGATCGCAGCGGCGGTCTTCAGCGTCGCTTCGAAGACAGGACGATAATCCTCGCCCTTCCCCGGCACAATCCCGTACGACCAGGAGGGGAGGGAGACCAGAAAGATGTGAGTCCCACCGCTCTTCTGGAAGTCCTTCGCGGCCTCCAGTCCACGCCCGGTGCCGGGATGGATATGGATATGGTCGTCAGTGATCGGATAGGGGCTCTTCTTCATCACAGCTCACGATCCTCATCAACGGATACCCGTTCTCCGGTCTCAAGGCCGCAACACAGGTGGTGGCGCCGACCTTCGTCCTGATCGTCACATCGAACATCAGGCCGGAGAGTTCGGCGTACCCGAACGCATTCGCATTCATCAGCGATCGGTCGAGGGTGACATCGATCTCTTCCACAAAGGGCTGGAGTCCGACGCTCTGCTCGATCACCGCTTCGACGCCTGAAGCGGTCTGCACTGATATCGGGGTACCGACCCACTGGTGATAGAGCGCCCCGAGTTTGATCCCTGCCTCAAAGGCAGCCTGTTCACGATCAGTACTCATACCTGTACTGGGGAGTGATCCGCATTAAAGGGTGATCAGATCCCCCATGGGGACCATCTGACAAAGGTCGGTGCTGAGGGTACAGAGAGATCGGACGCCGTCGACACAGGGGTTGTCCCGGGGGTGCCGGCTGTGGATGTCCCGAACGAGGTCATCCCCGTTTGCCCGAACGGGCTGCTCCTTCTGAATGGATCTGTCGATAAAGCGGATTGGGTGACAGACGGCTCAATGGTCGCCATGGGGGTCGGCGTTACCGATGCAGGAACCTGCCCGACCAGCACGGCCCCCCCTCCGGCTGCGATATACATCTGCACAGCATCGGCAAGGCCATACCCATAGACAGAATCTCTGCCAGACGAACCGAGGTCGACGGCCGAGGAGAGGAGGGCTGTTCTGATCTCACTGGCACTCCGGTTCGGGAGCACGCCCCAGACCTGTGCGATGATGCCCGCAACATGAGGAGCCGAGGCGCTGGTTCCTACAAAGATCGTATCGAACCCCCCAGCCCCAGAGACGGCCACCCGATCGGGGGCACAGATGTCCGGTTTAATGATCGTAAGAGGTGACGGATAGATCAGGTTCACCGGCCCGCGGGAGGAGAACGGTTCGATACTGATACTCCGAACACCATCGGCCCTGACCGCACCGACCGTCACCACATCAGGAATCGCCTGGTGACCATAGACCGAGCCTGCAGGGTTGACATTGTTGGAGTACATCGTGGCATCATCATCCGGGTAGATGAAGAGATCGAGGGTCCTGACCTGAGCCTCCCCCCGATAGTTACGGATCACGAACTCCCCTTCGATCGTCGAATAACCGTCGTTCTGGTACTCGATCGTCTCGATAGGATCGTCATTGCCATCCTGCCGGGAGGTACTCTGATCGAGGATCATGCCGGTCCGGGCGTCGACAAAATAGAGATCGTAATCGTTGCCAGAACTGCCGAATTTGTCATCCCATTGCAGCACCGCCGACACGCTACTCCCCGATGGAAGGTCGACATACATGTTCTTGTGAATAGAGGTGCCGCTGCTGAAGTCATGAAAGTTGTCGCCATCATTGTAATACGTACCCAGATAGTGCTGGTCGGCATAGTTCGACGCGGCTGATACATAGATGATCTGCTTTTCAGCGATCACCGAGGAGATGTGGGTAGCGACGATCCCCTGCTCGAAGAACGGCTCCTTTGGCCAGCAGATGTCATCACAGATCACCGTGCACCCCTCAGCGACCAGTTCATCGACCGCATGGTTGAAGGCGACCACATTGGATCCATGTTCGTGAAAGTACAGGGTCGCCTGGGGTGCCTCGTCATGGATGATCTCCAGCATGGCAGTCCCCTCATTTCCACCATCGGCGTTGGAGATGACATGGAGATCGGCGGGCAGGTCTCCGGTGGCCTGGGCCTCTGCAAGCCCTTTGACTCCGTCAGAGATCACGCCGATCTTCACTCCGGCCCCAGAAGCACCGTACTGCGTCCGAAGCTGGTCCGCCTTGAGAAGCGTATCGCCTGCAGTGACCGTTCTGCCGGCATTCACCAGGGGTGCACTGACCCTGCTGATCCCCTTCACCCGGGGATCTGCAGCCAGCGACGTCAACTCAGGTCCAGTGACCCGGGCCACTACCAGATGATCCTCCTCATCCCGATCAGTCACTTCGTCAACCATGGAATCGATGGATGAGGTGGGTGTTCCAGACAGAAGGGTGATATAAACCTGGATCGACCAGGAAGTATTCTTCTCCTCTCCGGACTCTCCCTGACGCTGCATCTGTGCAGAGTCCAGCAGATCGGTGGCGATCTTCTGGACTCCCCCGCTCTGACCGACTGAAGAAGACTGGTTTTCCACCGTTTCGATCGCTCGCTCCACCTCTGCCGAAGAGACCAGATCGTCACTGGTCTGCAGGACCGGTCCGGATCTTTCAGATGATACTGAGAGAGCCACCGCTGTGGCGGGGGGCACCGTTACTGCGACCAGCATCAGGATGCAGAGCAGGGAGGCAACCCTGGAGAACCGGTCCAATCGGGAGGGAGGGGAAAAGGGATACATGGAGAACCTCGGCAGATCGTATATGTACTACTGCCTGCACCTGTACCCTGATTATAGTTACGCTCCCGGATCATCCCGCCGGTAGAACAGACCGACGATCAGGAGACCGATCACCAGCAGGGGGACCTCTGCTGGTCCTGATTTCTGAGTGGTGGTCGGGATCTGAGATGACGAGGCAGAACCGGTGCCGGTCGCCGCAGGCTGAGCAGTGCCTACCTTGGTTAGAGTCGCTTCGACCACCGCAGCCTGTCCGTCCGTCACCGTCACCGACCTCGACTGATCCTGGTATCCAGTCTTGGAGAGGACGACCTGATGGGTTCCCACCGGTATATCCCGGACTGTCTGGGGGGCGACACCGCGGAAGACGCCGTCGACCGTGATATTCGCATCCATCGGCGTGGTCGAGACCCGAATCATACCGGTTGCGGCCTGGGTGGAAGCGGTCTGCTGACCCGTGGTTCGGGTGCTGGCTGTCACACCGGTCGTGACCATCTGCTGGACGAGCCTGGCCATATAGGGAAGCTCCTCCCCGGCCCGGATCTGCACCGGTACGACCACGTCACTGTACCCGTCCGCACTGACGGTCAGCTGGTGAGTACCGGCGCTGAGGCCGGGGTACACCATCGGAGTGAGACCCAGGTAGACCCCGTCCACCTTCACCGATGCCCTGGATGGGACCGATGTCACATTCAGCGAACCCCGCTGCTGGAGAGGGTCCAGGGTCGCATTGATGGAAAGGGTCCGGCCGGCCGTGATCGTGATATCGGTCTGGTACTGCTGGTATCCGTCAGCCTTCAATAAAACCTGGTGGCTCCCGGGACGGAGGGCCTCGATCAGATGATCAGCCCCGCCGTAGTCGACACCATCGATCACCACATCTGCATTCGGGGGAACCGCCCCGATCAACAGCGAGCCGGTGGTCGGAGTCTGGTTCAACTGCAGATCGATACTGAAGGATCCCCCTTCCGGAACCAGGGCAGTGGCGATGGCCGGGTCGTACCCGGTAGCAGTCACAGTCAATTGGTGGGTGCCTGACCCGGCATCGGAGAGGGTCAGGGGCGTGATCCCCCGGTACGTGCCGTCCACATAGACCGAGGCGGGCTCGGGATGGGAGGTGACGATCAGCACACCGTTCTTCTGCACGGGGACCAGCGTCGCCGTGATCACAGAGTTCTGTCCTGCCGACACGTACTGGCTGACAGACCAGTCATGATACTCCGACAGGGTCAGGTTCACCAGGTGCTGCCCAGAGGGTACGTTAGAGACATTGACCGGCGTCGACCCCTGGGGCGCCCCGTCGACCAGCACCTGGGCACCAGGGGGCTGTGAAGTGATCGTCAGCGAACCGGTCTGATCTGCCGATGCCAGGGGGACAAACAGCAGAGAGAGCAATGCAGCGTAAAAAATGATCGACCAGCATCCAGCTCTCGGGTATATCATCAGAAGAGGATAGGCAGGAGGAAAGGAAATAGGTTGGCCTGGAGGTCCGACCATTAACAGATATAAATACTAGAGGACTGGATCGTTTGACAGAGGCGATGCGATGATACTTAAAAAGTTCAGGGCCGAGGGGCTCTCCCATAACTCCTATCTGATCGGGTCCGGGCAGCAGGCAGCCGTGATCGACCCGCGACGGGACTGCGAGGCCTACATTACTGCTGCAGAGGCGCATGACCTGAAGATCACCGATATCTTCGAGACGCACAGGAACGAGGATTATCTGGTCGGGTCAGTCGAACTGGCCAATCAGATCGGGGCGACGATCCACCATGGGGAGGATCTGGACTTCCAGTATGGCATGCCGGTGAAGGATGGAGAGGTCTTCTCAATCGGCTCCCTCTCCCTGACCGTCCAGAAAACCCCCGGCCACACCCCGGAGAGCATCTCGATCGTCGTCACTGATCGGGCGGTCAGTGACCAGGCGTACCTGGTCTTCACCGGCGACCTGCTCTTCGCCGGATCGGTCGGCAGGATCGACCTGACGGGAGACCCGGCCGGTGCCGCGGCACTCATGTACCAGAGCCTGCATGAACGGCTGCTCCCCCTCGGTGATGGGTTAATAGTATGTCCGGCGCATGGGGCGGGATCGGTCTGCGGAGGGCATATCAGTGACCATCCGTTTACCACCATCGGGTATGAAAAGAATACCAACCCGTTCCTTGGGCTGGAGAGAGAACAGTTCATCGCCAGGAGAGTGCAGGAGAAGACCTATGTGCCCCCATACTTCTCGATGATGGAGCGACTGAACCGTTACGGCCCCCCGCTCCTCCCTGCCGGCCAATCGCCTGCCCCGCTGACGCCGGCCGAGGTGAAGACCTGTCAGGACCTGGGTGCCCAGATCCTGGACATCAGGTCACCGACCGGGTTTGCAGCCGGGCACATCCATGGCTCCCTGAACATCTGGCGGGAGGGGATCGCCGCGTACGCCGGCTGGATGCTGAACTATATCAACCCGATCATTCTGGTCGACGACTTCAATCTGGACCGGAACTCTGTCGTGCGCACACTTCAGAGGCTCGGGTATGACCGGGTAACATGGTACCTGGCCGGCGGTTTCACCACATGGTCGACCAGCGGAAACCCGATAGCACAGATAAAGACCTGGGGGCCAGAGGATCTGGCCGACCATCTCGACGATCCCGATCTCCTGATCCTCGATGTCAGGGATATCAACAACCGTATCGAGGTCGGGTGGATTGAAGGGTCACGGCACCGGTATATCGGCGAGCTCCCCATGCACCTGGACGATCTTCCACTGGACCGGTTGATCGTGATCCACTGCGATGTCGGGTACAAGGGAAGCCTGGGTGCCAGTATTCTGGCAGCTCACGGGTACCCCCGGGTGGTGAACCTGCTGGGGGGTATAGGAGGCTGGATCAATGCCGGTTATCCGGTGAAACGGTGATAGACCCAAAAACCTGATCCGCACCCGCGATCTCCACCTCTTCGAAGGGCGCTGCCCGTTCGTTACTCCCGTAGGTTTCGGCAGCCTTATCTTTCGTTCCGACCCATTACCCTGCCATGAAGAGAACGATCATTCTCCTGGCTCTGCTGGTTACCGGTATGCTATTGACTGCAGGGTGTACCGGGACTGGTACCGCGAACAACAGCACATCGACCTCGTCTTCAGCGACGCTGAAAAATACGACGGTGGTGCCAGGGAACAGTTCCATGCCGGTGATAACCGGGAATACCACGGCGATCACCCTGCCGGCAGGGAAGACCACCACGATCGAACTGCCAGAGAACCCGACGACCGGCTATGCCTGGAACGTCACCCTGTCATCAGGACTGCTGATCGAGAACAACACCTACATCCAGGATAACGGGACCGCAAACAAGGTCGGTGCAGGTGGAACCCACCAGTGGGTGGTCAGAGGGGTATCAACTGGCAAACAGACCTTCTCGGCAATATACAAACGCCCCTGGGAGGCGCTTACCGGGAATGAGACACAGTTCACCGAATCCATCACCGTGACCTGAACAGATCGGTGACAGAACTCTTTTTTTTGATCCATCCCATTTTCCGCACGATCATTCCCGATTGACCTGCACCCGAAAGATGAACCGATTCAAAGCGCTGCTGGTCCTCACCCTGCTCCGCCGGACCTCTTCGAGGAGCTCGATCTGACAGGTCTCCTCAAGCCGATGTCCCCTGATGACACCACAGACGATGGCCATGTTCTCGGTAAGGCCCAGTTTCGTATGCACCTCTCCACAGGTGACCGCAAAGATGGTGTACCCGGCCGCCCGTGCCGGCGCAACGTACTTGGTGCAGAGGAACTGCCGGATCGCAGTCGCGACCGGCCCCTGCAACTCGTCCGGAAGGACCTGGTCAGAACACCCGCCGGCCATCGGAAAAGTGGGGATAGGGACTTCGCAGACCGGCTCGCGCTCATTCAGCCGGGCCAGGGCCACAGGAATCGCCTCCATCCGTTCCAGGAGGGCATCCATCGCTACAGAAACTGGTCTTCATAGAGTCCGGCGGGTATGGGCCGACGAAGGAGGGGTTGGTTGGAAGTGGAACACACCCCCCTCTTGCGGTGGCCGGAGTGCCTCGGCGATCGCCACCAGATCCCCGAACCGAAGCGTATATCCGGAATTGACCAGACGGATCTGATCGACCAGCGTCTCCCTGATCACGACACGAAACCACGTCACCACGGCCCGGTCGATCTGTCCATCCGGATAGGTGCTCCCCCTCAGGAAGTAACTCCAGGCATCAATCTTCCGGAGATCCTCCTCCTCGCCCCTGACCTCCCCCAGATAGGCCTTCAGGTCCAGTACGATCATGCCGTGGCTGTAGAGGAGCAGGCAGTCGATCTCACTGTTTAAGAGGAGAACGTTATGAAGGAGAAAGACCTGACCCTCGAGATCAGAGCCCTGCACCGGGCCGATCATCTCATTCAATTGGTCGTACTCGTGCCTGCCGGTACCGGGGATGCTCGCCGTAGTAAACCTGTATCTTCATCAGACCATCATCTTGGGTGATTTAGGGGCACAGCGATATCAACATTGTTATTTTTTGCAAGAGGTCGGTATATATAACTCGAAAAGCAAATTATTAACCTGGACGGGGTCTGATGGGGAGCAGAGATAAGGGAAGAGTGCTGATCATCCTCTCCGGGGCGGATCACCTCAGGATGAAGAACGGGACGATGCTGAAGACTGGATATTATCTGAATGAACTCTCCGATCCGCTCGCGTACCTCCATCGGGCCGGGTTCAGCGTTGACTTTGCATCCCCCGGGAGAAGAACTCCTGCCATCGATCCCCTGAGCCTGAACTTTCTGAAAGGGGAACGAAGGACACAGGCGCTCGCACGGGTCGAGACCCGTGAAGGGTTGATGAGGCCGCTGGCGATCGAGCGGATCACCGACGATGAACTGACCGATTACTCGGGTGTCTTCGTCCCGGGCGGACATGCACCGATGGCAGACCTCGCCGGCATGGAACGGATGAAGATACTCTTCGAACATTTTCACCGGGGATACAAACCCACCTGTCTGATCGGCCATGGGGCGGCCGCAGTGATCCCCTCGATCACGCAGAACAGGCCCTGGATCTATCGGGGCTACCGGATGACCTGTTATCCAGACTGGATGGACTGGATCGCACAGGCCGTACTGAGGCGCCTCCCAGGGAAACTCCCCTTCTCCATCTCCCGAAACCTGAAGCGCGCAGGTGGGATCGTCAGGCATAACCACTTTCCAGGACGATCATTCGTCATCGAGGACCATGAACTGCTGACAGGACAGGATCCAAGGTCTGCAGACCGGCTCGGGAGAGCGTTTGTGACGAAACTCGAAGAATACCGGAAGAAGGAGCCGCTCTTCTGAGAGGAAGATTTATCATACCATGATACATCAGGATGCATGATCATCTATGAGCACCTGTCCACAATGCGGGATGACCGTGCAGGCCGGGGTGGTTCTCTGCCCTTACTGTAAGGTGAATATGCATGTCCTCAGAAGGTCAGAACTGAACAGGTCTGAACCCGAGGATCAGAGCCAACAAAAACAGGTTCATCGTCAGGGGCCGACCCGGGAGAGAAACGCCAGGTTCACAGGTGAAAGACGGCCTGGACCGGACGGACTCTCGATCGGGAAACTGACCGGGGTGCTCTTCACCTCCGGGCATTACCGATGACCCGGTCAGATCCTTTTTTTCCTCAGCCAGCCCATCTTTGATTCAACAGAGTGTTAAACATTGTATTCCAGTCCAAGCAGAGACTGAAAAAGAGTCCTGAATATTTACTAACCTGGGGTTTTCGACGACACAGGAGGGGGTGACGAGGTCTGATCAGATCAGAGGAAGAGTACCGGTTCTATCTTGAAGCAGACAGGATCGCTCTCGGAAAGAGGGCACACCGGCCGAAATTCTTCGGTGATGAGGTCTGGAAGTTTGAACGGTTGATGCGTACGGTTGATTATAACCATCACTGCCGGTCGGCCTGGTGGTGGGCCCCCTACCGGGCACAGGTCACCGCACGGTTTCACCTGATGGGGCTGCTGTTGAAGTTCACCATTCCTCCCGGAGCCTTTGGGCCGGGGCTCGCCCTCGCCAACCGCGGGACGATCGTCGTCCACCCCGATACGAGGGGCGGGGAGAACTGCAGGATCCATATCGGTGTCACCATCGGGGCAGCTCTCGACCTGAAGGAAGAAGGCCCCCGGCTTGGCAACAATATCTATATCGGCCCGGGAGCTGCGATCGTCGGAGGGGTGACGATCGCCGATGATGTCGCCATAGGCGCGAAATCAGTGGTGATCAGGTCGATCACAGACCCGGGGGTCACGGTCGTCGGGGCGCCAGCCAGGACGATCAGCCGGAAGGGATCAGATCAGATGATCAGAGCGACAGCCATTCTCCGCAACCAGGGAAGACCACATCAGTAAATTGTGTGGTTTCATGGGAGAACTCTTCCCTGGCGGCGTCTGGCAGATCAGAACCTGAAGAGAAGATGCGGGAATGACTGCTGGGGACTTATAGTATGGTCCAGGTCCTGACCGCGGCACAATCGGATAAACGGCCGGCCACCACCGAAGCGCAACGTTCTGCACACGCCTCTGCAAGTTGAGTGATGAATCCGTCCTCGATCATGATCAGTCTCGGGTTCACCATCGGCCGAACCTTCCAGTCACACAGCCCGTGGTTATCGATATACCGGAACTCAAGTGAGAAGATCTCTACCCAGCCCCCAGACACCAACCCGGCCGAGTGTGTTATCTGCTGGGCGACCGGCTCTATCCGTCCTGCCACGATCCCGGAACAGATCTGCGTCATCTCGTCGACAGCCCGCTTCACCTCATCCGGGGGGGCTCTCACCGGGAACCCGGCATCAAAGAAGACCGGATCGTTCCCCGGCATGCGGGCACTGGACGCATCAAGGGAGGCTGTCAGCACCATCGCCTCCATTCCCCCTTCATCGCAGCCACACACCTTCGACCCGGTCACGCCGACCACTCCGTTCCCGGTGCATACCGCCGCACCGCGTTCCACTGTCTGCAATACATCATGCCAGCTGACGCTGACTGCCGGGTTAATCCTTTCGATTTTCCCAGGACCCTGAGCAGGTATGGGTACTGGTCTCTTCCGAAACACTCATTGAACCGGAGGCACGAAGTGTACTGTCTATCGATCAATAGAAACGTGAACCGCCATGCAACGCTGTACCCACTGTGGAAAAGAGATTCAGGATAATGTCACCCTCTGCCCGTACTGTCTGAACGGGACGGGCGGAAGTCATCAAAACGACCTCACCAAGGACTGGACCCCTCGACGCGAGGACGGAAGTACCCCCGTTCGGAGAGGTGATGACGAGACCGGGGCGGCAGGACGGTCAAATCTGCCGCTCAGAACGGTCGGCATCGCTGTTGCACTGATCGTCTGTGTGATCGTGGCAACCCTGATTGGAACCACGCCTCAGCACCCGGTACAGGAGTCGACCGACCGGGCGATCTTCAGCGATGTTCTTCAGCAGTATCATACAACCCACCCCTCCAACGACACCTCACTTGCAGAGACCGGCCAGGAGACGATCGACCTGGTGGGACTGCTCAAGGCGAAAGGGATCACGGCAAGGATGCAGGCCGGGGCGATCGATCGGCAGATCTCAGGTAGAGAGGAGGTTAACCGAGCCTGGGTGCTTGCAGGGGTGAACAACAGTACCAAGAGCGCGAACGGCACGATCGCCAACACCACAACATGGCTCGCCGGCGACCCGGCCAGCGGTGCGGTGGTCACCTACGACCAGAACCGGTACTATTACACGGGCCTCACCTTCAACAACACCACCGCGTTTCAGGATTTTCTGAACGCAAAAGAAGAGTACCTGACCGCACAGGATGAGTATTCCCAGGCCTCTTCAGCCTTCCAGGATCTCCAGCAGCAGTCGAAGAGCACGCAGGACTACCAGCAGAAGGTGAAGCTCGACTACCAGATCTATACACAGGCCGCCGTGGTCAGCCAGAAGGAGGAACAGATCAATCAGACCCTCACCCGGTTCTGGTCGGTACCAGTCCAGTAGACAGGAATCAGATTGGCGTCATATGGATGAAACGTCCCGGGTATCCCCTGACCAGAGCCCACTTCATTCACACAGGCTTGCCGGGATGCCCCAGTCACCGGTTGCAACCACCAGGCAGAAGATAGATCCACGGAGATTGGCCGATGTACGATCTCAATCGTGTGTCGCGATTGAAAATATCGCAAACCCCTTTATTTCCGGATTGACAGGAGATCTTCAACCGCGTCTACCATGTAGGTGTGAGAATCATACACGCCCTGATTGTAAAATTCCGGTGCTAATTTTTCCAGTATGAAATCCAGAATCAGATCCGCCGCCAAATTTCCGATCTCTTCATCTCTCTCTTTAGAAAAAGTCCTGATCTCAGAGATCATGTCGTCCCTTCTCTCTTTTGTTACTTTGATAGAATGTTCATCTCTCATTCACTACCCCTCGTATATAAATCGCATCAGATTCAACCAAATTTCCCTTAAACACGGCCAGAATACCGGTAAGATTCAGGTGTCCCGATTTATAATACCATTTCGTATGATTTTTCTCTGGTCCATAGAGTAATAAAAATCTCCTCACCTCAACTGCACCCGTTCTCCAGACCGTCCTCATTTCTGACCAGGAGTAACCCGAGCATGCACGGACCCACGGATCGGGAACTGTTTATGGGGAATGACCTTTGAGTTCCTCTTCAAATGGTCCGATAATTCCATTCAATGGTCCAGTCCATTTTTAACCGTAATCTTCATTACCTCCTGCTCTCGGGGAGGAGAGGCAGAATATTCGTTGCTGCAAATAGATGGAAAACGGCATTGTGGTTTTCTGGAAAGAGAGATGAGAAGGAGAACGAATCGTTCCAATATGCTGAACTCATCACTATGAGGATCAATGCGGTCGACCTGCTCGAACACCTGAAGTGCTACAAAGACGGCAGGGCGACCCACACGATCGTCGAAAATGAATTTCATCCAGATTATACCTGGAAGACTTCAGGAACTGTTTGCGCAGGTTCTGTCGATACCTTCATCCTTGCCGGAAGATACTCTTAAGAACTCAGGGAAACGCCCTAAAACGTTCCTGTCCACTCTCACGGAGGAGTCCATGAAGACCATCATCTATTATTTTACCGGCACCGGCAACTCTCTTGCCGCTGCAAAAGAGATCGGCGCAGCACTTGGTGACTGCGAACTGGTCCCAATTGCATCGTACAGGGACACAACAGGGGATATTATCCCAGGTGTTGACCGGGTCGGAATAGTAAGCCCGGTTTACTTTACCGGCCTTCCGGTGATGGTAGCCGAATTTGCTGAACGCCTCGATCGCTCGCAGGCACAGTACGTCTTCTCTGTGGTCACGTTCGGAGGTTCCGGCGGACCGTCGACATTGCACCAGCTCGATAGCATCCTGAAAAAAAGGCAGGACAGGGGTCTGGATGCTGGGTTCATGGTAAAAATGCCCGGCAATTATATCCTGATGTACGGTTCCCCTATCGGAAAAAAGCGGGAGAAACTTCTCGCTATGGCTGATGAACAGATCGCGGCAATTACAGCGATGATCAATCGCTGTGAACCGAGGAGATTACCCTCTTCCCTCCTCTTCAGCATCCTTCACACCCTCATGTACCCGCGTTTCACAGCACATGTCCACGATGATGACCGAAAATTCTCTGTCAATGAGCACTGCACATCATGCGGAACCTGTGCAGCCATCTGCCCGGCTGAAAACATCGAGATGGTGGACAAAAAACCCGTCTGGAAACACCACTGCGAACTCTGCTGCGGGTGTATCCACCTCTGCCCGGCAGGAGCGATCCAGGCTGGCTCCCGTACCGCTACCCGGCAGCGGTACCGTAACCCTTCGATCAGCATAGAGGAACTCAAGGGACAAAAGGAAACATGAAGACCAGCAGGTAGGACCGGCACCGGCACCTCGTTCGCCGCTTTAAACTGTGATAGTCGCTGCAGGCACTTCGTGACCGCGAACTGATCCCGATTGCGAAAAAGGTCGGGACCGTCTGCCCCGCTTACAGGTTCCCTCTCTTCATTTGCTCAAGCCCTGTATTGTCTCAGAGAATAAGGCGTCCAGACATCTCTTCGATGATGGGGTGTGACATTAAAAAAGGGAGGTCTAATACCCGGTTTTCACCTGGGGAGTAGTATTGATATCCAGATACTGACCGGTCTGATTGTTGTACTGTGGCCAGGTCACATTCATGCCGCCGTTCGGGTTGCCGGTCTTTGCAAACCGGGTCCAGAGGTCGACAATATTGTCACTGACCGCCGGATCTGCTTTGAGCTGGGACTCGAGCCCGAATAACAACAGCGTCTCGCTGCCATGGAATGCCCCATCCGGCTGGCCGGGCAGTGCATAGGAGTACCGGTACAGGTACGTGTTCTTGTTCAGGTCTGCCATCGATCCGGCCGCGAACTTTGCAGAGTCGGCAAAGTCGTAGCGAGTCATAATCTGGGCCAGGCGGGCCTGGACCTCCTGGGTTGAATTGGCAGAATACTGCGCGAGCACAGCATCTGCGTCCTTCCCGAAATAACCCCTGATGAGTGATGTGTACTCCGGAACAGTCATGTTCGCATTCGCGGAGAGGGTGACCCCGTCATTGGCGTTCGTCCCGATGACGAAGGGAACCGGGTTCTCGCGGTGGAGGCGGAACAGATTGTCCACTGAGTCAGGAAGGATCCATCCGTCGATCGTTGGCTCAAACTTAAGGGTGTGCGTGTTCTCCCATGAGGACGCCGGCCAGGGTGTAGCATTGATCAGGGCTGCGACACTCAGATTCCGCATCTTCAAAATTGTATCCGGGCCGGATAATCCAAGGCTGTTGGCGTATTCAACTCCAAACTGTTCGGCGTCGGCCTTTGAATGGACGTTGTCGATAGTAGGCCCGTTCGCCCAGAAGGGGCCGCTTTCGACGAGTGCCTGCTGGTAGAGCCCTTTACTCTGCGGGCTGACCAGATGGATGAGGACACTCTCTCCTCCTGCAGATTGCCCGAATATGGTCACCCGGGACGGGTCGCCGCCGAACGCTCCGATATTGCGCTGCACCCACTGCAGGGCTGCAATCTGGTCGAGGATCCCGTAGTTGCCCGAGCTGTTGTTTGGGGACTCTGCATCCAGCTGGGGATGAGCAAGGAACCCGAGAGCGCCAAGCCGGTAATTGACGGTGACGACGGTAACCCCTTTCTGTGCAAGGGTTGTCCCATTAAAGAGCGATACCATACCCGTTCCTTCCACCTCTCCGAATGCCCCACCATAGAAGAAGACCATCACCGGCAGTTTTTCATCAGCACTCTTTGCAGGAGTCCAGACATTGAGGTACAGGCAATCCTCGCTCATCACGGGTTCACCAGTTGTGGAGTTCGGCGTGATCGGCTGGGGAGGGTTCGCTGCAAACGTCTTCGTCTCCTTCACGCCGGTCCAGGGCTGCACTGCCGCAGGAGGTCGCCACCTGAGGTCTCCCACCGGGGGAGCCGCGTAGGGTATACCAAAATATGTCGAGATCCCGCTCTGATTCACCCCCGAAATAGGGCCGGCGTCAATCTTCACAATACTGGAGTTGATCACTTCACCACTGGAGTTGTTCTGCACAATACCGGGTTCCGGGCTTTTCTGCGTACATCCAGCACCAAGAACGAGGCCGGATAGGATCACAGCAATTACCAGTATATATGCAGGTGATCTCCAATGTTTCCCTATTTCAGTCATAATATCATTCCACCGATAAAGGCTAGTATGACTGAGGGTTCTAGATTAATGGATCGATCGGCATCCCGCAGAATACACATTATTGAAGAACATACCAGGCAAACAGTCAAAGGCACCGCAATCCCTCTGATCGTTGACAGAAGGCCCGGACTGAAATTCTCCTGTTCCTGCACGATCGCCCAGTCTCCTCTCCGAGCAACCAGGTTGAACTGGTAAACAGCGAGATGAATCTGCAGCAGGGAGTTTCTAGGACAAAATGATGATCGGTCTGGTTCTGCTGGTTCAGGAGAGAGATTTCAACCGTAACGATCAGCCGATCCCGGCCTCTCCTGTGGAGGATCGAGGAAGATCTCTCTCCCTCCGTTGACTAAAGGCCGGGCAGAACAGTAGTGATTTTAAAAAAAAGGAACGTCCGATTCAACCCCGCGCCCATGGCGGATACCACCGGATGAAGTTGATCTTCGGCCCGGTCTGATGCGTCCGCTTGTAATCCGCGTCTGCCGGTTTCTTGAAGATGTCCATGGCCGTGAAGCCACCGCTCCGCGGATCTGGTGTCGGGGTGACCGACGGTCCCGGCGTCGGCGTGACTACGGTGAAGTCCCCGATGACGATCTTCAGTGGGTCGAGATGCACCATCAGCACCGGGTAATAGGTCTCGACATAGAGCCGGTCGTCCCAGAGAATATCGGACGTGACCAGATGCCCCCAGGTCCCGTCCCGGTTGGGGAGGATGACCGAACGGCCGTACTTGTCGGTGGCGTTGTCATAGGCCAGGATCACCCAGTATTTGTCCTGCCGGGTATAATCGGTCCAGATCACGTCCCCGGCATGGTACCGGGGCGTTCCATGCGCAGATGTCGGGATGGTGGTCACCACAGTCGTTGGGACCGGGGTCGGGGTGGCTCCTCCCGACGTGGCAGAGCAGACGCTGATGACCGTCCCGAGGTCGTCGAAGAGGGTGGCGGTGTCCCCATTCTGGTTCCAGACCGTGCCGTTCAGTCCCCAGTAGAGGCTGGTGGCGGAGTTGACGCCGGTGCCGGTGTAGACGATCACTGTCGCACTCGGCTGGAGGGTGAAGTTCGGGAATGTATAGATCTGTGAGATCCCGCTGTTCACGATGAACCAGTTATCCAGCGGAACCGGCAGGGTGCCGTTGTTGACGAGGGTCACGGCCTGGGCCAGCACATCCAGGTTGGTGACATGGATGTCGTAGTGGGACCCGTCAGAGACGAACGGCACCGGGGTGGAGGTGACGGACTCAGTGGTGTTAACTGGAATGACAGTATTCACCGGTATCGAGGTAGTGACAGCGACCGTGGTGATATTCACCGTGGGTGTCTGGGTGGTATCAGCTGCCACTGCAGGGGAGAGGCAGATGAGCAGCAGGATCAGGATCCCGGACAGGACGAGGGTTCGCATAGTATCAGAATGAAGGAGAATATCACAGCGCAAGACAAAAAAGGTTGTGATGAGGTTGTGATAATGATGTTCCAAAACTCACTCTGCAGATGCTGTCGACTCCGACTCCACCTGGAACTGAGGAATGCCCGTCTGCAGTTGGTTCATTATCCCGATTGCCAGTACCTAACCCTTGCCAATTTTTTGCTCCCGATAGTTGCCCGCATGGTCGAATGATACCAGTGACCCGGACAAACAATGTCACGGGAGCCAGATATCTCCGAACTCACCGGCGTTCTCGTCGACCGGGAACGAGTCGGCCACAGGCCGGGTCCGGATCTGCACCGGGCGCACCGGCTCCGGGTTCTGCGTGGACTCTCCAACAAACTCCCCGCACCAGCAGTCCTCACGCACACGGGGAAAAGCACAGGTGCGGCGCAGGGAGAAGACCGGCGCCCGGCGCCGGCACTCTCCAGCGGTCGACGGGTATATCCCTGCATGATAATATTGACAGTCTTTACAGCAGATCTTCGCCATCAGGTCCACTCATACCCACGATCACGCGAGCGTTATGGAACAATTCGCTTTGAAGAATAAGTGTATTCCGATCGAGGCGGGCTGGAGAGATGATCGATCCAGGAGAAAGGCGAAAAAGACTCTTTAACGCTGCCGACCATACCATCTCCATATTACAGGAGAGACCATGTCGATACCCTTCATAACTACGATCAAAGGAATGACCATCGCACCTGTCCAGACCCTGCTGGAGCAGAAAGAGACGACGATTCAGGACATGTTGCTCTACTACCTTGAGATCAGCCTGGCCTTCTCTCTCCTCTGTACCATCGTGGCCGGACTGCTCTCCTCTGTAGGAGTTACGACGGCAGTGGACCTGCAGGTGCCCGTCTCTCTGCTCATCTACCCGGTCACCCTATTCGCAGGAATGATCATCTCCCTCGTCATCATGGTGCTGGTCTTCCATGGCTGCGCACGGATCGTTGGCGGGGATGGGGAGTGGACAGACACCCTGCGTGCCGTCGCCCTCTCGTCGACACCGGCGGGAGTGATCGGTTGGGTTCCGATCGTCGGATCGATCATCGCTGACATCTGGTCACTGGTGCTGATGATCGCAGGAGTCAGGGACTATCACCATCTCACCACCAGGAGGGCTGCGATCGCCGTCCTGCTCCCGGTTGGAGTTATCTTCGTCCTTGGAATCCTGGCCGCCGCCTACCTGATGGTTGGATCCTCCACCCTGCAGATGCCCAGTTGAGAGGCTGAGATCACGACAACACCATTCATCACAGTGATCAAGGAGATACTCGTCTCACCAGTCGGCGCATACCACGACCACAGCCGGATGCCGACATCGGAAGCGCTCGTCTACTACCTGCAGGTGGTGATGGCCTACGCATTCCTGACGACCGTCGTGGGATTGCTGACAGGCACGGCCCTCTTCTCGTCAGGGGCAGCACAGACCCCGCCCTATGCCGTGGTGCTGTACTTCTTCGGACTGCTCCTCGGGTCGTGCGCCTGGGCGCTCTTCCTTGGGATCACTGTTCACCTCACCTCACGGGCCCTCGGTGGGTCAGGCTCGATGAAGGAGACCCTGAGCGCCTGTCTCCTCTCGTTCACCCCGCTGATGGTAACCGGCTGGATCCCGCTGATCGGATCTTATATCGCCGACATATGGTCGCTCTCCCTCTTCGTCATAGGGATCCGGGAGGTGCACGCCCTCTCAACCAGGAGGGCGGTGCTGGCCGTGGTTTTACCGCTCGCGCTCCTCTTCACCCTGCTGGTCCTGACCTTCATCTACCTGATTCCAACCCTGTAAAGGGGAGCCGGCCCCAGTCACCGGTCTCCATACTGGTTGATCGTACAGATCAACTCCCGGAACCCGTCGAGCTCGATCTGGAGCACCCCGGTCCGAGTCATCCCCATTGAGGTCTCGCCATCCGCCGTCAGCATCTCTGGACCCCGGACGACCGTCCGCTGCACCCCATCAGCCGAGAGGATACGGACTGCCTCAGCATCATGCACAAACGCACGTCCCGGGATCACCACGGTCTCCTCGAGATCAGATAGATCGAGCGCTTCGAGATCCCGGATCGTGATCAGGCATGCGATCTCCTGCGCGACAGGAACCACGGTGGCCCGGTCTCCGCGCTGCTCAAGCACAGATTTCAGGAACGGGGCCGCCACGGCACCGGTGATCACCGAGGCCGTCCCGGAGATCCGCGGCAGCTTGTCGATCAGGTCGGGCTCACTCAGGATAGCGAATGGAGAACCGAACTCAGGGTCATAGAGGGGTGTACCGGTGATCTTCATGGCAAACGCATCGCTGATGTCATTGACCAGTTGACGGAACGAGTCGACACTCTGCGTCCTCGCACCCTCCATCACCGGTGCGTTCCCGAGGATCAGTCCCTGGTCGGCGGTGTTCGCAAACCGCATCAGGATCAGCCCCTTGGCCCCGCGGTCTTCGAGCCATTCGCAGGTCTTGTACAGGGTATATCCGTCGTTGATCCCTGGCAGGATCACAGCCGCCGCGTAGAGATCGATCTCCCCGGCGAGTTTTTCGACCACGTCCAGCGAGACCTCCGGGGTCGGGTCGTGCATGTACTGCTTCCGGAGATCGGCGTTGGCAGCGAAGAGCGTGAACGAGACCTCGGAGAGGCCGGCGTCGATCATCTTTCCGGCGATGGCCGGGTCATCGAACCCTTTCCCGCTGGTATACCCGATATGGAGTGGGGCCTCCATCGCACCGAGCACATCAACGAGGTCCCCGAAGTGCGGATAACAGCTTGGGTCGCCACCGCCGCTGATCGTGATCCTGGTCAGGTCCCCGTCAGTCAGCTGAAGATCTGCCAGTGCCGCATCGGTCACATCGCGGAACGACCGGAACCCATCGTACTGCTCCCGAACCATGCTGGTGCAGTACTGGCATCCGACCTGAAACGGAAGGCAGTGCCGGCATCCGAGTGGGGCCGGGTCCCGAACATGCTTGAAGTAACAGTACTCACAGAACCCGCGGCAGTCAGCGCCCGGGCGTCCGCCGATATCCACAGTCAACTGACCCATTCCTAGAGAATCAGTCAACAGAGGATTAATGGGTTGTGTATACCCTACCGCGAGGCGAGGATTGCCCCGACCACCCGGAAGGCCACCTCGAGGTCGGTGAAGTTCTCGACCCGGTGATCGCGAAGGATCTGTACCCCGGCGGCGACGCTGTCGCCGCCGAGCAGACACCCGACGACCATCCGGTCGGTGCCTTTTGAAAATTTCACCACCTCACGGGCCAGGTCGGCCAGGTCGACGACCGCCGTGGGGACGGCGATCACCACGGCGATATCCCAGAAGTCCCGCCGTTCGATCAGCAGGTCAAAGACCCGGGCAAACCGGTCGGTGCCGGCGTCCCCGACGATATCCATCGGGTTCTGGTGATTCCATTTATCCGGAAGGAACTGGTTCAGCGCCGTCAGCACCTCATCGGGGAGAGGGACCAGGTCGATCCCGTTGAGGGCCGCGTAGTCGGAGGCGAGGACGGCAAATCCCCCGGCGCTGGTGATGACGATCGTCCTCCGACCGGCAGGGTATCCCTCGGAGACGAGGAGCCTGCCGGCCAGAAATGCCTCGGTGAGCGATCGGGCCATCACGACGCCGGCCTGGGTGAGCGCGGCCCGGTAGACCGGGTCGTCACCTGCCAGGGATCCTGTATGGGATGAGGCCGAGGTCCGTCCGATCGCCGATGAGCCCGCTTTGACGGCGATCACCGGTTTGGTCACGGTGATCCGACGAGCCACCTTCAGAAACCCGCACCCGTCCCGCAGTTCCTCGATATAAAGGATCACCGCCTTTGTGGCAGGATCCTGTTCTGCCAGTTTCAGATAGTCCTGGAACCCGAGGTCAGCCTGGTTACCGACGCTGGCCACCAGGGAGAAGCCGATCCCGACCGGGAGCGACCAGTCGACGATCATCGTGATCACTGCCCCGCTCTGGGAGATGAACGCCAGATACCCGCCCTTCGGGGTCACCGGATCGAAGGTGGTGTTGATCCTGGCACCCGGAAGCATGATCCCGAGGGAGTTCGGGCCGACGACCCGGATCGAATTCGCTGTGGCCAGCGCGATCACCTCTTCCTCGAGAACCCGGCCGGCCTCCCCGGTCTCCCGGAACCCGGCCGAGATGATCACGGCAATCCGAACCTGCTTTTTGGCGGCCTCCCGGATCACCCCCGGCACCGCGGTGGCAGGGACGGTCACGACCACCATTCCCACCGGCCCGGGGATGGCCAGCAGGGATGGATAGGCCTTCCTGCCCAGGATCTCCGGATAGTGCGGGTTCACCGGGTACAGTTGTCCCGGGAACGAGAGCAGGTTTCGAAGGACCGCGTACCCGATCTTGGCCGGGTCGGCTGTCGCCCCGACGACCGCGATCGCAGAGGGGAGGAAGAAGGAAGGATCCACCAGCGCGTGCTCGCTGCACGCGGGATAGATCCCCTCAGGATCTTCGTAAAACCGTGCGTCCACAGCGACCGCCTGATCCCGATAGAGGCGGAGCGGGTTGATGTCGAACTCGGTGATGGTCGGTTCCGAACCGAACCAGGTGGTGATCGCAAGGATCAGGTCGACCAGCAGTGCTTCATCGAGGGGAGGACTGGACCGGAAGCCCCTGATCAGCGGGTACCCCTTGATACCCCGAATCATGCTGGAGACATCGTCCCGATCGACCGGGAGCACCCGGATCGTGACGTCATGGATCAACTCGACCAGGACGCCGCCGAGGCCGAAGGTGATCACCTTCCCAAAGGAAGGGTCGGTCCGGCCGCCGATGAACAGTTCGAGCCCTGGCCGTACCTGCTCTTCGACGAGAAAACCCTCGATGACAGCCCCGGGGATCGCAGCAGCCACCTGTGTCGATATTTGTTGGTAGGCTATCCTCACCGCAGCCCGGTCGGAGAGGTTCATCACCACCCCGCCGGCATCGGTCTTGTGAACCACCTCCGCCGAGACGACCTTGAGCACCACCGGAAACCCGATTGCCTCTGCCGCGTCCTCCGCTTCTGGAGTACTCGTAACCCGCCGGTGTTGCGGGACCGGTACCCCGACCCTGCTGAGCAGGGCATATCCCTCATCTTCACCAAGCAGTCGCTTCATAAGGGCTATCAGGTACGCAGAGACGGTTATACCTTTCCTGCAGGGTGTATCGCGACCCTGACCGACAACCAGGATAGGTCTCGATCGTCATCAGGTAGAGCCAGTAAACTCCCCATTTTCCGGTCAGGTACCGGTGGGGGATAAATAAGGATATGTACCGGCATCCCCCATCTGTATCCAAAGGAAGACCTCTTTATCTCCCCGGAATTTCAGATGAACCTCCTTCCTGTTCGTAGCCCTCGGAGAGTATCTTCTCGGATCACGCATCAACCAGTTCGCGGTGATCGGGTTGATCCTCGTCGGGATCCTGGTGGGCCCAGTGCACTGACTGGATCACCCTATACTGACTTTATACAGAGCCTCGCCCATCCTGGAGTGGTCGTACTCCTCTTCGTCATCGGGTTTGAGTTCAACCTTCGCGAGATCGTGCATCCGAAAATTTTGCCATCGCCCTCGTGGGAGTGATCGTGCCCTGGTTCTGCGGTTGGGGGCTTGCCGTTCTCTTCGGCAACAGTTCAGCCAGTGCGATCTTCATCGGCATCCCCCTGACGGCTACCGGTATCGCCATCACCACGAACGTGCTCGGAAAACTGGATAAACTCCACACCGAGGCGGCCAAGGTGATCATCGGGGCGGCTGTCATCGACGATGTCACCCCGTGGAGAGGTAGCGATGATCGTCGCTCTGATCGGGCTGAATGCCGGTATCATCGACCAGGGCATCTATGTTGTCCTCGTGATCATGAGTCTGCTGACGACGGTGATCACGCCCATCATCTATCGGAACTGGTTCTACCGGGGAGAATACGGCACCTATGACGCCAGTGGAGCCTGCATCGATGCAGGGGAGTGAACCGTGGGGCGATCGGGGCGCCGCCAGGTGAACTGGAATCAAAGAGAAGGTATCGTATCCGGCGGCCCCTGGAGCACGCGATCCATGAGCCCCTGCCCGGTCCGCGAGGCCGAAGGTGATGGAGATACCTTCATATTTCATTGGATTCAGTATCTGGCCTATGTGGGGGAGGCAGGCAGTACTGGAGACGATCGCGTGGCATGTGTTCGACCGGACCACGCTCCTCGAACGGCTCAGGTCGAACGCCGCAGGCCTGAGCGACGAGGAAGCGGCCCGCCGACGGCAACGGTTCGGGCCGAACCGGCTCCCTGAGCGAGCTCCGCCGTCACTCCTCCTTCTCATCTTCAACCAGTTCAAGAGCCCCCTGATCTACATCCTCCTGATCGCGGCCGGCATCTCCCTGGCGGTTGGGGACGCCACGGACACTGTCTTCATCCTGATCGTGGTGCTGGTGAACACGGCCGTTGGGACCATCCAGGAATGGAAGGCCGAACAGAGCGCCCATGCGCTCCGCAGCCTGCTGACAACCAGTTCGACGATCCTTCGTTCGGGAAGAACCGAAGAGGTACCGGCCGAGGATCTGGTCCCCGGCGATGTCGTCCTCCTCGAATCAGGCCGGCGTCTCCCCGCGGATCTCAGGCTCCTCGAGGCCCAGAACCTCTGGATCGACGAGTCCCTACTGACGGGCGAGTCGGTCGCGGTCGAGAAGGGGACCGGGGAGGGACTCCCCCCCGAGACCCCGGTCGCCGACCGGTGGACCATGGCCTTCGCCGGCAGCACGGTCACGTCCGGGCGGACCGCCGGGATCGTTGTGGCCACAGCCGGATATACACAGATGGGCCAGATCGCGACCTCCATCGCCCAGGTCGAAGGTGCGAAACCGCCCCTCGTGCTCAGGATGGAACAGTTCTCTCAGAAGATCATCATCGCCGTCGTCGGCGCCGGCGCCCTCCTCGGCGCGATCGCGTACGTTCGGGGCATGCCCCTCGTCGAGGTCGTCTTCTTCGTTGTGGCCCTCGCGGTCTCTGCCATCCCCGAGGGGCTGCCGGTCGCGCTCACAGTCGTGCTCTCGATCGCTGCCTCACGCATGGCACGGCGGAATGTGATCGTCCGGCGGATGACCGCGGTCGAGAGCCTCGGGAGCTGCACCTGCATCGCGAGCGACAAGACCGGGACTCTCACCGTCAATGAGCAGACCCTCGCGAGAATCTGGCTCCCGACCGGCTCGCTCCACCCTGTGACCGGCACCGGGTACACGGGCGAGGGAATGGTCGAGGGCGCCCCGGGGGAGGAGGACCTCCTCGTCCGGTTCGGGATCGCCGCGATCCTCGCGAACGAGGCCGATCTCGAACAGGCCAACGGTCGTTGGCGGAACCATGGCGACTCGATCGACATCGCGTTTCTCGCCATCGGATACAAACTCGGGCTCGATCCTGCGGTCGTCCGGGCGTCGACACCCATCATCCACCGGATCCCCTACGAGTCCGAGCGACGGTACGCCGCGGCCATGGTAGAGACGAACGGCGAACGGCGGATGGTCGTGAAAGGTGCCCTTGAGAACCTCCTGCCCCACTGCACCGCGATGGCGACGCCACATGGTCCGGTCCCCCTCGACCGTCGCCTGGTCGAGCAGGCCGCCGGATCGCTCTCGACCGGGGGGTTCCGGGTACTCGCCGTCGCCGAGGGCGAGGTCACAGGGGACTGGGAAGCTGGCCTCCCCCCGCTCGTCTTCCTCGGGCTCGCCGGGTTCATCGACCCCATAAGACCGGACGCGGCCGACGCGATAGCAGAGTGCCAGGAGGCCGGGATCCGAGTCGTGATGGTGACCGGCGATCACCCGGCCACGGCGCTCGCGATCGCCCGGGCCCTTGGTATCGCCGAGAAGGACGAGGAGGTGGCGACCGGCACCGACCTCGAAGCGCTCGGCTCGATCGAGGTGCCGGCCTATCTCGACCGGGTCGGGTCGGCAACGGTCTTCGCCCGGGTCGCCCCGCTTCAGAAGCTTGCGATCGTCGAGGCGCTGCTCAAACTCGGCCATTTCGTGGCCGTGACCGGCGACGGGGTCAACGACGCCCCGGCCCTTCGACGGGCGAACATCGGGGTCGCGATGGGCTCGGGGACGGACATAGCAAAGGACACAGCCTCGATGATCGTGGTCGACGACCGGTTCAGTTCGATCGTCGCCGGGATCGAGGAAGGGCGGTTCGCCTACGATAACGTCCGGAAGGTCACCTATCTCCTGGTCTCGACCGGGGCGGCCGAGGTGTTTCTCTTCCTCCTCTCCACCATCGCCGTCCTTCCCCTCCCCCTCACCGCGATCCAGATCCTCTGGCTCAACCTCGTCACCAACGGGATCCAGCACGTCGGCCTTGCCTTCGAGCCGGGCGAAACCGGGGCGATGCAGCGACCGCCACGACCGCCTGAGCAGGGGCTCTTCGATCGGTTAATGCTCGAAGAGACCCTGATCGCCGCCGCGACCATGAGTATGGCCGGGTTCGCGGTCTGGGCCTGGCTGCTTGGAACGGGAATGGACGAGGGCCCGGCCCGAACCCTGCTCCTCGTCCTCTTCGTGCTCTTCGAGAACTTCCAGGTCTTCAACGCCCGGTCCGAGACGATGTCCGCGTTCCGTATCCCGCCCTCCCGCAACCCCTTCCTGGTCCTCACGGTGATCGGGGCCGCGCTGGTCAATGCCGCGGCGATGTATACACCCGTGCTGGCCGGGGTTCTCCGGATCGATCCGATCAGCCCGGCGGCCTGGGGGGTGCTGATCGCGATCGCAGCCTTGATCCTGGTCGTGATGGAGGTGTACAAGCGGCTCCGCCACCCGACCGGCGGGCTGCCGGCATCATGACCGGCATGCGAACCTGCGAGCCGGGCGTCAGCGGTCAGCACCCCGATTCTCGATCTGCCGATCATCGGTAGACGCAACAGAACCGGTTCCCGAAGAATTCCTTTATACCAATCGTCGCCGAGAGATCTTCACCTGAGAGGCAGTGCGTGGTATGACCATCCATCGATTTCCGTTCCTGAATAAGACCAGAAGAGATACCCCAGCGGCCGGGATGATCCGGGAGGAGTGCGATCTTCTCGCCGGCCCGGCCACGAGAGGCGAACTCGGCACCGCCCTGGCCGCGATCGTGCTGCTGTACACCCCCGCCGACATCAGGCAGATGCAGAGGAACTTCAAGACGAAGATCAGGGATATCGACGAGGATTACCGGGAACCGCTCTATCTGAAGGTGACCGAGCACCTCCTCGGCACCTACCAGCAGATCCGGCTCCTCTCCCAGCAGGGGGCGTTCTCGCGGATGGACATCCCCGTCAGCCCGGAGAACAGCCGGTACTGGGCGATGGTCGCCGCCGCATGCAGCGCCCGGGCAGAAGAGAAGGGCCCGCGACTGGCGTTCCTCAACTACCTGCTCGCCGGCTTCTGCATCTTCGTCCTCGATGAACCCGCCCACCCGGTCGGCACGCCCTTCCCGGGCGGCGACACCGTCGAATGCGAAGACGGGATCTACTACTGCCCGGTCAGGGAGAAGTCCAGCGAGATCGATGCAGGGTTCTGCGGGTTCTGCCCTGCCCTGCAGACGCCCGAGGCCGGCTACATCTCGCGGGGGGCGAGCGAGCACCGGAAGCAGGCCTACATCGACCATTACTTCCACAACTACAACGGGTGAACGCGGGGCCGGACCGGGCAGACCGGAACGGTTCTACCAGAACGGTTATTCATCCGCGAACACAATTTTGAAATATGCACACCGGGCCAGGGACTGATGAGAACAGAGAGCAGCGTGACGAGGAAGGGTTCATCCAGACCCCGGATGGAAAGGTCTGGTACCGGATCGTCGGTGGGGGATCCGCTGGAATACCACTGCTGGTCCTGCACGGCGGCCCGGGGTTTCCGCATGACTATCTGGAACCGCTCGAGGCCCTGGCAGACGAGCGGCCGGTGATCTTCTACGACCAGCTCGGCTGCGGCCGGTCCGACCGGCCGGACGACCCGTCCCTCTGGACGATCGAGCGGTATGTCGACGAGGTGGCGGCGGTCAGGGAGGCGCTCGGGCTGAAGGCGGTCCACCTGCTCGGGCAGTCGTGGGGGACGATGCTGGCGGTGGCCTACCTGGTCCGGGAAGGGCCGACCGGGATCGTCAGTGCAGTCCTCTCTGCCCCCTATATCAGCACACCACGCTGGATCGCCGACCAGCGGGCATACCTCGCAGCGATGACCGAGTCAGTGCAGGAGGCGGTCAGGGTCCACGAGGCTTCAGGAGACTTTGCTGCGCCAGCCTATCAAGAGGCGATGACGGCCTACTACCAGGAGCATCTCTGCCGCCTCGAAACACGGCCAGATTGTCTGCAACGGAGTATGGACGGTAGCAGTGCAGCGATCTACGCACAGATGTGGGGGCCGAGCGAGTTCACCGTGACCGGGACACTCCGGACAGCAGACCTGACCGACCGCCTGCCCTCGCTGACGATCCCGGTCCTCTATACCTGCGGGGAGTTCGATGAGGCGACGCCGGCTACCACCCGGTTCTATCAGGAGCTGACCCCCGATGCCGGGATGATCGTCTTGGCCGGCGCCTCGCATCAGCACCATCTGGAAGAGCCGGAGCAGTTCCTCGCCGCGGTCCGCCGGTTCCTGGCTGCCGCTGAAGAGCGGCGATGACCACCTGGCAGCAGATCCTCCCGACCCTGCTCGAAAACCTGGACCTGAAGGGGGCGGCGATCGACCGGCGACGGGTGACCTGGGGGACCACCGCTTACCTGGTGCCGGCCTTCGACCGCTCGGCCCTCCAGTTCTCGCTCCCGGTGCTCATTCCCCGCATACTCACCGATGAACTCCCGCTCGACCCCCGGGGGGTGGACGGGGCGGTCGCCTGTCTGATCGAGCAGTGCAAAACGAAGGCACGGAACCAGCCAGATCCTGGACTCGACCCGTTGACCGGGAAAGGAACACAGTTCCCGCAAAGGTATCAGGCGATCACCGAGCCGTACTCGCTGATACACTCCCCTGCCCTGATCGGGGAGGGGCTCTGGAAGGCGGGGAGCCAGAACTATGCCGACGCCGACGGCATTCACCTGACCCTGACCGGGGCTCTCCGATACGGCCTGCCGGATGAACCCGGCGAACAACGGCGGGTCGTCGAGGAGCTCGCGGCCCTGATCCAGGGAGTCGCCGGGGCCGTCGACCGGGTGCCGCTCCGCCTCCTCGAACGGGAATGGATCAACGCCCTCGATCAGCGGCTCCTCCGGGACCAGCTGCCGGCGCTGGGGCTCGTCTCGTTCATCGGCGACGGGACCCGGCCGGCCCGGCAGTGTACCGACGCCCGCTGCTTCTTCCGGGTCGCCGGGATCAAGGCCGGGGTCCATGTCCCGTTCACCTGCCCGCCGAAACTGGGCCCAGTCGAAGTGGAACTGCCGGCCAGCCACCAGGTGATCGCCGGCCTCGGGGTCAGGGAGCGGGAGGTACTGGCGATCATCGGGTCCAACGGACAGGGGAAGTCGACCATGCTCCAGGCCGTGATCGCCGGTGTCGACGATCACCAGCTCGGTGACGGCCGGGAGCATGTGATCACAAGAACCGAGCCCGCCATCGCCGAGGCCGGGTCGACCGAGTTGCGAGGGACCGACCTGAGCCTCTTCTTTCGAGCCCTCCCTCCCGGGATGAGTGGGACACCGGAGGCCGCGTTCGGCCAGGGAAGCGGCTCGATGGGGATGGCCTCGCAGATCCAGCAGGCGATCGCCGGGGAGGCACCCCTGCTCGTCTTCGATGAGGATCGATCGGCTGCCAACCTGCTGGTGCCAGGCTGCCTCTCGGGTTCAAAGGTCCGGGTGCTCTCGACCCTGCTCGCCGAGGAGCGGGAACTCCTGGGGGTGACGGCACTTGTCTTCACGGCCGGAACCCTCGACATCCTGGTCGCCCAGGCGGACCGGATCCTGGTGCTGGACGGTCACCAGGCGACGGCGATCGAGCGAGCCGCCTATCGCAAACGGTTGAAAGATTATCTCTCGATGGTGCTGGAAACGCTCTGAAACAATTCAGCTCCTTTTAGAAACCCCAACACCATTCCATTAACGAACAATGATGAAGCGTGGATGGTATATGGTTGCAGGCGCCCTGCTCGTCGTTCTGATGATCGGAGCCGGGTGCACGACAGTAAAGAACGAAACCGGAGATAAACTGGTCTTCTACACCGATCAGTATCCTCCCTTCAGTAGCCAGGAGAACGGCACGCCAACCGGGATCATGGTCGACATGCTGAACTCGACGATGACAGAGATGGGCAGGGGGCCGGCCGACATCAAGGTCACCTGCTGGACCAGTGCCTATCAGACTGTCCTCTCCACCCAAAATACGGTGCTCTTTTCGACCACACGCACCTCTGATCGTGAGCAGCTCTTCAAGTGGGCCGGCCCGGTCCTGACCGATAAGGTGGTGGCCTTCTCCTACCGCGAACGACCGGTCGTGGTGAACAGCACCGCCGATCTGAAACGCTACCGGATCGGAGCGGAGGAGAACGACGCAGTCATCGGGAACCTCCTTTCCCTCGGGGTTCCGAAGGAGCAGATCGTGACCGCTCCAGACCCCCAGACCATGATCAGGCAGGTCCAGAACGGCTCGACCGACCTCTTCGCCTATGGAGAGGAAGCCGGTAACTACTGGATCGCACAGTCCGGGACCAGTTCAGGCCTCTTCTCAACAGTCGTCACCATCAGGGAGGACCCGGTCTATTACGCGTTCAACCGGAACACCTCGGACCAGACCGTCCAGGCCTTCCAGCAGGCCCTCAACCGGTCTATCCAGTCCGATCTCGACCGGGTTCTCGATGCAAATCTGCCCGAGCGTAGCCTCGCCCGGCTCAATTATCTGACTGAAGAGTCCCGGCCGTACAACTTCGTGGCGAACGGGACCGTGCAGGGGATCTCGGTCGATCTCCTCAACGCGACGCTCTCCCGGCTCGGTGTCCCGGCGAATGCCACATCAGTCAGGATCGTCCCCTGGAATGAGGGGTATACAGATACACTGACGAAGAACGATACGGTCCTCTTCGCGACCGCCCGAAACCCTGAACGTGAGAACCTCTTCCTGTGGGCAGGACCGATCGGGCGGCACGATTATGTTCTCTTTGCGGACAGGACCAGAAATATCTCGATCTCGACCGATGCCGACCTCGCCCGGTACCGGATCGGAGCCGTCACTGGTGACGTCGGAGTCAAGTACCTGGCCGACCATGGTGTCCCAAAAGATCGGCTGGTGCTCGATGCCAATGCAACAACAGGGGTTCAGCGACTCGCCTCCGGAGAGATCGACCTCTTCGCCGATTCCATGGAGCCCAACCAGACGGAACTGAACAGCACGGTCGCGAATTCGGAACGGTTCCAGAATGTATACACCATCGGGGGGAGCGAACTCTACTATGCATTCAACCGGAATGTCTCGCCAGAGCTGGTCAGGGCCTTCCAGCGGGGGCTCGATAGCGTGAAGAACGAGAAGGATACGAGCGGGGTCTCGGACTACGAACGGATCATGGAAAAGTACGCAGGGGTCAGGTGACCGCACCCGTCGACCAGGCCGGAACCGACCCTGCCGGTAACCCGACCGACTTCAACTTCTTCACCAGGATGACCATCTCCTGGTTTGCAGATGGGTGCCACAAACGGGACAACGTGGTCTGGCGCCGGCACCTTCAGATGATGCCCGGCCAGAATCCACTGGGAGGATTGTCAGGGACCAAACGATCCACCTGTCTCTCGAAGGTGCTCGAAGCGCTCTGAAACAATTTCGCTACTTTTAGAAGCCCCCGCATCATTTCATTAACGAACATGATGAAGCGTGGATGGTATATCATCGCAGGCGCCCTGCTCGTCGTTCTGATGATCGGTGCGGGCTGCACAACAGTAAAGACAGAGACACAAGATAACCTGACCTTTTACACCGAGCAGTATCCCCCGTACAACTACCTGGAGAACGACACACCGACCGGGATCATGGTCGACATGCTGAACTCGACGATGAAGGAGATGGGCAAGGGACCGGCCGATATCCGGGTCGCCTGCTGGACCAGCGCCTACCAGACCGTGCTCACCACACCGAACACGGTGCTCTTTGCGACCTCGCGCACCTCTGACCGTGAATCGCTCTTCAAGTGGGCCGGCCCGGTCCTGACTGAGAAGGCGGTGGTCTTCTCCTACCGCGAACGACCGGTCGTCGTGAACGGGACCGATGATCTGAAACACTACCGGATCGGAGTGGAGGCCGACGATGCAGCAATCGGAAAGCTCCTCGACCAAGGGGTCCCGAAGGACCAGATTGTGATCGCCCCCGACCCCCTGACGATGATCCAGCAGACCCAGAACGGCACGACCGACCTCTTCGCTTACGGCGAGGGAGCCGGCCACTTCTGGATCGCACAGTCAGGGACCCGGCCCGGCCTCTTCTCGACGGTCGCCACCATCGGGGAGGATCCGGTCTATTATGCGTTCAACCGGAACACCTCGGACCAGACGGTCCAGGCCTTCCAGCAGGCCCTCAACCAGACCACCCAGAAGGATCTCGATCAGATTCTCGCCAAATACCTGCCAGAGTACGGCCTCGCCCGGCTCAATTATCTGACCGAAGAGGCCAGGCCGTACAACTTTGAGGCGAATGGGACCGCGCAGGGGATCTCGGTCGACCTTCTCAGGGCTGCCCTCTCCAGGCTCGATGTTCCGGAAAATGCCACCTCCGTCAGGGTCGTCCCCTGGACGGAAGGGTATGCGAGTGCACAAAACAACAGCAGTACAGTCCTCTTCTCAACCTCACGGACCCCTGACCGGGAGAACCTCTTCCAGTGGGCCGGGCCGATCGGGCGAAATGACTACGTCCTCTTTGCAGATCAGACCAGAAAGATCACGATCACGAACACCACCGACCTCACCCGGTATCGGATCGGTGCCGTCACCGATGACATCACGGTCCAGTACCTGGCCGACCATGGTGTGACAAAGGATCGGTTGATCCTCGATTCCGATGCTGCATCAGCGGCCAGGCGGCTCGCCTCAGGGGAGACCGATCTCTTTGCCTATGCAGCGCTCCCGGGCCGGCTGGTGCTGAACAGCACGGTATCTGATCCGGAACGGTTCCAGGAGGTATACACCATCGGGGGAGGCGACTTCTATTATGCATTCAACCGGAATGTTTCACCCCTGCTGGTCAGCGCTTTCCAGCACGGCCTCGACGACGTGAAGAACCAGAAGGACCAGAACGGAGTCTCGGACTATGAACGGATCATGTACAGGTATACCGCGGTCAGGTCTTCGACCTCGGGGGTGAACGAAAGCCAGGTGACCGCTCTCATCAACCGGACTAGCACCGATCTGGCTGGTGACGCAACTGGAACGCTTCGGCGGATCAATGCCGGCGAGGCCCCGTACCGCGACCAGACTCAGAAAGACCTCTACGTCTTCGTCTACGACACGAATGTGACGATGGTCGCCCATGCTGACAACCCGACACTGGTCGGGACGAACTACCACAACAAGACTGATGTCACTGGCTATCCATTCCGCGACCGGATCGTGCAGGGGGCGTTGAAGAACACCACCGGCTGGGTCGACTATGTCTACACGAACCCGACCGACTTCAACCTCTTCAACAAGACGACTTATTACCGACTGGTTCGCGGGAGCGACAATCGGGACTACGTGGTCTGTGCCGGCACCTTCAAGGAGAACTCAACCTGAGGGTTCACCCCCCTCTTCCCAGCCGGGGGTGGTCTGGTCGAATATGCCTGAGGGAGAGGAAAAACATTATATCTATTATCTTTGCCGTTCAATGCAGGTTCAGGTCAGATGATCGCACAATACCATATCCTCTATGTCGATGACGAACCCTCTCTGCTCGAAGTAGGCAGGATCTTCCTGGAGAGATACAAGGATTTCACCATAACGACCGCACTGAACGCACCTGAAGCGATCCAGATGCTCGAACAGGAGAACTTCGATGCTATCATCTCCGATTATCAGATGCCAGGGATGAATGGTATCGAGTTCCTCATCGAAGTGCGGACACGGTTCGGATCGATCCCGTTCATTCTCTTCACTGGCAGGGGACGCGAGGAGGTGGTCATCCAGGCCATCAATAATGGTGCGGACCATTATCTCCAGAAGGGCGGGGAACCGGTCTCACAGTTCGCAGAACTTGGACACAAGGTCAGACTGGCAGTCCAGCAGCGACGTGCAGAGGCAAGCATCCGGGATCATGAACGCCGGGAAGCCGACATTCTCAACTTTCTGCCTGATCCCACGTTTGCCATCGATACCCGGGGAGTGGTGATCGCCTGGAATCGGGCCATGGAAAAGATGACCGGTGTCAGCGCCGCAGAAATGCTGGGAAAAGGGAAGTATGAGTATGCGATCCCATTCTATCATGAACGCCGGCCTGGTTTAATCGACCTCATCCTTCACGACGATCCAACCGTCGCAGCCCGATACCCTACCATGAAGAGGAACGGAGAGACGATCGTTGGAGAATCGATAAGTTCGGCCCTCTTCAACGGCAAGAGAGCGAAGATATGGTTCACCGCAGCCCCCCTCTACAATAATTTAGGTGTCATCACAGGGGCCATCGAATCGATCCGGGATGTCACCGAGATCAAACGGACTGAAGAGGAACTCCTCAAGAAGAACGACGAACTCTGCGCCTCATATGAACAGATAACCGCGACTGAGGAGGAACTCCGGGCCAACCTGGATGAACTGTCCCGACAGGAGCAGGCGCTGCGGGAGAGCGACAGACGGGTCAGACAGAAACTGGAGAGTCTCCTCGCCCCCGAGGATACCACGGATTCGCTGGACCTTGGGGACCTCATCGATACCGAGACCCTTCTACTGCTCATGACTGATATCACCAGGCTGACCGGTGTGATCACGGCGATCCTCGACACGAAAGGAAATGTGCTCGTGGCCTCTGGCTGGCAGGAGATCTGTACCAGATTCCACCGGGCCAACCCGGTGACTGCCGGTTTCTGTACCGAGAGCGACCTCCATCTTGCCAACAATTTGAAACAGGGGGAATATGTAGCCTACAAGTGCAGAAATAACCTCTGGGATGTGGTGACGCCCCTCTATATCGGCGATAAACACATGGGCAACATCTTCATGGGCCAGTTCATCTATGACGATGAGGTCGTCGACGAATCCATCTTCATCGAGCAGGCGCTGAAGTACGGGTTCGATCGGGACGAATATTTAGCGGCGTATCACCGTGTTCCCCGGATCAGCAGGGAGAGAGTCGATGAACTGATGGGGTATCTGGTGAAACTTACGAGTTTCATATCCCGACTCAGTTATAGTAACCTCAAACTCGCCAGGACGGTGAAGGAACGGGACGACCTGCTTGGATATCTGCATAAGAGCGAAGATAAGTTCAGAACCCTCGTGGAGAACATTCCACAGAAGATCTTCATAAAGGACAGGGATTACCGATATGTCTCGAGCAATGAAAAGTTCGCCCAGGACTTTGGGATTCATGCCGACGAGATCGTGGGGAGATCGGACACCGACCTCTTTTCGCCAGAGTTCGCTGCCAAGTACCATGCCGATGACATCAGGGTGATGGAGACAGGACAGACAGAGGAGTTTGAAGAGATTTATCGTCTGGAAGGAAGAGATATCTGGATCCATACGATTAAGACCGTCGTGCGAGATAAGAATGGCGAGATCACCGGGGTGCTCGGTGCTTTCTGGGACATCACCGAACGTAAGCGGGCCGAAGAGGCGCTGCATCTGGCAAACAGGAAACTTACCCTTCTCTCAAGCCTCACCAGGCATGATATCACCAATCAGCTCACCGTGCTGATGGGGTACCTGGCCATCCTCAGAATGGAACTATTCGATCCTGGACTCGATGATGCTTTTCTAAAAATTTCGACCACATTACAGCGAATTTCCACCATGATTCTGTTCACCAGAGAATACGAGGCAATCGGTGTCATGGCTCCGGTCTGGCAGAACATCCATTCACTCGTCGACACTGCAGCCGTACAGACACCGTTCGGACAGGTCGAACTGAAGAATGATCTCCCGGCCGACCTGGAGGTGTTCGCCGACCCGCTGGTTGTCAAGGTATTTTATAATCTGGTGGACAATTCGGTGCGGTACGGCGGGAAGATCACGATCATCCGGTTCTCTGTTCAGGAACTTGGTGATGATCTGGTTGTCGTCTGTGAAGACGACGGCGAAGGTATCGTTCCAGAGGAGAAGGAGATGATCTTCGAGCATGGTTTTGGGAAGAACACCGGACTTGGTCTCTCCCTCTCAAAGGAGATTCTCGATATCACCGGCATCACCATTCGCGAGACCGGTGAACCGGGAGAAGGGGCACGGTTCGAGATGATAGTGCCCAGAGGGGGGTACCGTTTTGAGTCAGGTACTCGTTAGATATAACCTATTGCTGGAATGAGAAACGGAGAGGACGCCTTTTTATCCTTTGTCCGTGCAGATGAGGTCAGATGCCGATCCATCCAGACCCGGGTCTCGTCACCTACAACCGTGACATCTCAACAATCTCCCAGCCACTCAGACGAGCGTGATCTCTTTTTCTCCCCATCCCTCAATCAGGGTGGAACCAACTGATGATCATCGAGCGTCATCGGGGGGTTGAATGCCGGGACAAGTGCATCTCTGATAAATTGTGTCAGAAATTGGAAAAAATAGGTTCGGTTCAGCCTCTCTGGGCAAAGGTGATCCAGTTGATGTTGACAAAGTCGGTCGGGAACGAAAGCTTCAGCCGGTGGGTGCCGGCCGGCAGGATGACCGGCACCGAGACGGTTCGGAAGATCGGCCAGTCGCCGGTGTTCGGGACGGTCACGGTCGCGACCGGCGTCGTCTCATCGTCGACATACACCAGGACAGATGAACCGGCGTGGGATGAAGCCACCCGGAAGCCGGCGTCGTAGGTGCCGGCGGTGCTGACGTGCACCGTGTACGCGAGCCACTCGCCGGAACGGATCCAGCCGACATTCGGACTGTGATCGGTATCGAGCTGCTCGATGTCGACGTCGTCATGACGGTAGATCCCGCCTTCGTTTCCGGCGGTGGTGTCATGGTAGGCGACACCCTCACCGCCGAGGTCATAGTCCTCGGCCTGCAGCGTCCCGGGGATCGTGTGCGGACCGTAGTATGCCGAGCCAGTCGCGGTCGGAGCGACTGTCGTACCTGTCGGAGCACCAGTGGTGTTCGTTGGTACCGGGGTGACGGTTGCAGTCGGAACCATCGTCGTCGGTACAGTCGTGGTGTTCAACGGCGCCGGTGTTGTCGGAGTCGGCATGACCGGGGAGGTGACATTGATGTACTGATCGACTGTCTTCACCTGGGACCCGTTCGAACCGATCGCATAGAAAGAGACGGTGTACAGGCCAGCCTTGTTATAAACATGGATCGGCTCCTTGTCGAACGAAGTCCCCCCGTCCCCGAACTGCCAGTAATAATACTGGACCGAGCCGTTCACCGACTCGTTGAACTGCACGGCGAGCGGGGCGAGGCCGGCCGTCACGTTCGCCGAGAACCCGACCGTCGGCGGGTCGGTGACCGTAATGTACCCCGGCTTCTGCGAGTAGACGCTGCCATAATTCACACCAGAGGCGACCAGCGTCACGGTGTAGGAGCCCGGGGTTGTGTAGGTGTGGACCGGGTTCTGCTCGGTCGAGGTCGTGCCGTCGCCGAACTGCCACTGGTACCCGCTCGCTCCGGTGGATTGATCAGTGAACTGCACGGTGAACGGCGTCCGGCCGGCGGTCGCATTGGCCGTGAAGTTGGCAGCCGGCACCGTGTTGACGATGATACACCGGTACTGGATCGCCATATCGCTCCCCCACCCGTTCGATGCGGTCAGGGCCACGTTGTAGGCACCGGTCTGGTTGTAGATGTGGGTCGGGTTCTGCTCGGTTGAAGTACTTCCGTCCCCGAAGTCCCACGTCCAGGCGGTCGGCGAGCCGGCGGACTGATCCAGGAACCGGACCGAATACGGGGCCTGGCCGACATGGCCGAAGGCGTAGAAGCCGGCGGTGACTGTCGGGGGCCAGAAACGAAGCGGGTAACGATCGATATTGCCTGTTCCGATGGTATACGGATCGTCGCAGAAGCCGTCGTTGTTGATATCCGGATCAGTCTGGGAGAAACCGGTCCCATCCGGCGTACCCCAGAAGTTACCACCGATCGTTGGACCGCCCATGATGTCGGGACCTGCTGTCCGGTCGATGTTCCAGATGTTGGTGCTGTCGTGACCTGCTACGAAAACATTCTGAAGGTTGTTGAAGTAGTTGTTATAGATGGTATTTCCAGATCCACCACCTACGACCAGCCCACAGGTCATACTGTTGATGATGGAATTCCCTTTCACGATATTATTGTTCGAATCTGAGATCAGGATACCATACACGTTGCCGGTGAAGGTGTTCTCACAGATCGTATTCTGGTCACAGTCTCCGCTCATGTAGATACCAGGCAGGCAGCCGGTGAAGGTGTTCTTACTGATAGTGTTTGAACGACATGAATCGAGAAGGTAGATACCTATTCCATCGCTGAAGGTGTTGCCCGAGATGGTGTTCTCCGTACAATTATTGGAGAGAAAAATATCCATTCCGTTGCCGGTCATGGCGACACCCTGTACCGTACAACCCCGGGAATTAAAGAAGACGATCCCATAGGTCAAGTTGTCCAGGTTCACATTCTTGATGGTGACGTTGGAGAGCTGGACGGTCGGGGATTCACCCTCCGGGTTGACAACGATACCGGTACCCTCCTGGTCATACATCGCATGGATCGTATGGCCCTGGCCGTCAAGGACGACATCGGATGCATTGATCACAATCAGCGGTTCCCCGGAACCGTAGGTGAGATCATTCATGAGTTCGTAGGTGCCGGACTCGTTGATGAACACCCGATCCGGACCATACACAGGCGTACTCGCCCCAGTTGGAACGATCAACAGCAGAAGACAGACCGCTGCCAGCAGGATCAGCAGCGCCCGATTCATCTCTCGAACTTTTAACATCATACCTCAACCTCTCTGACCTGAAACCCAATCGTACAGGATACGTTAAAAATCGACCAGTCAGCATATAACACGTTCGAATTGGACGAGGATTCCATCCGCCTGACAAATAAGAAATTCTCATCTGCCCACGCATAATTGAGGTACAAAAGATGATCAAAAACTTTACAGATCCGTTCAGCAGAGGGAGATACGTTGACGATCGTATCGATCAGGGGAAGAGAACGTCGATGATGCGGCTGGATCATTGCAGATTATTCTGCCCTATTAACCGATCGGAGGGACCGGGTGGGTCGCGGTGGCAGGCAGGGTCACCAGAGCGGCATTGAGGTACTGCTCGATCGTCTTCGTCCGAGCCCTGTTCGAACCGATTGCTGAAAGAGAGATGGCGTACCTGCCTGCCACATCATAGACATGGACCAGGTTCCTATTCAAACGAGGTCGCCCCATCGCCAGCAGAGATCTGACCTGTCTACATCCCTTCGATCTGCTCGGCCGGGCAGAAGTTGCAGATCGAGAACGGCAGGTCCTTCTCCTTATCCCGGATCGGACAGAGGAATCGTCGCCCCTCCTCTTTGACGAAGAACCCGCCCGGGAACGGCATCCCGACCGGGTGGCCGGGCCGACCGAGGACGAAGATCATGAACCCGGTCATCAGGTAGTAGAAGAGCCGGTGCCGGGGGGTCCGGAGATGCCCGGAGACCCCCGGCCGTTCGTCATCTGAACGGAGGCAGCTGGCCGGGATCATCGCGAGGAAATCGGCGAAGAGGGTTGGGTCGGCGATCGGGGTCTGCATCCGCAAGAAAGCACCCGACCGGTGCATCAGGAGCAGATGATGATGAGCCCCGAAGATCTGGGCCGTGAAGTACGGATCGATCGCCTCCCGGTACGGCGACGGAAGGGCGGCCACCTCCCGGCGCAGGTGACCGCCGATCACCTGCAGTTCAAAGACCGAGTACGAAAGGGCAACCTCGGCGATCAGAGCCCCGAGCTCCCCGCGGGTGGAGGCACCCGAGAGGCGTGCACAGGTCTCTGCGATCGCGTCGAAGGCCTGCTGGTCTGATGGTGTTAGCCGGCCATGGGGGACCGGGACGGCGACAGTCTCCATGCGTGAAGAGATCTCTCTCCCTCGGAGAAAAAAAGGGTTCCCTATCCGGACTGGGGATCGTGAAGCCGGATGTACTCGAGCAGTTCCTTCGAGAAGTCGGACTCGAGTCGAAGGGCCTGGTAATCGATGACGATCCCGTTCAGGTACTGCATCAGCAGCTGAGCGCCGCCGGCGCCGGTCGGGATGATGCCGGTGAAGATGAATCCAAGATCCTCGAGCAGACCGGCAGCCGATGCTGCTGCAGGGTCACTGAGGTCCAAACTCGCCTCGATCACCTGCACCCCCTCCCGCTTCAACCGGATCACCTCATGCCTGACCGCCATGGAGAGATCAGCACCAAACCGGGAGAAGTGGATGGAGGCTACGAGCATCCCGGTCTTGATCACGCTCTGCAGTTCCGTTCTGACGGCATCATCGAGGAATTGACCCGGTGCGATCGTTGCCGGAAGGCCGATATCAGCACAGATCGCCCCGACCATCCTGGCATGGACTGAGGGTGGATAGAGGGTGACCGCCTCCGGTGAAACCAGATACTTGCAGGCGATGGCAACCGATTCACGCTGCGCCAGATCCTCTGCGATCCGGTGGAAGGAGAGGGTGGCCGGCGCATGGGCCAGCAGGAACCCGGAGGTGTGGTAGCCGAGCTTGTGGAAGACATGCTGCGAGATCGTGTGAGCGGTGACCGGCTGGCTGAAGAGGCAGGTCAGTCCCTGTTCCCGACCCACCTGTTCAAGGAACGTGACCAGACGGGGGACGACCGCATGACCCCGGTACCGGCACTTCGTGGCCGCGATCGCCACCTCGGCAGACCCCGGGTCGAGCGGGTCGAAGACCAGCGCCACATGCCCGGCCACGTCACCGGTTCCCGTAACCGCTACCGCAGAGATGAGCGAACCTTCATGGTTCATCGCCCGGAGACGGTCCGGGTAATAGATATGCTCGTACACGTACGAGTAGCCGTAGGCATCGTAGACACACCGGGCCACCTCGACCGCCTCCACAGGATCCATCAGCCGTATCGCGATCTCCCCGGGGTCGGTGACGACGACATCGTCGGTCTGCACCGGGTGCCCCGCTCCTTCAAAGATAGAGGCATGCGGCAGGTACCGGACAAAACGGGTCTCCTTCCCCCCGTTCCCAAGGTTACAGAACTCCATCTCATCCATCAGGTGCCGGATCAGGTGACTGCCCAGCCCGGACGAGGCGGTCTTACCGTCCGGGTCCGGTCGAAAGTCGGGGATCTGTTCAGGATCGAACGGAAGACCGGTGTCATGGATCCGGATCTCCAGCCCGGTCGGGGTGATGACCCCCGTCAGACCGCAGACTCCTCCCCCCTCCGGATAGGCGTGGGTGATCACATTGGAGACCGCCTCCTCGACGGCCACCTCGATCCGCTGCCGGTCACGCTGATCGAACCCGGCAAGTTCTGCGATATCGCTGACCAGATGAAGGGCCATCGGCAGGTACTGCGGCTCTGCCGGAACCTGTAACTGGCAGCGATCACGATCGTCGGTCTTCATCACTGACCCTCCTTCAGCCGATGGTCAACGATCCGCCGCAACTTTCCGGTCCTCGGATTGACGATCAGATCGCCATGCTCGATCCACTCGATCGCCAGGGGATGGACCAGGCCGTCCCTGAGGAGATCGTTGAACATCGGTCGACCCTGATAGACTGCAGCCCGGACCCTCTCCGTCAGGGATGCCGGCACTGCAGCACCCTGCCGGCTGGCGATCCGGAGGGTCAGCAGGTCGCGCCGGTCCTGGTGAGTCACGACCAGTTGAAACCCGGTCACCTCGATCGTCTGGTTGAAGCCGGCCAGGATAGCATGGATATCGTCGTAGTTCAGCGTCATCGGCCCGACGCGGGCACCCTCCTCAGACCGGCCGAGCAGCCGGAACCGCCGATCGGGCGTACCGGGTGCGTCCACCCAGACACCACGGTCGCCGGCCGGGTACCGGATCACCGGCATCAGCAGCCGGGTCAGGTTGGTGACCACCACCCGCCCCTCCCGTCCGACCTCGTCGATCGGGAGGCCGGTGGTGTCATCGACGATCTCGATGATACTGGAGTCGCCGAAGGTCCGGTGTTCATTGAATCCGCAGGAGGGGTCGCCATAGCCGATATGCCCGGCGTCGACGCTCGCGTAGCCGACGGTCAGCACCGAGATCCCCGGAAAGACCTGGGCGAGGAGATCCCGCTGGTCGGGATACATCGCCTCGCCGCCATAGTAACACCGGTCGATCGAGAGGCTGATCCCCTGGTCGCGGACATACTCGGCCAGGTGGAGGAGGGTGGTCGGCACCCCGAGCAGCACGTTGACTTTGTAGTCCTGCAGGGTGTGAACGATGAACTCGAATGGTGCAGCCCCGCCTATGGGAAAAGTCAGCACATTCGCCGCTGAGTTCTGCAGCGAGTCGTTCAGGAAGATGAAACTGGTATACAGTTCCCCGGCATAGAAGAGGTTCGCGATCCGGTCCCTATCGGCGATGGAGTTTTTGGCCAGACCGGCACCGAAGACCCGGGTGAACTCTGTCCACTCCTCCTTGGTGTAGACCGTGAACTTCGGCTGGCCGGTCGTCCCGCCGCTCTTGTAGAGGTAGCCCCCATCGACCCCAAGTGGCGAAGTCATGACGCTGCTCTCTGACTGGCCATGACCCTCCCAGTATGCCGTCTGGTCGATGACCGGCAGGTCGGCAATCTTCCAACCATCAGTGGGGACGTCGCTGTACAGGTCACGATAGAACGGGGAATGTTCGCGGGCATACCCGACCACATGGTCGAGAGAGTAGATCGTCATGCCTGCACCTCCCGCCGATCGATGATCGTTTTGAGTTTCCCGCTGTTGGCGATCCGCTCGAACACCGATGCAGCGACCGGTTCGATGAAGAGGTCGGTGGTCTTGAATTCGACGACCGATAGGGACAGTTCGGGGTACTGATCGAGCAACATCTGGCGTACGACCCCGGCGTCGAGGCCGCTGCCCACATCGATCCTGACCGTGATCTGCTCCTGTCCTCCCTTCAGGTCGAGGAGGAGCTGGACCTCGCCGGCATAGGCGAGGTGCTCGGTCAGCAGGTTCACGAACTTCCGGTAGTTCAGGAACGGACCGCCCGACCGGAAGACATCCCCGTGCCGGCCCATCAGTTCGAACCGCGGACTCTTCCGGCCGCACGGACACGGACCGGGCACCCACCGTCCGGTGTCGCCGATCTCGTACCTCACGATCTGCTGACCGTGCCGCTGCCGGGAGGTCAGAATCAGCCGTCCGACCTCGTCGCCGACGACCGGTTCGTCGGCGTCAAGCTTTTGGATCTCCAGCCACTGGTTCGCGGTCATCAGGTGGTGGACCCCGCCCTCGCAGTGCGGGCAGGCGAAGGCCAGCGGACCGGCGTCGTTGGAACCGTAGACCGCCGACCTGATTATTTCGATCCCGAATTCTTCGCGGAGATGCGTCACCTGGGCGGCGGTGAAGTGCTCGCCGCCGTAGAAGATCTTCTTCACCCCGCCGTACTCTTTGAGGAGGGCCCCGTGCTCCTCGAAGAGGGCGTTCAGGTAGACCGGGATCCCGAGGAGGGTGTTCACCCGGTACTTGACGATCGCCTCGGCGACCTCCCTGGTCTCGGGGACGGCCGTCATCGGGAACTGGATCGCCCCGAGGTCCTCAAGGATGGTGAAGAAACTGATGAACCCGCCGTACAGGTGGCCGGCGTTGAAGAGGTTGATGCACCGGTCGGTGGCCGGATCGAGCCCGGCCGCAAAGAGGCCGTCGGCCGCCGCCGCCATCTGGTCCCGGTAGTCCTGGTACGAGAAGATCGAGAGCTTCGGCGCCCCGGAACTCCCCCCGCTCTTGAACGAGAGATGCTCGGTCCTGGGGTCCACCATGATATGATGGAAATCATCCTTGGTCATCACCGGCGTCCCCTCAGGCAGGAACGGAGCGGTCGGGGCGACGAACTCGGCGAGCGAGGCCACTCCGTCACCGAGCGAGCCCGGATCGACCGAGACCCGCCGGGAGTACCGCTGCAGGGCGTAGACCCCGTCATGCGGTTCACCAGGGTACGATGAGAAGGTCCTACCCGGCTGCCGGATCCGGTCAGCCCCAGCTGCGATCAGCAGGGATGAGAGCGGGGCCACCTCCTCCCGGGTACACCCGAGGGTCACGGTCTGCAGGTATGCACGCATCGGACGGAGGGTACTGACGATCCGGTCCCTGGTCAATGGTTTGATCCAGAGGGTCCGGAAGAGCGGCGATGGGCGGAGTCCGGGCTCCGGGTCGATCAGCAGTCGCCAGCTCCGGTCGGCCGGTTCGACCACGGCCCCGTGGTCCAGGCAGCCCTCCAGCCTGACCAGTTCGGTGACCGTCGTCACCTCGGCGGCCTCGGCCCGGTCGGGGAGGGTCCGGGGGAAGGTCGGGGCGACCGTGGTCAGCACCTTCCCGAGCCGGTCGGCAAACACCTGCAGATCGGCAGGGTCGCTCGTCTCCAGGTACAGGCACTGGGGACTCGAACAGGCCTGCTGCTCGAGGATACAGACCTCCTCTGCAACGCCTTTGAGAAGGGCCGGATCGGTTCCGGCCGCTGCGGTCAGGTACGAGAAGGAGATCCGGTGTCCCCAGACGATCATCTCGGTGCCGCGAGGAGCCTCCTTCTTCACCGCGTCGACGGTCTCCTCCCCCCCCCAGACCGCAATACCGTCGGCCAGGGCGAAGAGATCGTGAAGGGCTCCCTGATCCTGCGAGGAGAGCGGAAGGACGTAGATGAACGGGGCCAGCGAGCCGGTCTGGTCGGCGTCGACGAGCGCCTGCAGCAGCACCTGCGGGAACCTGCCGCTCTTTCTGCTCGTCTTGAGCAGGTTGATGTTGCCGGCGAGCAGCCCTTCGATGACGCTGAGCGGACCGACCGTCGGGACGTTGGCCGGGGCCAGGTGCACCAGCACCCCGAGTGGAGCCCAGCCCTCGAAGACCGGTTCGGTGAAGGTCACCCGCCGGATGGCGAACGGGTCGACGCCGCCCAGTTCGCGGCGCAATTTCTGCTCGAGGTTCTCCTTCGCAAGGAACCGGCCGATCGTCGCCAGGGTCTGGTCTGCTTCAGCAGGTGGGAGACCGGTCTCGATCAGGGCCTGCTGCAGGTCTGGAACGGTGCCGGCCAGGATCGCCGTACCGAGTCGGTCGGCCGCAGCCAGGAGAACCATGGGATTCAAACGGAGGGCGAGGTCGTCTGCCAGCAGAGCCAGCAGGGTTTTGAGCAGTTCCGGGAGTTCGGCAGCGTCGCGGATCGCTCCACGCCAGAGCATCGGTGCAGCGGTCATAGCGCCTCCCGCTGCAACAGTTCAGCAGCAGCCACGGCACAACTCCGGTTCTTGGAGACGCCGGCCCTGCCGAGCACTTCGAAGTACGGGGTCTCGAGCCCGCAGGGACAATCGTGATGCATCACTGCAAGGTCGCCCATCAGCACGCTGACGGCCGGCACCGAGGTGGTGTGCGGAGTGATGAAGTGGAGGAAGCCTGGTTCTCCGTCATCCAGGGGCTCAAGGGTGGTGACATCCCGGATCAGCACCCGCGACCAGACCGGCTGATGGAGATGGTGATGGGAGCACTCCACGTATGGGACCGAGTGCTCGACCGAACCGTAACCCTCGCGACAGCGATCGTCGGGGATGCCGAGGCGATCGGTGATCAGTGCGTACAGATCCAATTTTGGAATCTGTTCGCCGGCCGCCCCCTTCCAGCCGCCGCCTAAGAATACCAGCGAGTCCGGCGGGAGGGTGACGGAGAGGCCGAGGTCGCGCATCCGCACCAGCGTGAAGTACAGGAACGAAGGGAACCCGAAGATCCGCACCGGCAGTCCCTCGTCTGCATACTCCTGCAGGGTCCGGATCGCCCCGAAGAGGTCGAACTCGTGCGAACCGGTGCCGGTGGCCCTGAGCGCAAAGGTGACCCTGGCTTCCTGGGCGAACTTGCAGAGGAAGGTGTTGGTATGCGAGGTCCCGAGGCGGGAGGCAGCGGCCGGTTCATAGGCATAGAGCAGGTAGTTGGTCGGCTGGTTGGGTTTTATCCATTCATAATACGAGAAGATGGCGGCCACCATCCCCTGCCCCGAGAGGAGGGTAAAGGGATCATAGAACATCTGACTCTTCTGCCCGGTGGTCCCTGATGAGGTGAGCGAGGAGCAGAGGGTCGACCGGTCGACAGAGAGCAGTTCATGCGTCTTGAAGAAGTTGGCATGAACCATCGGGATCCTGGCCAGGTCTCGAATCCTGGTGATCTTAAGCGGGTCGATCTGTTTGGATTCGAGCAGCGCCGCAAAGAACGGCGAGCGTTGTTGATGCCAGAGCAATATCTCCTGCATCGCCCGGATGAAGAGGGTGTCCTGTTCAGGGCCGGTTCTATAGGGGTCTCTGCTGTTGCAGAGTAACTGTACAGATGCCAGCGCAGCCGGGTCCGGCACCATCAGAGGTTTTGTTCGTTGAGTGTTCATGCTTGATTCTCCTGTGAAGTTGGTTTGGGTTGAGAGACTTTCGGTATGACGAGAACCGCCAGCGAAACGACGATCGCGGCACCGCTGTTCAGAAGGATGACGGCGTTGATCGGGCTGGTCCCGGTCAGAAATCCGTTGAGCAGATAGGTCAGCGGGACGACAGCCACGCAGACCATCGACAGCACCGCAAAGAACCGCCCCTTCATCGCCGGGGGGACCACGGCCTGGAAGAGGGAGAGAGCCATCGTATTCACGATGGCGATCGCCACGCCGGCACCGATCATCTCCACGGCATAGATGTACCGATCCGCCGAAAGACCGATCGCAGCCTCCATCAGTCCGAGCAGCAGCATCCCGGCAAAGATCAGCGGATAGGTGTGCATGGGGGTTCGGCGGCTGAAACTGAAGTACAGGGCGGTCAACCCGGACCCCGCAGCCAGGCAGGCCTCGAAGATAGCCACCCAGGTGACCGACGCCTGCATCAGGTCATTGACGATCATCGGGATGAAGAGGAGGAGCGGGGCCGAGAAGAAGTTGAAGACCCCGAAGAGCCCCATCAGGTAGAGCAGAGGCCGGTGGGAGGTGAGGAAGGCGAACCCCTCCCGAAGCTGCTCGATATAGGGGGCCGCTGTGGCTACAGGCGGGATGTTCACCCGAATCGAGAGGATGAGAAGGAACGAAGCGCAGAACGAGAGCGCGTTGAAGAGAAATGCTCCGGCGACCCCATAGATCGCCATCAGCACACCCCCGAGCAGGGCTCCGAAGATACTGGAGAGGTAGACGACACTGGAGTCGACGGCCACGGCTGCTGCGAGGTGATCCCCATCGACCAGTTGCTGCAACGAAGAACTGACCGATGCCTCGAAGAGCGGAACAAAGACCGCGATGAAGAAGGTGATCAGGTACAGCACCGGCAGGGTCAACGTCCCGGTCGCAATCAACAGAAAGAGCAGGGCGGCCAGGCACCCCCTGCAGAGGTCGGCCAGGAGCATACACTTCCTCCGGTCGAACCGATCGACAAGGGTGCCCATGAACGGTCCGAAGAGGACGATCGGGATGAGGTTCAGGGCCATCAGGATCCCGAGGTTGATCCGGCTCTCTGCATCACCCTGAGAGATCACCCACCAGGCCAGGGCGATCGTGAAGAACTTGTCCCCGATCGAGGAGATCAGCCGTCCTGCAAAGAGGTGACGGAAGTCCCGGAAGAGAACGAGTGGATGATTGCTGGAGAGGAACGCCATATCAGACCCTGTTGAGCGCGATCGCCAGCGTCAGGATGTTCTGATCGTGATCCCGCCGGTAATGAACCTCGTCCATCATCCGCCGAACCAGCAGGATCCCGAGACCCCCGACCGGCCGATGGTCCAGGTCAGCGGTACAATCCGGTTCGGGGACAGCGCAGGGATCGAACGGAACACCCAGGTCCGTGATCTCGACGATAAAACGGCCGGCTGTCACCGAGGTGCTGACCGTCACCGTCGCCGGAGGAACCTGGTAGGCATAGGTGCAGATGTTCACCACCGCCTCCTCCACAGCCAGTTGCAGGTGCATCAGGCGGGCAGGATGAAGACCTGCCTCCTCTGCCGCCCTGGTGACAAAATCGATGACTGCCGGGACGATCGACGGATCGCCGACGAAGGTCTCTGCATCAGATACCCCCATTCAGGGCACCCCCCTGCAGGCCTCTTCCACGGTCGAATAGATATCAAAGAGGGTATCAAATCCTGCCACGGACAGCACCTCCTCCACCAGTCCGCCGGGGGCCGCCAGCACCAGGGTTCCCCCCAGTGACTGTTGCCGTCGTTGGGCAAGCAACAGACTGCGCAGCCCGGCACTGCTGATATAGACAAGACCCGATAGGTCGAGAACCTGTCGACCGCCACTGATCCATCGGTCACCTGCTGCATCAAACTCGGGAGCAGTCAGCGTATCCAGCCGTCCATCGACCCGGATCAGACTGCACCCATTCTGGTTTACTTCAGTTATCTTCATCATCGTCACCTTACATATCCAGCCTCTGGCCGGCTGATGGCACACAGCGTGATATCATCGCTCTGGGGAAGAGCGCCCTCATAAGTCAGCACTGCATCAAATATCGCCGACACCACGTCCTCTGCAGTCCGGCCCTTCTGTTCTGAGAGGACCTTGCAGAGGTGCTGCATGGAGAAGAATTCCCCATCGATCCCCTCTGCCTCAGTGACCCCATCGGTGTACAGCAGCAGAGCGCTCCCCTCCGGCAGCATCGCCTCCTGATCGAGATAGGCTGTCGTCTCCCGGATACCAATTGGCGGGGCCTTTACGCAGGTGAGAGGGGTGACCGTCCCGGCCCGGTCCAGCAGGTACGGTGGGAGGTGCCCCGCCGAGGCGTAGGTGATCCGGCCGGTGCTGATCGTCACCACCCCGCAGAAGATGGTCACAAACATCATCGCTTCATTGTTTCTGCAGAGATGCCGGTTCACCTCGGCGAGCACCTGCGAAGGCGTTGCTTCCGGCACAGCCTCGGACCTGATCAGCGAGGCGGTCATCGCCATGAACAGGGCTGCCGGCACCCCCTTCCCGGAGACATCCCCAACGGTAACAAAGACCTGATCGTCCCCGACCAAGAAGTAGTCATAGAAGTCACCGCCGACCTCCAGCGCCGGCTCCAGTCTCCCGGCCACCTGCATCGCGGTCCAGGAGAGGGGACCTGCCGGAAGACCGGCCCGCTGAATCCGCCGGGCCACCGAGAGTTCACCCTCCAGGCGTCCCTGGGATGCGAGTACGGACCGCTCATGCGTAACATTCCCCAGCATCAGCACGAAGATCGCCATCCCGATCGCATTCACCAGCATGATCGGGATCACCGAGACCGCAAGGACATGCACCGTCTGGTCAAGTGGGTCGGCGAAGAGGAGATCGAAGCAGGTCCTGACCACCTCGACCAGCACGGCCAGCAGCATAGCCTCGATCAGACTCACCGGTCTACCCTGTCGGCGGAACCAGACCATTCCCCAGATCAGCCCTGCTGCCATCGGCCCGAGGGTCCCCCCGAGCGCCATGAATCCTCCCTCCCCGTAACGGAACAATCCGCCGATGATCCCGGCTCCGAGCCCGACCCAGGGCCCTGCCAGCAACCCTGCAAACGCTGGTCCGATGTCTCTGACACTGAGGATCGCACCCTCATAGGGGACGCCCGCCAGGGTGCCATAGATCGAGAAGACCCCGCAGATCAGCATGATCAGCAGCCGATTCTTCAGGGTGAACTGCCGGTCAACGATCGCAGCATACAGTTGGGACCGGGTCAGCAGGTACGTGACCACGATCAGGACCGACATCCCTTCGACGAGATTCACAATGAGATCGATTTCAGTCATGTCGATCCCCTCGAAGAGTCATCGGCCACTCCGTTCAGACAATCGGCATGATGTAGACTCTGTGGAGTACTATGCCAGAACAGAAGAACACAACCCAGTTCTTAATTGAGCCCTGAAGATATTGAAAGGTGTTGCTTTGGATTTAGGGGGTCACACCTCCCCTACAGTGGAGACGGGGATCACCTTCACTTCACATCCGCGGTCACCCAGACACCGGGCCCGCACAAACCGGAGGGTGAAGGCGGGGTTGAGTCTCTGGACTGCAGGGATCATGAAGGCCAGGCAGCGGGCCGAACACTGGGCAGGGCTGGCACAGACCTCTTCGGCACATTCGAGAAGAGAACAATCACGGATCAGGATCACCGCAAGATCCTTGCGGCTGGTCAGATGTTCATACCGGATCCGGGGGCCGAAGAAGATCGTAACGATCGTCATCAGGGTTTCGGCGATCTCGGCAGCCGTGGCTCTCTTCAGGTTGAACATCGAGGCCACCTCCACTGCCCGCTCTGCCACGACAAGCCAGACCGACATCTCCAAACGGTCAAAGGAGTTGCCGACAGCCGAACGGAAGAGACGATCATAGATCGCCGGAAGTGTAGCGGAGAGTTCGGCTGCGATCTGCCACTTCTGTGCATCTGATAGAAGATCCTGGTTCATAATATACCCTCAGAGAACCCCCGATCATCAGGTGGCCAGCCTGACCAGGTCGTCGATCGTGTCCACATACTCCACCCGGATGCCAATCGTCGACTCGATATACTGCTTTGTATCGACCTGGTACGGGACTTGCTGCAGAACATGGAACCCATAGTACTGCTGTTCTTCTCCTCTGAACAGAGTGAGTTCGCTATTTTCGCGCGAAAGTAGAAGGAGTGTCTTGCCACTAGCCTTTGCAGCGGTCGCCTTCTCAACGACCCCGCCGATCGCACCGATCTGTCCGTTCTCATCGATGGTTCCGGTCGCGGTCACATCCTGACGGACCGGCCTCTGATCGAGGACAGAGATGAGCAGGAGGGTCATCAGGGCGCCGGCGCTTGGACCGTTCACCTCCGGCACCCGATCATCAGCCACGATCGAGATGATCGCATCACTTTCAGATAGGTTGGTCCCGGTACGATTCTCTGCCACAGCGACAGCAGTGTTCGCAGCGTCCTGGAAGACCTCCCCCATCAGGGGCGAGGTCTGGACCAACACCCTCCCCCGACCGGGGGTCACCTCGACAGAGATGTTGATCATCGATCCTTCAGAGATGGTCTGACGGGTGATGAACCGGCCGCTCTGATTCAGGACTGTCCGCTGCATCACCGCCGGGGCCATCAACGACGCCGTCCCCGATATACCAGCAGAACTAACCCCACTATCGTTCACCTGATAAGCCGTGGAGGTCTGCAGATGCGAGCGGTAGAAGGCAAGTTGTGACGCAGCCTGCTCTGCGCTCAGATTACTCTGGTCAAGCTGGGTCTGAAGTTCTGCATTCGACGCTTCAAGCGAGGTCAGCCGCTCTTCAACCTGATGACTTCCACCCTGCTCTGAGGTGAAGAGCATGGTGACCAGGGATATGTTGACAATCAGAGAGACGACCAGGACCAGTGATATGAGTCTGGAAGCTTGCATAGTGACACCTGTTGTGATGAGTTTCTTTCTTCTGGATGTGATTCAGGCATACCCTGATATCTCATAATCGATCTCTGTAGAGTTCGTGGCACATTCATTTCCATAGAGTAGAAATTCCTCGATCTGCCGTTTGATGATCGCAGGGTAGACGGCCCCGACCAGTTCCTTCACCGGTTTTCCCTTGCAGAAGAACTTGAAGGTCGGGGTCGACCGGATCCCGAACCGTTCCACAACACGGGGATTCTGCCCGACCTCGATGGTCGCAAAGAGGACCCGATCGGAGAACTCCCCAGCATACTCCCGGATATAGGGAGTGATCGTCCTGCAGTGCTGACAGGTGGCACTCTGGAAGATGACGAACGTCGGCCCGTCATGCATCTCGATCAGTTGTGTAAAGGTCTGATCGTTCACACTGACCAGCAGATCTTTCTGCTCCCCGGATCTCACCAGATCGCCGTCGTCCATTCTGGTACCTCATCTGCTCCATATAGATGACCTGGGATATATGTGTTCTCCGAACAGTGCTGTGTTGCACAACTCGAACATGTCCTCATCTCAAAAAAATTAGAATTACGGCGTCTCCATCAGTTATTCATGATAAAAAAAGAATGATCGGAACAGGCGCACATTGATTCCTCAATCCATTCTGCCGTATTGAATCTGATCTTTAATCGAATAAGGCTGTTTTTACCAATTTCTCCAGTGATAAATACCATTCTGTTCGATAACGTTGTTGAGGATTTGGATACATTCCCAAAATCTCCCAGGATCAATCCATCCAATCAGGACGGATGATACCCGGAAAAGGTTCTTCGGGAGTACATCAAAACCGTCTGTCGTGAATCAATCGTTGACACAGCATTTAGCAGTACAACAAATGGAGTTGATTTGAATGGCAAACGCATATTTGAAAATTGATATCGAAACGGGAAAAGAGAAGGAAGTAAAAACTGCATTGAAAAAGATTACCGGAGTAAAAAGTGCAGACTTTGTAACAGGATCGCAGGATCTCGTGGCGTTGGTCGAAGGTAAAAATTATGAAGAGATCGTGACCCAAACGCTGGAAGAGATCAGGAAGGTGAAGGGGATTAAAAAGACGGTTACAGACTTTGTGTTTGAATGGGCTTGATCTTCTAATTTTTAAGTACGGTAGGTTAAAAAGAAAACGCCCTGATCTCCGATGAACCTATGAAAGAGGACAGGGCGATTTCAATAACCAATTATGTGTGTTATCTTAACGATAGAGAGGAGTGTTTTAAAGTACTCTTGGTTTTTTAATAACACATTGTTGACTGTTACATGGTTAAAAAAACACATTCTTGTTATCTCCGTATCCCCATGAAGTGCCTTTTTTATGATAACACGTTTCGCAGGCATATGTGTGAAGATCCTCAATATCCTGGCCCGATATATTTCGGTGAGACAGTACCATATGGTTTTTATGAGAACCTGACCAGTGCAGATACAGCACAAAGATTTGCGATGCCCGCCGTCGGACTGGAACTAGGGCCATGGTGAGTGATGTTCTCATAATCTTCGGGATGGATAATGCACTCAGGCCATTCAGACAAACAACTGCGACATTCCTTGGAGATACCCTTGAAGAATATCACAATTTCCTGAGGTTCTATCAGAATATGCAGAAATTATAAGTATTTATAAAAATGACATACTAGAGTAATTCACAATTGTGAACTCAACTCGGGGACCTCATGAATACCTGACGCAAGTCCACAACAAGGAAAAGATGAGTGGAAACGTCATCCATTCCACTCCGATGAGTTTACCATTAAATACACGATTTCCTGCGGTTAGAATATCCCTCTGCCAGCAGGAGTGAGAATCATTATGAAGCTTATATCTCTGATCTCGGGAGGAATCGACTCACCAGTGGCGACGTATCTCATGATCTGTCGCGGCGTTGAGATCGTGGCGGTCCACATGGACAACCGCCCCTTTACCGATGAAAAAAACCTGGACAAGACCCTGAACCTGGTCCGACACCTCAGGACACTGACCGGCACACCGATCAGGACCTACGTGGTTCCTCACGGACCAAATCACACCACCATTGCACGGAACTGCAATCGTCACCTGCACTGCCTCTTCTGCCGGAGGATGATGTACCGGATCGCAGAACAGATTGCAGAAAAAGAAGGTGCTGACGGGATCCTGACCGGTGAGTCGGTAGGGCAGGTGGCCTCGCAGACTCTCCAGAACCTTTCGGTAGTGAACCGGGCCATAAAATATCCAGTCATCCGCCCTCTCATTGGTTTTGACAAGGTCGAGATCATTGAGATCGCCCGCACGATCGGTACGTACGAGATCTCCACGCTCCCCGGCCTCTGCTGCACCATCGTTCCCAAACACCCCTCGACTGCCGCAAAGCTGGAAGATGTCCTCAATGAGGAGAGCAAAATTGATATCGATTCTCTGGTAGAAAAATCTCTGGAAGGGATGTATGTATTCGGTCCTGAAACCCTGTAAAACATCGGCCGCATTCGAAGCAATTCCACGGGATCGTTTCAGTCTTGACCTTGACCTCTGTGAGGAGATCCTGAAAGAGGTCTGCACGATTGTTGTCCATGCAGGAATTATGTTGATCGTAAGCGATCAGTGCGAGATCTCAATTCATAAGGACGGACGGCTCATCCTCAAGACAGACTCGGGAGAAGTTGCCCGCGAACAGACCGGGCGCATTGCCGGATGGCTGGAAGGAACACCTGCGATACGGAAGCACAGGGATTCAGGATCTCAAAAAAGGAACCTCCAGAAATAGGAAAAGAGAAGGTCCGACAAATAAAGAACGGATCTTCTGGATCCGGCACTGCAATTGATCTAGAGCCCTATGTACCGTGCATAAACGGAACGGGCCATAGCCTCGTCTTTGGTTCCTTTGATGATCGCCCTTCCGTCACGGAATATTGAGATCTCTTCGGTTCCGGTCCGGAATGTGAGCATGTATGGGTGGAGACGTACCTCGCCAAGACGGGAGAGACGGATCTCAAGGTCTTCAAGAGTGATCTCCATCTGGGATGAGGGGATGATCTGGATCGCGTCTCTCCCACAGAGTGATGTTACCATCTCCCGGGAGACCGCATCCAGGAAATCCCTCTGACCCTGTACGCAACACGGACAGTCTGGTTGTCTCCCAACCGCCACTCGATCGAACGTGTTCCGCCATCCATCAATATATACCATGTACGAGATCTCATCCTTCGGGTCGAACTGCCCCGTCAGGATCTGGTAAGCGAGGGTACACTCAATAGAGGCGATGAGAGGAGGCATCGTATTTAAGACACCTGCAATGTCGCACGTCTGCAACAGGCCGGGTCCGGGAAGCGAAGGAACGAGACACCGGAAACAGGGAGTTTTGCCCGGCAGGATGGGCATCACCATGCCCCCGGTCCCGACAACGCCGGCATAGATCCAGGGGATGCTATGCTTTACGCAGATATCGTTGATGAGGAAACGGGTCTGGAGGTTGTCGGTTCCATCCAGAACCACGTTCGCTCCTGATAGGAGTTTTTCGGCATTTGATATGTTGAAATCTGTTACATGTGCCTCAATCTCAATGGAAGAATTGATCTTTCGCAGGATCTCAGCAGCGGCAACAGCCTTTGGGCGGTTCAGATCTTCCTCGCTGTACAGGATCTGCCGCTGCAGGTTGTGCAGCTCCACCAGATCACGATCGATCAAAACTACCTGTCCGATACCCGCCCGCACCAGTGAGTTGGCCACGGAACTTCCTGTTGCTCCAAGACCCACAATGACTGCCCGGCTCTCTTTGAATCGGCGTTGCCCCTCTGTCCCAATCTCAGGAAGGATGATCTGGCGGCAGTAACGGTTCTTCGTCGAATTCTGGGAATCCAGAACGGATCCGGTTTCATCTTTTTCTGTGAGTGTCACCCAGTCATCTCCTCTTCACCCGATTGTCAGATGTTAAAAATCCCCAGCAATTTTCCTGACGGTGTCCACGAGCAGCTCCGCGTCTTCGATCGTGTTATAGCAGTGCAGACTTGCCCGAACCGTGCCGTCGGTCAGGTTCAGGAGTTGCATAAGGGGCATGCAACAGTGATGACCAGATCGTACCATCACATTTGCCTCCCCGTCAAGCATAACAGCAACGTCATGGGGATTGAGCCCCTTGACGGCAAACGAGATGACCCCGATCCGGTTCCCTGCCGGCCCGGGTCCAAAAACCTCCACGTTCTCTATCCCGGTAAGATTTTTGATGATATACCGGGTGATCTGCTGCTCGTGGTTCTGGATATTCTCCATACCAAGCGCGTTCAGGTAATCGACTGCACGGGCGAGACCGATAGCCCCCGCTATATTCGGGGTTCCCGCCTCGTAACGTTCATATCCGTCGGTGAGGGTGTAATCCTCGGCAGTGACCCGCTCCACGCTCCCGCCACCCACAAGCAGGGGTTCAAGGCAGGGAGTCTTCATGTAAAGTACTCCAGTACCGGTGGGGCCGAGCATCTTGTGCCCTGAGAAACAGAGGAAATCACAGCCTAAGCGTTCCACATCCACCGGAATGTGAGGGACCGATTGTGACCCGTCAACGAGAAGAAGCGCCCCGTAATTCTGGCAGATTTTTGCAAACTCGCTGATGGGCACGACATTTCCCAGTACATTCGAAGCCTGACTGATAGCAACGAGCCGGGTCTGCTTTGTGATGATTGCCTCAAGGGCGGCCGGATCCAGGGTGCCGTCCCGTGCAGGAGTCAGGAGCTGGAGATCAATCCCATAACGGTTGCGAAGACGCATCCAGGGAAGGAGATTACTATGATGTTCAAGGAGTGTGGTAATTACCTGATCTCCCTTCTGCCACGCGAGTCCTGACGCAACCGTATTGATTGCCTCGGTGGAGTTACGGGTAAAGACCAGTTCACCTTCCTGAGCATGAATGAATTTCCGAACCTTCTGGTGGGCATCCCTGTACTTCTGAGAGGCCTGCTGGGCGATCCGATGGACCCCCCGGCCGGCATTTGCCCGGTATTTGTGCTCGTACTCAAGCATCGCCTCAAGTACCGGCTCCGGCGAGAGGCTCGTGGCTGCACTGTCCAGGTAGCATACCTCAGAAAGAAGGGGGAAATCGTTGCGGATATTATCAAAAGTCATAGAACCTCGATCAGGGATCCCTGAAAAAAAACCATGAACCGTAGTCTATCAATGATGACCATTGAAGAACTCCGATCTGTTTCCGGCATTGTCGTTCAGGTAATCCTTTTGATACATTACTGGGTGTTCTCCCGGGCAGTCAGGGAGCATAGTCCCCTGAGATGGTGGTTGTACACTATATGAATTCACAATTGTTAATATTTTGCACCTCGGCTGTTAAATGACTGATTTTATCATTATGGGAAAGTAATGCAATTCAACCCCTGAACACATTCTGCTGGATCATAAGGAGTGCAATAACGACAGAATTCCAGAGAAGATAATAATTGACCTTAACTTCCCTTTATTTATCGATCGATCTCGTGATATGAACACGTTCTGGAACTTCATTCTCAACCAGAATTCAGTCGGGTATCAAAACCCGCATCAATGTATCACAACGATCCAGTGGATCTCAAAATCGAGCAGAATGTGTTCGAGAACGGGATGATCTGGGGGTATGGACCAGAGGTAATAAAAAAATTATTTTTTGAGGGGGTTATCGAGACTGAGCGCAGAGCTCTGTGACGGCCACTCCGCCCGCCTGAAACTGAGGTCTGGACCGCTCGCACTGGTGGTCTCCTGGGTACCGTTATACACCCGCTTCACCAGGGCGGTCCCATTATTCAAGACGGCCATGGTCAGGACCCGCGACTCGTTGCTGGTCGGACCCAGGTATGAAAGGTTCACCAGACCATTGGACCCCGTCTGTTCCCAGTGTCCGATACGGTCGACGAAGGTATCGTTGGTCGAACCTGCCGTGGAACGGAACCGCATCTGTGCAGTTCCATTTTCCTGGAACTGGATCAGAATGTTCTGAGAGTCTCCGGACTCTACCCATGAACCGATGATCGCCGTCTCTGACTGATTAACGGTCTGGTTTTCGGTCTGATTTCCAGTATGATTGGCATCGGTCCCCTGACTGGTGCACCCTGCTGAGAGAAAGAGCAGGACCAGCAGTATTGCAAGTGAATAGATCGTCTTCATGATCCTCCAGATCACTCTGTTCCCCACGTACTAGGAGTTAACCCGGGTTGAACGAAAAATGCAGGACCTCCCAGCTGTCAACCCTTGTCAGGCCCGTTCGATGAGTCGCCGAAGCAGCGGCTTCTTCACCTCGATAGCCCCGGCAGGGCAGAGTTCCTGACAGCAGAAGCAGGCGATGCATCGACTCTGATCGATCATCGGATAGTCCCCGACCTTCATCGTGATCGCCTCAGGCGGACAGTTGTCGCGGCAGGTGCCGCACCGGGTGCACCGAGCCCGGTCGACCACCGGCCTGGTTCCGAGGACTCTGCGTGCACAGGAGAGGACGAACGGTGGAACCCTCGCCAGGCTCATTGAGGAGGGCATTTTGAAGTCTGCAATGGTAAAGAGCGCCGGGTCAGGGCCGGCGATGGCGATCTGATCGAACGAAGAGGGCCCAACACCCCGATCTGCCGCCTCCTTGACGGTTGGAAGGCAGAGCGGATCGAACCCGATCACCGACGCGGCCACAAAGTCGATCGCCGGCGAGCTCGTCCCTGCGAACAACAACCCGATCGCACGGGGGGTGCCATGCGAGGGGCCGTTCCCCTCCATCCCGACCACTGCATCCATGATCACCAGCGTCGGGGGGACGACCTGGTGGAGGTCGAGGAGGAGCTCAGCGAACTGCGCGATATTGTTGCCGGTATGGAGATGATAGGCCGCCTTCTTCACCCCAGGGATGAACCCGTACAGCACCTTCACGGCCCCGGTCATCCCCGTCAGCTGGTGAGTCTTCAGTTTCGGAAGGGTGATCACCACATCCACCTGATCCACCACCGCAGCCACCGTGAACCGACGGAACGTCTTCGCCTGGTCGGAGGAGCGGTCGACGGTCTGATCATCGAAGAAGATGGACTCGCAGCCGGTCTCCTCGATCACCTGCGCAATCCCGGTCCGTTTGAGCAGGGCCCGATACGATGCCGGGGTGTTTCGTCCGCCAGGTGAGTCCCCGACCAGCGGTATAGCCCCGATCTGATACACCTGCTCGACCACGGCCCGCACCAGGGCCGGGTTCGTGGTGACTGCAGCGGAGGGATCGTACGAGGAGAGGAGGTTCAGTTTGATCAGCACCCGATCTCCGGGGTGAACAAATGCAGCGAGTCCACCGAGGGGTTCGAGGACCGTGGTGAGAGCAGCCCTGACCTCATCGAGGTCATAGGACTGACAGGGAGTCAGAGAGACAGTATACGAAGCCATGTGAACAACCGTCGGATCATGGCGGTATCGAGACATCAGACCGGAGCGAGAGCTGGCAGATCCCGTCCCGATAGAGCCGTACAATACCCCCGCTCTCGGAGATGATAATACCTGCGACCGGGAGCAGTTTGGTGATCGCAGCTACTGCCCGGTGCCGGCCGCCGAGGCCCCCTGGGAGCGTGACCGAACGTGAGTCCACGTCCATATACCGCCCTGCCGCGAGCACAGATCCGTCCCGGTCGAGTACGAAGATCCCGTCGAGCTGGGCGAACTCTTTCACCGATTCCCAGTTTTCATGCTTCATAACCGAGGTGATCTCCCGTGGATGCCCCCAGTAGGGGTTCAGGATCAACTGGTGCGAGTTGGCCAGGATCAGATCGCCGTCGCCAATGATGAAGGCCGTTCCGACGGCCCTTCCTTCCCGCCCTTCAGCCCCAATCTCCATTGCAAGCGTGAGCGCAGCCTTCATCACCGGCATCGGCACGATCGAACCGAATGACTCCAGATCGATCACCCCAGCCGCTTCCTCGATCGAATAAACCAGGATCGCGTGGGAAAAGACGCCAACAAGAGTCCCTTCGGTGAGATCTTTCTCCAGCGAGACCTGAACCGCAGCGTCACGGATATGCTGCCGGACCGACTCCAGAGCCTGATGCATCGTCAGATCCTTCCAGATATCCAGATATCCCTCATCCGCCCAGAAGACCTCGACCGATGAAGAATACGGGGTTCGCGGCAGAAAAGCGATCACCCCAACGGCATGGATCGCTTCAGCGAGTTCGATACCCTTTCGGAGCATCAACTCCGTGCTCATAGCAGGTTCCGGATGAGACATGGGATCTCTGATGGCCTCTGGGCAACCGTCACCCCCTGGTTCTGCAGATGCCGGATCTTGGACCCGGCATCCCCCTCACCGCCTTCGACGATAGCGCCGGCATGCCCCATCCGCTTGTCTGGCGGGGCCGATACCCCGGCGATGTAGGCGACGATCGGCAGGTCGGTGGATGCCGCCCCCTCCTGCTCGAGCGCACCGCCGACCTCTCCGACCAGGACGACGGCCCTGGTCTCGGGATCCTCTTCGAACCGATCGAGCAGGTCGACGAAGGTCTGCCCGATCACCGGGTCGCCCCCGATCCCGACGACCGTGCTCTGGCCGATCCCGGCCCGGGTCAGTTCATCGACGATCTCATAGGTGAGGGTCCCGCTGCGTGAGATCACGCCGACATGCCCCCGTGTGAAGAGATGGGCCGGCATGATCCCGAGTTTCACCTCGCCGGGCGAGAGGAGGCCCGGACAGTTCGGACCGATGACGGCACAGTCATGCAGTTTGGCATAGGCGACCGCCTTCATCGTATCGTGGACCGGGATATGCTCGGTGATCGCGACAACGAGTTCGAGGCCGGCCGAGGCCGCCTCCATGATCGAATCGCCCGCCGCCTTCCCCGGGACGAAGAGGACACTGGCCGTCGCATCGTGCTCGGCGAGCGCCTCATGGACGCTGTTGTACACCGGCACTCCATGCACCTCCTGGCCGCCCCTGCCAGGCGTGACCCCGGCCACAACCCCCCGGCCCCCGACCGAACGAGCGTACTCGTTCATCAGGTTGATGTGAAACGCCCCCTGTTTGCCGGTCGCACCCTGCACGATCACGCCGAGGGATTTATCGCCATAGATCATCGTGTCGCCTCCACGGCGGCGGCGACCGCTTCGTCCATACTTTCATACATCTGGTATCCATGTGCTGCAAGCAATGCCTTCCCCTCAGCTTCGTTGGTCCCCGCCATTCTGACGATCACCCGCTGGGAGACCCCAGCACTGATGATCCCCCTGGCCACCTCATCACACCGGGTGATTCCCCCGAGCAGGTTCACGATGATCACCTGCACCTGGGGTGCGCCGGCGAGGAGCTGGACCGCAAACCGGACCCGTTCCTGGTCTGCACCCCCGCCGACATCGAGGAAGTTCGCGGCCTTCCCCTCATAATACTCGATCAAATCCAGCGTAGCCATCGTCAGCCCGGCGCCGTTCCCGACCACCCCGATGGAGCCGTCGAGCTCGACATAGGAGAAACCATGCTGCTCTGCTTCACGCTCCCGGGGCGTCAGGTCGCGGTTCTGGGTGATCCCCTGCCGCCAGAGGGCGTTGTCGTCGATGATCAGTTTGGCATCGGCCGCATAGACCCCCCGTGTGGTCGTGACCAGGGGATTGATCTCTGCGAGCAGGGCGTCCTTGTTGTTGAAGACATGCCAGAGGGTGTTGATGACCGTGCCCAGTTCCTTCGGAGCATCACCGAGCAGGTCGCGGATCACGAACGCCGGCAGATCGGTCATCAACCGGGGTACATTGACCCGCCGGATCGCATCTGAGGAGGCCGCTGCGGTCGCCTCGATATCAACCCCGCCGGCATCGGCAAAGAGAAGGATCGGCTGTTTTGTCGACCGGTCGATGGCGATCGAGAGGAAGTATTCATGGGTGATCGGGAGCTGCTCCTCGACCAGCACCTGGTCCACCGGCAATCCTTTGATCGTCCGTCCAAAGAGGTCGGTCGCCGTTGCAGTTGCTTCTGCTGCCGGACAGAGCAATATCCCGCCGGCCTTTCCACGGCCGCCGACATCCACCTGCGCCTTCAACACCACCTTGTCGGCGGGCATCGCAACACTCGTTATCTCTTCAGGGGACGTGATCACAACCCCACGCGGGACCTGGATCCCTGCCGCACCAAATATCCTCTTTGCTTCGTATTCACGCAGTTTCATGCATGTTCCTCTGATCGTTCCCCTGATCCATAGTCAAATCCCAGCCTCAAAGCCCGAAGGTTCGATTCCTCGGTTCCTTTCGGGACACTGTCCAGGACGGCACGTTCAATCGCGTCCCTGCTGACCACGCCGGTGGCAGCCACCAGCGCGCCGAGCATCACGATGTTGGCGAAGATCGTCTTCCCGAGGATCGTCCGTGCGGACTCTGTCGCCGGCACCTCGATGTACCGGCAGGCAGGCCGGCTGTGGACGAGCCCTGCATCCAGCAGCATTGTCGCCCCCTCGGGGGCAGTAGCACCATACTTCTCGAACCCTTCCTGTGACATGATCACAAAGAGGTCCGGGTTCGCGACCTTGGGGTACAGGATCTGCTGATCGTCGATGACGACCGCACTCATCGAGGCCCCGCCCCGTGCCTCCGGGCCATAAACCTGGGTCTGAACGGCAAAGGTGTGATCGTACATCACCGCAGCCCGTCCGACGATCACCGCTGAGAGGATGATCCCCTGGCCCCCGAAACCCGAGAACCTCACTTCGTGGCGCATCAGTGCACCCCGGTGACGGTCCGCTGCCGATGAACGATCTCGCCGACCACGAAACTGTCCGGCGGGATCGGGATTCCCTCGGCGACCATCCGGTCGTACTTCTGTTTCAGCAGGGCCTGGGACTTCATCTGATCGATCATCGCAGCCACATCCCGCAGTTTGTTCTTCCGGCCGAAGTTGGTCGGACACTGGGCACGCACCTCGATGAATGAGAAGCCCGGGGTCTCGAGCCCGACCCTGATGGCACGAGTCAGCTCCTTGACATGGTAGGTGGTCCAGCGGGCCACGTAGTTCGCCCCGGCTGCCACGGCCAGTTCGGTCAGGTCGAAGGCCGGCTCGCAGGCGCCGTACGGCGTCGTTGAAGTGAGCGCCCCGCAGGGTGTCGTCGGCGAGCCCTGCCCCCCAGTCATCCCGTAGATCTGGTTGTTCATGCAGACCACCGTCATGTCGACGTTCCGCCGGCAGGCATGGATGAAGTGGTTCCCGCCGATGGCGGCCAGATCGCCGTCGCCGGTGAAGACGATCACATGCAGCCGTGGAGCGGCCAGTTTCACCCCGGTGGCGAACGCGAGCGCCCGACCGTGGGTGGTGTGGAGCGAGTCGGTCTGGATGTACCCCGGCGCCCGGGACGAGCAGCCGATCCCGGAGACGAAGACCGTATCCTCCTTCTTCCAGCCCATCTCCTCGACGGCCCCGAGGGTGCAGTTGATGATCGTGCCGTTGCCGCAGCCGGCACAGTAGATGTGCGGAAGCCGGTCCTGCCGGTACCAGTCCATAAAGGTCATAATTCCTCCTTTGCTGCCAGGAAGGCCGCTTCCAGTTCTGCAGGCGTATGCAGTTCCCCGCCGATCTTGCCGATTGCCCTGACCGGCTGACAGACATGCCGCTCGACCTCGCGGGCGATCTGACCGAGGTTCAGTTCTGGGACCAGGAAGATCCTGGCCTCTTTGAACTCGGCGAAGGCCTCTTCCGGGAACGGCCAGACCATCTTCAACCGGAGAACACCGATCATCTCCTCAGGGTGATCCTGCACCAACTGTTGCACAGTCCGTGCCGGGGAGCCGTAACAGATGAAGACCACCTCGGCGTCGGGGTTGATCACCTCGTACTCGGCGATCCGGTGACGCTGCGACTCCACCTTCTGGCAGAGCCGGGTGACCAGCGCCGCATGGATGGCTGGGTTTGTGGTCGCCGGATATCCACGCTCATCATGGGTGAGGCCGGTCACATGGGCCCCGTGCCCTTCCCCAAACGTGGGGAAGCCGGGGACCATCTTCTCGCCGGCATGGAAGGGGAGGGCATCCGCCGCAAGTTGTGTTCTCGTCACGGTCGTGACCGAATCCGGGATCTCAATCCGCTCCCGCATATGCCCGATCACCTCGTCGGCCATCAGAAAGACCGGAACCCGGAACTCCTCGGAGAGGTTGAAGGCCAGGACGGTCAGGTCGTACATCTCCTGCACGCTCGCCGGGGAGAGGGCGATGATGCTGTAGTCCCCGTGCGAGCCGAACCTGACCTGCATCATATCCCCCTGCCCGGTCATCGTCGGCTGGCCGGTGGAGGGGCCGCCTCGCTGGATATTCACGACCACGCACGGGGTCTCGGTCATCACGGCGTAGCCGATGTTCTCCATCATCAGCGAGAAGCCCGGACCGCTCGTCGCGGTCATCGCCTTCGCCCCGGTCCAGGAAGCCCCGATGATCGAGGCCATCGAGCCGAGCTCGTCCTCCATCTGGATGAAGACCCCTCCGGTCTTCGGAAGCTTCCGGGCCATATGCTCGGCGATCTCGGTGGACGGCGTGATCGGGTAACCACCAAAGAAGCGGCACCCGGCCGCCAGCGCCCCCTCTGCACAGGCGATGTTTCCCTGCATAAACTCAATCTTCGTCAAAACTCGACCTCCACCTTATGCGGTTCGCTCGGCTTCTCGTCGACCCATGAGATCGCCTGGTCAGGGCAGGTCATCTGGCACATGCCGCAGAGTGTCCGTCCGTACATCTTCTGCAGCCGGCAGTTGGTGCACCGCTCCGGCCGATCGAGATCAGGCACCAGAACCCCCCGCCAGTTAGCCTTCTTTCCAGACGTAAAGATCCGATATGGACAGACCATCGTACAGAGATTGCATCCCTTGCAGCGGTTTTGATCGATCACCAGTTTCATGGATCAGGTCCCTTGCTCATTATTGCATCGCAGATATGAAAAAAGGTTCAGATACTTCCATCGCTCTTGCTTCCGCATCGACCCCCGATCAGCGCGGCTGCCCGCCTGGCTGCCCCTGCGGCCACCGCGGCGAAGAGGTCTCCGCCGGCAGCGTCGATCCCGACGACCAGCGGGAGGTGATCGAGTTCGATCGCCCAGACCGCCTCGGCCATCCCAAGATCTGGATAGAAGACCCCTGTGAGGTGCATATGAGTGGCGGCAAGGGCGGCACAGCCCCCGGTGAAGGCGAGGTATACTCCCCGGCCCCGCAACTGTTCGACCACCTGCGACCCCATACCTCCCTTCCCGATCAGGACCCGGACCCCTTTATCGAGGAGAAAACCGGAGAGGTCGTTCATCCGTGCCGAGGTGGTCGGCCCTGCGGCGATCACCCGGTCATGACTGATCACTGGTCCGCAGTGGTAGATCGCAGCCCCGACCGGGTCGAACGGGATCCCCTCATCCATCATCCGGAGGTGTGCCTCGTCGCGGGCTGTATAGACCATGCCCGAGAGCGTGACCCGGTCGCCGGCTACGAGGGAGAGGAACTCGTCCCCGAGCGGCGTTCTGAGATCGACCATCAGTCGACCTCCACCACGATGGTCGCCCGCCGGTTCGCCCAGCACTGGACGTTCACCGCCACCGGCAGCGAGGCCGTGTGGCAGGCACCCTTCTTCATTTTTACAGCAAGGACGGATGTTTTCCCCCCGAGCCCCATCGGCCCGATACCAAGCGTGTTCAGTGTATCGCAAAGTCCCTGCTCAAACAGGTCCATTCGGTCGATCGGCTGCAGCAACGCCTCCTTCGCGAGGGCGGCAACCTCATCAAAGGTCCCGCCGATCCCGATGCCGATCACCAGCGGCGGGCAGGGGCGGCTCCCGGCCTCCAGCACCGTCTTCACGACGAACTCCTCGATCCGGTCCTTCTGCGAGGGGAGGAGCATCGCGATCTGCGAGGTATTCTCTGCGCCGGCCCCCTTCGGAAGGACGGTGATCGAGAGGGTAGCCCCTGGTCTGACATGGATCGCCGGCATCCCCTCACCAGTGTTATCCCCGGAGTTCACCCGGGTGATTGGGTCGACCACATTCGGTCGGAGGGGAACCTCAGCAGTTGCCCTCCGGACTCCTGCCCGAACGGCATCATAGAGTTCCTCGGTCAGCGGGACGGTCGGGGGGATCGTCATATAGACCACCAGCACCCCGGTGTCCTGGCAGAGCGGCACCTGATACTTCTCCGCACAGGCGAGGTTATCAAGGATGTTCTCCAGTTCACCCAGCGCTACAGGGTCGAGTTCATTTTTTTTACGGGCCTTTTTAAGCACATGCTTCACATCCTCCGGCAGGTAAATCACGGCCTTCCGGCAGGCACTCACGGTCGCCTCGGTGACCTTGGTATACAGGGCCTGAGAGGCTGCTTTTGTACGCTGCATCTGGTACTGAAATAGGAGGCGATCGTTAATAAGGCACCGGGAAACAATGCCGACATGTACTTATCTGGGACTGGCAGAGTAGTACCCCAGGGAATAGATTATGCCACGGGAAATGAACAGTCGGGACTGGGAGATCTTAAAAGTGCTGGCACCAGAGTACGAATCACCAACCTGTGCCGGCTCTGGTCATGCCTTCCAGTCGATCCTGCCCCCGCTTTCGAACCACTTCGCAGCCGATGAACGAGACTTCGAAGAGCGGCTCAGACGATTGAACACCGAGGACCTGCAATACCTCGTCGACCATATCCTCGACGGATCTGAAAGCCTCGGGTGCGTCCAGGATGAGGACATCGAGACCCTGATCACCCTGGTAGGCGAGCGGATCTCCCACGAGGCCGCTCAGAGCGTCTTCTCCTATTACTCCTCTTCCGGGGCCTGCGAACGGTAGTCTGTCGTCCGATCATTGCAGAGGGAGTCACAGTTTCTGCACTCGCCGTCGCAGGGCTCGACATGGATCGTCACCGTCGACCGGGGCAGGGCGTTACGGAGATCCTTCTCCAGGTGATCGGCCAGGGCATGCCCTTTCTCGACGGTCTGATTCTTCGAGACACTGAGATGGAGCTCGATGAACCGGTCCGGGCCTGACCTCCTGGTTCGCAGGGCATGGAAATCTGCGTACTGGGTGCAGTGGCCGGCGATGATCCCCCGGATCTGCTCCTCTTCTCCATCGGAGAGCCGGTGATCGACGAGGTCGGAGAGCGACCGGGTGGTCAGGTCATAGGCGGCTTTTATGATGAAGCAGGCCACCACGATCGCGACCACCGAATCGAGGATCAGGATCCCGGTCAGTTTGATCAGGATCAGCCCGACAAAGACACCGAGCGATGTGTAGACGTCGGTCCGCAGGTGCATCGCATCGCTGGCCAGAGCGATGGACTCAGTCCTCTTCGCCACCTTCATCAGCCGGTTCGAGACATACAGGTTAGCGATCCCGGAGATCAACATCACCAGCATGCCGGCGCCAATCCCCTCGACCAGCAGCGTCTCCCCGCCACCCATCAGTTTGATGACGGCCTCGCGGATGATCATCGCGGCTGCGACGAAGATCAGGATCGCCTCGATGAACCCGGAGAGATCCTCGATCTTACCATGGCCGAACTGGTGGAGACTGTCAGGGGGTTCGCTCGATTTTCTGACCGCAAAGAAGGCGATCACCGCGGCCACCAGATCGATCCCCGAGTGGATCGCTTCTGATATGATACTGACCGAACCGATGGCAGTGCCGACGACGATCTTCATCAACACCAGAAAGGAGTTCGAGATGACTGAGAGCCATGCAATCCTCTGTTTCTCTCTGTCAGAGGATATCCGCTCCGGGGAGAGACCCTCTGTAACGATCGCCATAACTATAGAAGAATGGGTTCCGGGAAGAAAGGTCTTGTGGAGGCTTCAGTTATGGAAACCATCCATCTCCCTGACCACCTCGATCCGCAGCCGTTCTCCAAGCACCTTCTGAACCGTCCGCTTCTCGCGCTCCACCCCCCAGATTTCGAGATGACAGTCACCCTTGCAGGTGATCCGGAGAGTCAACCTCTTTTCGCCGGTCCTCAGAAACCTGACAGTCCTGACCAGTCCGATATGGGTTCGGTCCAGGCTCTCGGCCAGCCGAAGGAGAGCACCGAGCACCTGCACCGTCCGGAGATACTGTGGTTCGAGCCCTGAAGAAACCCGTCCCCTGGTGACCAGCACCTTCTTACGGTGAAGGCCGGCGATGGAGGCGATGATCAGAATCTCCTGCTGATCGAAGCCGAGCAGATCAGCATTGGCGATCAGATACTGGGAATGTGCCTGGTGATTCGTGAACGACACGAACGAACCGATGTCATGCAGATAAGCAGCATACCCAAGCAGTTCCTCCTCAAAGGATCCGAAGGAGTGCACCCCTACCTTCCGAGACGAAAGGAAGAGAGCGGAAGCGAGATCCCGGATATGGATGGCATGGACCTGGTTGATCCTGCAGGCATCACCTAAGGAGATGATGCTCTGCTGCCGCACCGAGTGATCGCCCGGGGTCTGCCGCTTTTCCATATAATCGACCAGCAGCCCGTCTCGCAGTCCCCGGCTCGTGATGATGATCTCCGGAAGTTCAAGCACCTGCATCAGGGTCTCAATGATCGCAGCTCCGGGAACGATGATATCGGACCGTTCAGGGTTGATCCCGGGGATCTTTCGCCGTTCCTCGACAGAGAGACCGCAGAGCCGGGTGGCCACCTTTACAAGATCCGGGCATAGAAGCACCTGGGATGCGTTCTGCTCCTGCGGATGGAACATCCGGGCGGCGATCTCGGCCAGGTTCTGAAGAGTGCCGGAACTTCCAAAGGTCCGGTTGATCGGGTAATCCTTCAACTCCAGGACCACCCGCCCCCCTTCTTCGAGGATATGCTCCCGGATCTTTCCATACTCCTTCTGCGTAATTATTCCGTGTTTATCCTTTGGGGGAAAGAGGGAGGAGAGACGGATCGAGCCGAGGTTGAGGGAGTACAGGGCCTTATATCCGGATCCGGTCCCGACCGAGAGTTCGGTCGAACCGCCCCCGATATCGATGAAGAGTGCCGTCTGATCACCAAGATCAATCCCGGATCGTATCCCCAGGTAGATCAGACGGGCCTCCTCGCGCCCGGCAATCACCCTGACGGGAAGATCGGCCTCAGTGGCGAGCCGGTTCAGAAAGACCTGCTGATTACGTGCCTCCCGGGTGGCCGAGGTGGCGACCGCCTCGAACTCGGTCGCCCGAAACGAACGGGCGAGATCGACGAAGGTGCGGCAGACCAGCACCGCACGGTCCATAGCGGCCTCGCTGAGTTGATCGCCGGGGAACTCCCCCTCCCCGAGCCTGACCACCTCCTTCTGTTCACTCAACACCGAATACCCGCCGCCGGCACCCAGCCGGACCACCAGCAGACGGATCGAGTTGGTCCCGATATCGATGAACGCGACGACCTGTTCTGAATCGTGGATCATCACCGCACCTTCCAGGTGACGCTGCACGTCTTTTCGGTGACCCGGGTCAGCAGGTCGAGTTTATGCATCCGGGAGGCCATCACCCGTTGATCGGGCACCGGGCCGGAGCACTGGATCACGATCTGGTCCCGCTCGATTCTGCATCGGACTTCTCTGACCAGCGATGCATGGGCGGTGTCCAGTTCATCGGCGACCCTGATCAGGGCGGCAAGCCAGCACACCTTCTTCTGATCCCCCCCGGAGAGTCCCCCATAGAGCGGGTGCTTCTCCGGGTCGGGCAGGGCACGCCGGTGGTATCGGGCGATCAGCGCGACCAGCAGGCGCTGGTTCTCATCGAACGAGAGCGTCCGGTCACGGAGGATCAGATCACAGCTCAGTTTATGATGCCCCTTCCTCCCTGCAGACCAGCCGATGTCATGGAGGATGCAGGCAGCCCAGAGCAGGTCCCATTCTGGCTCTGCATAGTGATGCAGCATCTGTAGTTCGTCGAAGAGGGAGGTGGCGACCGCTGCCACCTGGATGTCATGGGCACTACCCCGGTGATGGGATGCAGCAAAGGAGAGGATGCCGGCAGAAGAACCGGGCTGTTCACTCATGAGTCTGGCTCCTCATGAGAGCGATTCCCAGGGTCTGCAGGGATTACCGTATCCAGAGCTGGCTGAACAAGGAGGTGCTGGTTGGGCGCTGATCCCGGCAGACCACGTTCAATGCTGGCCCTGATTACAGGCTCGCGGTCATAAGCGATCTGGAAGTGGCAGAGGTCGTAGGGTTCGAGTTGCAGGAGGGCATAACTGGCCCGATTGTCATTTCCGGTCGGTGTCCCGACACTCCCGGGATTGATAAATCGGACCCCATCGACGATCGTCGAGAACTGCTGGTGGGAGTGGCCGACGATCACGATATCCGCCCCGGCTGCCCGGCCGAGCTCACTGAATCGGACAGCAGACGTCGATACAGTCAGCAGTTCCCTGGGGTCGAGCGGGGAGGCATGGGTCACGAGCAGACGAGTGGACCTGACCATGAACCGCAGTTCTTCAGGGAGATCGGCGAGATAGGTCCGGTTCTCCGCAGAGAGTGCCTCCCAGGTCCAGATGGCCAGATTCCGGCCCTTTCCCTTCGGGTGCTTACCAGTCTGGACCGAGAGCACCTTCCGCTCGGCATTTCCCTTGATATCGATCGATTCGGCCCTTCGGAGCCTGCTGACCACCTCGTCAGGGAATGGACCGCCACCGACCATATCGCCGGCATTGATCACCACCGAAGCCCCCCGCTGGACTGCATCGGAGAGGACCACCTCCAGCGCCGGAAGGTTGGCATGGACATCAGCGATCAACGCGATCCTGACCGGCCCCTTCCGCTCTGCTGCACGGGCCAGGGGAGCGGGCGGGGACTGGACACTCTCAAGCGCAGTACCCAGGGTATCCCGGAGTTTATCCCAGAAGAGTTCCTTCTTCAGTTCGTCCCAGTAGGTCACGAAATCGGTGTACACCAGATTCCGTCTCCCCTGTCGCTCCTCACGGAGACGGGTGATGCCAGGCTCGATGAGCGAGAAGAACTCCGCATGTCCGAAGTAAGTCTCGGTCCGCTGCCTCTCCTCGACGAGGAAGCGTGGTAAGGATTCGATCCAGACATCGCAGTCATGCATGTCGCCGAGCAGTTCCTGTAACTGCTTGACTGCTTTCAACTCCCCTTTCAGGCCTCCGGGATAGAGCAGGGCGAAGGTCTCCATCGTGTACCGCAGGTGTTTGGCAGCCTTTCGCATCTCATGATGTTCGGTGATAAGATCTGGACGAGGCACGGAGGATTCATGATCGAAGATCTCCAGGACCCGAAGCTGGATCGCGTTGTATGCCCGTTGATAGACATCGGCGGTGTGGATATCCACCTGATCCCGCTTTCCGGTGACGGCGATCATCCTGACCCGCCGCTGCATCTCCCTCACCACCCCGCGCTCTTCAAGCAGGTCGAGCGCCTCGATCACCTGCGGCTGCAGGGCCTCCCGCCGCTGCTGAAGACGAAGCAACAGGCACTCGATCCCCTGTTGACCAGCAGAAAATGATCGTTCCTCCTCTGGTGGAGGGAGGGGAGGGGCTTTCTCCACAGCAGGCTCCCCGGTGACGGTGATCGCTGTCGAAACCCGACGGAGCATCTGCCAGAGAGCACCGAGCAGCCCGGGTTGAGGAAGTGGAACCGACGGAGGAAGGGCTATCGGTTCGGGTTCTTCCGGCTTATCCGGCGGCCGCTGTTGATTGAGGGGTCGGATCATGCTGGCTGATGAACCGGAAGCCGACCCACGGATCCCCTGCAGGTACTGATCGAGGAACGCGATCTGGACGTCGGCATCCCGTGCCTCACCGAGTGCCTGGGTGATCGCCTTGATGGACGAGAGCCACCGACGGTATTCGGTCTTTGTATAACAGTCCACAAAGAGGGGGAGGGCCGCTCGAAGACGACGAGTGGCCACCCGCATTCGGTGGATGTACTCGATATCCACACCCGCTCTGACCCCACCGGCCTCTGCGGCGAAGGCCACGATCAGGTCGGCCAGGTAGGTGGCCCCAAAGACACAGTACCCTGCGTCTGCTCTGGGGATCTCGACATGCCGGCTCCTCCGGGGCTGGCGGCGTTTAGGTGGCATGGTGCCAGGCCCCCCGGTGTGCGATCAGCCACTCCTGTGAATCGATCCGTTCATCTCCGGGTTTCGGAACGACCCGCCGGTACCTGCCATCGGGCTGCAATTCCCTGGCCTTGACATTGTCCTTCAGGTGGATCGGCAGGATCAGATCGATGATCACCCGTTTTATTTCAGGATCCTCAACCGGGAAAAGCGTCTCCACACGCCGGTTCAGGTTCCTCGGCATCATATCTGCCGACCCCAGGTAGACCTCGGGATCATCACCGTTTTTAAAGTAGTAAATGCGGGCGTGCTCAAGAAACCGACTGATGATCGAGGTGACGCGGATCGTCTCGCTGACCCCAATAATCCCAGGACGGAGTGAGCAGAGTCCGCGGATATTCAGATCTATCGTCACACCGACCTGCGAGGCACGGTAGAGCGCCTGAACCACTTCCTCATCCAGCAGGCCATTCAGCTTGAACGCAATATAGCCGTCGCCATGTTGAAGGTGCCGCTCCCGTTCCCGTTCGATTCTGGCTATGATCTCCCGACGAAGCCCACACGGGGCGACCAGCAGTTTCTGGAAGTGATCCATGTCGGCGTACCCGGTCAACGCATTGAAGAGAGCAGCCATATCGGCGGCGATGATCCGGTCGCAGGTGAAGTACCCGAGGTCCCCGTAGATCCTGGTCGTAACGGCGTTGTAGTTGCCGGAACTCAGATGACAGTAGGTGACGATACCATCCCGTTCACGCTTCACGATCATGCAGAGTTTTGAATGCACTTTCAACCCAACCAGCCCATAGACCACATGCACCCCCTCCTGTTCGAGCTTGCGAGCCCAAATTATATTGTTCTTCTCATCGAACTTGGCCTTCAGTTCGACCAGCACCGCCACCTGTTTCCCGTTCTGTCGTGCCTCAAGCAGGGCGTCGATAATAGGAGAGCCCTGATCGATCCGGTAGAGGGTCATCTTGATGGCGATCACATCCGGGGATCGGGCCGCCTGGAAGAGCAGATCGATCACCGGAGCGAAACTGTCGTAGGGGTGGTAGAGGAGCACGTTCTGATGCTGTAATGATGAGAGGAGGTCCTTATCTCCGGCAAGGGAGAGCGGGATCTCTGGCAGAAACGGGCGGTCGTGCAGGTCAGGACGTGGCAGACCGGCCAGTTGCCAGAGGTCGACCAGTGCGAGCGGTCCGTCCCACCCATAGATGTGATGCGGAGTGAGATTGAGCTGCTGGGCCAGCATCTCCCTGACACTGTCAGGCATCGACGAATCCACCTCGAGGATCACCGGCGAGCCGGCACGCCTGGTCTCGACACTCTCCTCGACAGCCGTCAGCAGGTCCGGGGCCTCGTCCATCACGATCTGCACCTCTGCATCGCGGGTCACCCGGAAGAGATATGACGCCGTCACCGTGTACCCAGGGAAGAGCAGGTCCAGATTGGCGGCGACCAGGTCCTCCAACATCACCAGGTCGGTGGTCTTATGGAGAGCGATCTGCTGCAGGGTGCGTCCCTGCTCGGGCACCTCCACAAAGCGGTGGATGCCGGCACCCGGGATTTTGACCCGTGCACAGTGATGGAATCCAGCGCTGTCCCGCACCACCACGGCCAGGTTCAGACAGATATTGGAGATGAACGGGAACGGATGGCAGACGTCCACGGCGAGCGGGGTCAGCACCGGGGCGATCATCTCGCGGAAATATTTCCTGAGAACATCCTGATCTGCTTTGTTCATGTCAGCGACCCGATGTATCCGGATCCCGACCTGATGCAGGGCAGGGAGAAGTTCCTGCCAGCACCGGGAGTACGCCTCGAACAGGTGTTGAATCTCGACCCGGATCGCATCGATCTGCTCTCCAGGGCTCATCCGATCTGGCGGGGCGGCAAGTGCACCCCGATCGAGCTGACGCTCCAGACCGGAGACCCTGACCATGCAGAACTCGTCAAGGTTGGATCCACAGATCGCCAGGAACTTCACCCGTTCGAGCAGCGGCTGGGAAGGATCTTCTGCCTCTTCGAGGATCCGCCAGTTCAGGGCGAGCCAGCTCATCTCCCGGTTGATGTACAGGGAGGGGTCGTCGAGTTCGGGGGGGTGATTGATCTCCGGGACAGCATCATTCTTAACAGATGCATGTTCCCCATCACCATCCATCATCGCTTTCCCTTCCCCTTTATCCGGACAGAACCCGTCCCCGTCAGGGGCGGCACAGAGAGCGGCGAGAAGGTCTGCAGTACCTCATCCTTCTCGATCAGCGGGTACCACTGCCCGCGATGATCGATCATCCACTGCTGCGTATCAAACGGCGTATCCCCATCCTCCGGAAGCACCCGGCAGTAGGTGCCGTCCGGGAGGAGTTTCCGCGCCTTGGCGGTGTCCCTGAGGTGGACCATCAGGATATCCTCGACGATCACAGCCAGGAGGCGTTTATCCTGGATCGGAAAGAGGATCTCGACCCTCCGATCGAGGTTTCTGGGCATCAGGTCTGCAGACCCGACCAGCACCTCTTCATCACCGCCATTCCGGAAGTAATACATCCGAGCATGCTCGAGGAATCTGCCGACGATCGAGGTGACCGTGATCGTCTCGCTGATTCCAGGCAGACCCGGCCGCAGACAACAGATGCCACGGACCTGCAGGTCGATCCTGACCCCAGCCTGCGAAGCACGATAGAGCGCAAGGATGCAGGCCCGGTCGACCAGTGCGTTCATCTTGAATGCAATATATCCGTCACCATGCTCCTGATGGCGGACGATCTCCCGCTCGATCCGCTGCAGGATACCATCCCGGATCGTGACCGGCGCGACCAGTAGTTTTCGGTACGAGGTGATCCGGGCGTACCCGGTCAGGAAGTTGAAGAGATCGGAGATATCGGCACCAATCTCCGTGCTGGCGGTCATGAGACCGATATCGGTGTACACCCTGCTGGTCCCGGCATTGTAGTTGCCTGTTCCAAGGTGGATATACCGTACAATCCCCTGCTTCTCACGGCGGACCACCAGGCAGACCTTGGCATGGACCTTGATCCCGACCAGTCCGTAGACCACGTGTACCCCGGCACGTTCAAGGGCTCGTGCCCAGCCGATGTTGTTCTCTTCATCGAACCGGGCTTTCAGTTCGATCAGGGCAGTCACCTGTTTCCCGTTCTCACGGGCCTCCATCAGGGCGTCGACGATCGGGGAGTTGGAACCGACCCGGTACAGGGTCATCTTGATGGCCAGCACGTCCGGATCGGTAGCCGCCTGCTGGAGGAACGTGATCACCGGACCGAAACTGTCGTACGGGTGATAGAGCAGGAGATCCCCGCGCTGAATCACGGGAAAGATCGGCTGATCATGGGAGAGAGAAGGAGGAATTGATGGATGGAACGGCGGATCCTGCAGGTCCGGGCGGTTCAGGCCTGCCAGCATCATCATATCTGCCATCCCGATCGGTTCGTCGAGGCGGTAGATCATGTCCGGGCTGATCCCGAGATGACGGACGACCATCGAACAGATCGCTTCCGGCGTCCTCCGATCCATCTCGATCCTGACCGGGGAACCGACCCTCCGCATCTCCATGCTCTCCTCGATGGCGGTCATCAGGTCGGAGGCCTCGTCCTCCTCAATCTCAAGGTCTGCATTCCGGGTCACCCGGAACGGGTAGGCGGCGACGACCCGGAGGCCCGGGAAGAGCAGGTCCAGGTTGGCAGCGATCAGGTCCTCGAGCAGCACATAATGATGCTCACCGCCCCCCAGGCTCTGGGTGACGTTCTTCTCTGCACGGAACTCGATCAGTCGCGGGAAGAGACCGACCGGAATCTTCAACCGGGCAAAGCAGTCCCCCTCCTCTGGATCCTCCACCAGGATCGCCAGGTTCAGCGAGAGGTTGGAGATGAATGGAAACGGGTGCGAGGTATCGAAGGCGAGTGGGGTCAACACCGGGAAGATCTCCCGCTCAAACATGGCCCGTAAGGACTCCTTCCGGTCAGATGAGAGGGAACTATAGGAATGGATATGGATCCCGGATGCAGCCAGCTGCGGCTTCACCTGCTGATGCCAGCAGTCCATCTGCTCCATGAGCTGCGGCAGGAGCAACGCCCGGATCTCGTTGAGCTGGGAAAAGGCGGTCATCCCGTCGGGAGGGCGTTCGACGACCCGTTCATGAAGCAGTCGCTGCAGGCCGGCGACCCGTATCATGAAGAACTCGTCGAGGTTGGTTGCGAAGATGGCCAGGAACTTCACCCGTTCGAGGAGCGGGTGGGTCTGGTCGAGGGCTTCCTCAAGTACCCGCCGGTTGAAGGCGATCCAGCTCAGTTCCCTGTTAAAGAAGAGGGCACGTTCCTCATCACTCCCTTCAGATATGAACTCTGAACCTGTTGACTGCTGTTGAGATGGTGTGATCATAATATCGTCCACTGCCGGCATCCTATCGTTGGTTGCTGATCTATAGAGACATTGTTGGTTATATAGGATTCGGATTTCAGGATGGGCAATTCCTTTGAACGATGAAGCCAGGCGGCTAGATAAAAATAAGGGAGTTATTCGACTCCTCGTGAGGTGAAGGTGATCCAGTTGATGTTGACGTTGTCGGTCGGGAATTTCAACACCAGCCGGTGCTGGCCGGCCGGCAGGGGTATGGATACCAAAATGGTCTTAAAGATCTGCCAGTCACCGGTGTTCGGGACAGAAACATTCGCTACAGGGGTCGTACCGTTGTCGACATATACCAGAATTGACGACCCGAAGTGGGACGAGGCGACCCTGAACCTGGCATCGTAGGTACTGGTCGAATAGGTGCCGACCGTGCTGACGTTCACCGTATATCCTAGCCATTCGCCGGAACGGATCCAGCCGACATTCGGCGAGCCGTCGGTGTCGAGCTGTTCGATATCGACATCGTCATGCCGGTAGACGCCACCCTCGTTGCCGGCGGTGGTGTCGTGGTAGGCGACGCCCTCACCACCGAGGTCGTAGTCCTCGGCCTGTAAGGTCCCGGGGATGTTATGCGGGCCGTTGTACGGGCTACCGGTCACCGTCGGTACGATCGTTGTGACTGTCGGAACCAGTGTGGTGTTCGTCGGCACAGGAGTCAGGGTCATGGTCGGCACCTGCGTTGTCGGCACTGGTGTGGTGTTCACCGGCGCCGGGGTTGTGGGGGTTGGGGTGATCGGTGAGATGACATTGATGTAGTCCTCGACCGTCTTCTCCTGTGTTCCGTTCGAGCCGATCGCGTAGAGCGAAACGGTGTACCTGCCGGCTACGTTATAGACATGGATCGGTTCCCGGTCGAACGAAGTCGCACCGTCACCGAACTGCCAGTAATAATACTGGACCGAGCCAGTGATCGACTCGTTGAACTGCACGGCGAGCGGGAAGAGGCCGGCCGTCACATTCGCAGAGAACCCGACCGTCGGCGGATCGGTCACCGTGATGTACCCGGACTTCTCCGTGAAGACGCTCCCATAATCTCCACTGGTGATGGTGAGCGTTACAGAGTAGGTACCCGGGTGCGAATAGGTATGGACCGGGTTTTTGTCGGCCGAGGTCGTACCGTCGCCGAACTGCCACTGGTACCCACTCGCATCAGAGGACTGGTCGGTGAACTGCACCGTGAACGGCGTCTGACCGGCCGTCGCATTGGATGTGAAGTTAGCCACCGGCACGGTGTTGACGATGATGCACCGATATTGAATCGCGGTGTCGCTTGCCAGATCGTTCGAAGCGGTCAGCGCCACATTGTAGGCACCCGTGTTGTTGTAGATATGGGTCGGGCTCTGCTCGGTCGAGGTTGAACCATCACCGAAGTCCCAGTGCCAGGCGGTCGGCGAACCGACGGACTGATCCAGAAACCGAACAGGGTACGGGGCCTGGCCGATATGGCCGATGGCATAAAAGCCCGCGGATATGGTTGGTGTCGGCGCCCTGACCACCCCGAACCTCTGGATTCTGTTGTTACCGGTATCGGCCGCGAATACAGTGCCTGTGGAGTCCACGGCAACATCAGAAGGGCGATTGAATGCTCCCGATCCCTGGCCTGAATGGGGAGCCGTGTTCCCCAGACTCCCAAGGGGAAGACCGGCCGCGTTGAAGATCTGGATCCGGTTGTTGTCCGTATCGGCGACGTAGACGTTATCATCGCCATCCACACCGATATCAGTGGGGGCCCAAAACTCTGTTGCATTCGAACCATGAACTCCATCAGCCCTGCCCCAGGTGGCAAGCCACGTACCGTTTGAGGTAAACTTTCTGATCTGGTTAGAGTTGAAGTATGAGATATAGACATTATTATTGCTGTCTACAGCGACCCCCAGCGGGTTTTTCTTTCCACCAGGACTCCAATTGTTGATGAGATCCCCAGATGGGGCGAATTCCTGCACCTGGCCCAATCCACCTTCATAATTATAGACTTCGGCCACGAAGACATGGCCACTACGGTCCACAGCAACACCATAGGGATCCCCACCAGAGGTGTTCCATTCATCAACGAAGTCACCGTTCGACGTGAATTTCAGAATCCGGTTGCTTTCTAAATCAGACACATAGACGTTGGCACCTGTCGGGTCCACTGCAATTCCAACCGGATACCAGAAATCCCCAGTATTCCCAACAGGGTTGCTCCAATTCTTGACGAATATTCCATCAGATGTGAACTTCTGAACCTGATGGTTCGCGGAGTCGGAGACGTAAACAGAACCGGCGTCATCCACTGCAACAGAACCTGGCGCATGTAACCCACCGCCTAGACTTCCGATTTCAGTCCCGTTCCACTGCAGGGAATAAGGAAGTGGGTTTAATGCCCCGACAACTCCGACTCCTGATAACAGAAGCAGCAGGACACATATTACAAAAAATATTCGCATTCTATTGAATAATCTCATCCGAACTGCTTGAAACCTCATAATTCTAACCTCAGTGTTACCGTGGGTAAGCGTGGCATTGAATTAGAATCGGAGATGAGGTACCTTAAATTCTTCGATTTGATTCGTATGATTTGTTATTTTTGATTGTCCCCCATTCAAATCAACAATTTCCTGATCCTTACACGAAAAACGGTATAATGAGATGAGAAGTCGGACACCCAAGGAATTCATTTTTTTTAGAGAGCAAAACCAAAATATCCCTGATTCTGGAATAGTTTCCCTGCCAGAACAGCCGGCTACAGGGCCGGTGAGAGGTAACACCCGGTCAAGAGTTACCGGCAACGGCTGAGCCGGACTGGATACAGAAAAACGAGAGGAATTATACCCCGCCATTCTGGGCGAAGGTGATCCAGTTGATGTTGGCAAAGTCAGTCGGGAACTTCAACACCAGCCGGTGCTGCCCGGCCGGCAGGGTCACCGGCACCTGGACGGTCTGGAAGGTCAGCCAGTCGCCGGTGTTCGGGACGTTTACCGTCGCGACGGGGGTACTCCCACCATCGACATACACCTGGACCGTTGAGCCGCTGTGGGAGGACGCGACCCGGAACCCGGCATCATAGGTGCCGGTAGCATTTACGTTCACGGTGTACGCGAGCCATTCACCGGCACGGATCCACCCGACGTTCGGACTTCTGTCAGTGTCGAGCACCTCGATGTCGACATCGTCATGCCGGTAGACCCCACCCTCGTTGCCGGCGGTGGTGTCATGGTAGGCGATACTCTCCCCGCCGAGGTCGTAATCCTCGGCCTGCAGGGTGCCCGGAATGGTGTGCGGGCCGTTGTAGGCCGAACCGGTAACGGTTACCGTCGGTGAGACGGTCACAGTCGGGGAGACAGTCGGTGTCGTGACCGGGACCGCCGGCACGGTTACAGTGAGGATCTTTGTCGAGTATCCTGCCCCATTGGTCGCAGTCTGTTTGATCGTATAGGTGCCGGCCTGCCAGTAGGTGTATTGGAAGTTCGGATACGCGGTGGTCGTGCCGTCACCGAGGTCGAACTGCACCGAGGTTGCATTCACTGCGGTGCTGGTCACCTGAATAGCGAGCGAACCCGGGCCTCCCTGTGAGGTTATGGTGAAGTTCGCCACTGGCAGGTCCCGCTCAGTCGGGGTTGGTGTCACGGTCGTCGTGACGGTCGGTGTAGGAATCACCGGCGAGGTGACGTTGATATAATTTTCTACCGTCTTCACCTCCGTCCCGTTCGAACCGACCGCATAGAGGGAGACGGTGTACTGACCGGCCTCGCTATAGATGTGAACCGGGTTCGGCTCGTTCGAGGTTGCATGGTCGCCGAACTGCCAGAAGAAGTACCGGGCCGAGCCGTTCGTCGACTCGGTGAACTGCACGGCAAGTGGGGAGGGTCCCCTGGTCACATTCGATGAAAACCCGATCGTTGATGGGTTGCTCACCGAAATGTATCCTGGCTTCTCCACGAAGACACTGCCATACTCTCCCCGGGAGACGACCTGAGTCACGGTGTAGGTGCCCGGCTGTGTATAGGTGTGGACCGGGTTCTGTTCGGTCGACGTTGTGCCGTCACCAAACTGCCACTCGAAGGACTCCGCACCGGTTGACAGGTCCGTGAACTGCACGGTGAAGGGTGTCGACCCCGAGGTCGCATTAGCCGTGAAGTTCGCCACCGGCACGGTGTTCACAACGATGCATCGGGACTTAGTGCAGATGTCGGTCGCCCAATCGTTTGCCGTGATCAGGAAGACAGTGTACACACCGGTCCTGGTGTAGACATGGGTCGGGTTCTGCTCGGTGGAGGTGGTGCCGTCCCCGAAGTCCCATCTCCAGATAGTTGGAGAACCGGTCGACTGGTCCAGGAACCGGACCGAGAACGGGGCCTGACCGACATGGCCGGAGGCCAGGAAGTCCGCAGTGAAGATCGGGGTGAGCTCGATATTATAGAGGTAATCTTCACCCAAACTAATCAGAGATAACCCGGTAGAGTAGGGTTCATATCCATCTTTCTCTGCAGTCAGGTACAGACCGGGAATTTGAGATTCGACACCGGCGTCACGCAGTTTTTTATCTGAACCGGAGTTCGCATCTGTAATTTGAAGAACGTAATATCCCTGACTGTTCGATACCCCTGAGGCAAGGACCGGTTCCGATGAACTTATGATGAGGGAGACGTGCGCATCCGGGAGAGGTTTGCCCGTAATTTTGTCGGTTACGAAACCGGCAAAGATGGGGTAGAGTTCGATCGTTCCGATATCCTTCGACCCGCGCTGCAGATCCCCTTCCGTGACAGAGACGTCGGTGTAATTATCCCGATAGATCCCTGCCGCCCAGACGTCCAGATTCGCTTTCCCTTCGATAACCCAGGCGTCAGGGAGGGTGAAGCTCCCATCTGCCTGGGAGACAGTCGAGGGGCCGTAATCAAAATTATAGATCACCACATTCGACAGGGGAAGGCCGGTGAAGTGATCGACGACTTTACCGGTCAGATTCACCGTCGGCATCGGATCGATCGTGAACGTGCCGTTCCATTTGACCCCGGGATCGGTTCCGTTCGCAGCCCATACCTCCCAGCTGCCTGGGACTTTATTCAGAAGGTCGAAGTATCCGGTGATGGTGGTTCCATCCAGTTCTTCACTGGAGGCGGAGATGTTCGTCTGGCCGGCCATCGCAAGCCAGACCGTGGGTGTCCCGGAGAATCCGGTGCAGTTGAGGGTGAAGGAAACCCAGGTATTGTTGGCCATAGCATGGTCTGGGGTGCAGTCGATGATGGACGGGGTCACGGGATCCGCCGTCGCCGATGCGATCATCAGCAGGCATGAGACGATGACCAGCATAATCAGCGGCCAGGTCATTCTTTTGAGTAGATCTGTCATGGTTCATTCCTCGTTGTATCTATCTATGGTGAAAACAGGGTTGGACCTGATACCTGGATCAATGACAAACAACCATATATGGACATCGAAATGATTATCAATAAAATGCAGCATATGAACAGTCTTTTTTTAATTGAACCCACCCAGATCCACGATTCTGTGATATTTGAGTGAAAATCGTCTCAAAGAACACAAATACCAAAAATTAAAAATTTTAAAGAACTCGAACAGATAATCCCTCATTCGAGAACTATCCCTCTGCCAGCCGAAGGAGCCGGCCCCGGGACTCACGCATTGTCAGAAGTCACCGGGATGATCAGTCGTTCCAATTCCCTATGAGTTCCTGCAATGCAGGTATTATTACAATTGAACAGACGACGTCACCACCTCGAATCATCAATCAGAATTGCAGAACCGCACGGAGCAGATCGTGGAGAGTCGCTGCTGCAGGTCGTCGCCGTGCGACCCCTGCCAGTACAGCCGACCGCAGTGGTGACACCAGAAGAACAGGATCCCCACCTGGTCGGCGGGGGCATACGTGGCGGCGGAGGCGACCTGCTCGACGGTGGCCGGGGAGAGGAGACCATTGCAGAGCGGACAGCGGGAAGTAACGACCTGCGGGGTCACCAGCCCAAGTGCGGTCAGCTGCCTGACCTGATCGAGCACATCGTCCGAGCGGATCAGCACGGCCCTGTTCTTTCCCCGCCGGGCCAGTTCATGGTCGCGGGTCAGTAGCACCCGCCCCTCTTCTCCTGCGAGCGAGAGAAGGAATGTGTCCTCCTTCGGATCCCCGACAGGGAACGAGTTCGCACTGAGGGTATCATAGCCCATGCACCGGAGGTACCGGGTCAGCGTGCCGAGCATCCGGTCGACCAGGAACCGCGACCTCCCCGTCTCTGAATCACGGATGCCGGATCTCGCTGACGTATTCGATCGCCTCGCCACAGGCGGCACATCGGTGCCCGTCGAGTCCCCGGACCCGGACCGTATACCCGTTTCGCTCGATCAACAGGGCATGACAGGCCGGGCAGTAGGTGTTCTGGTACTGATGATCCCCCACGTTTCCCAAATACGGGTACCGCAGACCGAGCGCCCGTGCCCGCTCATAGATTCGCTCCAGCGTCTCCACCGGCGTCGGCCCACGGTCCCGCATCCGGTAGTCAGGGTGAAACCGGGTGAAGTGCATCGGGGTGTCGGCCCCCAGGTGCTCGATCACCCAGGTAATCAACCCATCCATCTCCTCGACGCTGTCATTCTCGCCTGGGATCACCAGCGTGACCGTCTCGACATGGAGGCCAAGCTCCCTGGCGAGGGCGGCGGCGTCCAGAACCGGTTGCAGTTTTGCTCCGCAGACGGTCCGGTAGAACTGGTCGGAGAACGCCTTGATGTCGACCCGGAACGCATCGAGGGACGGTGCCAGTTCTCGGAGCGCCTCCTCGGTGATGTAGCCATTGGTCACGTACACCGTCCCCAGCCCCCGGGCATGGGCGAGCTTTCCCATGTCGAGGGTGTATTCATACCACATCGTCGGCTCGTTGTAGGTCCATGACACCGAACTGCAGGCCGCCCCCAGCGCCCGTTCGACCCCCACCTCGGGGGCGAGATCCCGGAGGAGAGGACTCTTCAGCGAGGCCCGTGAGATCGCCCAGTTCTGGCAGTTCTGGCAGTGAAAATTGCACCCGATCGAACCGAGCGAGTACGACAGCGTCCCGGGAAGAAAATGGAAGAGTGGTTTCTTCTCGATCGGATCGATCGCTTCGGAGCTGACCCTGCCGTAACTGGCCGCATACAGGACCCCCCCTGCATTGACCCTGACCCCGCAGATCCCCTGCCTGGCCAGGCCGATATGACAGCGATGGCTGCAGAGCGAGCAGTCGACGGTCCGCTCCACACCCCTGGAGTACATCAGAGCCTGATGCATGGTATCAAGCACCTGATTGGTGAGTCGGGTATTTATACTTCAGTCCTGTTCTTCCTCATCAACCTCGATGATCAGCGATCCCCGGTACTTGCATTTCTTGCAGACATAGACCTGCCCGATATACCCGCCTGCGACCTGATAGATATCCGGAGAGCCACAGACCGGGCACTGAAAGCGCTTCAACAGATATATCTGGATACCTCACCACTAATAAACTGGCATGAAGAAGCTCGTGATGGCCCTCGGGGGGTCGGTGCTGGTCCCCTCCCTTGAGTCCAACAATATCGCTGCATACGTATCGATTTTAAAGAAGATCGGATCCGAGCACCAGGTCTTTGTCGTGGTCGGAGGTGGAGGAGAGGCCCGCCGGTATATCGGTGTAGCCCGTGATCTCGGCATCGACGAGGCCACCTCTGATGAACTCGGAATCCTGGTGACCCGCCTGAACGCGACACTGCTGATCGCCGCGCTCGGTGACGCGGCCTATCCAAGGGTCGCAGAGAGTCATACCGAGGCGAAAGCCTTTGCAGAGTCGAAGAAGATCGTCGTGATGGGCGGGATCACCCCCGGGCAGACCACCGACGCGGTATCGGCGGTGCTCGCCGAACGGGTGCAGGCGGACCTGCTCGTGAACGTCACCTCGGTGCCGGGAATCTACTCGGCAGACCCGAAAAAAGACGCTGCAGCCGTCAGATACAATGAACTGACCCCACAGCAACTCCTCGGGATCATTCAGAACGATCGGCTCGACGCCGGCTCGAACTCGATCATCGACATCGTGGCCGCCAAGGTGATCGAGCGATGCAGCATCCCTATGCTGGTGATCGACGGGAAATGTCCGGAGAACCTGCTCCATGCGCTCTTTGAAGGGACCTTCACCGGGACCATTGTCAGCGAAACTGCATGCAGGCCGCTCCCGCTCTGAATATCACTTAAAAAGTCATTTTTTCTTCCATCTTCCCAGATATTCAGAACGACAGGTGCAACCATTCCGGCGCCAGAGAAAGCGGCAGGTTTTTGTACTGAGCAGATGACATATATGAGAACAGGCGGGATAGTAGGGTAGCCTGGTCCATCCTAGAGCGTTTGGGACGCTTTGACGGCAGTTCGAATCTGCCCTATCCCATCGAGATCTTCTTTTGTGTTGAAATTCAAAACCGATACTGTATGGACCGCGTCACCGCAGCTTGGATCTATGATACACTCGCCGAACATTACCCTGACGCGTGTACACCGCTCCCGTTCTTTCACAGCCCGTTCCAGGTTTTGATCCTGACGATCCTCTCGGCCCAGACCACCGACCAGGCCGTGGATAAGATCCGGCCGGCCCTCTTCGCCCGCTATCCGACCCCGGCGGATCTGGCCGCCGCTGACGTACACGAGGTCGAGAAGATCATCCACAGTACCGGGTTCTATCGGGTCAAGGCCCGGCACATCATCAGCACCGCAGCCATGCTGGTCAACCGGTTCGGAGGGACCATACCCTCAACGATGGAGGAACTGCTCCTCCTTCCCGGGGTCGGCAGAAAGACCGCGAACATTCTCCTCTTCCACGCCCTCGGCATCAACGCAGGGATCGCTGTCGACACCCATGTCAAACGACTGGCAGGCCGGCTCGGTCTCACCACCCGAATCGAGCAGGATCTGATCGAGCAGGATCTGATGAATCTGTACCCACAGGAACGATGGGGAGACCTGACTGACATCATGATCGCCCACGGGCGTCGGTGCTGCACGGCTATAAATCCTCATTGTGGAGTATGCCCGGTCAGCAACGTCTGTCCGTTCTATCAGCAGACCCGGTGAACAGTACCGGAAAAGATTTTATTATTTTTAAGGATCGCTGACAATCAGCCGAAGACGATCATCAACAGGTGATAGAAGCAGAACGCAACGGTCGCTGAAGCCGGGATCGTGATGATCCAGGTTGCGACGATCTCTCTGACCACCCCCCACTTCACGGCAGAGTAGCCACGGGTGGCCCCGATCCCCATGATCGAGCCGGTGATCGAATGGGTCGACGAGACCGGGATCCCGAACAGCGTTACAAAGAAGAGGACGAAACCTCCGCCGGTTTCGGCACAGAACCCCTGGTACGGGAGCAGTTTGGTGATCTTATGCCCCATTGTCTCGATCACCCGTCGCCCCCCAAGGAAGGTGCCGAGCGAGATTGCAGCAGATGAGATGAGGATCACCCAGATCGGCACCGCAAACTCGGTGAGGATCCCATTGGCAACCAGCAGGGCTGTGATCACGCCCATCGCATGTTGAGCGTCATTGGATCCATGGTTCACCGAGTAGAAGGCGGAAGAGACGACCTGCAACTTCTTGAATATTTTATTCATCCTGGCCGCATTCTTCTTCCGGCAGAGCCGGATCAACACGGCACCAAAGCAGAACGTGACCAGGAACCCAAGCGACGGGGCGATGACCATAAAGACCAGGATCGCAAGGAGCCCGGAGAGCTTCAACACCCCGGCTGCCACCAGCAGCGGGATGGCGACCACGAACCCGAAGAACCCGCCGATCTTCAGGTACTGGTAGATGCTGTTTCCGAGCAGCTTTCCGATAATTCCAAAGATGATCGCTCCAAGGACAGCTCCCACCGCAATGGAGATGAAAAGAGACTGAAGCGTTATAATACTCGGCCAGATCACCGAACCAAGACCCTCCTTGGCCAGGGCGGCACCGATCAGGCCGCCGACCATCGCATGGGTGCTTGAGATCGGTATCCCAAAGTGAGTGGTGAAGAAGACCCAGGAGACAGCACTGATCATTGCAGCGAGGATCAGCATCGTTGAGATCAGACCCGGCTCGATCAGTCCGCTGCCGACCGTCTTCGCAACCGCCGTGGTGAATAAGAGGGGACCGACAAGGTTGAAGAACGCGGCCATCGTAACGGCCTGCAATGGGGTGAGGACCCTCGTCGCAATCACCGTGGAGATCGCATTGGCCGCATCGTTCATCCCGTTGACAAAGTTCAGAAGTAGGGCAAAGAAGATACCTGCAATGAGAAAGGAGTCCATGCCATCACGAATGCCTGATTACAATATCAGAGAGCACATTGGCCACATCCTCACAACGATCCGTGGCCTGTTCGAGATTCTCATAGACATCCTTCAATTTAATGATGGTGAGCGGGTCGCTACCCCGGAAGAGTTCGGTCAGCGCATGCCCGAGCACCTCGTCGGCGACGTTCTCAAGCCGGTTCAATTCGATACACCGGGCTTCGATCGACTGCACGTCCTTCATCGATCGTATACCCTTCACAGCAGTCTGCATCTCGGTCGCGCTGAGCTGGATCAACTTTGAGAACTGACGCATCGGAGAGTCAGTTGCCGGAATCCCATAGTTGTGGAGTTGTTGCACGGTCCCTTCGATACAGTCGATGACATCATCCATCGCCGTCGCCAGGCGGGAGATCTCCTCGGGTTCAAGCGGAGTGATAAAAGTCCGGTTCAGCCCCTCATAGATCGCATGGGTGATCCGGTCGCCCTCATGCTCGAGTTCCTTCATATGCTGACTCTTTGCACCAAGGTCAGTATAATCGTTCATCAGTTCGACCAGGGCATTGGCCGCTTCAACAACCGTCCCTACCATCTCCTCGAACAGGTCAAAGAACTCTTTATCCTGCGGAATTAACCATTGTCTGAGATCCACGGTACACCACGAAGAACCTTATTATGAGAAAAATATGAAAGCCGGCAATGCCGGCTTTATGATGGACCGAGCGGGAATTGAACCCGCGGCCTCTACCATGCCAAGGTAGCGATCTACCCCTGATCTATCGGCCCAGGAGATACACTATTAGATAACATTCCATCAGTTATAAGAATTGGCGTCCATCGCTCTCCGGAGGTGGACAGCAGAGATGACATCAGCAAGGTTCATGTGCATCAGAGACAGAGATCTCTCTGATGAGAGCGGAAGCACGATCTGCCTGGAGAAGGGTGGAATAATGGTGAAAATCGGTGTACACGTTTCGATTGCTGGATCGATCGCACGGGCGGTCGAACGGGCGATGGCGATCGACTGCGACACCTTCCAGATCTTCTCGCGCAACCCCCGCGGATGGACCTTCAAGCCGCTGGCAGAGGAGGATGCGGCCCTTTTTCAGGGGGCGCTCGGTACTTCCGGGATCGGGCCGGCGGTGGTGCATATGCCTTACCTTCCAAACCTCGCCTCCCCAAAAGAGGAGATCTGGAGAAAATCCGTTGAGGCCCTGACAGAGGAACTGCATCGATGCAGTATGCTGGACGTCCCATACCTGGTCACCCACCTCGGCCACCACATGGGTGAGGGAATCGGGGCCGGAGAAGGGCGGGTGCAACAGGCCATCGACGCCGCATTCAGCCAGAGTGATCCGGGCAGCAGCAGGGTGATGCTCCTGCTTGAGAACACGGCAGGTGAGAAGAACAGTGTCGGATCCCGGTTTGAAGAGATAGGCAGAATCAGGGAGTCCTGCAGCGACCCGGACCGCATCGGCGTCTGCATGGACACCTGCCACGCCTTTGCAGCAGGGTACGATCTCCGGAACGAGGTGGGACTCAGCCGTACTCTCGAAGCGTTCGAAGACGGGATCGGCATCGAACACCTCCACGTCATCCACCTCAACGATGCAAAAGCAGATATCGGCTCTCACCTGGACCGGCACACGCACATCGGGCTCGGGATGATCGGAGAAGAGGGGTGTTCCGGGATCCTCACTCACCCCACGCTCGCATCCCTCCCATTCATCTGCGAGACCCCGGAAGACGCCGTGCGTGACAATGCTGCCAATATCAGGGCCGTCCGAAGGCTGGCAGTACCACGAGCGTAACTTTTTAAAATATTATCCAGTACCATTATCAAAAGAGATGGCACTTGGACTCTTTCAGAGGGGAATCACTCCTCGCCATCAAAGAGATTATTAGTGTATCGACGTAACAATAAACTATAATCGACGAAATTGATCATGATTAAAGATGAGGATATCATGTCGAGAACCATGTTAAGCGAGGCCGAGGGATACGCCCTCCTCAGACAGTACGATGTGCCGGTCCCCGGTTTTCAGATCGTCACCAGTGCAAAGGATGCAGGCAAGGCAGCAACAGAGATCGGATTCCCTGTTGTGATGAAGGTGATCTCCCCAGAGATCATCCATAAGAGCGATGCCGGCGGCGTCATCACCGGGATCGGATCCAAAGAGCAGGCAGAAGCAGCTTTTGCTCAGATCCATGCCGGGGCAAAGGCCTACAACCCCGACGCGACGGTCACCGGCATCATCGTCGAAGAGCAGGCAGCCCCGGGACTGGAATTGATCATCGGTGGCAAGACAGATGCAGCGTTCGGCAAGGTGCTGACCTTCGGGATGGGCGGAACACTTGTCGAACTGATGAAAGACGTGACCCTCAGGATCCTCCCGATCAGCGAGGATGAGATCAGGTGCATGATCCGTGAGATCGAGGCCTACCCACTGATCAGCGGCTACCGCGGATCACACCCCCGTGACGAACAGGCCCTCGTGAAAGTGATCACAGACGTCGCACGGTTCTTTGGCGAGAACCTGAATGTTGTAGAGTTCGATATCAACCCGTTCAGACTCTACGAGACAGGAGGATGTGCAGTCGACGCCAGGATCATCACCGATGACACAGTGGTTGAAGAGAAGATCGAGGAACGGATACAGGTCCCGCTCGAATACTTTGCCCCGCGATCAGTGGCCGTGATCGGAGCATCGCAGGACACCTCCAAGATGGGGTACGCGGTGATGCACAACCTGCTCCACTTCCCAGGACAGCTCTATCCAGTCAACAACAAGCGGAGTGAGATCCAGGGATTGAAGGCTTACCCGACCATCACAGCCATCCCAAACCCTGTCGACATGGCCGTGATCACGGTGCCGGCCAACCATGTGCCGCAGGTGATCGAGGAGTGCGGACAGAAGGGCGTCCCGATGGCCGTGATCATCACCGCCGGTTTCAAGGAGATGGGCGACATGGGCAAGGCCCTCGAGGACCGGGTCGTTGAGATCGCCAGACGATATGGGATCCGGATCATCGGCCCGAACTGTCTCGGCCTGATCGTCCCGCCCCGCGGTCTCGACACCACCTACGTGCACGAGTCCCCGAACCCGGGGACGGTCGCGTTCATCTCTCAGAGCGGTGCCATCATCAACACGGTCGTGGACTGGTCACTCTCCCATGATATCGGCTTCTCTGCCGTCATATCAGTCGGGAACCAGGCAGACCTGAACTTCCTCGACTATCTGAAGTTCGTCCAGCACGACCCCAAGACCAAGGCTGTAATCCTGTACATCGAGGAGATCACCGATGGCAAGGCCTTCATGAAGGTGGTCAGCGAGGTTACCAAGTACAAACCGGTGGTCGCGATAAAGTCCGGATCCTCGCAGCGGGGGCAGAAGGCAGCCTCCTCTCACACCGGCTCGCTCTCAGGTTCCTACGAGGTCTACATGGAGGCATTCAGGCAGGCCGGTGTGATCCCGGTTCACACCCTGACCGGAGCCTTTCAGGTAGCTGAGATGCTCGCCTCACCCAAGGGCTATCCCCAGGGCAAGCGTGCGGTCGTGATCACCAATGCAGGAGGGTTCGCCGTTCTCTCCTCAGACTATGCTGAGCGTTACGGCATCGACCTGATTGACCTGCCGACCGAGATGGTCGACGAAATGAACGAATTTCTCCCAGAGTTCTGGAACAAGGGCAACCCAATCGATCTCCTCGGAGATGCCACCGACAAGCGGTTCGGACGGGTCTTCGACATGCTCGTCAAGTACCAGCATATCTGGGACATCGCCTTTGTGGTCGGGTTCCCGAACCTGGTGCTCTCATCCGATCAGTTGGCCAACGAGATGGTAAAGTTCTCAGGCAAGACCGACAAGATCATCATTGGGACTCTGCTCGGTGGCGATTCGATGATACGCGGCAGGGATATCCTGCGCGAACACCAGATCCCTTCGTTCGAGGAGCTGGACTTCACGTTCAGGGTCATGGGCCGGGTCATCTGGCAGCGGTGCAGGTAAGCCGGGCAGGACAGCACCGGCTCAAGGTGCAGATCCCTGGAGATATCCCTTTATTTTTGGTTTTACTGATTTTCCAGGAGAAATACAAAAGAATAAACATCATATACACGAACTGCTCAAATAATAAATGAAGAGCCGGGCAGTTCAGAGTGCCCGGTCATCATGCCGGGGCTTTGGGCACAGTGTTTCCTGATCATGCTGCAGACCTGCGACAGACGGACTGCATAGGCGAGCATCGTATGACGAAAGGAGCCGTGCTTTTCTTCCTACTTGTGCTGGTCAGCATCATCGTCACCCCGGTATCGGGTGTGGATGTGACCGGTCCGATGACCATCTCATCGCCGGGCACTTACCAGTTGACCACCGACCTGACCTCAGGAGACGCCTCGATCTCCATCACCTCCTCTGACGTGGTGCTGGAGGGGAACGGTCATTCCATCGAGGGAGCAGGCTCTGATGCAGGTACTGCCGGGGTCTATGTCTACAGTGCCGGAGGACTCCTCTCGAACGTGGTCGTCAGGAACCTGAAGGTCAGCAACCACCAGTACGGGATCTATTTTGTCGGCGCCCAGAACGGAAAGATCGAGGGGTGCACGGTCGATGGAAACGCCTTCGGGATCGGCTGCAACCAGGATGCGAACGGGAATACCATCACCAGCAACACCATCACCGGCAACACCTACGGGCTGGCGATTACCTCTTCGAGCGCCAACAGCGTCAGCGATAATACGGTGACCGGGAACAGCGCGACCGGGGTATATCTCTACTCGACCAGTGGAAACACGATCACCAACAACAACTTCAACAATATAAAGAATGTCGATTTCAAGGGGTCGGTGCTGAGCAACACCTGGAGCACTGCGATCACTGCCGGGAGTAACATCATCGGCGGACAGAACCGGGGGGGAAACTTCTGGGGGAGCCCTGATGGGAACGGGTTCTCACAGAAGACGGCGGACGCCAACAGTGACGGGATCGCAGATCAGGCCCTGACACTTGCCTCCAACAACATCGACCAGTACCCCCTCGCCTCCTCGACAGCCCCGACATCGACAACCACCGGTACAACCACTTCCACCATCTCCCCCACAATCACACCAACGGTGACGGCCACCACCGCAACCATGACGACAGTGACGCTGACACCGACCGCTACAGTGACAGGGAACGAGATCCCGGTCACCGGGCCGATGGTGATCTCGTCCCCGGGGGTCTACGGACTGACGCAGGATATCGCCACGTCCGTCTCCGGCAATGCTGCGATCACGATCACCTCCAGCGATGTGATCCTGCATGGAAACGGCCATACGATGAGTAATGGGGTCGGAGGAGATACCTGGGGTCTGATCGTCATGAACGACAATCAGACGCTCTCCAATGTGACCGTTACCGACCTGACCGTCACGGCGTACAAGTACGGGGTCAGCCTGTATATCGTCCAGGCGAGCAGGATCACCGGCTGTCATATCACCGGCAGCACGGGAGTCGGTCTCGGCATCGCCGCATCGCAGTCCAACCAGTTCGTCAACAATTACTTCAACAACACCATCAACATCGTGAACTATGACCCGGAACCGAAGACCAACACCTGGAACACCCCGATCACAGCAGGTATCAACATCATCGGTGGGCCGAACCTGGGCGGCAACTTCTGGGGGGACCCGGACGGTAAAGGTTTCTCAGACCTGAACTCAGACACCAACGGAAACGGGATCTGCAGCGCCTCCTACAAGATAGATTCCCAGAACGAAGACCAGTTCCCGCTGACAAAGAATGTCGGAAGCGGTCAGCCCACCCCGACCCCGGTGACGACAGTGACGACGGGGACCACCACGATCACACCGACCTCCACAGTGCCGGTGCCGACCCATACCTCCGAGACGACAGTCACCACACTCTCAACAGTACCGACCGGGGTTCCCGGGACAACTATAACCACCACACCCACGACTGGCCCCACCATCATCACCACTACTACTACCACCACACCCCTGAACAGTACGATTGTCATCAGCGACCTCAACCTCGTTGGCGAATGGGTCAATATCACCAACAAAGGGTCGATTCCAGTCTCGCTTGAGAACTGGAAGATCCAGGATACTACAAAACAGAACCTGAAACTCCACACCTTCACCTTTGGGATCTTCACCCTTGCACCCGGTGCAACGGTCACCGTGCATACATTCAATGGAACAAATTCATCCACTGATCTCTATTGGGGTCTCAATGAAGAGGTCTGGAACAATGATGGCGACACAGCCTCTCTGTATGACAGTGCAGGTAATCTGATCAGTACATTCCCCCCAGCCACTCCCAGTGGAAACGTCACGCCAACCGTCACCCCGCTGTTGCCGGAGACGATCGTCCCGACGATCACTGCAGTACCGCCGCCGCCGGCTGACGCGATCCCGGTGACCGGACCGATCGTCATCACCAAGCCCGGCTACTACCTGCTGATGAACGACATCCAGCACACCGACGAGGTGGTCTGTATCGATATCCGGTGCTCGGATGTGACCTTCAACGGAAACGGCCACACGATCAGCGGCAGGAATGTCTTCAACACCTACGGTGTCTCGGTGTACCAGCCGTCGACCCGGTTGGAACGGGTGGTCATCACCAACCTGGCGACCGCCGACTGGTTCTACGGGGTCTCGTTCTGGGACACCCACGACGGGCGGATCAACACGGTCACGACCACCCGGGACCAGTACGGCATCATCCTCCAGTCCTCAACCGGAGACCTGATCGACAGCAACACCGCCCAGAGGAACACCCAGGGAGGGATCCTGCTCCTCGCCGGCAGTGACGAAAACATGATCTTCAAAAACGTCGCAGACGCCGACACCTGGGGGTTCTACCTCTCATCTGCAAAGAAGAACACCGTCCTCTCCAACTACGCCACCGCCAACAAACAGAACGGGATCGGCCTGTACAGCGCCGGCAACAACACGATCGTCAACAACTTCCTCAACAACACCCAGAACGTCGAGTTCCAGAGCACAACCCTGTCGAACAACTGGTCGGTCAACCTCTCGCTCGGCACCAATATCATCGGTGGCGTCCTCTTCGGCGGCAACTACTGGGCGGCGCCGACCGGGACCGGGTACTCGGAGACTGCAGTCGATGCGGACGTGAACGGTATCTGTGACCAGCCCTATACCATCGGTACCGGCAATGTGGATCAGAATCCACTGCACGCCACCGGCAGAAACCCGTTCGCCGCGATCCCGGTCAACAACTCGACCGTGATCACGGAACCAGGGACCTATGTCCTTCAGAACGATATCACCGGAAGCGAGGTCCCGGTCTGCATCGACATCAGGTGCTCTGATGTGATCTTCGACGGAATGGGCCATACGATCAGCGGCCTTGGTACCTTCAACACCTACGGTGTCTCGGTGTACAACGCATCCAAACAGCTCGAACGGGTGACCGTGAAGAACCTGACCGCCACCCAGTGGGGGTACGGGATCTCATACATGAACACCCAGCAGGGGACGATCGATCACTGCACCCTGACCGACAACCATTACGGGGTCGTCCTCACCACCTCGAGCACCACGATGCTCCGGGACCTGACGGCCATATCCAACCTTCAGGGCGGTATCCTCTTCCTTGCGGACAGTAAAGCCAACACCCTCTACAACTGCACCGCCGAGAGCAACCAGTGGGGGGTCTTCCTCTCCTCTGCCAGCGACAGCCTGCTCTTCAACAACCATATCATCAACAATAACCTGTCAGGACTGAGCCTGATCGCCGCCAACGACAACACGATCGTCAACAACTACTTCAGCAACGTCAACAACACCGACTTTGAAGACAAGATGGGCGCAAACGTCTGGAACATGTCGCTGACACCAGGGAACAACATCGCCGGCGGCCCCCTCTATGGCGGCAACTACTGGGGCGGCCCCAACCAGACCGGCTTCTCAGATCTCACCCCTGACGACAACAACGACGGGATCTGCGACCAGCCGTACCACCTGACCGCGACGAACGTCGACCTGTACCCCCTGCGGAATGTCTCCCCTCTCGGTCTCTACTACCCGATCACCGGACCGACCGTCATCACACGACCAGGACGATACCTGGTGATGCAGGACTTTTCGGCATCGGACGCTCAGGTCGGTATCGATATCAGGTCCTCTGATGTGATCGTCGATGGCATGGGTCACACCATCACCGGCGCCAAGAAGTTCAACTCCAATGGTCTCTCGGTCTACAACGACTCGGTCCAGCTCTCGAACATCACCATCTCCAACCTCTCCATGGGAAGCTGGTTCATCGGTGCGAACTATCTGAACACCCGGGACTGCAGGACCGATAATGTGACCACCGTCGGGAACGACTACGGGATCGTGCTCTCCATCGGAGAACGAATGCTCGTGAACCATACCGACGTATCCGCCAACACCTATGACGGCCTCTCGCTCTCCTCTGTGGTGAATTCACAGCTCATCGATATCACCGCAGACAGTAGTGGGTATGGCATCTGGTCGTCGGGGTCATCAGGGAACACCTATGTGAACTGTTCGGCCAGTAATAACCAGCAGGGGATACAGATCCAGAACTCAAAGAGCAACCTCTTCCAGAACACCACGGCAGAGAGCAACACGGTCGGCCTGAGTCTGCTCGATCAGAGTTCGTTCAACCAGGTCGAGGCCGGTTCGTTCAGCAAAAATGGCAGGGGGATTGTCATCAACAGTTCAGGAAACGCCACCATCTCCAACGTGACGGCCTCGAACTGTACAGCAGGGAGTGGGATTACCATCACCGACTCAGCCGGTTCGGTGTTGACCAGTAACCTGGCAGACCATAATACCAACGGTATCTCGCTGCAGAACTCCGACAACGGCGTGATTCACGCCAACCAGGTGACCAACAACACCAACAACGGAATATTGCTGAACGATGCGGCAGCGACGTTCATCTCCGAGAACAGTGCCACACTGAACGGAGACTCGGGACTCCTGCTGACCGGTTCCAGCAAAAACAGGATCGGGCAGAACACCCTCACCAGCAATGCTGTCGGGTTCCGGGCAGAGGGCTCATCAGATAACTCTCTGGTCGAGAACCTGATCACCACGAACGGTTACGCCGGGGTGAGTCTCGCCCAGTCCAGCAACAGGAATACAATCTTCCACAACACCGTCAGGGAGAATGACAAGGGTATCGTTATCGCAGACTCTGAGATGAACGTGATCACCGACAATATCTTCTCAAACCAGGTAAATGCGCTTCTCGCCGGAAACCCCGGAATGAACGCCTGGAATATCTCGGAGGAGACCGGCCCCAACATTGCAGGCGGGCCATACCAGGGCGGGAACTTCTGGACAAGCCCCGGTAAAAAGGGCTTCTCTGATGTGGCCGTCGACAATGACCATGATGGCTTCTCCGACCAGCCACTGACGATCGGAGCGAATAATGTCGACCAGCTCCCGCTCCTGATCTATGCCCAGGTCCAGACCCCGGTGCTCCCGACGACCTCGTTCACCGTCGACAAAACCAGCGGGGCCGCCCCGATGCAGATCCAGTTCACCGACACCTCGATCGGGAACCCGAGCCAGTGGCTCTGGGACTTCGGGGACGGCACCACCTCTTCAGAGCAGAACCCGTCACACATGTACTCCTGGGCAGGGATCTTCACGGTCAAACTGACCACCACCACCGCCGCCGGCTCGACCAGTACGATCCAGCGGAAGATGATCACGATCACCACCGACCAGGCGATGAGACCGGTCGCGAACTTCATCGCATCGTCGACGGACGGGACCTCCCCGATGAATGTCCAGTTCACCGACACCTCGATCGGACATCCGGATCACTGGATCTGGACCTTCGGCGACGGTTCCACCGATACCGTGCAGAACCCGTCGCACACCTACAAAACAGATGGCACCTACGCGGTGACCATGCAGGTCTCCAACCAGTACGGCACCGATACCGAGACAAAGGACGGGTTCATCACCGTCAGACAGTATGTCCGCACCGAACGAAACGGGGCACTGGTGCAGCCGGTTGTGCAGCCGTAAAAGAGGTTGAGAGAGGGACCCTGCCCTCCCTGTTTCAATCGATATCGAGCGGCTTGAACCCCTCTTTTCTGATCTTGCCATAATCCTTTCGGATCTTATCGTCCAGCTGGCAGACCGGACAGATGTAGTCGTCAGGGAGATCCTCGAACCGGGTCCCGGCCGGGATACCGCGATGGGGCTCTCCGCGCTTCTCATCATAGATATACCCACAGATCGGGCAGATGTATTTGGTTGGGTTCCACGGTTCAAAACCCCAGGTCCCGATCGTTCCCTTCCCCTGCAGCCCGCAGAGCGGACAGGCATAGTCATCAGGAAGGTCCTCAAAGGCGGTGCCTTCCGGGATTCCATGCGCGGGTTCGCCCCGTAACGGCGAGTAGATATACCCGCAGACCTTGCACTTATACCGTTTGACGGTCATCTCAGTTCCTCCCCCCGTCGATGATTCCGGGGGTTTGATGAGCATACTGCAACGTTGGTAATATACCTTGGGATTATGCAGTCAGACCGCCCACAGGTACCTGCTATGGACCAGGTCATGAAGAGAGACGAGCGGTGCAGAGGTGCCGGCAGACCGCAACCCGAGTTTCTGCCGATGTCAATGAGGGAGGCCAGAAAACTGGGGATCTCACAGTTCGATGTGATCCTGATCAGCGGGGACGCCTACGTGGACCATCCCTCCTTCGGGACGGCCCTGATCGGGCGGGTGCTCTGGGAGGCCGGGTACACCGTCGGGGTGATCGCCCAGCCGGACTGGCACGGTCCGGACGACCTGACCGCCCTCGGGAGGCCGCGGCTCTTCTTCTCAGTCTCCTCCGGGAGCGTCGACTCGATGGTGAACCATTACACCCCGAACAAAAAGAGGCGCTCGGAGGATGTGTACTCCCCGGGCGGGAGACCCAACCGGCCCGACCGGGCGACGATCGTCTACGCCCAGCAGGTACACGCCCTCTTCCCGGAGACGCCCCTGCTGCTCGGGGGGATCGAGGCGAGCCTGCGGCGGTTCGCCCACTACGACTACTGGTCCGACTCAATCAGACAGTCGATCCTCGCCGACGCCCCGGCAGACCTGGTCGTCTACGGGATGGGCGAGCAGCAGATCGTCGCGATCGCAGACCGGCTGAACACCGGTGAATCGATCGGGGAGATCATGGATATCGCCGGGACGACTGTGAAGATGGCGCCGAAGACCTGGCGGGCCACCGACCCGGGGGATGCGGTGGTGATCCCGTCGTACACCGAGGTCGCCGGGGATAAACGAGTGTATGCCGAAGCGTTTCGACTCCATGCGCTCGAACAGAACCCGATCACCGGCAGACGCGTCGTCCAGCCGCACTCAAAGACGGTGATCATCCAGAACCCGCCGGCCCTGCCTCTCTCAACCGAAGCACTCGATCGAATCTATGCCCTCCCCTTCACAAGGAAGGCCCACCCCTCGTACACCACGAAGGTTCCGGCCCTCGAACCGGTCAGGTTCTCGGTCACCAGTCACCGGGGGTGCTTCGGGTCCTGCTCGTTCTGTGCCCTGACCCACCACCAGGGCCGGATCATCCAGAGCAGGTCGGTCAGCTCGATCGTCGACGAGGTGACGAGGATGACCCGGATGAAGGGCTGGAAGGGGATCGTGCAGGACGTCGGCGGGCCGAGCGCCAACATGTACGGACTCTCCTGTCCCCGGTGGTGGACCCTCGGCCCCTGTGCCGACAGAGCCTGTTCCCCGGACTGTCTCTCCCTCACCGTCAGCCACCAGCAGCAGGTCGAGATGCTCAGCGCTCTTCGGGCGGTGCCGGGGGTTAGGAAGGTCTTCATCAGTTCCGGAGTCCGGTACGACCTGGTCCTCGCAGACCATTCGACCTATCTCCAGGACCTGGTCAGACACCATGTCTCAGGCCACCTGAAGATCGCACCCGAGCACTTCGTCGACAGCGTCACCGCCCGGATGCATAAACCGGGGAGGGCAATCTTCGAGACGTTCCAGCGTGCCTACGATAAAACGGTCAGAGAGACCGGTCTCCGGCAGTACCTGCTCCCCTACCTGATGTCAGGCCATCCAGGGTGCACGGTCGGAGACATGATCGAGATGGCCCGATATATCGAGGATCACCACCTCTACACCGAACAGGTACAGGACTTCACCCCAACCCCGATGTCGGTCTCGACCTGCATGTATGCGACCGGGCTGGATCCGTTCACGATGAAGCCGGTGCATGTCCCGACGGGGCGTGAAAAGCAGATCCAGCGGGCTTTCCTTCGGTACCGGGACCCCGCGAACGAGACGATGGTCAGGGAAGGGCTTGCCCAGACAAAAAGAGAGGACCTGATCGGATCAGGACCGAAATGCCTGCTCCCGGATCATCGTGCCGGAAAGATGATCGGATTCAGGCGTCCCTGAACGGGATCTCGATCATCGTCAGGTCGACCGGGGCGATCACCTCGCCATCGAACCGTTGTTTGGCATCGGCGAGGTGATCGGTCGAGGCGGTATACCGGGATGAGATATGGATCAGGGCGAGGGTCCGGGCCCGGATCGCCCTGGCCACATCGGCTGCCTCACCAGCGGTGGCATGGAAGACCTCTTTGGCCCTGGCCAGATCCGTATCATTATAGGTCGCATCATGGACGAGCAGGTCCGCGTCCATCCCGATCTCGCTCACCGCAGGGATCACCGGTCGGGTATCCCCGGTATAGATCACCTTTCTGCCGGGGCGCTCCACACCGACCACCTGTTCTGGCCGGACGATCCGTTCCTGACCGTCGACCGTCACCAGCACCTCTTCACCACGCTGCAGCCGGCCGAAGAGGGGGCCGGGTTTGACCCCGAGCCGGATCGCCTCCTCGCGATCGAACCGTCCCGGGCGAGGATCCTCCTCGAGCACGTACCCGACCGAGGTGATCCCATGCCTGGTCTTGAAGGCGCGGACCGTATACCCGTCGAACGGGACCACCATGCCGGGCAGCACCTCCTCCGACTTCAGTACGAACCGCATCTGGGTCTTGCCCATGTGCCGGACGTCCTCTGCGAACTCATGCACCCACTCTGGGCCGTATATCGTCAACGGCTCGGCCCTCCCCATGAACGAGAGGGTCTGGACCAGACCGAAGACCCCAAGGAAATGATCTGCATGCCAGTGGGTGATGAAGATCGCGTCAACCGTAAACCCGGTCCGGGCCCGCATCATCTGCTGTTGAGCGCCCTCCCCGCAGTCGAAGAGGAGGGTATCGGCCCCCCGTCTGACCATCAGGCATGCCGGGTTCTTCAGCGGGGAAGGCAGAGCCCCGGCCGTCCCGAGGAAGTAGACCTGCATCGTCTCCCCGCTCATACAAACCACCGCCGGAATGCAGCGGCAGACCGCCGTGCCTCCTCCAGGGACCGTCCCTCGACGACGGCGATTCCGCTGTACCGGCGTTTGACCTGCGGACCAATGGCAGCCCAGTCGATCGAACCGTCCCCGAGGGCGAGGTGTTCGTCGGAGAGGCCGTGGTTGTCGTGCAGGTGCATATGGTTGAACAGCTCGAGGTGTTCGAGGAACGGACCCACCTGCCCGGCCGTGTTGGCATGGCCGAGGTCGCAGGTGATCCCCACCCCTTCGATCCCCTCAGTCATGCCGATGATCTCCAGCGGAAACCGGCAGAGGAACTCTGCAACCCCGATCATGTTCTCCAGGCAGGCCAGCACCCCATGCTCCACCGCCACCTTCCCGATCTCCACCAGCGCCTCCTTCTGCAGGGCCCAGGTCCGGTGCGGGTCAAGCGCTCCGATCGTCGAGATATACCCCGGGTGGATCGTGACCCGATCGGTCAGATCGGCTGCATGGGCGATGCAGGCCGAGATCTGTCGAATCGACTCCTTCCAGATCGGATAGTTCAACGAGGCCAGGTTCAGGTCGTTATAGGGGGCATGGACCGAGGCTGCGAGGCCGGTCGTCTCCAGCACAGATTTCACCTGTGCGAAAGCCTTCGGGTCATCGAGACGGTACGGCCCGTCGGCCATGATCTCCCAGCCGTCGTACCCGGCCTCCTCCAGCGAGTAGACCCATTCAGGGGTATCCATCACCTTCGACGAGGAGGCGAAGAAGAGTTTCTGCATCAGACCGCCCCCTTCAGTGCTGCGAGCAGGGCGTGCACCTCAGCCGAGTACTCTGCGATGGTGCTGTCGTTGATCAGCGTCCGATCGGCCTCTGCAAGGGCACGGTCGAGACCCCACCGGATCTCGCGTTCATCACGCCGGTGCAGTTCCCCGGCAGAGAGCACATCATCGGTCCGTCCGCGCTGGCTGAGCCGGGCAAGGCGGACAGAGAAGTCAGACCTGATCCCGATCAGGTGAAAGTCCGGGAACTCCTGGCGGAAGATCGCCACCTCGGCATCACCCCGGATCCCGTCGACCAGCACCACCGACGCTCCGGTCGCCCGGATGAACGGGATCGAACTGACCGCAATCGCTCCCATCCCGTGGAGGTCGCGCAACCGCTGCGCAACCAAGCCAAAACTCTGGTCGGTCTCCGGCATCCCTGCCTCCTTCACCGCCGCACGGATCACGTCCCCCATCACCACAACCGGGATCCCCATCGCTTCTGCTATCCGCGAGAACTCCCCTTTACCGCTCGCCGGCAAACCAACGATCCCTATTACCTTCATACCAGTATTCTCCCCCGGTTCGTGTCCGGATTCTGACCCTGCGTCCGATCTGATCGGCCACCCGCTGCAGTTCACGATCGGTGAGCGGGGCAAGTCTCCCCTGCACCCCCTGCTGCAGCACCAGGTCCACTCCACCGACGGTTGAAGCGATGTACTGTACATCACCCTCATAGCCAGGGAAGAGGGTGATCACCACCTCGAACTCTTCCAGCCTCCCCTCCAGGTGTGCGGATCTGCAGAGTTCAAGCGACTGCTGCACTTCGGCGACGAGGTCGACACCGAAGAGGTTCGGGTACCGCTCCCACCGGGCCTTGATATCCAGTGCCACCCGGTCGACCAGTTCGTTCTCGATCAGATAGGCCAGAGCGGCCGGATAGACACCATTGGTCTGCACACCGGTGGCAAGCCCGAGATCATGCGCTGCCGCTGCCAGAGCAGCCAGCGGCTCTACCTGCGCCGTCGCTTCCCCGCCTGAGAAGACCACCCCGCTGATCAGAAACCCGGAGGAACTGATCATGGATCTGACCTCGCTCACCTCACGGAGGTCGGTACCTCCGAGGATCGCACGGTTCTGGCAGTAGGGGCACCTGACCGGACAGCCACGAAAGAAGACCGTACAGACGGCCCGCCCGGGCCAGTCGACGGTGCTGAGTGGGACGAACCCACCAAAGTTGACCTTCAGTGCATCACCGTTCATCACCTATAGGAAAGCAGTTTTATTGAATCTATTGACCCGGTCAGATAAAGTAGACCTGCGTTAACGTAAACAAATTTACTTGTTATGAAAACAAGCAGAACTTAGTCCAGAAATCGGAAAAGAAGCCTTTATCTGCTTGTTCTTCACATGATCTGGTATGAGTCTGATCAAGGATGCACAGCGCGGCCTCGTCACCGAGGAGATGAAGCTGGTCGCTGCACAGGAGGGCGTAACCGAGGAGTTCGTCAGAAAAGGGGTCGCTGGAGGGCATATCGTTATTCCGGTCTCCCCCTACCGAAAGGTTAAGATCTGCGGGATCGGCGAGGGGCTCCGCACCAAGGTGAACGCCTCGATCGGAACATCCTCCGATATCAGCGACGTTTCGGTGGAGATCGAGAAGGTCAGGCAGGCAGAACTGGCAGGTGCCGATACGCTGATGGAACTCTCCACCGGCGGGGACCTGGCCGACATCAGGCGCCAGGTCATCGCAGCCACCTCCCTCTCGGTCGGTTCCGTGCCCCTGTACCAGGCTTTCATCGAGGCTGCCCATAAGAAAGGCGCAGTTGTCGATATGGAGGCGGACGACCTCTTCCGGATCACTGCCGAACAGGCAAAGGCAGGCACCAACTTCATGGCGATCCACACGGGGATCAATTACGAGACGATGAAGCGGCTGCAGAACCAGGGCAGGCACGCCGGGCTCGTCTCCCGCGGCGGTGCGTTCATGACTGCATGGATGCTCCACAACGAGAAGGAGAACCCACTCTACGCTGAGTTCGACTACCTCCTCGAGATCATGAAGGAGCATGAAGTGACCCTCTCGATGGGGAACGGCATGCGAGCCGGCGCCGTCCATGACTCTACGGACCGTGCAGCCATCCAGGAATTGCTGATCAACGCAGAACTGGCAGACAAAGCCTTCAACGAAGGGGTTCAGACGATCGTCGAGGGACCCGGGCATGTCCCGATCGATGAGATCCAGGCCAATGTGATCCTGCAGAAGCGGGTCACGAACCGCAAGCCCTTCTACATGCTCGGCCCACTGGTCACCGACATCGCACCAGGCTACGATGACCGGGTCGCCATGGTCGGTGCAGCTCTCTCCTCGTCGTACGGTGCAGACTTCATCTGCTATGTGACGCCGGCGGAGCATCTGGCCCTTCCGACACCTGAAGAGGTCTTCGAGGGAGTCATCTCCTCCCGTATCGCAGCTCACATCGGGGACATGGTCAAGCTGAACAAGCGCGACGATGATCTGGAGATGGGACATGCGAGAAAAGCCCTCGACTGGGACCGGCAGTACGCAGTTGCAATCAACCCGAAGAGGGCGAAGGAGATTCGGGACAGCCGGATGCCGGCCGATACCGACGGGTGCACGATGTGCGGCGACTACTGTGCCATCAAGATCGTCGCCAAGCACTTCAACTTCTAATCCTTTTTTTGACTGACGTTGAGCGGTCCAATCGTTTGAATCGATCAAGTCTGGATGATACTTCGGCGACAGATCAGTTCCTAGACTGCGGATTTGGGAAATAACCTGCCGATCATCAATCAGAGGTGAGGTGAACACCACACCTACCGATCTGATCATTTCTGCGCCTCTCCTGATGGTCGGGAATGCTTCAGAGCATCGATCATACTCATTCCATGAACGAATAGAGATCGATCTGGAGAAAAGAGATATTCAATCAGTTGTTCTGTTGATGTTCCGCTGTTGCCCTCATCGGCTGCACGAGCATTGGATGCATCATCGGCAGCGCTGAGATCGCCTATCAGGACAAATCCGGGAGTCGGAAAAAAAAGGGTTCGACTCAGCCCCTCAGGGCGAAGGTGATCCAGTTGATGTTGACATAGTCGGTCGGGAATACAAGTCTCAGCCGGTGCTGGCCGGCCGGCAGCGTCACTTGTGCCGAGACCGTCTGGAAGACAGGCCAGTCACCGGTATTCGGGACAGTCACGGTTGCCACAGGTGTGGTCCCTCCATCGACATACACCTGGACTGTTGAACCTGCATGGGAGGAGGCAACCCTGAACCCAGCATCATACGTGCCGGCAGTGCTGACGTTCACCGTGTACGCAAGCCATTCGCCGGCACGGATCCAGCCCACGTTCGGCGACCCGTCGGTGTCGAGCTGTTCGATATCGACGTCGTCATGCCGGTAGACCCCACCCTCGTTCCCAGGGGTTGTGTCATGGTAGGCGACACCCTCACCGCCGAGGTCGTAGTCCTCGGCCTGCAGGGTGCCGGGGAGGTTGTGCGGGCCGTTGTATGCCTGACCGGTCGGGGTCAGGTTCACGGTTATATCCACGTTCTGGTCTTTACCAGGATGGTCGGTGATGGTTCCGGAGACGGTGGTGTATCCATCTTTCTGGACCGTGTAGGTTCTGTAGGGAGTTCCGGTGGTATAGACCTGTATCTTCAGAATCCCCTGTGCGATCGTCCCCTTGGTGGTCTGATCGAAGAGGACTGTGGCTCCATCCACATTACAGTGGATCGTATACCATCCCTGATCCCCACCCTCCGAGGTCGGGGTGGTTGTGACCGGCACCGTCGGTACTGTCACCGATATGGTCTTATTTGAAGATCCAGCGGCATTGGTCGCGGTCTGTTTGATCGTATACGTGCCAGCCTGCCAGTAGGTGAACTGGAAGTTCCGATAGGCGGTGGTCGTGCCATCACCGAGGTCGTACCGAACCGAGGTCGCGTTCACGGAGGTGTCGGTCACCAGGATGCCCATTGAGCCGGCTCCACCCTGGGGGGTGACCGTGAAGTTGGCCACTGGCGGGTATCCGGTTGCGGTCGGTGCAGGTGTTACCGTTGAAGTCACGGTCACCGTCGGGGTTGGCGTCACCGGGGCGGTGACGTTGATGTAGTCATCGACCGTCTTCACCTGGGTTCCGTTCGAACCAATTGCGTAGAGGGAGACAGTGTACCTGCCGGCCGTATCATAGCGATGAACGGGGTTCTGATCGAACGAGGTTCCCCCGTCGCCGAACTGCCAGTAATAATACTGGACCGAGCCGTTGATCGATTCATTGAACTGCACGCCGAGCGGAGCAAGGCCGGCCGTTACATTTGCCGTGAACCCGACCATCGGCGGGTCGCTCACCGTGATGTACCCGGTCTTCTGCGTGTAGACACTGCCGTAGTCTGCACTGGAGATGACCAGGGTCACCGTGTAGGAACCCGGCTGTGTATAGGTATGGACCGGGTTCTGATCGGTCGAGGTCGCACCGTCACCGAACTGCCACTGGTATCCGCTCGCAGTAGAGGATTCGTCAGTGAACTGCGCGGTGAGTGGCGTCGGGCCGGAGGTCACGTTGGCCGTGAAATTCGCTGTCGGCACGGTGTTGACGATGACGCACCGGTACTGGGTGCAGGTGTCGCTCGTCTCGTCATTCGAAGCAGTCAGGACCACGTTGTAGGCGCCGGTCTGGTTGTAGATATGGGTCGGGTTCTGCTCGGTGGAGGTGGTGCCGTCACCAAAGTCCCATTTCCAGGCGGTCGGCGAGCCAACGGTCTGGTCCAGGAACCTGACCGAGTACGGGGCCTGGCCGACATGCCCGAAGGCGTAGAAGCCGGCGGTGAATATCGGGACGAGCTGGATGTTATGAGGAACTCCATCATCTGAACCTTTATAAGTTATCCTGATTTCTGAATTGGAGTATGACTGATATCCATTCTTGACTGCAGTCAGGGTATAATTAGGGGGAATATAGCCATAGGAGATAGTACTTCCATTAAAGTGATTGAGACCCTGCTCGTTCAGATTAAGGGGAAATATATAGTATCCCGTATTTTTCGATGTCGTCGAGCTGATGAGAAAATCTCCCGACGAAGGATCGGTTAGGGTGAGTTGGACGTCCGACACCGGCTGATGGGTGACTGAATTGTATACGTAACCCGCCACCCCGGGGGTGAGTTTGATGGTCCCCAGGTCTTTAGAATGATACACTTCAGCCTCGGTGACGTTGACGGTGGTGCGGTATTCATCATAACAGTTTTCATCCTGGAAATCCAGTTTCACAAAATACTGACCATCATCAAATCCAACGATGGTGTTCGGGAGGCTGAAACTCCCATCAGCCAGGGAATAGGCAGTACCTTCCTTAGTATCGATCTCAACACCGGGTATGGGAAGACCAGTGAATTGATCGACAACGGTACCTGTCAGGTTTGTCGTGGCGGCCGGACCAGCCGACACCGGCGCGATCAGCAACAGACAGGAGATGAGAGTCAGCACGATCAGCAGCCAGGTCATTCTTTTCATAAGAGTCATCATAGTACTAACCAGCCGATAACCGGTTTATACTTTTCTATTTTTTGCGTACAAATCGCTTTTTTTTGAAAATTCGGGTACAGATCCCATAGAAACAGAGCCTGAAATATTAAAAAATTGAGATCATATGGCCCTGTTGAAACCCTTCTGATCATCCTCAAATATTCCCCATCGATCCATCAACCGGGCTACACTTTTTCCATTTTTTTAAGATTTTTCAACAGAGCCGATCATACGGAAATCAGCAGGATCACGAAGTCAGACGAAAACTTCAACACCAGCCAGAGGGTGCCTGCCGACAGGGTCATCGACCCAAGGAACAGGATCAGAAAAAATAGAATGTTCTGATCATTTCAAAGCCGCAAGGCTGGCGAAGTCGATCGCATTGACGATGGAATCATAGTCCGCCTTCGTCCCGTGGTCGACCGAGACATAGATCATGAACCGGTCGTTCACCGAGATCCATGCCCCATAGGTATCCGGCTTCGTATAGACCTCCCAGGCCGGGTTCCCCTTCACCTGAGTGCTTCTGAAATACCCGTCAGTGCTCTCCATCGACTGGAACCCACTCCAACTGCTCTTGAATCCGACATCTTGATTGGCAGTGTCCTGATAGGTGATACTGGCCGTGGTATCCTTGTTCGTAGCGCTCTTATAACTCCCCGTCGCCATCGTCCAGGGGCGGCCGTTCGTGTCCGTCATCGTCAATCCGTTCGGCTTTTCATCGATTACCCAGCCTGCAGGTGCCGCCGGAATCAGGGCCACCATCTTGTCGTAGTCCACAGCCTGGACAACCGTGCCGGTGCCGGTCGTCGATGATCCGCTTGTCCCGGCTGTCGAGGTCGACTGCAATGGTGCCGTGGTCGCAACCGTGTTCGTCGTACTCTGCTGTCCAGACGTCGACGAGGTACACCCGGAGACCAGGACCAGACCGAGGATCAGCAGGACCAGGAGAGGAACGGATGCATGTTCCTTGTGAATGATCTTCATACAAACCTCCAATGGTTATAGACCCTCCATAGACATACCAAGTTAAAAATATACCGAAAAAAATCGTCATCTGACTTCAAGGTTTGCGAAATTCGTTTATAGAATGATGAAGACAGACCGTGAACTTCATAAGTAGTTCAATCTGGATTTATACGCCAGATCATCATCAGAAACGCGGATCATACCTCATCACAGAGTTCTCAGGTCAGTCCGTGTTCTTCCTCCCCCGGACAACGGGTGAGAGAACCGGGAATCACCGATACAGAGAAAATGGTACAGATCTTCATCGGGTGAACGTTTCTGAGACTCACGACAGGTGTTTGAAAAAAGGGAGAGAGCTAATCATTTCAGAGCCGCAATGCCGGCGAAATCGATCGCATTGATGATGGAGTCATAATCAGCCTTCGTCCCGTGATCGACCGAGACATAGATCATGAACCGGTCATTCACCGAGACCCATGCACCATAGGAATCGGGCTTGGTGAAGACCTCCCAGGCAGGATTCCCCTTCACCTGGGTGCTCTTGAAGGAGCCGTCCGAGTTCTCCACCGCATGGAAATTCTTCCAGTTGCTCCTGAACCCGACATCCTGATTGGCAGTGTCCTGATAGGTGATACTGGCCGTGGTATTCTTGTTCGTAGTGCTCGTATAACTCCCTTTTACCATTGTCCAGGGATGACCTTCCGTCTCTGTCATGGTAAATCCGGTCGGCTTATCAGTCATCACCCAGCCGGCAGGGGCCGCGGGAAGCAGGGCTATCATCCTGGTGGAATCCACGGACTGGTTGCCCGTGCCTGAACTGGCGCCGGAAACCGAGGTGGAACCGATCGCCTGGGCCGTCGTTCCGGCCGCCGAGGTCGACTGCGATGATGCCATGGTCGTGACCGCAGTGGTTGTCTTCTGTTGATCTGATGGTGACGAGGTGCACCCCGAGACCAGCACCAGGCCGATGATCAGCAGAACCAGCATGAGAGCCGGACGTGATACCTGATTCTTTTGAACGATTGTCATTCGAACCTCCACATACTAGCGTCAATTCGTCGATAGTTCATGATAAAAATTTACCGAAATGAAAAATCGTCATCGACCATAAAATGATGCGAAATAGGTATATACGAACGTAATTATTTGATACGAATCACCACGTGAGATCCAATCCAGGATCTTCAGACCAAACACCTGTTCCCTTTCACCCAGGACAGAAGAGGGATACGCCCGGATATGGGATCACTAAAAAAAGGGAATTAAAGGTTCTTGTACCCGACGATTCGGTTCAGACGATCTCAGCTGAGGTGATCGTCACCGGCTGCACCGGGCGATCGTTCGTGTCGGTCTTGACCTTCGCAATCGCGTCGACGACATCCATCCCACTGACAACCGTGCCGAACGCAGGGTGCTTCGTATCCAGGTAGTTGTTGTTCACCAGATTGATGAAGAACTGGCTGCCACCGGTGTTGGGACCGGCGTTGGCCATCGCGATGGTCCCGCGATCGTTCTTGTTGTGATCGGTGAACTCGTCAGGGATCGTATACCCCGGACCGCCGGTGCCGTCACCCTTCGGGTCGCCGCCCTGGATCATGAACCCGGCGATCACCCGGTGGAAGGTCAGGTTGTTGTAGAACCCTTTCTGGACAAGTTTTTCGAAGTTCCCGGTCGTGACCGGCATATCCCCGTACAGCTGGATCGTGATATCACCCATCGAGGTGTGCAGGATGGCCTTCTTCCCGGTCAGGTTGGCCGCAGAACTCGTTCCATTGGTTGTATTCTTTGCAGAGGTGGTCGCTGCGGCTGCAGTGGTGACTGCAGTGGCGACGGTGGTGGTCGCCTGACCAGAGACCGAAGAGGTCTGTTGCTGGCTCTGGGGGGTACTCGTGCATCCGGCGATGAAGAGGGATGCTGCGAGGATCAGCCCGACACAGAGCAGAATATGTGCTCGTCTCATCCATACAAGCTCACCGCCATCCCTATATGAGGATTGCGGCAACGAAATAATTCCAAAAAAAAGAAGGCTTCCCCTCGGATTGATGCGATCAGATGATCTCTGCCGTGACGATCGTCACCGGGGTCTGCGGGCGGTCGCTCCGGTCGGTCCGGACCTTTGCGATCGCGTCGATGACCTCCATCCCGCTGACGACCTTTCCAAAGACCGGGTGCTTCTGGTCCAGGAAGTTGTTGTTCACCAGGTTGATGAAGAACTGGCTGCCACCGGTGTTGGGGCCGGCATTGGCCATCGAGATGGTCCCACGGTCGTTCTTATTGTGGGCCGTGAACTCATCAGGGATCACATACCCGGGCCCGCCGGTGCCGTCACCCTTCGGGTCGCCGCCCTGGATCATGAACCCGTCGATCACCCGGTGAAAGGTCACGTTGTTATAGTAGCCTTTCTGCACGAGAGACTCGAAATTTCCTGCGGTCACCGGCATATCCGCATCCAGCTGGATGGTCACATCGCCCATCGAGGTATGCAGAACAGCCTTCTTGCCTGTCTCATTTGCCATTGGTATCAAACTCCATGAATACTTACTGTGGTGTGAGTTCCGTTCGACGCAAGGCCTCTGGGTCTGCGCTCGTCTCAGCCTTACAAACTCATCATCATCCCTATATGAGAGTTGTGGCGGTACGTGACCAGAGAAAAAAGACCCGGACAGAGAGGCGATCAGAGGAGGAAGATTGAGAAGGAACCAGAACCCACCAATCATAAGGGAGAGAGATGAGGCCTGCCAGGATAGAGATACTGCTGATCGTGATGCTCATCGGGGGCGTTGCGCTTGCCGGGTGCACTGCACAGAAGAGTTCAGACACTACCAGTGGTGCCGGTGGGGATGCGGCAACCATCTTCGCCCAGGCCGACACCCTCGGCGAACAGGGGAACTACCAGCAGGCCCTGACCGCATACGACCAGGGACTGCAGATCGATCCAAACAACATCGAAGCGTTGAACGGAAAAGGGGCGACCCTCCGGGCACTCGGACGCGATGACGAGGCGCTGGCTGCATTCACCCGGGCGACCGAGGTCGATCCATCCTCTGCGCCGTCCTGGATGAACAGGGGCGATGTACTCGAACGGCTCGGCAGAACCACCGAGGCGGATGCGGCCTACAAAAAGGCAACAGACCTGGGCGGCACCGCCCAGCAATGACTGGAGACTGATCTCCCTCATTTCATCCTGGAACGCAGCGCTGCATTTCGATCTGGTTCATGGATGAACCGATCGGTGCCAGGTCAATCCGTTACCTGTTCGAGGATGCGTTCAATGTTGTCAATTTTTTTGTGCATGATCTCAACGGTCTGTCTGAGTAAGGCGATCTCCGTTTTAATATCAGCCAGTTCTGTTCTCCGATCTGATTGAGATCCAAACTGTTTCTCAATCCATTCCTTGAGATCCCGGGTATCTCCCGGATTTATGATACCGGTCAGTTGTGTATCCATGCATCTCACTCCCCCACATTCACAAGAATACGTTCAATATGTTCGAGTTTTTTCTCCATCCCATCCACCTTTTCATTCATAGCAGCAAGTGTCGCCCCTACCTTTTCCGATTCAGGTTTTTGCGCAACCAGCAGGTCCAGTTTTGCAAGCATCGCGTCCAGGTACGTCTCGATCCACATCTTAATTCTGGTCACCACCATGTGAATCGCCATAAAAATGAGAATTAACAGGAATACCTGCATGAGAATCGACGCAAGGGTCATCACCATTGAAAGGAGTCCCTGGCTGGCATTAAATGCAGTCTGATCTTGCTGGTTTGACATCCAGTAAGAACTTGCGATTCCTCCGGCAATGAGCAACCCGAGCAGCAAGGCCGTTAACGCAATCACCATCTTCGTTATCCAGTGAAAATCCCGGATCGTTTTGAAATTCATCTTCCTCCCCCTTCCAGTTTCTCTATGAGATCCAGATTTAGTACCAGTTCGAAGGGCACTGCCCTGTAATATCGTTTGAGGTACGGTGGTTCCTGTGCAACGCGATTGGTACCAACAACAAGGCCGGCCTTTTCAAACTGTTTTAAATATATGTTCACAAGAGGCCGGGAGACCCCGATCTCTTCGGATATCTCCCTCGCAAACTTTTCTTCGTGGGAGATCGCTTTGAGAATGTTGAGTCGCTGTTCATTTCCCAAAAAACCCAGAAGTTTTGCCAGTTCGGGAATGGAATTTGGTTCAAACATCCAATGTGTTTGATTATTTTTACACATGATAAATTTTTTGTATGTACGATCTGCTCTGATGGTGATCGAAGAAGGAAGACGGGGAGAGAGGGGGTACCAGGGAGAGGTTATGCAACATTCAGTGTTACAAAAAAGGGATCGTATTCAGATCAGGTAGGTCAGGTACAGCAGCCCGAATGCCCCGGCGATCAGCACCGCAAAGATCGCCGGGTTCCAGGCCAGCACCTTCCTTCCGTCCAACACCGAGACCGGGAGCATATTGAAGGCCGCGAGCATGGCGTTCACTTTCAGCCCGAAAAGACCGATCACACCGACCAGGAACCACTGCCCGCCAAACAACGCCAGCAGGGCGAACGGTATGCAGAGGAGCAGACTCATCACCGGACCGGCGGCCGAGATGATCCCGTTCTCTCGCTTACTGACCGAGGTGCCGTAGACCACCGTGGCCCCGGGCGCCGCAAAGACCACGCCGGCCAGGGCCGCGAGGACCACGGCCACCAGCAGCATCTGGTCGTCCCGCTGGAACTCCGCCCAGTAGCCGAAGTGCATGGCCGCGAACTTGTGCGCCATCTCGTGGAGCACGAAGCCGACGCCGACCGTCAGCAGAGAGATCAGAAAATAGATCAGTGCAATCGATAGATCTACTCTGGATCGGACGAAGATCAGCGTGAATGCAGCCGATATCGCAAGCCATGCGATCAGCAGGTCGCGCCGCTCGCGGGGGGGAATCCGTTCAAACATGGTATCTCATCAGTACAGGAGGGCTCTACACCTAAATCTTTAGTGTTGAACGCACCATTCCGACAGATCATAGACGTAAAAATGGCGAAGACGAGGCAGTCTGGAATCCCCAGACCTGTTCTCCCTCGCCGGTGAACCAGACATTTTTATGTCCATCACAACACCGATATAGGATATGGATATTACTGTTCTTCGCGAGGAGATCACCAGTGTCGACGATCAGATCATCCGCCTGATCGGAACCAGGCAGCAGATCGCCGGCAGGATCGCACGAGTCAAGTACTCCAAGGAGGCTCCGATCAGGGACGAGGGACGGCGGCAGGAAGTGCTCGAGCATGCCTTCAACCGAGCCGTCGAGGAGAAGATCGATCCCAGAAGCGTCCGGCAGATCTTTGAAATCCTGATCGAGATGAGCGAGGAGCGTCAGCACGAATGCATCGGGGAGGGGGACCTCCCCTGATCAGAGCAGGGTGTCGATATAGGAGACGACCGTATTGAGTGCTTTGATCCGTGCATAGTACTTGTCATCGGACTCGATGATCGTCCAGGGCGCCTGCTTAGTGCTGGTCTTAGCCAGCATCTCGTCGACGGCCAGCGTATACTGGTCCCATTTTTCACGGTTACGCCAGTCATCGGGGGTGATCTTCCACTGCTTGGCAGGGTCGTTCTGGCGCTGCTCGAAACGACGAAGCTGTTCGTCCTTGTCGATCTCGAGCCAGAACTTGACAAGCCCGCCGCCGCTGGCGAGGAACGCCTCCTCCATCTGGTTGATCTCGTTATACGCCCGCCCCCACTCCTCGTCAGTGCAGAACCCCTCGACTCGTTCGACCAGCACCCTGCCGTACCAGGAACGGTCAAAGATCCGGATCGAGCCGGCCGACGGGGCGTGGGTGTAAAACCGCCAGAGGTAATGGTGTGCCTTTTCAATATCGTTCGGCACCGCTACCGGCACCACCGAATACCCGCGGGGATTCAGATTCTGCGTCAGTCGGAGGATGTTTCCCCCCTTACCGGCGGCATCCCAGCCTTCGTACACGATCATCAGCGGTATCCCACGTTTGAAGATCTGATACTGGCGTTCGCGGACCCGCCCCTGAACGATCGTCAACTGCTCAAGATACTCCGGCTTGGAGAGGGAGAGGGAATGGTCGACCGGAGAGAGGATCGAGCCGGACCGTTTCTGGTCGTCTTTCTTGTGATCGCTCTGCTTCTCTTCCTTCTTCGCGGTAGAGAGCCGCGCCTCGAGTGTCTTGATCAGGACCGTGTAGACCCTGATGGCTGCAAACCGGGGATCCGTCGCCTCAACGATCGTCCAGGGGGCGTCCTTGCTATCGGTATCCTTGATGACATCCTCGATCAGAGGCAGATACAGGTCATACTGGTTGTGAAAATCCCAGTCCCCACGGGTGATCATCCAGGAGGTCAGGTGATCCCTTTCACGTTCCTCAAGCCTTCGCTTCTGCTCCTCCTTGCTGATGTGCAGGAAGAACTTCAGCACAATCGTCCCGTCGTCAGCCTGTTGCTGCTCAAAGGCCCGAATTGTCCGAAGGGACTGCTTCTCATTCTCTTTCCAGCTGATCCCGCCCATCCGCTCGGCGAGCAGCCGGCTGTACCAACTCCGGGCGAAGATCGCGATCCTCCCTTTCGCCGGGGTCTTCACCCAGAACCGCCAGAGAAAGGTATGCGCCTTCTCCTCGTCATTCGGACTCCCGGTTGCATAAAAGGTGAATCCACGTGGGTCCAGGGCATGGATCAACTCGCTGACCGCATCCGAGATCCCCGAAGCATTCCACCCCTCGACGACCAGGATCAACGGGATCCCCGCCGTTCTCAGTTCCCGCTGCAGTTCACCGAACCTCACCTGCAGTGCCGGGACTGTCTTGTCGTACTCTTTCTGATCCGCCTTCTTAGAGAGATCGTATCGGTCGAACATCATACCTCTTCAAGTCTTTCTTTTGCAGATCTGCATCTGCAGAAGAGACTGTTAACAGTTCCGCTCTATCCGGCCCGACAGGGAATTCTATCAGGTATCAGATCGATCCGTATACCGACCAGACGTCGACATGAAGAACAATCATGAATAAAGGATGCAGCATGCACCACAAAAAAATAGAACAGCCATCAGTTCGGGCTGCACTCGACTCAATTGATATTATCCAAACTATACCCTTTCTTCGTGAGCAATTCCTTGACCCGGTCACGGTGATCGCCCTGAAGTTCTATTGAACTTCCTTTCACCGTACCACCACAGGCAAGTTTGCCCTTCAGAAACTTGGTGAGTTCCTGGAGATCAATATCCGAAGGATCAAGACCATCGATGACCGTGACCTCTTTTCCATATCTTCGTCTATTAACGTTGACATTGATCCGCTGCTGTTCCTTTGCAACCTCCTCACAGATGCACAGTTCTTTAGGTAGCCCACAGGTTGAGCATATCCCACCATTCATTACATCTTACTTCAAGTTCTGCTTATATATTTGTTGGCATAACAGGTCATAGATAATCCAGACCTTTGTTCTGATCCAGAGGTCACGATGGAAGGGGGGTGAAACATGGTCTGAGGGAATCCTCTGCCCTGGGCCGACATGATTAATACCAAAAAATTGAGAATACTCATCCAAATCCAGAATTAAGATGAGAATTATAGAATATTTGTTCGAAATTTTGGGACTTGATCAGGAGATCTCAAAAATAAAGGATAGAACAGGGCGCATTCCGGCTCAGATATGAGACATCATTGCACCCCCCTGCCCGATGCGGTGATTTATCTGCGGTGACCTCGAACCATAGGGTAATATGTCACTGATGATCCTCGGTACCTCATCACATGTCGGCAAGAGTGTGACGGTGGCTGCGATCTGCCGGATCATGATCAGACAGGGGATCAGTGTCGCCCCGTTCAAATCCCAGAATATGAGTTTGAATTCATATGTGACCAGGGACGGAGCAGAGATCGGGATAGCCCAGGCGATGCAGGCCTTCGCCGCCAGGGTGCTTCCCTCGGCACTGATGAACCCGGTGCTCCTCAAACCCAAAGGGGACAGCACCTCGCAGGTGGTGCTGCTCGGCCACCCGTACAAGGACGTTCAGATAAGAGACTATTACCAGGAGACCGATCACCTCCTTGAGATCGCCGTCGACGCCTACCACCAACTGGTCGAGGAGTATGGAGCAGTGATCGTCGAAGGGGCCGGCGGTGCTGCAGAGGTGAACCTCTACGACCGGGACATCGCCAACATCAGGCTGGCTGAACATCTCCGGCTCCCCATCGTCCTCGTGGCGGACATCGAACGAGGCGGCGTCTTTGCCCAGGTCTACGGCACGATCGCCCTGCTGCCCGAGCAGATTCGTCCCCTGGTGAAGGGGATCATCATCAACAAGTTTCGGGGAGACCCGACCCTCTTCGAGAGCGGGGTGAAGACCCTCGAGGATCTGACCGGCGTGCCAGTGCTCGGGGTCATCCCCTACACCCGGCTCGATCTACCGAGCGAGGACTCCCTCTCCCTGCAGGACAAGGAACGGCAGACCGGCCTGGTTCGGATCGCCGTGATCCGACTTCCGCAGATCGCAAACTTCACCGACTTTGAACTGCTCGAACGGCATGCGGCCGTCGACTATCTGCTGCCCGGAGAATCGCTGGACGGATACGACTGCATCATCATCCCCGGAACCAAGAACACGGTGAACGATCTGCTGGCACTCCAGGCGAGCGGTACGGCAGCGGCCATCAGAGATGCCCGCGGACAGGGAGTGCCGGTGATCGGGATCTGCGGTGGATACCAGATGCTGGGAAAGACTGTGATCGACGATGGGTCTGAAGCCCGCAAGGGAACCTATGAAGGGCTTGGACTGCTCGATCTGGTCACCACCTTCGAAGGATATGATAAGACGACCGTCCAGGTGCAGAGGACCGCAGCCCCGGTGCCGCCGATCCTGGATGCGATGGGGACGGTGTCCGGCTATGAGATCCACATGGGCACGACCGTACTGAAGAGCGGAAGAACGGCCTTCGCCGGGGAGGGGGCGGTGTCGGACGATGGTCTGGTCTTCGGCACCTACCTCCACGGCCTCTTTATGGTCCCGGCAGCGGCAGAGGCGCTCCTCTCCTACCTGTACTCCCAAAGAGGGCTCACCTTCACAGGGATTGAAGAGCAGAACGAGGACCCGTACGACCTGCTCGCAGACCACTTCGAGGCACACCTGCAGATGGAGAGACTGCTCACCCTCTGCAGCGATCACACCCCGGAGACCCCGGTGTAGAAGGCTTATCATTTGTCGGGTGCAAAGTACTGGATACGGTGGTAATGGTGCAGATTGCAATGAAACTGGAGATGACCGATCGGCCAGGACAGCTGGTCGCTGCACTGCAGCCGATCTCGGTGGTCGGAGGAAATATCATCGCCGTGATCCATCAGCGGGAGACCTCTGAGACCGGAACCCTGAGCGTTCAGATTGTGCTGGAGGTGCCGGAGGGTCGGGTCGACGATCTGGTCAGGGCGATCCGCGACCAGGGTGTGAACATCCTGATGCTCGATGAGGAGCGGCTGCAGTACCGGCAGTCGGTGATCATCATCGGTCACCTGCTCCACACCGACCTCGGGGATACCGTCGACCGGATCGACAGCACAGGTTTTGCCGAGGTGGCAGAATTGAACGTGATCATGCCTGCGATCACCGAACGGTCGACCGCCCTGATCACCCTGAAGTCAGGGAACCGGGAGGACATGGTACGGGCCCTCTCGATCCTGCGCGACGTCGGAAGAGAGAAGCACCTGCAGATCATTGAACCACTGGAAGAGGCAGCATGAGAATCGCACTGCTTGGCTGCGGATCGGTCGGACGGGGCGTCGCGACGGTGATCCTGGAGAAGGGACTCGACATTACGATCACCGGGATGGCAGACTCGAAGAGCGCGGTGATGGATCCGGACGGGATCGATATCCGCGCGATGCTGGCAAAGAAGCGCGATACCGGCCTCTGTGGAGACCGTGGGCTGACCGCCGCCGACGTGGTGAACCAGGGGGGGTATGACGTGCTCGTCGAGGTGACACCGACCAACGCCCTGACCGGCGAGCCGGCACTTGAGCATATCCGGGCCGCACTGAAACGGGGACGACATGTGGTCACCTCCAACAAAGGGCCGGTCGCCCTGGCATTTAGTGAACTCAGAGATATGGCACAGGCAGCCGGCGTTGAATTCCGGTACGAGGCTACCGTCGGGGGTGCGATCCCGATCCTCCACACTCTTGAGCACGGACTTGGCGGCAATACCGTAAAAGGGCTGTACGGTGTCCTGAACGGGACCTGCAACTATATCCTGACCCGGATGTCCGAGGAGGGGCTCACCTACGATCAGGCCCTCTCCGAGGCCCGGGAACTCGGATATGCCGAGGCCGATCCAACCTATGACGTGAAAGGGATCGATGCGGCGATCAAACTGGTGATCCTGGCTGATACGATCTGGGGCATGCAGGCGACCCTCGACGATGTCGAGGTGACCGGGATCGACATGCTGACCGCCGATGCACTCCGCCTGGCAGCGACGCAGGACTGTACGATACGCCTGATCGGCGAGGTGGTGCCAGAGCCGAAGATTCTCCGGGTGGCCCCGCGGATGATCCCGACAAACCATCCTCTGGTGATCGAAGGGACCCTGAACGCCGTGACCCTCAAGACCGACATGGCCGGTGAGATCACCCTGATCGGCAAAGGAGCCGGCTCGATCGAGACGGCGAGTGCCATCATCGGGGATCTGACCTATATTGCGGAGCGCTATGTCAAGGGTACTTGAACGGCGACGACAGTTCCTGAGTTTGATGCGTCAGTTCACGCTTGATCGAGGTTTTTTTCAGATCACCGATGTCGCTGAGGCCCTGCAGGTGCCCCGCTCGACAGCTCAGGACTGGGTCAAGCGGCTGATCGAGGAGGGGTGTCTGATCGTCAGAGAGAGTCCTCACGGGCGTCATGGGGGCCACTATGCAGCGGTCAGCGCGGTCCCTGCCAGCACCTGCAGGCGAATTTTCACCACTACCGATGGCGACGAGGTGGAGATCTTTCATGAATGTATCTCCGGCGCCTGCGCCGCCTTCTGCGGATTTCACCATACAAAGTCTGGTGGTGTGATCACTGCCATCGAACGGGACGGGCCCCTGCTTCGGGAGCATGGCCGGATCGGGGAGGCACACCTCAAGATCGGGCTTTACCCGGCCCCTGCGGTCGGAGTGGGTGCGATCCGGCGGGAAGGAGTGAACATCCTTCAGGAGATCACCTCGATCGGAGGGCCGGCATACTCGCTGACCGAGATGATCGGTCATGCTGAAGGGGTCTGTGAGGTCAGGATCCGGCGGGAAGGATCGCTCGTCACGGGAGAGGTGATCACACAGGACCTCACCCATCTGATCATCGGGATCGACGATACCGACGGCCCGGATGGGGGGGCTACCTTCGCGCTGGCAGTGGCCCTCCTCCAGCACCTGGGACGGATCAAAGGCGTGATCCCGATCGGCCACCGGGTCGCTATGCTGAACCCCAGTATTGAACAGAAGACCGTGGGGAATGCATGCAGTTATCTGGAACTGGCCGTCGATCCGGAACTGGTGACAGAGGTGACAGCACGATGCAAAAAATTCGTCGGTGACGAGAGTCGATCGCCGGAATGGGGGATCGCCGTGAAGGAGGGATTCCAAATAGGTCCGGCCCTTCGAGCATACGGGGAATGTGCCCGGATCGGCTACCTTTCGCGAGATATTGCGGAAGAGACGGCCGCAGCCCATGCGATCAGTCTTTATGGCGGAGATGGGGTGATCGGGGCGCTGGCAGCCGTTGCCCTGGCCGGGGTTCCGACCGAAACGCTGCTGGATCTGCGAATCCCGATCTGCTGAACAGAATCTACCTTTTTTGATCGATCAATTCAAAACCCGGCATGGACGTATCAATCTGATAAGTAAATGGATTCAAGACCGTCCATCTCAAAAAATAAGATAGATCAGGTGTAGATCCGGGTCTTGCCATTATCATAGATGATCCCTCGACTTGCGATATAGGGCAGGGCGGAGGTGCTCGTTGTATCCTTGGAGACATCAGTCACCGTCATCATGGTGAGGACATTGGTCTGAACATTGGTCTCTCCAAGGAAGATATACGAACTCTTTCTGAGCTGACTTGTTTCACTGGGAATCTTATGCGAGAGGGTCCCGGAGAAACTTTCGAGCATCGTAGCCATTGGAACATCCGAATATATCGTCCGGTTACCAACCTGATGAAGCCAGGTGGCACCTGCAACCTCCAGGGGGGTGAACCGCGGGTAGTCGACATTATCAGTCAGGGCGATTGAGGTCGGGGAGTCCTGTGCTATCGTATAGATGACACCGGTATTGAAGAGCAGGAAGATACAGAGGAAGGCCCCAAGTGCCTTGATCGCATTCTCATTGTTGAATTTGTACCAGGAGATCCGGACAAATCGATCGAAGACGCCGAACATCTCAATGACCCCTATGGCAAAAAACGGAGCCAGGTAGATCAGGGTGATCTGGTACAGTCGGGTGGTGTTCAGGGCACTTGAGAAGTACGGGAGCACAACGCCAGCCAGGGCGAGAACCAAATTCACCAGGGCAAACGAGAAGTATTCCCGGTCGACAGCGACGTACTCCCCTCCAAGCTCCATCTTCTGCGGTCGGAAGAGCAGCGAGAAGATCCCGAACATGATGAAGAACTGGGCGACAAACTGGATGTACTTCCCGATCGAATGGAGCGGAGTCGCAGCCTGGGTCACGATGACGTTCAGCCCCTGCGTGGTCTCAGGGTTCATGAATCCGACCACGATGTTGTTTGAGAACTGGATGAAGAGATCGGTGATGGAGTTGAGGGCCGAGGAACTGGAGATGAACAGGTACCACCCGAGCGCGAAGATGGTGAAGACCATCACATAATCGATCGTAACGGTCCGTTCGCCGGCATGCCGCGGCGCAAAGTTCATGGTATAACCCCGTTTCTCCCAGTCGAACTGCTTCCTGATCGTATGCCGCAGGTTTCCAAGGCTTCCGATCTCAGATATGATCAGAATCAGCAGCGCAAAGAAGAGCGTCAGCATGAACAGGTACGAGAGACCGTAATGAGAGGTGGCCAGCGCGAAGCTGAAGACGATCAGCAGCAGGTACTTCTTGATCTTGAAGAGATCCTTGTTGATGATCAGAAGAATGATCAGCACCAGGAAGAACTCTGCAATCTCCTGTCTGGAGACCTGCAGCATCTCGGTATAATAGACTAATAGGGAGATGAAGAAGAACGACGCATAGAATGCAATCTTGTTATAGGACTGCTTCTTTGCAATCGCATAGATCCCGAGTCCGACCAGCGAGAAGATCAGCGGAAAGACGATCTTAAAGATCCATACAGATCCTATCTTGGCTATGATCGAGAAGATCGGTACCAGCATCACGATCGAGAGCATCGCATTGATGTTCGAGTAGATCGAGAAGTCCCAGGCTGAGTTCTGGATGACCAGGTTGGAGATGTACAGTTCCTGGTTGATATCCCATCCCCAAATATACGCCGAGATCAGCGAGGTGTGAAGCAGCAGTGTAAGGGCCACCATGAAGATTGCATAGGGGTAATGGGTCTCGGGGATGAATGATTTGAACCCGACGATCACCGGGATCAGAGCGAGGATCAGCAGCAGCACGACCAGCAGGAGATTGATATGATAATTGTTCATCAGGAAAGTTCCGAAGATCGAGATGAACGGGAGCAGGGAGAGGAGGACGGTAGGGAGGCTGAAGATCTCATCGGTATCCAGGGTCGAGGAATCCGCAAAATCGCGGTCCTGCAGGTAGGCCAGCACCGATGCTATCAGCACAAAGACGGTCAGCGAGATCATCAGCGGCATCTCTGCGATCGGATTCAGCACATCGAGCACAGGATAGATCGTGTTCATCACAAACCCAAGGAACATCGAAGTCGCCATACTCAGACCGACCGTGAAGAGCAGGGTTTCAATACCCCCGAGCCGGTGCATCTTCAGCACCCGCATCAGCAGCAGCCCGGGCACGAAGAGCAGGTAAACAACCCCGACGATCTGCCGAAGCAGCGGGATCGTAGAACCATTCGCATCGAGTATCACCATCAGCCATAACAGGCACTGCACACCGAGTACCGTCCCCAGGAACTGGTAGATCGGCCAGTCGTTGATCGTAAAGATATTCTTTATCTGCATTGTCTGTCCTCAATCACCGATTTATATGCGATCACGGTCTTCCCCCGGACCGTCTCCCAGGAGAGATCCCGCTTCATCTTTCGAAGAGCAGCATCACCCATCGCTCTCCTCAGTGGTTCATTCCGTAATAACTTTAATATTCCGTCAGCAAGGGCGGCACTGTCATGGGATGGCACGATCAGCCCGGTCTTCCCCTGCTCGACCACCTCAGGGATGGAACCAATATCGGTCACGATCACCGGTTTGTGAAAGGCATAGGCAATTGGGACGACTCCAGTCTGGGTTCCTTCAATATAGGGCAGCACCACCATCGAGGCCTTCATGAAGAGGGATGGGATCTCACAGTCCTCGATGAACCGATTGATCAGGGTACAGTGGGATTCGTCAGGGAGGAGGAGCATGTACCGGCCCATGTCCCCGTTGCCGGCGATGACCAGCCGCGCATCAGGGTAACCGCTGACCACCTCCGGCATCGCCGCCAGCAGGTACTGAAGTCCTTTATAGTCCTCGATCCTCCCGAAGAAGAGGATCGTCCCCACCTCTTCAGCGACCTCCTCCCCCTCACAGGTCGAAAAGAACGAGTAATCGCCATGGGGAATCACATAGATAGGAGTGCTGACCGAGAGCTGCTTCTTTGCCCATTCACCATGGACGATCAGGGCATCCGAGTACCAGAAGAAGAGCCGCCTCGCGATCGTCTGGTCGAACTGACGTGAACCAGTATGTGGGTTTACATCGTGGATCGTCGTGATGATCGGGTATCGATGCAGGAACGGAAGGAGGAGCGAGAACCAGAGGGAGTAGCCGTTCACATGGATGATATCGGGATCCTCCTCTCGGACGGTCCGGAGGAAGCGGATGACTCGCGTGAAGATCAGCGTATTCTTGATGAAGTTCTTCACGATATTCCCAAGATCGAGCTCAAGCAGGCGGACATTCGGCTGAAAGGTCTCGCGTTTCACCCCCCTCGGCGCGATCACCACCACTTCATGCTCCTCGGCCAGCGTGTTCGCCAGCTGGGAGGTGTAATGGATCATACCTCCAGCGATGTTATGGGTCAGGATCAGGATCTTCATCGTCACCATCACCGCTCAGGCCAGCCGCTCGAACTGTTCGAGGTACTGAGCGGTGATCACATGCCAGTCCAGATGATCAGCGGCATAGGTCCGGGCCTTCTCTGCCTGAACACTGTTCTCCTGGCGGAGGTAGCCGATGATGGTAGCGGCAGCCTTCTGTTCATCATTAAAGTCGACAACAATCCCGCAATCCTCCTCTCCGATGAAGAGGAGCGGGGGGAGATTCGAGACGATCGAGGGGAGGCCCGAGGACATCGCTTCGAGCAGGGTCAGAGGCGACCCTTCACTCCTTGAGGTCATCAGGTAGTAATCTGCACATTTGTACAACTCCGGCACCACAGTATCGTAGTCGACGGGACCGAGGAAGATGACCGTATCGAGATGCTTCTCTGCAGCCAGCGCCTTCGTCTCCTCAAGCATTTCCCCGCCGCCGGCCACGATCAGGGTCAGGTCCGGGATCGCCGCCCGGACCTGGTCGAAGACCTCGAGCATCGTCTGGGGACGTTTGGCATCCGAGACCCGTCCAAGGCTGAGCAGTACCCGGTGCGTGGGGGGGATGGCATACTTCTTTCGAATGGTCTGCTTCTCATCGTCGTTGCTGGGTGGGACAAAAGCCACGGTGTTCACTCCGTTTGGAATAAAAATAATTTTCTCCCGATCAATCCCGATCGTTTCAAGATCGTTACAGAGCATCGGGCTGACCCCGGTAAAGACGGCCCGCTCTGCGGTCTTCTTCAGGCAGTACTTCTCAAGCGCAGCAGTGAGAGCATAGTACGGAACCGGGGCGATCCGCTGCTGATACTTGTCATAGTAGGTCGAATGGACCGTGGCGATCGAGTGCCGGAACGGGTTCGCACGAATGAACATCGGGTTGTGAAGCCAGACCACGTCATAATCGTCCCCGTTCAGACAGGTCGCCACGAGATCCCAGAACTGGAGCAGACCCCCGATCGCCCAGCGGTCGATCAGCGGTCCACTCCCGAGTTTGATGTCAGGGCCGGTCGGGGAACAGACAACACACTCATGGCCCATCCGTTTCAGGTCCTCAACGATGTTGTAGGCAACATTGGCTATCCCGGTCCCAAATGGATAGTATTCAGAGACACATACAAGGATCTTCATATTCTCACTGAATGGATAGAACAACGGGACCTGGATTGAACCCATACCCGGAATCAGACTGTAATATCATCGACTGTACTCCAACTATTACGGGAATAGATCTGAATGGATCGCCCAAGATCAGTGACGCTTCACCGGCGACTGATCTTGAGAGAGCAGTTCCTGGTACAGGGTGATCGTCCGAAGAACCGTGTTCTTCCACGAGTTCTGCGCCAATATCCGCTCTCTTCCACAGACGCCCATCCGATGAACACGCTCACGGTCCTGTTCGAGCAGCAGGATCTTTTCTGCAAGGGCCGCCACGTCTCCTTTGGGAAACATCAGCGCAGCCCCCTCGGCGAGATCCTTCAGATGATCGAACTCTGAAATAATCACCGGCTTTCCGGATGCCATCGCTTCCAGCATCGTCCGGGGTACCCCCTCCTGCAGACTCGGCAGCACCAGCACGTCAGAGCGCTGGTACAGCAGAGGGATGGCATCGTAACTCATGAACGGCAGGATCGTCACGATATTGGTCATATGATACTCATTGACCAGTTTCCAGATCTCATCCCGTTCAGGTCCCTCCCCGATCACCAGGATCCGCAGATTCGGAATCTTCTCAAGCACCCGGTGTGCGGCGTGGATCAGAAACTCAACCCCCTTGCCCTTGACGATCCTGCCCACCCAGAGCAGCGTGAAGTAGCGCTCGTCCACCTTGCTATCGTCCGGGTGAAAGACCTCGGTGTTCACCCCGTTCGGGATCACGACCACTTCTGGCTTATTGATTCCAAACTCCTCGATCAACCGTCTCCGCTCGATGTCAGTGTAACAGATAACACGGTCGGCAGAGTTCAGCGTCCACTTCCCGATCGTCGACATGTACGAGATGTTCAACCACTGCGGAGCACTGGCCGACATGATCCCATGATTGGTGATCACCAGCGGCGAGGAACCGTACCGTTTCACCAGGGCACAGACGTTGGTCGGAAAGAAGAGGTGCGAATGGGCGTGGATGATATCATAGTCGTTCCTCATCTCGAGGAGCCGAAACATCATCGTCGGGCTGATCGTGTTCCCAACCATCTTGATCGCATGGTTGAACCTGAGCACCCGATACCCATCGACGTACTCCTCCTCCGGTAGGCCATTGGGATTGGAGGTGACGACCGTTACATCATGGCCGAGTGTTGCCTGCATCTTTGACATCTCGTGCACATGGATCCCGTACCCACCCACCGTGGTAGGGTAGAGATCACTGGCAACACGCAAAATTTTCATATCCGCTCCGATCCGAGTCCACGACATCCTACAGGTATGCAATCACATCCATGGCTTTATCCAATCTGCAGCGGGCAGCACGAGGAACTGACGATCGCTGCTGAAAATGGTGGAGCAGATGACCGGCGTTCACTGACGAACCCGCACTGTCAGACCAGATACAATGCAGCAGATCTCATTCTCATAAAGAATGATCTTACTATATCTGTTTTAGATCACGCATTAATATCCTTTCTGCAGAGATCTCTGGACAGGGGTCGGGAAACCACAAATTTTTGTTTGATTTGAATTTCAAATCTTGATGACGCCGGATTATGGACAGATAAAAGGGAATCAAACCATTTAATACTAAAAGAGCCATTATTACATTTATCTATGATCAATGTCGGAGTGCTCGGAGCAACAGGCGCTGTAGGACAGCGTTTTGTGCAGCTCCTGGCGAACCATCCCTGGTTCAACCTGACCACACTGATGGCATCAGAACGGAGTGCTGGAAGGTCATATGCCGATGTGGTGAACTGGCGGCTTGATGTACCATTCCCGGAATCTGTCGGAGATATCGAGGTGTCAGCGGCCACCCCGGCCAGCTGTCGCGACCTGGACCTGGTCTTCTCTGCGATCCCTGCGGACCTTGCAACAGACCTTGAATCAGCCATCGCACAGTCTGGAGTCGGTGTCTGCACCAATGCGAGTTCCCACCGGATGGACAGCGATGTCCCGCTGGTGATCCCCGAGGTGAATCCCGATCACCTCGCGATGATCGACCTTCAGCATGATCACGGGACCGACGGGTTCATCGTCACGAACCCGAACTGCTCGACGATCATGTTCACGATGGCCCTTGCACCGCTCCGCTCGTTCACATTCAGCGATCTTCGCGTCGCCACAATGCAGGCCATATCAGGCGGGGGTTTCCAGGGCGTGGCTGCGATGTCGATCTATGACAACGTGGTCCCGTACATAGGATCTGAGGAGGAGAAGATGGAGTCAGAGACGTTGAAGATCATGGGGACCTTTGACGGGGCGGAGGTGGTCCCGGCACCATTCAAGGTCAGTGCCAGTTGTCACCGTGTCCCGGTGATCGACGGACATACCATGGCGGTCTGGGCCGATATCGATGCGCCGGTGGAGGCGGTCAAGCAGGCGTACAGGGACTATATCCCCCCAATCAGTGGCCTCCCGACCCAGCCCGAAAAGTCCGTGCTGCTCCATGAGCAGCAGGATCGACCCCAGCCCCGGCTCGACCGGAACAGGGGCAACGGCATGACCGTCTCGGTCGGCCGGATCCGGGAGGGGCTCCGCTTCATTGCACTCGGACATAACACGATACGCGGGGCAGCCGGCGCTTCAGTGCTGAACGCCGAACTGATCGCGACGAAGAAGTATCTCTAAAAGGTGAGTTATGAACAAGGACAACACAGTTTTCGTAGGAAACAAGCCAGTGATGAACTATGTACTCGCAGTGGTGACACAGTTCAGCAATGGAGCCACCGAAGTCATCATCAAAGCCAGGGGAAAAGCGATATCACGGGCCGTCGACACAGGGGAGATCGCCCTGAACAGGTTCCTTGAAGGAGTCAGAAAGAAGGAGATCATCACCTCGACCGAGGAGATCGAAACCGACAGCGGCAAGACCAATGTCTCCAGCATTGAGATCGTCCTGACCAACGTTCCACTCTAATTTTTTTTTATTGTGTTGAACGCAACATCCTTGACCAAGCGTAGACTTAAAAAGATGGAGATTGGTTTATTTTTGGATTAGAGGTGTTTTCCTGCTTCTTCCCTACGGAGGAACCGGATCGCAGAATCCTTCGGACCCTTCTTCCATCTGCTTCCCCCTACGGAGGAACCGGATCGCAGAATCCTTCGGATCCTTCTTCCATCTGCTTCCCCCTACGGAGGAACCAGATATTCAAAAAATCCTGAGTATTCGCCTCAATTAAAGTTTCCCCTTACGTGTGAACCAGAATTTGAGACAACCCGACAGTTATAAACTGTCAGATTTTCAACGATAATTCATTAATGGCCGAATCACGTTTAATACAATCGTCAGGTGAAGCAACGGTTTTCCGCGTAGAATAATTCTTCGAACCGCGATTTTATCCCGTTCATAAGTTGTTTCATCGCATGACAGTGTTTCCCGACTGAGAGGATGAATGGGATCTGAACGGTAGTCAGGAAGTCAATAACCTTTCGTGAATAGAACTCCCAATCCAGACAGAGCGCCGAGATCATCAAGCCCGCTGTCGTGATCGCATCCAGATGGCGAGCGACATGCGCGACCCAGGAGATGCCCCGGGCGATAGAACGAAGAAGAGACCGTGTTTCAGAATCGCTGTATTCACGGCTTCAAGTTCATCCCTATGGAACTTGGCAAGATGGCACCGGAGTGAGGTTTCACACGGACTCTTCTCCAGCAGTATGCTGATATCTAATGGACGGATTGTCGTATTACGGTCAATCCAATGAGCGTACTGAAGACCGCAATTTGAGTCTGGGATTTCTAAATTGGGGTACTGATGTGATGAAGGTTTAGAGCGACAGCGGCCAGGTCACAACATTCTTTCGGATGAACGTAGGATGTTTGAGTACAGATTTAATCCCTGTTTGCAGGACCATGATGGGGGTAGCCTGCAAGTATCGTATAGATCTCCCCATTCTGCTCTGATAAAAATAATCAAAAGCATATCTGGGCGTTTTACCGTATTAGTTAACTACTGGGATGAAAACAAGATGGATAAGCCATTTCGCAATACTCAGGAATATTTTCAGGCATTTATCAGGACTGCACAGTACATCCCGAACCTGACCACACGGCAGGATATCCTGAGCGAAACCGGCAGGGTACTGATCAGGTTCTTTGGTGCTGACCTTGTCGGATTCTTTGAACCAGGGAATAACGGCGGGATAGAAGGCCACCACTGGATTTTACCAGATGGTGTGCCGGGTACTGCAATACAGACGAGAGAAACAGAAATGATCATTACCGAGGTCCTGGAAACAGGGTTTCTTGCTGCCCAGCATATCGATATCCCAAAACCGTTTGCAACGGTTTTTTTACCGATCACATGGGAGAATCAGACGGCAGCGGTAATGCTGATCGGCCACAGGACATCCGATCCCATCCCAAAAGAATTACTCAATATCTATCTCGCAGTTGCCGGCCTCGTTACCAACGCAATTACCGGCGCGGACGAGGAATTCAAAAATATCGCAGCGAGAAAACATGCGGAGGAAGCGTTAAAAGAGGCTCAGGCCCAGCTCGCATTCTTAGTATCCAGTACCCCAGTTGTACTCTACCGGTGCAGCGCATCCGGTGACTTCAATGTGACCTTTATTTCTGATAATGTCCAGCTGCAACTGGGCTATGAGGCACACGAGTTCATGGATGATCCGGCGTTCTGGCCAGATCATATCCACCCGGATGACCGAGAACACGTCTTTGAGAGATTACATCGGCTGATCAAAGATGGCACCGCCACCGCTGAATACCGTCTCCTTGGAAAGGACGGGACATACCGCTGGACACATGATGAAGCAAGAGTGGGCCGTGATGCAAATGATCAGCCGGTGGAATTCCTCGGGTACTGGATCGACATCACCAAGCGGAAGCATGCAGAACTGGCTCTGATTCATTCAAACGAGGAACTCAACGGACTCAACGAGGAACTCAACGCGCTCAACGAAGAACTCACCGCCGCCCAGGAGGAGATGGAAATGAACAACGAGGAACTCATGACCACCGAAAAGATGCTCCGCGAGAGCGAGGCGCGCCTCGCCCTCGCTCTCGACATCTCCGGGATGGGGACGTTGGACTGCGACATGGTCAACCACACCTCATGGCGGTCCCTCCGACACGACCAGATCTTCGGGTACGAAACGCCACCATCCACCTGGAACCTGAAGATCTTCTTCGACCACGTTCTTCCTGAAGACCGGGAGATGGTCAGGAAGGTTTTTTGCGATGCCTTCGCAAGCCAGAGCAACTGGAGCTTCGAATGTCGGATACGACGGGCTGACGGCGAGATCCGATGGATAGAAAAGACTGGTCTGGGACAGTACGACAATGCCGGGCGGCCGCTTCGGGTACTCGGACTTCTCCTGGACATCACCGAGCGAAAACAGTTTGAGGCCACCCAGGAAGAATATGCCGAAAAACTGATGGCAAGCAACGAGGAACTGCAACGGTATGCCTATGTGGCGAGCCACGATCTCCAGGAGCCACTGCGCTCGATCGTCAGTTTCAGCGAGCTCCTCAATCGCCGATATAGGGGGAAGCTCGATAAGGACGCCGATGAGTACATCCGATTCATCGTCGATGGCGGCGTGCGGATGCAGAATCTGATCAAAGATCTGCTCCAGGTCTCCCGGATCGAGACACAGGCACAACCGTTCGCCCCGACTGATGCTCGCACGGTGGTCGCCGATTCCATTCGCTCGCTCGAAACCCCAATCCATGAGATCAGTGCCGTGGTGACCGTCGACCCGTTGCCGATCGTCATGGCTGATCCGTCGCAGCTCGAACAGGTCTTCACGAACCTGATCGGGAATGCGATCAAGTACCGGCGGCCGGAGGTGCCACCAGTGATCACTATCTCAGCCGAACGATACGGCGACTGGTGGGAGTTCTCAGTCAGGGACAATGGGATCGGGATCGAATCTGAGTTCTTCGACCGGATCTTCGAGATGTTCCGCCGGCTCCATACGATCGACGAGTACGAAGGGACCGGGATCGGGCTTGCAATCGTCAAGAGAATCGTCGAACGACACGGCGGCCGGATCCGGGTTGAGTCAAAGCCTGGTGAGGGGAGTACATTCTTCTTCACCCTTCCCAACGAAAATTTCAAATCAAGGGTGGATAAATGACGTCCGCACCCTGCGACGGGGCTATCCCTTCCTTCTCTTGATTGACAGACGATTCATTGTTTCTGGGAACCCGACCGTCGCCTGAAATGGCCCGTGTTCCGGATCGTCTCTGACTGACCAGACCCTGAATCTGATTCTGTCAAACATGAGATCTCCCCACCTCATGATCCCAATCTCACCAATAGAGAACCTGCCTTCATAGAGCATCATGACAAGAGCCAGGTCAATGGCCCAGTTGATTACCTTCATCATCGCGGGGACTCAGTTGGGATCAGCAGGTCTACGGCCACCCCAAACCACAGCTTGACCGAATCAGAGGTGGCATGACTGTCTCTGTCGACAGGATCAGAGAGAGGCTCCGCTTCATTGCACTCGGACATAACACGATACGCGGCGCAGCCGGCGCTTCAGTGCTGAACGCCAGATCGCGACGAAGAAGTATCTCTAAAAGGTGAGTTATGAACAAGGACAACACCGTTTTCGCAGGAAACAAGCCAGTGATGAACTATTTTCTTGCAGGGTGACGCAGTTCAGCAATGGAGCCACCGAAGTCATCATCACAGCCAGGGGAAAAGCGATATCGCGGGCCGTCGACACCGGGGAGATCGCCCGGGATAGGTTCCTTGAAGGAGTCAGAAAGAAGGAGATCATCACCTCGACCGAGGAGATCGAGACCGACAGCGGCAAGACCAATATCTCCAGCATCGAGATCGTCCTGACCAGCGTTCCACTCTAATTCTTTTTTGGTCCATCAGAGGTCGACCAGTCTGGACAGGTTCCAAAGACTGGTTAAAACGATCACCTGATACGATCTCACCATCGCGTGTGCTCATCTATGGCAGAGTGGACCATGCTCTGACTCACCAATTCTGGCGATTATATAATCGATTCGAGTTTCTGCTCCAAAAAGTCGACTCCGCGCTTGATGTCCGTGAGATTCGTGCCGCCAGTCAGGATGATCTTCCCTGAACTGAAGAGCAGGGCCACGATCTTTGGATCCTTGATCCGATAGACCAGACCAGGGAACTGTTCAGGCTCGTACTCGATGTTCTCAAGGTTTAAGGTGATCACGACCCGGTTCAGGTTGATATACTTACCGAGATTATAGGAACAGACAACATTGGTGACTGCAACAAGCGGCACATCGAAGGTGTTCACCCCCGCCTCTTTGAGTGCGGCCACAATGATATCCAGACCATCGACCAGAGCCTGATTGTTCCGACCCCCGGTCAGCACAATCTTACCCGAAGAAAAGATCAGAGAGGCGATCTTTGGTTTCTCAATCCTGAACACCGCTCCCGGGAAACGCTTGGTATTGAGTTCACAACCCGGTATCTTCTTTGATACCTCGACGAGATCTATTGAATCAGCGATCGCTCCTGATGCGACGATATTCTCGATCTTGAGTGAGTCATAGCTCTTCTCTTCCATCCATGTATATTGCTTTTATAAAGTATATCAGGTATAAGGTAGATGTGAGGTGTCGCATGATCTCGTATGACATCCATTCCGATCTATCCGGGCCTTCCCGTTCGCCATCATTGCCAGGAGGGGAGTGTACCTCAAAAATTCATCGGTACTTCTCGGAATATACTTTCTATTGATGATGAGCTGGCCGATTCCCCTTTTCTTCAAGCAGGATGCGTGACAAAGGCGCCGCAATTTCAATTCTTTGAGATACGAGCAGATGCAAGTTTCACTACAGATTTAGCGATGAATGAAAAACGAGCAATGCGAGGGAGGCGATTCGAACGCCCGAACACCTGCGTGACAAGGCCCTCAACCTTGCGCCTTTGACCTAGCTCGGCAACCCTCGCGCCTTTGTGCTATAACAAAAAGGATGTACTTGCTAAAATAGGTTATCCACAATTTTCCGATCTATTGCACCTTTCCATGGATCTTTTGGAGAGATCCAGCAGAAAGCGCCGGGGGTATGGTGTTTTTATAGCGGCCCTGAGTACTTTGTACGCATGTGGGCAGAGATCATGGAAGAATTCTCGGACTCACCATCCCAGGCCAGAATTATAAAATTCATGCTTGAGAACGGGTTTGGGGTCAACGAATCGGGGAAGGTGGTCTGCAATGGGATCCCAATCCCGGCCACGCAGATTGCAGCAGCCACCTCATCAGACCGGCGTGTCGTCGACGCCACGGTCCACCGGATCCTTGAACACTCAACCCTGGGGCAGATCTTCCTTTCCATGCAGGCCACACCAGACCTCTCCAAGGTAGCCGGATGTCTCGGTCTGACCGTGATCACGGTGATCCCGGTCGATGCGAGCAGAAAGGGGATTGTGGGCGCAGCCGTGAAGGTGCTGACCGACCACGACCTGACAATCCGGCAGATCTTTGTGACCGATCCCTACTTCGTCGAAGCCCCCCGGCTCGTGATCATCATCGAAGGAACATTACCGCCCGGTACGATCGAAGAGCTGCGGGCTCTACCCGAGACCAAACACCTGATCATATGAGCATCTGCAGGTACTGGTGCTGCCGGTACATCCGCATCCGAACCTTCCGACTCAGCGCGTACGCCATATCTAACCGCTCTTCGATGGTGATCACCTGTTCACCCCTGACCAGGTTGTCAGCACAGGCCACCAGCGCGCCCTCGGGGGTCGAGGGCATACAGTCGATCGGGAGGAGCCCGAGCTGGATGCACTCGTCCGCCGTCAGACCTGCACCGGTATGACATTCGACAATCCGCGCGAGGTCCTCACCGAGCCCGAGGGACCGGCAGAGGTCTGCGCCGGCCTGTGCATGCCCAATGCTGTGGGTGACCGAACGACCGATGTCATGAAGGAACGCCCCGGCTTCCACCAGATCGTGATCAAAAAAAGGGGACTCTGCTGAAAGGGCAGCTGCAGTGGCTGCGACGACCGAGCAGTGCCGGATCACCGAGCGGCTGCATCCAGCCGCCCGGAGGAGTTCGATATATCGTTCGTTCTTCTCACTCATGCCCAAGGGACTCTCCAATCGCAACTCTGCGCCGCTTCAACGCTGCGAGCAGGACCTCGTTGTCAAAGTGGCCCATTGTCCCCCCGCACTCTGAGCAGGTGAAGTCATGGTCCATCGCAAGGTTGAAGGTCAGCAAAAGGCCGCAATCGTTGCACCGGAAGAAATCGTTCTCCTCTTCATAACGCTCTTTTTTACGGAGTTTCTCCTGGATCAACTCCATATCCTCGGATATCGAGGTATAGATCATATCGAGGCGGAGCTGCCAGAGGTAGGTCAGCCAGCCGGTCTCATTGTTCTTGATCCGTCGGTACTCGGCGAGCCGCTTCTCATAGAGGGTATAGAGGGTATGCCTGACCGTATTCAGGTTGATATGGGTGACCTCGGCGAGTTCCTCGTCGCTGTGCTCACCTTCGTCGGGAAATCTCTCAATGAGCGCAATCCCCTCGTCTTTGATCAGGCGGAGCAGATATGACCTGATCGCAGGATCGTTCAGCAATTCAGCGGTGGCTACCATTGGCTCATATATGTACGCACAGTGATAATATTGTTATCCAGCGAGGCGCGTGCCTGGGCCTCAGTCGGCCCCTGCCCGTACACGCTGACGATCGCTCCGCCCTCCTCGATCACCGTCCCCGGCCAGGGGATATCCGCGACGATCGGGGCCAGACCGGTGAGGTCTCCCGTGACGACCAGTTCCTCTTCTGCAAAGAGGATCGACCGAACCGCGTACCGCCCCGCCACCCGTGGCGGGAGAACGGGCAGACGCCCTTCGCATCCAGCGACATGGAGATCGAAGAGGTTGCATCCGGTGGCCATCTCGACGGTGTCGACGGTCCCCTGGAACCGCGGATTGATCTCGATCAGGTGAAGATCATCCCCAACAATGAAGTCGACCCCGACCGACCCGACGCACCCGCTGGCTGCGACCACCTGTTCGGCAACCCTGACCATCTCTGCAGCCATCGGCGTGTCGAACGGGGTCATCGATCCCGAGAACCCGAACGCCGCCTCGTCCCCGCCGCGCATCACCTGCCGGTTCACCGCCACAGCCACCGCCCTCGACCCGTCGCCAATACAGGAGACACTCGCCGGCACCCCGTCGACGATCTCCTGGGCCAGGTATGGGGCTCCGGGGAAGAGCGCCTCCCAGGCCCGTTCCTCGTCAATGCTGTGTACGATCGCATTCCGCCAGCCGCCAGCCCCGGTCAGCGGCTTGAGAAAGACCGGGTAGGTGCCCGGTGCTGCCCTTGGTGGGATCGGCATCTCCAGTCCTTCAAAGAACTCCTGCATCATCCCCTTGTCGAGGAACGGTTCGACCTGCACTGCCGGCGTTCCCATCAGCGGGACCGGGCAGTCGACGGTCTCCGCCCCCGAGGTGACGACCATGAAGTCGAACTGGTGCCGCTGGCAGATCCCCTCGATCGCATCAGGGAGATCGTCGAGATCATCGAACCGGATCTGTTCGTCCGTATACCAGCTCAGGTCCTGATCGCAGAAGTGGTCGACGGCGGTGACCCGGTACCCGGCAGCGGCCGCAGAGCGTGCGACATGGCGTGTCGTAAACCCTGCGACAAGGACGTTTCCCTTCACCGCTCCTCAGTCCTCTTTCCAAGTGGGCAGGGATGGACGATGATGTGGGCGTCCTTGAACTCGAGGTTCAACTCCCGCCCCTCTGCAAACTGATCGAGGAAGATGGCCAGGCTTGAGATCTCGGAATGGGGCTGGTTGGTCACGGCCACATTGAAGTCCGCAAGCCCGTAGATCTCGCCGGGAACCTTCTCGGCACCGACGATCACCAGCAGATCGCCATCCACCTCCCGAATCCCTCCGATCGCATCGGGGAGGTTGATGCCGTACATGGTCAGATGGACGACCTTCCCCCCGGCCGCCTTCCAGTCGGCGATACACCGCTTCCAGGAGACCTTATCCTCGATGAAGAAGGTCCCCCCCCACCGGCTCACCACGTCGGTGATCGACTCGACAACCCCCTTATCGTCGGCAGCCAAGTACATCCCCTGTGCACCGAGCGCCCGCGCCGTCAGCCCCACATGGGTGGTCACGCGCTGGTCGCGTTCAGGCCGGTGCCCGATCCGAAGGATAACGATCCGTCCCATCATCTCACCGCCGCTCGTCCTTCACCCGAATCACGCCGTTCTCAATCGTGACCGGGAAGTCGTTGCTGTATCTGCAGATGTTCTCGAGCCGCATCTGCCCGACTGGAATCAGGTGTACGACCCCATCCACGTGCTCGATCATATGGAGGTTTATCAGTCGTTCTATCGATGGAATGACCTGTTCTGCTGCAAGGCCACTCCTGTCGATCAGCGTGGCGACCGGCAGATCGCCGGCCTGTTCAAGCAGCGCAAACAGACACCAGTCCAGATCCTCGTCTCTCACCTGTACAGATTCAGGTCGGAAGAATATAGGTATAGCAGATCAGAAGTGGATCTGGACCACGAAAAAGAGAGGATGAGAAGCCGGCCGCCCTCGGGGCGTCCTACTTCTTGAGTTTGATATCGATCCCGAACTTCGCCGCGTTCGCATCGGCGATCGCCTGGATCTTGGCGATCTCCTCTTCCTGACGAACCGGCTTGAAGAGGTGGCGGAACCGCTTCTGTTCTTTCAAGTACTCCTCGACCGGCTTCCTGACCACCTTCTTCACCCTGGTCACCTCGCCGTCGATCATCTCATAGTTCACCCAAAGACCAGTCTCGATGGCGAGCTTGCCGATGGCGAGGGTCTTTGAACCATCAAAGCCCCAGCCGGTGCAGCAGGGCGCGTGCACCTGGATATAGGTCGGCCCCTTCGTTGCGATGGCCTTCTCGACCTTCTGCATAAAGTCTGCCGGGTAGGCGATCGAAGCGGTGGCCACGTAGGGAGAACCGTGGGCCGCAAGGATTCGCGGGAAGTCCTTCTTCGGGTGCTGGTTCCCGAACGAACACTTGCCGGCCGGAGAGGTCGTGGTCGACGCATCGAACGGAGTCGCCCCCGACCGCTGGATCCCGGTGTTCATGTATGCCTCGTTGTCGTAGCAGATGTAGGTGAAATCGTGACCGCGCTCAAAGGCGCCGCTGATGCAGAGCACTCCGATATCAAGGGTCGCCCCGTCACCGGCAACGACCACAACCTTCTCGGTCCGTCCCTGCCGCTTCAGCGAGGCTTCGATCCCGGATGCGACCGCCGATGCATTCTCAAAGAGCGAATGGATCCACGGAACCTTCCAGGCCGTCTCGGGATACGGAGTCGAGAAGACCTCCATACACCCGGTCGACGCGACGACGATCGTATTCTCTCCAGCCCCTTTCATCAGCAGGCGTCCTGCAAGCGCAGCCCCACATCCACCGCAGGCCCGATGGCCGCAGTCAAAGAGTTCACAGGTCTTGTCCACCATGTTAGAGCACCTCCGTGCGGAGACCATAGAACAGGTCCCCTTTTCCGGACTCGGCAAGTTCAACGATTGCAGCGATGTCCCGCTTGCGGACATCCCGTCCACCAAGCCCGAGGATATAGTCGAAGACCCGGACCCCCGAGTTGTAGAGCGCGTCCTTCACCTCAAGGGCGACCGCGCCCTTGGCTCCGAGCGAGATGTTCTTGTCGAGGACCGCGACGGTCTGGACATGCTTGAGCGCTGCCGCAACCTCCTCGGTCGGGAACGGCCGGAACGTCCGGATCTTCAACAGCCCGACCTTCTTGCCGGCCGCCCGCATCTCGTCGATCGCATCCTTGGTGGTGCCGCAGAGCGAACCCATCGCGACCAGCGCCACCTCAGCGTCCTCAAGCCGGTACCCCTCGACCAGGGCACTGTAGTCCCTGCCGAAGAGTTCACCAAACTCGCGCCCGACCTCTGCAATGATCTTCTTGGCCCGGTGCTGGGCCTGGTCGTGCTCGTACCTGAACTCGAGATAATATTCAGGCGTCGCATACATCCCCATACTGACCGGGGCGGCAGCGTCGAGCCGGTACAGCGGATCGAACGGCTTCATGAACCGGTCGGCGTCCTCCTGGGAGAGCATATCGACCGGCTCGTAGGTGTGGGAGAGGATGAACCCGTCAAAGCAGACGAACGCCGGGAGGAGCACATCGTGGTGCTCGGCGACGCGGTATGCGATATAATGGAGATCTGTCGCCTCCTGGTTATCCTCTGCATAGAACTGAAGCCAGCCAGAATCACGCAGAGAGATCGAGTCCTGCTGATCGTTCCAGATCGAGAGCGGGGCGCCGAGCGCACGGTTCGCGATCGTCATCACGATCGGGAGCCGGAGACCGGCCACGTTGAAGCAGACCTCGAACATCAGGGCCAGCCCCTGGGAGGTGGTCGCAGAGTAGGTCCGGGAGCCGGCAGCGCTCGCACCGAGACAGGCCGAGAGCGCTGAGAACTCGCTCTCAACAGTGATGTATTCGCAGTCGAGTTCTCCGTTCGCGACGATATCTGCCAGCGCCTCGACGATATGCGTCTGCGGCGTGATCGGATAGGCGGCGATCACCTGCGGTCTGCACTGCTTGACCGCCTCTGCAACGGCAATCGATCCTTCCAGAATTTTTAACATCTACTTCTCCTCCTGCACCATCTCGATATCTTTGACCGGGCACTCCTCTGCACAGAGCCCGCAGCCCTTGCAGAACTCGTAGTCAGGAACAAACATGTCCCCTTCCTGCTTGACGCACCCCTCCGGGCAGATCAACTGGCAGAGCCCGCATTTCGTGCACTTCTCATGCTTGAACCGTGGTGAGAAGACCCGCCATGAACCGGTCTTGTTATCCCTCGCAGCCCCGGGGGGCGCTACACAACCGACATTGAGCCCCATCACTGCTCACCCTTGACCTGCAGGTATGCGCGGCGTGCTGTTTCGATGTTCTTCTCTGCAAGCGGTCCCTTGAAGCGGCCGTTCAGAGCCTTGGTCAGGGTCTCGAACCCGATGATCCCGGTGGCCGCGGCGAACGCTCCCATCAGTGCAGTGTTGGTGATCGGCAACCCGAGCACCTCCAGCGCGATCGAGGTGGCATCGATCGTGATCAGTCTGACCCCTTCGGGGACAGCGGACTGCAACGCCTTCTCGGTGTTGATGATCGCAATGCCACCCTTCTTGAGTCCTTTAAAGACATCGACGTCCTTGATCAGCGTGCTGTCCTGGACGATCACGAAGTCAGGCTCGTAGACCTGGCTTCGCAGTCGAATTGTACTGTCACTGAAACGGACAAAGGCCTGGACCGGTGCACCGCGCCGTTCAACCCCGAACGCAGGAAATGCCTGGGCAAACATTCCCCCCTCAAATGCGGCGACCGCAATGAGTTCAGCAGCAGTGACCGAGCCCTGCCCGCCTCTCCCATGAATACGAAGCTCTTGCATAGATCCTCCCATAATCTTACATGATAAATCAATATAAATCTACAGCTTGACGACCAGCCCGAGTATCTCCTTCCTCCCATGAAAGACATCCCGCGCAATCAGGGAGAGTCCCCCGGCAGCGGCCCATTCATCATAGACCACCGGCTGCATCTGCAGCAGTTCGGCGACCTCCGGGGCAACTGCCGGAGCCAGGGATCCGGCGAGCACGACCTTCGCCGACCGATTGAGCAGCAGCATGGCCGCACACTCCATCGCCGCAAACATCGCAACGGTCCGGACCTGCTCCTCTTCCGGCATCCGACACCCGACGCCGGCCGAGAGGAAGGCTTCGTTGGCGGTGCACTCGCCGCCGTCGATACGACGGATCGCGTCGACGTCCAGCGCACCATGACGGGTGCCGGGGGCGAAGATGCAGGCGTCGAAGGCGCCGGTGATCGTACCTCCGGTGACCAGCAGGGTCACGGTGTTGGAGGAGATGTCAGAGATCACCAGGTCGGGCCCCTGGTCGAGGAAGGCTTTGTAGGCGATCCCGATCTTCTCCGGGCTGGTCTGGTGCGAGTAGGCCTTGAACCGCGGATCGGTCGGGGAGTTCCGGTGCAGTCCGGGGATCACCAGGGCAGGAAGGCCGCTCTCCCGTATAGCATCATAGACCCGGGTCCCGCCACCGATATGCTCGCCGGCCCCGTCCCTGCTGACGACACCCCGGTTGTCGACCTGTTCGATCGGGGTGATCGCGCTGATCCCGTCTCCCATCGAGTAGCAGACGGCGATTCCTTCAATCTCATCGAGCGGGCAGAGTTTTTCAAGTGCAGAGACCTCAAACGTCCGCGCCTCTTCACGGGAGATCTTGAACGATGCGCCGTCGCCGGCAAACCGCATCGCCGTCGTCCCATGGTCGATCCCAATGAACATAGCAGTACTCCTATAGAGGTGGATACATAATATCCTATGATGTTCAGTGTGGTGACAGGCGGGGCCGGATTTATCGGATCCCACATTGTGGATGCACTGGTGGCGCAGGGTGACCGCGTGCTGGTGATCGATGATCTGAGTACAGGGGACCGGACGAACCTGGCGGCGGCCGAGCGGTCCGGACAGGTTGAGATCCTTACAGCCGACCTGCTCGCGGACGGATGGCAGCAGACGATCGCCGGGGCCGACCGGGTCTTCCACATCGCCGCAGACCCCGATGTTCGGGGCGGGGCATCCTCACCTGACGCAATGTTCCGGTACAGTGTCGTGATGACCGAGCGGGTGCTCGAGGCGATGCGGGAGCAGCATGTCAGCAACCTGATCTTCACCTCCACCTCCACCGTCTACGGCGAGGCGACCGTGATCCCGACCCCGGAGTCGTACACCCCGATGGAACCGATATCGGTCTATGGTGCAGGGAAACTCGCCTCTGAAGCGATCATCTCGGCCTACTGCCACTCGTTTCAGATGAAGGCCTGGGTCTTCCGGTTCGCCAACGTCATCGGGGCCCGCTCCAACCACGGGATCCTCTGGGACTTCATGCACAAGTTGAAGCAGAACCCGACAGACCTTGAGATCCTTGGGGACGGGACCCAGACCAAGTCATACATCGAGGTGCACGCCTGTGTCGAGGCGATCCTCTATGTCCTCGCCCATACAGACCAGACCGTCAACACCTACAACATCGGTTCAGAGGACTGGATCGATGTGACCGGGATCGCCGACCTGGTCGTGGCGGCGATGGAGCTCCCCGGGGTCACCTACCACTACACCGGCGGCAAGCGGGGATGGGTGGGAGATGTTCCGAAGATGCAGCTCGCCGTCGACCGGCTGAAGACACTCGGCTGGACGCCGACGATCAACTCACGGGAGAGTATGGAGGTCGCGATGCAGGCGATGCTGGAGGACCAGGCGTGAAGTACCTGCTCGTCCTCGGAGACGGAATGGCCGACGAACCGATCCCGGAGCTGGGTAACCGGACGCCGCTCGCCTATGCGAACACCCCGAACATGGATCGGATCGCACGCGAGGGGAGGTCCGGGCAGGTGCAGACGGTCCCGGACGGTTTTGAACCCGGCAGCGATGTCGCCAACCTCTCGATCCTCGGCTATCATCCGGCCCGGTTCTATACCGGCCGGGGTCCACTCGAGGCCGTGAACATGGGGGTCGACCTGACCGACGACCAGATCGCCTACCGCTGCAACCTGGTCACGATCAGAGACGGGGTGATGCAGGACTTCAGCGCCGGGCATATCACCTCAGCCGAGGGGGCGGCCCTGTTCAAATCCCTGCAGGAGTACCTGCCGGAGGTGAAGCTCGTCTCAGGGGTCAGTTACCGGAATCTGCTGGTCGTCGACAGGGGGAGGGGGGCCGAGGGAAAGGCACCCCACGACATCGTCGGCGAGGAGATCGAGCAGTACCTGCCGCACGGTGAGGATGCACCACTGCTTCGGGCCTGCATCGAGAAGAGCATCGAGGTCTTCGCCGATCACCCGGTGAACCGGGACCGCCTGGCCAGGGGATTGCCGGCTGCGACGATGATCTGGCCGTGGAGCGGTGGCAAGCGCCCGGCTCTGATCCCATTTCAGGAGAAGTACGGAAAGAAGGGCGGGATGATCTCGGCGGTCGACCTGCTGAACGGGATCGCCCGGTACGCGGATATGAAGGTGATCACCGTCCCCGGGGCGACCGGTTACCTGGACACCGACTACCAGGCCAAGGCCCGGTATGCCATCGAGGCGCTCAAAGACCTCGACTTTCTGTACCTGCATGTCGAGGCCCCGGACGAGGCCGGGCATCTCGGCTCGCTCAAGGAGAAGGTGAAGGCGATCGAACGGGTCGACGAGATGATCGGCACCATCATGGCCGGCTTCGACGGCGTGATTGCCGTGCTCCCCGACCATGCCACCCCAATCCGGCTGAAGACCCATACGCGAGGTCCGGTCCCCTGTGCAGTGCTCGGAAAGGGAAAGGATGAGACAGAAGTATTCTCAGAAGAAGCGGCGGCGAACGGGTCGCTCGGGATGATCCGGGGGGATCTGTTCCTGACGGAACTCTTCTCCTGATCAGAACGGCATCAGACCCCAGCCTCATCACCATCATCAGTGGGGGTAACTCTCATCATCTGCCCGGTCCTGGTCAGGATCATGGGGTTCCACCCCCATAGTCAGAGATAAATAAGAATCCTATCACTATTGATACTATGCCAGGGAAGAAGAGCCTCACGATCGGGATCACGGTCAATCTGGAGAATTACGAGAACCTGCGCCTCGAGGTGACCGGAGAGGTTGCCGACCAGCAGGAAGTGAAGGATCTGGTCGGATTCCTCGACCAGACGCTCACCAATTTTGGAAGAGGGAACCCTGCCACCATTGCGCTGATCGAGAAATACCGGGCCAGGGTTTTATCCACGGGGGACGGCTCAGCCTCCACTCTAGAGCCGGCCCTCTATTCCCAGGAACCTGAACCGGAGTGGCCTGAAATGGAAGTGCCCGCCCCCTTGCCCGTGCAGCAGCCCCTGACGCCACCCGCAGAAGCGGCCCCGGCACCAACTCCGACCCCGGCCACTGAGCCGGCGGTGCCAGCGAAGGAAACAACCAGATCAAAGACGTTCCCGGCGCAGAAGCCTGAAAAGCCAAAGAAAGAGGAGAAGCCTGCACCGGCGATTCAGCCTGAGCCCACACCAGTGGCTCCAACCCCGACCCAGGCCCCCCCGGCGCCGGCGCCTGTTGCGGCACCGGTGGCTGCGCCCACGGCTCCATCACAGGCTGCACCATCCGGGGCCAGTTGTGAGATCTGCGGCTGCGCGGTCAGCTCCTCTGAACAGAAGATGTCGCAGCTCTTCATGAGCAGGACGCTCTGCAAGGCCTGCATGAAGACCGCATGACGAGGGGGGGTGCAGCAGCACAGAAAGGGATATGACCGTACGACCGTTGATGTGGGACGAGACGCTCTTCAAGGACCACGAGGTCTTTGAAGTCGACTTCGTCCCCGACGAGATCCACTTCCGCGAGGAGCAGATGCGCGAGCTCGTCTACCAGCTCAGACCCGGGATCTCCGGGTCCCGGCCGCTGAACACGCTCGTCAAAGGTGTGCCGGGCACCGGAAAGACGACCAGTGTCAAGAAGGTCTTTTCTGAGATCGAGGAGAGCACCAGGAAACTGGTCCCGGTCTATGTGAACTGCCAGATCGACAACACCCAGTTCGGGATCTTCTCCCAGATCTACTACCGGCTCTCCGGCCATCTCCCCCGTTCCACCGGCCTCTCCTCGAAGCGGGTCTTCGACTCGATCGGAAAGATCCTGGAGCAGGACGGAACGGTGCTGGTGGTCGCCCTCGACGATGCGAACTACCTGCTCTATGAGAACGAGATCAACAAGGTGCTCTACACGCTCCTCCGGTCCCACGAGGTCTATCCGGATACCAGGATCGGGGTGATCACGATCATCAGCGACCTCTCGGTGGACCTGATGAGCAGGATCGATCAGCGGGTCCAGTCGGTCTTCCGACCGAACGAGATCTACTTTCCCCCCTACACCTGTGTCGAGGCCAAACAGATCCTCTCAGACCGGGCAGAACAGGGGTTCTATCCGAACGTGCTCCCTGAAGCAGTGCTGGACCTCGTGGTCGACAGGACGATGAATGCCGGCGACCTCCGGGTCGGGATCGACCTCTTAAAGCGGGCCGGACTGCATGCAGAGACCGCGGCGCGGCGGGTGATCGAGGAGGGTGATGTCTGTAAGGCCTTCGAGGCCTCCACGTCCCTGCACCTGCTCGCCACGATCCGGACGTTCAAAGAGGAGGAGAAGGTGCTCCTCCGGTTGCTCGCAGAGCAGTCACAACAGGAGAGCGAGATCTCAGTCGGGGAGTTCTCCCGCTCGGTCGGGGATAACCTCCCCTATGGCTATACCCGGATCTATGAGATGATCAGCAAGTTCGAAGCGATGCATCTGGTCGATATCAGATATCGGGGAGGGCGTGGCCGTTCACGCCTGCTGACCCTCAGGTACGACCCCCAGTTGGTGCTCGACACCCTGAAGTGACCGGTTTTTGAGATCATTTTGAAAAATCTTATCTATTCTGCAACCGTCCTTATTGGCATAAGGGGGTTTACCTGTGCTCAGTGTGAATGAATTAGCATTAGAGATTTTTGAGAATTTAGCAGAATTTGCAGAGGAGTTTAATGCCGCCTACCATGAACTTGGCAATGGGGCACGTATTGTTGACTGTGGTGTAAGCACACGCGGAGGATACTCTGCAGGGCGTGCCTTCACCGAGATCTGTATGGGTGGCCTCGGCGAGGTCAACTTCAGGATGGGCGAGATCAGCGGGATCCCGATGCCATTCATCGACGTGAACACCGATTTCCCCTCGATCTCGTGCCTGGGGGCACAGAAGGCCGGCTGGACGGTCAAGGTGGGCAACTACTTTGCGATGGGAAGCGGACCGGCACGGGCGCTCGCCCTCAAGCCGAAGCACACCTATGAGGTGATCGGCTACGAGGACGACTTCGACTCGGCCGTGATCGCCCTCGAGAGCGACCACCTGCCCAACGGCGAGGTGATGGAGAAGATCGCAGCAGAGTGCCATGTGGATGTCGGCAATGTCTGCGCGGTCGTCGCCCCGACGGCATCGCCGGTCGGTTCGATCCAGGTCTCAGGCCGCTGTGTCGAGACGGCCATCTACAAGCTGAACGAGCTCGGCTTCGACACCACCAAGATCATCTCGGCGATCGGGTCTGCACCGATTCCACCGGTGAAGAAGGACGCGACCCGTGCAATGGGCTGCACCAACGACGCGACCATCTACCACGGTAGAATCCTGCTGACGATGAAGGCACCCGAGATCAAGGATTACCTGGACAAGATCCCATCCAACAAGTCCAAGGGTTACGGCAAGCCGTTCTATGATATCTTCAAGGAGGCAGAGTTCGACTTCTACAAGATCGATACGTCGCTCTTCTCCCCGGCAGAGGTCATCATCAACGAGCTGACCGAGGGTGTGGTCTACCACGTCGGCGCAGTAAACCCAGAGGTCACCCTGAAGTCCTTCGGGCTCCTCTGATCCATTTTTTCGATACTTTTTCGTAGAATCATCCCTGTTAAGAGCGCAGGGTATCGCCGGCGGGAACCTGGTCTTCAGGAGAGAGGTACTGAGGCAGGCCCAGTGTTCGGCAGAGTCGGATCGTGATCGGCGGCTCCCATTCGAGTTCCACAAGAACAGACGATCAGGAGAAGAGATCGGACGGGGTCCCGTTGACGCTGGCCACGCGAGAGGGACAAGGGGGGGCTGCTCGCGAATGGTTCAAACCCGGCCTCCATAATTACGTTCGCAATGCGTTCTTTCAGATTGACGACACCGTAGTTCACCAGCCCAAACCCGATCTCACGGGTGACCGTGTCCATGAAGAGCTGGTTGTCCGGGTTCTGAAAGGGGTAGCCGACCGTACGGGCAAGCGAAGCCATATGGACTCATGGTGTACGTCCCGATCACCGAGGAGGACCCGCCCCTCGGTCGCCTGGAGAAATCCGATCAGGTGTCAGCCCATCGTCGACTTTCCTGCTCCGTTCCGACCGATGATCGCCACAAACTCCCCCTTCCCAATCCGACAGGAGACCTGGTCGAAAACCAGATGCCGGCCGGGAAGCACCGGCTTGTGTTGAAGTTCCCAGGCGACTATGCCAACATCACAGGGTCGTCTTCGCCTGAATGGGCGGAAGGACAATCTCTTTTTTTATTCCGGCTTATCATTCGCGGGTCTTCGCCGATCCAGCCGGTGCAGCTCCAGCATCGCTACCATCCATCGACCCGGCTTAAGAAGGATGTTGAAATCCGGATAGAACCCTCGGAAAAAATGATAGAAGAGATCGATATTACCGAGGAGACCTGACCTGGGCCAGTCATTATCGTAGGGGAACGTCTCGCAGACCTTGCAGTGGGGGGGACTGAATCTGAAGAGCGCACGTCCCGATTCCATTGCCGACGTGTCTGCCGCCGTCATCACATCCGGCTTTCGGATCCTGTATCCATAGGTTTATCCATTATGCCCATATGAGTAATAAATAACGGAGCAGGATGATGAAGATCTGTATAACCGCAAAAGGAGTGACACCAGCTGCAATGGTCGAAGAACGGTTCGGACGGGCACCGTATTTTATCATCATGGAGCGTGAGAACCGGACCTTTGAAGCTATCAAGAACCCGTTGGCGGCAGAGACAGGAGGTGTCGGCCCCAGGGTCGCACAGTTGTTGATCGCTCACAAGGTGGATGCCCTGGTCAGCGGTCTGGTCGGAGGAAATGCACAGGCCGTCCTGGCTTCAGCTGGAATTGGCATGTACACCTACAAGGCCGGCGGATCGGTCATGGATGCCTTCGAGCAGTGTAAGAAGGGAACGCTTGAAGAGACTGCGTAAGGTGATGGAGACGGTACCACAGAGGAGGGCCAGGCATTGAAGATCGCCGTCGCAAGCGGCAAAAGGGGTACCGGCCTGCAGATTGACAGGACGCTCAGGTATCTGAAAGACCGGAACCTCGCCGTTCTTCACACCTGCCACTGCACCGCCCTCGCTGCGAAGGTCGCCCCGCTTCGGGAGACCGGCGTGGGGTTACAACTAGAGTATGATGATCGAAACCGGATACCGACGTATTCCCGCTCCCCGGGGTGTTGCCCCAACAGATGTCTTTAATTATTTATGCTCATATGAGTAATTATGGCACCTGAACCGATGCCTGTAGGATTTCTGTGCCAGGATTGAACAGAACCGGACCACTGGGTAGTGGTCCGATGAGCAGTAGGGGATTTGAAATTGGTGGCGGTAGGCGCCTCCAGGAATGAGCATTCACTATTATTCGAGGTTTTTTCATGAAAGTTGCAATTGCAAAAGATGGAGATTTTGTGTCCGAGCATTTCGGGCACTGTAAGGAATATGCACTGTTCGTTGTCGAAAATTCAAAGATCACCTCGCAGGAGATCCTTGTGAGCCCCGGGCACGAGCCGGGAAAACTGCCGGCTCTGCTTGCCGAGCATAAGGTTACCCACGTCCTTGCAGGCGGGATGGGGCCAGCAGCGGTGGACCTGTTCTGTGCAACGAATATCGAGGTATTCCTTGGAGTACAGGGTAAAATCGAGACCGTCATCAGGGATTTCATAGCAGGGAAGGTTGAACAGGGTGAGAGCAGTTGCTCCCATGGCCCCGATCACGAAGGGTGCACCCATTGACCTCTGAAAACCACAGCACCTTCTAAAAGAGATGATGACCGCCTGACTGTTCCCCGGGATCAGAGATCGTGAATTCGTGCAGGAGCCCGAATACGGCCTCTCAACGGGTAAGCATGTATGATACTGACCACTATGACAACAAATACTGATGAACACCCGGAAACGAAGGGTGCATCCTATGCCCCAAAAGGGCTGCCACCAAAAGCAGCGATCGATGTCAAACACGTTATCCTCGTATTGAGCGGCAAGGGGGGGGTCGGAAAATCAACCGTATCCGTCAACCTTGCATCCGCACTATCAGCTCACGGGAGACAGGTCGGACTGCTCGATCTCGACATCCATGGTCCCAGCATTCCCAAGATGCTGGGTATCGAAGATCAGAAACCTGGCGTGCTGAACAAAATTCTGGAACCGGTTCACGTAACCGGGACGCTCGCGGTCATGTCGATGGCGTTCCTGCTACCGGATACCAGTTCCCCGGTGATCTGGCGGGGGCCGATGAAGATGTCGGTGATCCAGCAGTTTCTCACTGAAGTGAACTGGGGGGCGCTTGACTATCTGATCGTGGACCTCCCTCCAGGTACCGGGGACGAAGCACTCTCCATCATCCAGCTCGCACCAAATGTCCAGGGCGCCGTCATTGTCACCACCCCACAGGATATGGCAGTGCTCGACGCGATGAAGGCAGTGAAGTTCATCGAAAAACTGGAGGTACCGGTTCTCGGGATCATCGAGAACATGAGCGGCATGATCTGTCCCCAATGCGGGGAGACCATCGACCTGTTCGGCAGGGGGGGTGGGGAGAAGGCCGCAGAGGAACTGGGCATACCCTACCTTGGCTCCATCCCGCTCGATCCGGAGATGGTGAAGGCCGGAGACGAGGGGCGACCGTATGTCCTCCGCCATGCGGATACCCCCACATGGAAAGCAGTGGATCTGGTGATGGAAAACCTGGTAAACCTGGTTGAATCCTGAAGTATTCCTTTTTCCGGCGCTATTCTGACAGAGATCCCGAGATCCAGGGGTTCGCCTTTCAGTCTTTCATTGAATCAGTACACCCTGCGGTGTAATCCCGCCGTATCGGTCCTAACTGGAGTTGATGCTGTTCTCCGGGTCTGTATCGTGGCATCCAATCAGTATCCCGGGGTTCTGCCACTGTGGTGCATTCACTCAGATATCCTGGATCCATTTCAGTACCGGGGTAAACCGATGACCCCAGCACAAGACATTGAACATCAGAATCCAGGAATCCTCAGCCCCTTCTGTTTACCAGAGCGGACAGGCAACCAGTACATTCTGTCTGGGACCTGCCCGGCGGGGAGGGCATGCCGGCCACCAGAGCCAGACAGGGAGGGGCGTACGCAGTCGCGACCCGGTTCCGGCAGCAGGGCTACCTGGTGGTCAGGCCCTGACCCGGCACCATGCCCTCCGACCTGCTTGGTCTGGTCATCCGAGGAACTGGTGCTGGTCGTGATCAAGCGGATCCGGCAAAGACCCCTGTCACTTCATGCGATCGCAGACCAGTATCGGGAGGAGATTCTGACCCTCCGCGGTCTCCTGAATCTGGGGGGATCCCGCTGTTCGTACCAGTTCTGGCTCTCGACCTCCTGCCATGGCTAGCGGGTCTTCGAGGTGATGAAGGGCGGGATCCAGGAGATCACCCGGGATCTCTGATCATGCTCTGAAAAGAAACAAAATCGTTGAAACGATTGTACGTATAAGAAAATTGGCTCCGTAACACATTTTGGGGATGTGGTTATAATGAGCGCCCCGGAGCCACAGGCATGTACCCTATTACTGTTCCCGGTTAATCAGGTTTTCGTTTTTTAGAAAATGTACGTGATGCAATGATCCGAGTAAGGCAACGAAAAAGAACCGGGGCCGCCCCCAAAACGACCCCGATAACGAATGCCTGTGACGATTTTTCCATTATTTCTGGGTGACGTACTCAGAACGATGAAGGGTATTCCTCAACACATCTGGATGAACGGGGCGAAATGAGTGAGGTGGTTACCTCCCCACTCAGGCCAGGGCCGGCACTCCGTCCGCCCAGGTCTCGATCTTCGTCCTGATCGCGTCATCGGTGTACGATGCGATCGTGACACGGTCCTTGGAGAATGAGACCGTATAGACCTCGCCGTTCGCGTCGTGGCACTTCAGCGTGAGCGAATAGGTGTCGTCGGCCGGGTTGTGCGACGGGGTGCCACCGATCGCGGTCTGCAGCGCCGTATCTGCGGTGATGGCCGTGATCGCAGCGTTGAAGCCGGCCGTGGTGGGTGCCTTCGCCGACACCGTCCCGACGGTCTTCGCGTCGCCGTCCTGGTAGGCGATCCGGGCGGTATATGCCTCCTTGCTTGTGGTGACCGGGTTGTAGGTGGTTGAACCAACCAGGTAGACAGTACATGCCCAGGGGTTGCCTGAGACCACACCATCGATGATGGTGTTGAACGCGGAAAGATCCGCGATCGGTGCAGCGAGTTTCCTCACTGCGGTTTTGGTGATGGACGATTCAAGAAATTCTCCCATGATGATTGCTCCGTGCGGCTGGCCTCTGCCCCCTCGCAGAAGTCAGCCGACACTGAAATCATTGATGGATAGATACCTAATTATTCACGCGTTCTTTCATCGGTTGCGGCTGCTCGCCTCATTGCGCGATTGTCGGACGCCGGCACAGCGAAACAGATCAAATTTGTGCCCGCGGTTATTGAAAAAATCGGGAATGATCTGTTCAGGTTGAACCCGTCGGCCCAGGCTTCACAGTTCGTGAGGATCGAGTCATCACTGTATCATGAGATCGTGATCTGATGACCTGTAACCGGCCTTGGCCAGGGAACCAAAGCATTAATCCACCTGAATTTCTTCTTCTAAAAATAGTTCTATGGAGCGCTTCAACATATTCGAGACCCTACCAACGAAACTCGGCCGGTGGAAGGTTATCAATCTGCTAATCGTTCCATCATATCTCGTTGTCACCGCAGACCTCTTCCTCCTTGGCAGCACGGCCACCTTCACCAACCACATGGTTCTCCTGCTTTTGAACTCCGGATCCATGCGGTCGGCGGCTCTGCGGTCGTCGACCCGCTCCCGATTGTCATGGCTGACCCGTCGCAGCTCGAGCAGGTCTTCACAAACCTGATCGAGAATGCGTCAAGTACCGGCGGCCGGAGGTGTCGGCTGTTATCCATATCTCAGCCGTTCGTCACGGCGACTTGCGGGAGTTCGCTGTCGGGGATAACGGGATCGGGATCGAACACGAGTACTTCGACCAGATCTTCGAACTGTTCAGCCGGCTCAAAACCACGGACGAGCAAGAGGGGACCAGGATCGGTCTTGTGATCGTCAGGAAGATCATCGAGCGACATGGGGGAGAATATGGGTCGAGTTCACGTCAGACAGGGGATCCACGTTCCGCTTCACCCTTCCAGGAGAAATCTTTAAGGGGGGTGAGACAGATGAATGATATCCCCTCCTTCCAGGGCTCGGTAGTTCGCTGATTTTACAAAACGCCGAGATTTACCATTGAACATCTATCAGGCCGAGTGCGGGGCCTAGTATAACTGAAGGAGACTTGGAGTGTTGATGAATGAAAAAGATACAGAGGAAAATTAGTTAAGTACTGATGATTGATCCCGCCTGATTTTTTTCCGAATGCCCCACTCTATGTCGGTTCGGTGCTACTGGGTACATTCCTGCTTGCGGTGCCGCCTCTTGTCTTCATGAAATTCAAAAAGCCGGAATAGGCCACAGATACCCAATCTGAAGAGGTAAAAACGGAATAAAAGGCAATGATAGGCCGTCCCGGATCCCGCTCAACAAATTTTTCTCAGATTAACTCCCATCGTACTAATCTCCGGAATAGCCGGTAAGAAAATGTGAAAAAGATAAAATGATTCCGAAATCGTACAAATTTGTTCAAACCACATAAATCCGACCAGAATAATGCTATCAGGTTTTCGGCAGATCAGTACTCCCATGGGGGCTGTCAAAAGTATGCAGGTACAGATCCACTTTCAGGTCTGCCCAGTCTGCGGACGGCTGAAAAATTAATGTTTTGTTGAACGGTTTCTCAAAATCAATGCTACAATTAGCACAATGATTGAAAGAGTTAATATGTACCAATCATACTCGAATAAATTCTGGTGAAGAGAAGTTCTTGCAATACTGATGACGGTTATCACTGCAATACCTAACCAAAACCCAATTATCAAATTCCAGTGGATTTTCATCATAATGACGATCTCGAGTCGAATGTAGTACTCATAATATTAGTTATTTTGGCTCTGCAAACCAGTATATCGGTTTTTACGCTGCCAAGTTTCGGAATTCAGTACGTAGCTAATTTTGTGAGACGCCCAAATGTCTCATTGATCATTGATGTCAGGGCAGAATAAAAAAAATATCTAATATCCTTGCAGGCTTCCCTGATACTGGAGCCGGAGGGGGTCCGCGTCCAACCCAGGTAACCCAACCATCCGGTCTGCGTAGCGGAGCCGGGGCCGGCTGAGCGTAGGAAGCCCCGTGCTGGCGGGGGCGGGTGTGGGTGGTGGAACCAATACGACCCAGGCGAACGGCCGAGTGAGCTCCAGGACCTGCAGCGGCGGCACCTCGATCGGCACTAGCCGGCGGCCGGCTGCCAGGGAATGAGGAACGCTCGCCCATGACCGGGAGGGCAATCCCGCACGGTACCCAGACCGAAGAAGACTGACCAGATAATAGCCCGCCGACCGGAGATTGTGAGCCGGCCGAACTCCCTTTTCACGTCGCGGCCTTAAGTCCCAGACGACAGGTCGACGGACGCAGACCGTATCGCATCTGACCATCAGAAGTGAAGAAAAAATGAGCTGAGGGTCTCAGAGGGAGTTGAAGAGTTAGACGACGTCAGCGAAGCCGATCCGGCTGTTGCTGTAGTCGTCGACACGTCGAAGATGCATGTTCTCCAGATCCAGTCCTGTGAACTGTCGCTCTTCGCACTTTAGACACCCCTGAGTAGGTATTATACTATTTTCAATCCAAGAATGCTTCATGATGATCACATCTGAGGAGATCGCCTGGAACGTGGACGGAATTCCTGTACAGGGCACCCTGACACGGCCGGCGGGTGAGGGCCTTCACCCGGGGATCGTCTTTGTCGCCGGGAGCGGACCGACCGATCGGGACTGGTGTTCACCCTTAATACCGGGAACCAATGGCAGTGGTCGCCTGCTGGCTGAAGACCTCACCCGAGCAGGATTCATGACGTTGCGTTACGATAAACGGGCTTCTGGACCGCATGGACAGGAGAACGCCCGGCAGCTCGTGGGCAGGATCAGCATGCAGAGTCACCTCGACGAGCTGTCAGGTGCGGTCGACGCCCTGCTCGCCGACGGCGCAATGGATCCCGCCCGACTATTCGTGCTGACGAACAGCGAGGGGACCATCCACGCCCTGAACTATCAGGTGCAGGCGACGGAGAGGCGCTTTTCGGGCCTCGTGCTCACCGGCGCACCTGGCCGTTCCATCGGGCAGGTTGCCCGTAGCCAGATACTCGCACAGGTGAGAGACCTGCCAAACGGAGATCTGATGATGGACCAGTACGATGCGGCCATCGCTGCATTCGAGGCCGGCGAGTCGATACAGCCCGATCCATCGCTCCCCGAAGGGCTGCGGGTCCTGCTCCTCAGTCTTACGACTCCTGCAAACCTGCCGTTCGCGCGAGAACTCTGGTCGACCAATCCGTCCGACCTCATCACAAAGGTGAAGGAGCCCATCCTGGTCGTGATCGGCAAGAAAGACATCCAGGTCGACTGGAAGACCGACGATGGCCCGCTGGAGCAGGCGGCCTTTGGGAACGGCAACGTCGAGTTCGCGTACCCGGAGGAGGCCGACCACGTCCTGAAACATGAGGACCGGCTCCGGGAGATGCTCGCGGCCGCCGAGGTCGGGGCACACTACAACAGCGAAGATCGAGTGCTTGACGCTGCGGCTCTAACGGTCATCACACGCTGGATTCGTGACCGTGCCCGGCTATAATCGCATACAACTGTACCGATACGCTGCCCTACCAACTGACGCTCACGGAAGATTTCCGGCTCCAGAGTGCGGATCGTTCTGTCAGAAGTCCGCAGGTGATAGACGTTCCCAGAGCCGTCGGGCTGGTCCATCTCACCGGAGTCAATCACCGCCGCCCGAGATCGCCAGGTACTGAGCAAGGTCGGCCGCGTGGGCGTCGACGAAGTCTAGCCGTTCGGTGATACCAAGCAACACGGGCCGGCCCCCATGATTGTGACACCCGGACCAGGCCGGAGATACCGGGATCCATCAAGGGCGAAACCACCGTTACCATTAAGTGTGCCGGCCAGAATTGTCACCAACCTGTCACGTTTCGCGGCTTCAGCGGCGAGTTTTTAAAAATCGGTCTCGCCGTTCAGAACGAGATCCGCGTCTTTTTTCTTTTGGTTCGGGCAGTTCTTTGGTGAAATGATTATGGTCATAATTTACTATCATCCCCAGAATCGACAGGTATATACACTGATGTGAATAATTTTGGAATCGCGATGTTACTATCGCTTTTGGGGAAGAAAATAATGAGCACATCAGTTTTTTCATCATGCATGCGAGGAGCGATCCCGGATGCTGTAGAGGATCCGGGCAGGGCCATCGCCCTCGCCCCTGGCTTGAACGGCACGGTCCGGCTTTATCACGCCGACCGGGCGGTACACATCGATCACACCGCCCTGCGGGACACGGCAGTCATCCATGATGCCGCCCGTGGTATAACCAGGTCCCGGTTCGATCCGATACCTTCGGTGTGAGGTTACACCATGTCAACCGAACATGCGGAAGATACAGGAGCGGAGCCGATCTTTCCCTACCTCCGGCGGCACGCCATCGAATATGAAGCGGTGGCACGCCTCCGGGGCCTTGGATACGGGGTGATCCGGACCGACGGCCGCTACCCGGGCGTGAACCTGATCGCAATGAAAGGCGATCATTTCAGGTTCGTCTGTGTCAGGCGACGGAAGAAGCCGGCCGGCCCGGTCATCGAGGTTGCCGCGACATATGCCGAAGATCTGTATGAACTCCGGCGGTACATCTCGCCGATCGTCACCGCCGATCTCTGGATCTGGTCCACGGCGGACCGGTGGCGGTACTTCGCGGTCTACCCCGGTGGAATTCAGGAGACAGGGGAGGACGATGGACGCCGGCTCTGAGATCCGGCGGGGTCTTGAGATCCTGCTCGCCCCCGGCCAGGTCTTCGAGGTCCGTTCTTGGACCGGCGACCGGATATCCTCCGGCTACTTCGACGACCTGACCGCCGCCGAAAAGGCGATCGAGGCACTGGACGCCGCCGGCCCTGATGGGATCTACCTGACCCCGAATCCGGTCCTGCCCGACCTGCTGAGCAGGCGAGCGAATCGGATTAAGGGGCCGCTCGCAAAGAAGGACAGCAGCACCAGCGACGCCGACATCATCGGCCGGCGCTGGCTGCTCATCGACATCGACCCGGCCCGGCCATCTGGGGTCTCTTCATCCGAGGAAGAGCACGCCGCCGCCCTGACACGAGCCGCAGACATCGCCGCAGCCCTGGGTGAACGGGGATGGCCGGCCCCGGTGGCGGGCGACTCCGGCAATGGTGCTCACCTCCTCTATCGGCTGGACCTCCCGAACGACGATCAGGTAACAGCACTGGTTAAGGCCGCCCTGGTGGCCCTCGATGCGCTCTTCTCCGACCCGTTCGCCTCAGTGGACACGGCCGTCTTCAATGCCTCCCGTATCTGGAAGGTATACGGGACCGTGGCCCGAAAGGGTGACAATACCACGAGCAGACCGCATCGACGGAGCCGGCTGATCTCGGTGCCGAAGACGATCGAGATCGTGACCCGCGAGCAACTCGCCGCCCTGGCGATCACCGACCCCGGAGGGGACACCGTGGCGCCGGCTCCTTCAACGAAGGGCACCGGCCGCAAGGCTGGCGAGAAGATCGACCTGGCCGGCTGGCTCCGGGACCACGGCCTCGGCTTCTCCGATCGCCGGCCCTACCAGGGCGGGGACCTGTACCGGCTCGACACCTGTCCGTTCTCTTCGGCTCACACCGATGGTGCGTTCGCGATCCAGTTCGCGAGCGGGGCCGTCTATGCCGGCTGCCATCATGCCTCCTGTGGCGGCGGGTCGCAGCGGTGGCCTGAACTGCGGGAGATGTTCGAGGGACCTAAGCGGATCCCGGCCGGCCTGGCGAACCATGACGAGAAGGAAGTGGAGTGGCGGAAGAAGAAAGCCGAAGCAAGGGAAGCGGCGGCCGGCCGGGATGACTCCGAACCGGTTGAAGCCGACGCAGCTGATGAAGTGATCCTGGCAGAGGCCCGGCAGATCCTTGAGCACGGCGACCCGCTCGCCTACATGGTCGACGCGTTCAACCTGGAGCACGTCGGCGACAGGGATTTAGCGAAATGTCTGGTATTGTCTCTCGCATCCAGGTTAATCGCAAACTCAAAGGGTCTGCATGTGATGACATCAGGGGACAGTGGAAAGGGGAAGAGCTGCGGATACCAAACAATGTTGGAACAAGTGCCGGCCGCGTTCAAGCTCGAAGGATCGTTTTCTGATAAATCTCTCTACTACAGCAACGATCTCCGCCCACGGACCGTGTTTTTCATCGACGACAAAGATCTTTCAGAATCCATGCAAGAGGTATTGAAGGAATCGACTTCCTCGTTTCAAAAACCGATCACTCACCGCACGCTCTCCATCGATCGAAAACTCCAGGTTTGCACAATCCCACAGAATTGTGTCTGGTGGATCGCGAAGGTGGAAGGGACAGGAGACGACCAGGTTCTCAACCGGGTATTGATGGTCCACGTCAACAACTCAGCCGAACAGGACCAGGCCGTACAGCAGGCCGCCATAGAACGAGAATCACGGGACGACCCACCAGGCGAACCACACCAGGTCAAGGCATGCCGGGCCATGTGGATCCACCTGGACGCCGCTGCTCAAAACCCAGTGGTCGTATCTCTCTCCAGGTTCGCCAGACGGATTGTCTTTTCATCTGCCCGGGATCGGCGGAATACCGAAATTTTCTTCGATCTGATCCGGTCCGTAACCCTGATCCGATTCTTTCAACGGGATCGGGAAGAACTGCCAGACGGAACGATCAGAGTATACGCCACCCCGGACGACTTCAGAACCGCGAACGACGTTTTCAACGCAATTCAAAAAGACTCAGGATCGCAGGGTGCGAAACTCAACCCACGCGAGGCGGGATTGTTAGACGTGATCGACCGGACCGGTCGAGATGAATTTACCGTACAGGAACTCGCAAGACTCACAAACCTTCCAGACTACACAATCAGGCGAGCGTTTACAGGAATCCCTGGAAGGACAAGCGCGGGATTGTTGGAAAAATGCCCGGCCTGCGGGATCCTCGATCGTTCTGTCAGCTCGCCGGACGACACACAGGGATCAGCCCGACGCAATCAAACCGTGTTCACGTTCGACCGTGGGATCTATGCCATATGGGATCGTGGGTGTCGTGTTCACTTGAAACCGGCCGATGGGGAAGATGACGTTACACCGTTACACAGACATTACACAAACGTTACACAACCCTGTGTAAAGGTAACGCCGGCACCAGAGGCGGCGGATACACAAAACAACTCTCTCCTCTCTAGTGTACATAAGAAAGAAGAGAACGTTACACAAAAACAGGAGAGTACCCACCCCAGTAACAATAATCGAGAGATCACACCTGGAGGTGTATGTGCTCCACCAGAATGTGTAAAGGTGTCAGGTCAAAATGTTGAAAGCACACCTGTACCCCCAAATAACAAAACGAGTGACGGAAACGCCGAATCAAACCGTACACAAACAGGTGTACGGTTTGTGTCAAGCAGTGTAAATGTGCAAAACGCCCCACCCGCCCTTGATCTCGCCCAGGTCCGCGCCGGCGATTACTCCCCGATCGCCGATGGTGCGATCGCCGAGACCTGCCCGATCTGCTCCGGCCGGCTGGTGCACTATCAGGAAAAATTCACGGCGATGAAGAGCCGGGGCGGGGACCACCCGCGGCGGCTCTGCCGGTCCTGTTACACCCAGGCGAAGGAGCGAGAGCAGACCGCGGTCCAGGCCCTCCCCGGCGCCATCCCGATCGACGAGGTGAAGCCGATCGCCTCCGGCCTGCTCGGTCGGTGCACGGTCTGCGGGCTGCAGGTCGCGACCTACTCCCATGTCGACAGCGGGACCGCGCTCTGCTCGGTCTGTTATGAGAAACTGGTGAGGGAGCAGGTGGAGATCCGGTAGGGCCGGCTGTGGGTGAGGTGGAGGCGATCGCCTGGTCGGGATGTGCCGATGAGCAGGTATCAGCCGGCCCCGCGGTTCACTGTTCCGCAGGCAGGCATATCCTGATTCCCATTCGGGAGCCGGGAGAGGAGGTAAGAACATGGATTCAACAAAAACCAGCAAGTATGAGATCAGAGCCATGGAAGCAGAGCAGAGATTCACGACCGCCGCCACCGATGAGCAGGGAAAACATCTCTTCTGGCTCGGGTACTGGTCTGCACAGAAAAGTTTTGAGGCCGGAACGGGATTCACCTTGGAGGAATGCGAAACCATGCTTTTTGATCTCGGCACCATCCCTTATGAAACGCCACGGGGATGGCCGTCCACAGAGTTCTGGTTGGGGTATATCGAGGCCATTTTTGAGGATCGACGAGATGAGGAGGGGACCGGGACCTCGACCGGTATCACAGTCGAGTATGACCTGGGGGAGGATGAAGAGGCGGACTAAAATTCCCATTCCCCAGGGCGGTTCTACCCTTCCCAGGAAGATCCAACAAAGGTACGACACGTATATGAAAGCGGGTACCGGTTCAACCGACAACCCTATTTTTGTATGCGGGCTATCTGATCGATGCCAGCCTCTTCGGGCGGTGCTCGGTCTGCAGGCTCCAGGGGTCGACACACCCACCAGAGATGGAGGGTCGACGGGTGGCCGTGCTGGATTCGACTTCTCACGCATCGAAGCTTTGTTGATGTCGTCGAGCGGTAATGCAACCTCAATGAACTTCTTTGAAGCCTTGATCTCTGTCATGGTATTGTCTGTCGTTCCCTGCCTGCCGGTGGATGGAGGTCGACAGATGTGCTGGTCGAACCGGGGGGATAACGGCCGGTTTAGTGCCTGTAATGATGATGAGGTGTTGAACAAAGGAAAAGTGATCGAAGTGTTCGTGGAGAGACAGAGAATGCAGGGAGATACGATAAAATAGGAAGATACAATCGTATCTGATATTCAATTTCAGTACCTGGGCCGATAGTTGGGGAGGTTCACCTGGGATCTGATGGTAAAACCAGAATTAGTCCTAATTAGTACCTAATTAGTAACAATTAGTTACAAGCGCAAGATGGGGAAAAGTCACGAATCGCAGGCAGACTGAGAATTAAACAGAAATTTTCCATTTTCACCCCTACGACAATTGTTCAACATTTGTAGTACATACAAATTGATATTCAGGCCCTCCAAGGTATCATCGAAGCCACTTGAGTACATGTTGGTGGGCAATCCCTGCCGGCAGCGGGACGGCGATCTGCTCGGTCCGTTATGAGAAGTTGATGAGGGAACAGGTGGAGATTAGGTAGGGCCGACTGTGGTTGAATCTCCGCTGGGATACCGGTCCCGACTGGTTGTTGTACACGAACAGTCCTTCATCGAATCCAAACCACGATGAGGATTATTATCTGAGTTGAAACTCCTCCTTCATCTCCCGAATCTGCGCCGCCAGGGGGGGATAATCCCCCTTCCTCGCAAGGGAAAGCGCATCGTCGATCACGCGGGACGCCTCCATGCGCCGGCCCTGTTGCGCGAAGATGATCACCTGATTCGCGAGCGAGGGCGCCAATCCTTCGATGTTCCCGAGTTCTCGGCAGATCCAAATATTTGTTGAATCAGTCAGAGCTGCATCACGAGAAGGCATGTTCCGCGAAGTACAGATGAAATTCAGGGGATCCAATATCCTTCTGGCAATGGCTCAGTGAACGAGCAAGACAGGAGATCGGAGTGAATGGATCTCATGACGGGATTATGCAACAGAGCACCATTTTAAAAAAACTATAAATACTGTTAACCGTAAATATCAACAAGTCGATATCGATTAAACGATATCTACCACTTGATATGATTTGGACATATACAGAAGTAAAATTCGTTACAGATTCGTATCAAATCGTCGATATGATATCGATTTGACGATAAATTAAGGAGTTTGAAAAATGAACGGCAAATGGCCTCACCATGATGAGAGAATCCATGAGATGATCTGGGGATTCCGTGACAGAATGATGATGATGGAAAACTTCGGCGGCCTGAGAAGCTGGATCCTCTTTGCACTCAAGGATGGGCCAAAAAATGGAGTGGAGATCATGAACTCAATTCAGGATATACGGCGGATTCCCCACGCATTCCATGACCACCAGCCGGGATCCCCTTTTCCAGGTCGGCCCACTAATGAGGGTGAAGAATCCGGTATGTGGCGCCCGTCACCCGGTTCGATCTACCCCATGCTGAACAAAATGACCAACAAGAATCTTATCTTAAAAATGGAGGACAAACGATACGAAATGACACAGACCGGTCAAGAGACATTTTCCCGGATATTTGGATCCGTATCACCTGGTGCAAATCCGGAGAGCAGGAGATATGACGTTGACAATGTACTCACAGAGATGAACGGTTCTGCATCGTATTTAGGGGATATTGCAAAAGAGAAACTGATCCCTCAGGAAGCAATAATCGATGAAATCATCCAGAAACTGACACAAGTTAAAGAATCGCTCCACCAGCAATAAAATTCAGACGACAGGATTCTGGTGCGTTGTCGGGATGTTTACATAATGAACATTGATGATTCACGACGATATCATGTTCTTTAAGTCCCGTTAATGCACCAGCACCGAAAATCATAATTTTTATAGTGAGGATATGAAGATGTTAAACAAAAAACTAATGCCACCTTCAACAAAAAGAGATTTTGACAAAGCGTACAATTCATTCTCCCACTGGATGTGGTCGGATGTGCGCATTCCAAAAGAACTGAAAGAGCTCGCGAAAGCAACCAATTCTAAGACCTCTCTCGAATTGGGTTGTGGGCTCGGCGTATTTTCGACCTACATGGCAGAACAAGGGATAAAGGCAACCGGGGTTGATTTTTCTTCCGTTGCGATCGAAAAGGCGAAGCAACGAGCGGCTGAAAAAAAGAATAAGCCGACATTCCTGGTCGGAGATGTAACTGACTTAAAAATCATCACTGAACCGTTTGATGTTACCTTTGATGTTGGCTGCTTCCATTGTTTAAACGAGGAAGACGAGAAAAAATATGCTTCAGAAATGCACAGGCTTTTGAAGCCCGGGGGTACGCTCCTCATTTGGGCTTTGCGAAATTCACCGAGTGGCATCAAACTGAATGCTGAACATATTTCCAGGGTATTTAGCGAGGGATTTCAACTGGTTGATTCTAGGTTTAGCGGCCGGAAAATAATTATTGTTGCCTCAGATTGGTATTGGCTCACCCGTTCAAAATAAAACATTAGCTCTACTGAGTCTGCTGTATAACCACTATGCATTGACTCCCCCTTCTCCTCTAACGCGGTCAAATATAGCCGTCCGCATCCCGCCTGGCGCCGGAGCAGCGCGACAAGTCAGGGGCGTCATCCTATCACAATAGGGCAACCTCAAAAAACAGCAAGGTGATGTGAAGCGAGCCGGAATGCAGTGAGCGCAAGCGGACGGAATGAGAACGAGTGAACATGACCGAGCGTCTTTATACCAACCGGACACGATGGCTCCCACCCTCGGTATGGTGGGTGGGACTCCAGAGGGGCGGTCCGGAGGATAATTTCCCGCAGATCGCCGGCTCTTCCATCCCTCTCCCGACGGTACTTCCTCACGGTCCATGCATCCGTTGTCTCACCAATCGTCAGCCACTGGAAGGGGTTGGCGGACGGAACGGCCCGGGTCCGTGAGCAGGCCGCCGTCCAGGTCCTGCCCGGTGCGATCCCGATCGACGAGGTGAAGCCGATCGCCTCCGGCCTGCTCGGCCGGTGCTCGGTCTGCGGGCTGCAGGTCGCGACCTACTCCCATGCCGACAGCGGGACGGCGATCTGCTCCAGGTGTTATGAGAAACTGGTGCGGGAGCAGGTGGAGATCCGGTAGGGCCGGCTGTGGGTGAGGATGGGTTCACCGTGAATCCATCCATGACACAGGGCACCTCCCTGATCGAGTTCACCTGAAAGGATCCGCCCTGCATCATCTGATCGGGGTTTATATCCCGGCAGGAGATAGTCTTCATCATGACACGCTGGCTCTGCAGGGCTGATCGCACGAACGCCGCGATCGTCAAGGAACGCCTCGTCCGGGGCGTGCCGGCCCTCTCATTCATCAAGAGCATGGTCATGTGGTCGGGTTCCATCCTCTCAACGACCGGTCCGAGCGCCGTGGAACTCACCGGACCATCAGTCCGGCTTGAGAAGTCGCTTCAGACCTGCTGGGAGCAGAACCAGGGGTATCTGAAGGCGCTCGGGGACGGGGTGTGACGTGAGCGAGGAGATGAGGGAGCCGGCCGGAGGTTTGTCCGAGTTTCTTCTCTACCAGACCGAAGGGGGCGAGACCCGTGTCCAGGTCAGCCTGTTCGAGGGGACGGTCTGGCTGACGCAGCGGTTGATCGCCGAGTTGTATCAGAAATCGATCAAGACAATCAACGAGCATATCAAAAACATCTACGAGGAGCGGGAACTCGACCCCCAAGCAACTATCCGGAAATTCCGGATAGTTCAACTGGAGGGTGACCGCCAGGTCGAGCGTCTGGTGGACTTCTACAACCTCGATATGATCCTTGCCGTGGGCTACCGGGTGCGGTCGCACAGGGGGACCCAATTTCGACAGTGGGCGACGAAGCAACTGCGGGAATATGTGGTGAAGGGTTTTGTCCTGGACGATGAGCGCCTGAAGGAGGCCGGCGGGATCGGGAGGGACTACTTCGACGAACTTCTGGAGCGGATCCGTGACATCAGGGCGTCGGAGAGGCGGTTCTACCAGAAGATTACTGATATCTATGCGACGAGCGTCGACTATGATCCGAAAGACCCGATGACACTTGAGTTCTTCAAGACGGTACAGAACAAGATGCACTGGGCGATCCACGGGCATACGGCGGCTGAGACGATATTCCTCCGGGCTGATGCGAGGAAGCCGCACATGGGGCTGACGACCTGGAAACAGGGGCCGAAAGGGCGGATCCACAAGACCGATGTGGGGGTTGCGAAGAACTACCTGACCAGGGAAGAGATCTCAAACCTGAACCTGATCGTGAACCAGTATCTCGACTTCGCTGAGTTTCAGGCCCGCCAGCGCCGGGAGATGAGGATGGAGGACTGGATCAGGAAACTGGATGGTTTTATTCAGTTGAATGACCGGAACGTTCTCAAAAACGCCGGGAGTATTTCGGCAGAAAGGGCGAAGCAGAAGGCGCAGAAGGAGTTTGAGGGGTCTGAAGCGCAGCGCCGTATCAAGGAGGCGAGCGAGCCGACAAGCGACTTCGACCTGATGGTCGACGAGGTTACGTATCTCTCCAAGAAGCAGGAGGACGAAGATGAAGTCTGATGCAGGTGTTTCGGTTGCGTATGCGATGCATACCTTTCCAGAGCGGTTCATCCTGTTTCTCGGAGTCGGAGTATCGGTCGCTGCCGGCCTTCCGACGGCACGCGATACCGCCGGGTATTGGATCCCTGCCATTGCTGAGGCCTGGCCCGAGTCGTCAAGAGTGCAACAGTCTGTTGCACAAATTCCCGATGGACCCGGACGTCCGGAGTATCTGTGACATAGGACGGGGTTCGGGCGACGGTTGGTTATGGGGTGTGAGTGATGAGTTCGGTTGAGAACATACGGCGTATTGAAGAGATCCGGAAAACCAAGACAGAAAGGGATACAATCATTCAAAATGCCCTGGCATGCCGGACATTGCAAGATGGAAAAATCGTCGTGAAAGGAGAATCCAATCTGCAGCAGAAGGTGCTTAACGATGCCATCCTGTCTTTTGAGGTGATGGTGGCAGAAGGATACGAGCAACGGCTTGACAAAATTTGCTACTCGTATCCTCCATCCGGTTCCTCCCCAATAACTGATTTCTCCCTCATTGAAGTCATGAAAAATCTGAAAGGGAGGAGGGCTTCGACATTTGCGGAATGTATGGAGGAGGTGGAGATAGAATATCGCAGGCTCGAGGAGTTACCACTCATCCGGTACGACGTGTATATGGTTCTCAATGTTGTTCCGTTTGAAGACTTCCCAGCCTTGACCCTATCAATGGGGGATGCAACAGTTCAGATCAGGAGTACACAAGAACTTCGCACCGTTCTCTCCAACGAGGACGTTCTCGCGGAAAAACGGAAAATTGAACAAAAAGTTGGATTCCGCTACTCCCTTGATAATCGAATCTTCTTAACGGTGTCTCTACAGGCTAGAAACGCGTACTACGCAGGAAAAATTGCCATGGACCTCCGGGACTTCGTCCTCGCGCTTATCGATTTATCCAAGCACGAGCGCTCCATGCCGCTTCTGAGTAGCGGACCCATCGGTGCTATCGACAGCCTTAATTCGACGATTGGGTTCATCCTCGATGAGAATAATACCTACCACGATTTCTTTTATCAGTCGGAGAACCTCGATGATGTGACCATCTCAATAGATCGAGACGCCGTCATTGAGGCAACTGACAAATATTCACGTGCATCCACTGACGCCCAGCAAATTATCCAAAGAGCATTTTCGGCGTATCACCGAGGGATAACTGAGAAGAACCCATCTTTCGCGTTCATGTACTTCTGGTCAAGTCTCGAGCAGATCCTCTTGAAAGATGAAAATCTACGTCATCCAGACATGTTGAACCGGTTGTATCGTGTAGCTATAAATCCAAACTTACTTCATAAATTTGAGATTGGTCAGCTCCTCAAACTTCGAAATGCCCTCATCCATGACGCAGCATATCATAGGGTAGGACCCTATCACCGTAGCCTACTCAAACTTTTCACTGAACCAATACTTTGGTTCTTTCTGTATGACATCTCTGACTTCAATAAGGGACAACTTGATTTACTCTATAACAAATTCGGCTGCCACAAGAACGAATTCAAACGTCCGCGTGCGTCAGATGAAGAGGCAGCAGTGTATGCTCGAATAAAAAAGATCCGGGAATCTGCACCTCTGAAGGTTAGCAACTGAATGGAAAAAACCGCACTCCCATCTTCTACTGCCGAGAGTCACGATTATCAAAGCCTCCTCGCCGATCTCAAAACCCGGGTCCGCTCAGCCCAGGTCAAGGCCGCACTCTCGGTCAACCACGAACTGATCCAGCTCTACTGGGAGATCGGCCGATCGATCCTCGCCGCCCAGGACCGGGAAGGGTGGGGGACGAAGGTGATCGACCGGCTGGCCGGCGATCTCCGCCATGAGTTCCCGGAGATGAAGGGGTTCTCGCCCCGGAATCTGAAATATATGCGCCGGCTCGCCGAGGCCTGGCCCGACCCCTCAATTGTGCCACAGCCAGTGGCACAAATTCCGTGGGGCCACAACTGCATCCTGCTCGATAAGATTGGCGAGCCGGCACTGCGTGAATACTATAGTCGAAAACCTGATAATAATCAGGTTTTCTCGAAATCCGGTTCTCCCGTAAGGGAGAAACGGATCGCTGAGAGAAGGGAACTCGTAGTAAAACAAAAAGAAAAGACGGGGTTCTGAGCCGGCCACCCTATTTTTGAACTGTCAAGCATCCCTTGACAGTTCGCCGGCTCACCAGGTCAGATCCACCGGAGATGATCGATCGTGACCAGGGCGGCCAGGACGATCGCTGAGAGGATGACCACCTCGAGAGGGACGATCGGGGCCAGCCAGTCCCGCTCAAGTTCCCAGACCGCAGGACCAAGCATGACAATGTTGACCAGAACGACGATACGGATGAGGGAAACGTCTTGCATGTCGAAATGATCGCCGCCCTGAAGATGAGTATTTCGATACGATTCCGCCGGACGGCAACCTGTACGCCATCAGAGACACCCCAGCCGGCACCCCTGACTCTCCATCCCGGCCAGTTCAGCCAAGACCGACACACTCCCAATCCCGTCGTCGACCTCAAACCAGGGGGGATCACCTCGCTCGACGCAGCCGTCGCGAACCACGTCCACGTCGACCATATCGGTGGCTCCCTGGTGGTCCTCTCGAGGAACTTCAATGCAGTGAAACTCCATCCAGCGTGTCCACTCCGATGGAGCGGCGAATCCTCATGATAGATCGGGTCAGGTATCATTCCAGATCCCACACCTTCTGCCAGAACCCCCGGTTTCATTTACTTCAAACTTTAAGTAAATAAAAAAGTAAATATGTCGGGCTGCCAATCATGATGAAAAGGAGGGAACCAGAAGATGCAGGATGATATCCTCTCCATCTTAAATGAATCCGAAGCGCTCAATGCGAAAGTCTTCTCGCTCGTCCGGCTGAAACTGCTCGCGAGCCTTGCAGCCCTCGGACGCGACGGGGCGACCTACCGTGAACTCAAGGCGGCGCTCACAATTAATGACGGTGTTCTGTTTGCGAACCTCAATGTCCTCAAAGACATGGGGTATCTCACGTCAGAGAAGATCACCTCGGATGGGAAAGAACTCGAACTCTATACCATCACGCCCAACGGACAGGACGAATGGAAGCGAGTGAAAACCTGGCTGTGCAGGTTCCTCGGCTGTGGAGCATGACGATGGAAAGACGGAAAAAAGTAATTGCCTTCTTCAGGGAACTGGGCTTTGCGATCGATATCTCACAGTTCGATGACCGGCTCATCGCCCAGAAACTCGTATGCCTGCTTGAACTCAGGGGTATCGATCTCGGATATCCCTGTAACATTCACGTGCGGGGACCGTATTCCCCGCCCCTGGCGGACGATCTGTTCGACTTCACGAACGAGTTCAGGAATCTGGAAACCGATCTTCAGCTCAAGCCAGCAGAGAAAGAGGCAGCACGCGACCTCGGCAGGATCTTCGGTCTCAAGCCGGTGCCTCTCGAAATCGGGGCAACGTATGGGTATTATACCAGGTGGCAGAAGAACGATCCGCTCGAAGCCCTCCGGCGGCTCAAACGACTCAAGCCGTTCTATTCAGAGACCCAGATTGCCCTCGGCATCTCCAAAGCAAATGAGTTTCTCTTCAGGCCCACTCCCGGCGACCTGGAAGAACTGAGCGAGGAGACCGGCATCTGGCAGCGGGCTTCATTAAAAACATGGGAGTCCTGATCGATGACGAGGGGCGATATCTGGCTTGTCGATCTCACCGACGCAAAAGGGCATGAGCAGCGAGGAACCCGTCCTGCAATTGTTGTGGGAGGTGCCAATGGCCTCACCCTCGTCGTCCCGCTGACCAGCACGATGAGCAGTGCCAGGTTCTCGCATACCTGTATCATCTCCCCGACCCGGCACAACGGCCTCGATGTCGATAGTGTCGCTCTCGTATTTCAGATCGTTGCTCTGGACAGGGCCCGATTCAGGCACCGAATCGGAGCCGTCGGTGAACCGCATCGGCTGGCAATCGTGGCCCTTATCCGCGACCTTCTGGGACTGGATTAATATTTTCTGACCCAATTGGCCGCTTCCATAGCAACGACATCCACCCTCACAACACAGTCGACAAACACCGACACCTCGGCCCCGGTCTCTGTCTTCTCCACGCCAGCGTTGACGTACCATTGGAGGCATGGCAACGGCCGGTACCATCCGATCTCTGTGCTTAACGTGAGCCAGAGAGGATCCCGCTCGACGAGGTCATACCGATCGATACCGGCCTCTTCGGGCGGTGCTCGGTCTGCGGGCTTCAGGTTGCGGGGTATCTGCTTGCCGGCAGCGGGACGGCGATCTGCTCGGTCTGTTATGAGAAACTAGTGAGGGAGCAGGTGGATATTCGGTAGGGCCGGCTGTGGTTGAGGTGGAGGATTAGTTTACCGATAAGTAGTCCTGTGACATGAAGCACTTCCAAGATCGAGTTCAACGGAGGAGATTATCGGAATTATCTGATAGGGTTTGATATTCTTGCAGGAGAGAATGTTCTTCATGACACGCTGGCTCTGCATGGCCGATCGCACGAACGCCGCTATCGTAAAAGAGCGCCTCGTCTGGGGTGTGCCGGCTCGGTACCGGAATACAATCGGCAGGGTACATCCCGGCGACACGCTCCTGATCTATGCCCGGCAGGAGCACGCCGCCGGCGAGACCCTCCCCTCCATCGTCATGGCCGCCTATGATGTCGTCTCCCCGGTCTTCGAGGACACAGAGCCCATCTTCACGGCGCCGGCCTTTCTCCCTGGCGAGGTCTTCCCAATGCGAGTGAAGGTAAAACCCCTGCCGGATATCAGCGAGCCGGTCCCGTTCAAACCACTCGTGCCGGCCCTCTCATTCATCAAGAACAAGGTCATGTGGTCGGGATCCATCCGAGCCATGCGGACGATCCCGGAAGAGGATTATCAGCGGATCGTCGCCGGGGGCAAAGGAAACTGATGTGCACACGGAACCGGGAGAATGGAGTAAAGAGCCGTATCACATCGAGATCGGTGTATCCATATACTATGAATACTCATATCCGAGTGCGAGTCTTAAGAACCAAATACATCCAATAATATATGAACTTGTGATCATGACCCAGTACAGTTCTCCACCAGTCGTTGAGGTGGTCTGTGAATTTCGTTTCTCTTCGAAGACAGAGTGGAACGACACCCTCGCAGATCGTTTTCACAAGGCTGTTCAAGAGACCTTTCCCGAGCGTGACCGGATTGTAGAGCACCAATTCGAATTCGAGGTCACTCCGGATAAATCCCAATCGAAGAACGGCAAGAGGGAACGACCGGTCTTTCTGACCCAAAACCGGCGAATGTTCATACAATTCGGAGAGCGGATCGTCTCAATCCATTGTTTGAAACCGTATCCGTCCTGGGAAAAGTTCCGGCCGATCATTGAACAGGTCTACGGAGCACTTTCTAAGGTGACCGAGATCAAAGGGGTCGACCGGATCGGCTTACTCTATGTCGACAAGATCGAGATCCCGGGAACCGAGATCGATCTCACAGAATACTTTGGGTTCAGACCGGTCATTAAGGGATATAAACCAGAATCATTTGTGAACTTCCTGGTGGGTGTCGATCTTCCGTTTTCCGGGCAACGAGATCTCTGCCGACTTCAGTTGATGCGGGCTGTAGCAGAAAGAGAGGGCTATAGTGCCTTTTTGCTGACCACTGATTACTTCCTCCGAAATCAGGAGGGAATCCTTCCCGATGAGGTTCTGACCTGGCTTGAAGAGGCCCACGCCACGATAAGAAATATCTTCCTCAATTGTATCACCGGTAAACTCGAGAAGATCTTCAACGGAGAAGTCTGATATGTTAAATTCATCTATGACGCCGTTTTCGACAGTTATCCCATGCTCGCACCCGGCAAGATCTGGCTGGAATGATTCCCCTGCTTCCTTAATAGATAGGGCTATTAATTGGCTCTTTGGTGGTACTTCGATTGATAAGCATTCCATTGTCTCAGAACAATCCTATGATATACGTAACGCAACTGCAAGTGATAATTCATTAATCGAGCCCTTACTCTTCGCGCTTTTCGAGAACCAGAAGTTCAATCTGATACAGTCTGGAGATGTAGTGGGGTATTTGCAACGATATCTGGGGATGTATTGGCCCTTGATAGTAGCGTGCCATCTGATCTCCAAGGAGTTTCAGAACGAAGGAACCTTCTCACTGGAGGTCTACCACGACCCCGAGGGGCATGATGAATACCTCATGCTGACGGTGCGGCAGTACCACTACACGGACGACCTGCTTGGTCGTATCGAGAGGGTGAGCGATCTGGTTCGGCCATTTCTACAAGGAGAGTCCGGCTGGCTCCTGATTACTACCGATTTTCAATCCGTCGGGATATAATGCAGAAAATCTTCTCCTGGGAACAGTTTATTGATATCGCCCAATTCCTTGTGCAGGAAACCAAAAAACTGGACAGTGCCATTCCAGATGAGGCCGCGTACAGATGCGCCATCAGCCGGTCCTATTATGCCGCCTTCTGTTGTGCTCTTGAATTTGCAGAGGATGAGCTCGGTTACAATTCAGAAAGAGCAGGAACAGACCATACCAAATTGCGGAATTTTATGAAAGTACAAAAAGATGATACCATGGTAAAGATTGCAGGAAAACTCGATCAGTTACGAGGCTGGAGAAATACAAGCGATTACAATGCGCTGAAAAATATCCCATTAATAATGGCTGAAAATGCCATTCTTCAAGCACAAGAGATTGTAAAACTCACACGATGATCTTTTTTAGGCTTTGCTGAAACCTTCAAACACACATATATACATTCTCTCCATCAATATGAGTCGCAGAGTCGTGAATTTTGAAGGGTTTCAATAAAGACGAAACAATAATAAAGTTGAAATTCCCGAACGACATTGGTTGATTTATGCCTCCAAAAGTGCTTCGAGATTTTATCTATCTTGATGTTGAGAGATTAAAATCGATAATTGCCCAAATCGAGGGAGGTGTGATAAATACTCAGCAAGACTCTCGGCAGGAGAGTGATGAGCTCACAGCAAGTGTTGAAGGGGGGATATTGGGCTTTCTTCGAGGAGTGGTTGGAGGTAAGTATCTTCTGGAGAATCAGGAGACATCTACCAAGACATTGCATGATGATATTTTCAATAAAGTTGAGCAATTTTTAATTAATACTGAATATCTAGTAAGGATTCCCGATGATTATGATATCAAAAGTGACAATGTTAATTTGAGAGAAGACCTAACCGACAATTGGTTTGTTCTGATTAATGGAAGGGTTAATATTAATGATTATAATCGGATGAGAGATTCATTAAGTAATTATAATAATCTTGCAACTCTTATCTCGCAATTTTCAATTGACGCACAAAAACCAGCACTGACAAAAAAAGATAAAGTTAAAAAAATGGGGGAGATAAAAAGAGAACTAGCTCAAAACGAAGAATCTATTAAGGGGCTGACACTGTTTTTTGATATTTTTTATAAGAATAGAATCGTCATAAAAATATTTCCGTATGAAGGAAATAGTAAAATTAGATTTTCAGGAAATATTAATCCCGTTTATCTGAGAGAAGATATCGCGAGTATTATCTACAAGTATGGGACAGCTCCAACCTCAAATTGGCAAATATTTGCCCAAATCGCTTCAATCCCTCCTGCTGATCGCTCGAATCTATCCCCTGAAATTGATGAGGATACACTTGAGGCAAAATTACATTCAATATTCAACGTGTTTCGAGGTATCGAAGTGCTTACAGAATCTGTAGTCTACCCAGAAATTGCTATCACACCCATCGCAATCTACAGAGAAGTATCCATTAGGACAAAAAAATAATAATAATTTTCGATAATTAATGAAGTCGTTGATATCGATATTTGAATAATTGGCTCTGTTGAAACCCCTTAAATAATACACCCTGTACCCTCTTCTATATCAATACAGTCAGCAGATTTTTGTATTTTGAAGGATTTTTACAAAGCCCCATTCAACTCATTCACAACGATAAATCTCCTTTTCCTCTAATTTAGGGTATCGTTCTTGGCATATCTGTACATCCCTGATTTTTTCACCATCACAAACAAAAAGAAGCCTTGAAATCATCCTGCGAAAGAACATACCCTCCATGCGAAGTCCCTGGTTCTCCTCAGCCTCTTACTCTGTGGCCTCCTGATAGCCGGCTGCACTTCTTCAACGACGACAAAGGCGACAAACTCCGACACCTCCGCCCCGATCTCCGTCATCTCCACACCGGCAACGACCTACACCCTCGGAGGCACGACGGCTGGCACCCTCCGGGTCTCTGTCCTGAACGTTGGCCAGGAAGGATCCTGATCGAGCCATGCCCTGTCTGTGCCGGTCGGGTGGTACATACACTACACCAAACGCTACCAGGCTCGGCGACCATACCGAATGGGGAGATTCACTCGGGGAGATCGTGGCGAACGTGCATACAAACCACAGAACGTGATAACCATGACCGCCGATAGAGATAAGGGACTCCGATGAACGCGATAGAGGTTTTCGATCTCACGAAATATTACGACTCGTTGTGTGCCGTCGACCATCTCACCCTCTCGGTCGACAACGAGATCTTCGGGCTGCTGGGGCCCAACGGCTCCGGCAAGACCACCACCGTGATGATGCTCACCACGCTGCTGCGCCCGACCGAAGGGAAGGGACTGGTCTGCGGCCACGATATCGTAACAGAAGGGAGTCTGGTGAGGAAGAACCTCAGTTATGTCCCGCAGGAGATGGCCGTCGACATCAAGATGACCGGGCGGGAGAACGTCCTCTTCTTCGCAAAACTCTACGGGGTGCCGGACCCGAAAGACCGGACCGATGAAGCCCTCGCCGTGATGGAACTCTCGGACCGGGCCGACGATCTCGTCAAAACCTATTCCGGGGGGATGCGCCGCCGGCTCGAACTGGCCCAGGCGCTGGTCCACGAACCTGCCGTCCTCTTCCTGGACGAACCGACCATCGGGCTCGACGTCGCCGCGAGGAAGAAGATCTGGGAACATATCAGGGAACTTCGGGGAAGGGGGATGACGATCTTCGTCACGACCCACTACCTGGACGAGGCCGACCAGTACTGCGACCGGGTCGGGATCATCAGCAAAGGAAAGATCATGGCCCTCGGTTCGCCGGCCGACCTCAAGGCCCGGTTGATGGAGGATATCGTCACCGCGACGATCGCAGGAGCGTTCATCCCACCTGAGATCGAAGGGGTCCGGGTCGTCGGGCGGGTGGAGGACGAGGTCTCCTTCACCGTGGAGAACGGGAGGGAGGCGCTCCCGCTGATCGCCCAGGCCCTCGCTGCGAACGGAACGACCGTCACGTCGCTGTCTCTTCAGGAGCCGACCCTCGACGATGTCTTCCTCCATGCCGTGGGGGTCCAGGAGGAGCCCCACACCTTCAATGACCGCCAGTTCCGGACGATGTTGCGGAGGCGGAGATGAGCGGCATCTGGTACTACATGGAACGGGATATGATCAAGTGGTTACGCGGGAGGATCGCCGTCGTATCGCTGCTGGTGATGCCGGCCGCATGGCTGATCTTCGTCGGGCTCGCCCTGCCGGTCACCTTCACCGGCAATTACCTCGACTTCATCACCCCCGGCATCCTGGTCATGACCATCCTCGCCTCGTCGCTGCAGGGCGGGGCGCTGCTGATGTTCGATCGGATCCTCGGGTTCCTGAACAAGTTCCTCGCCCTCCCGACACCCCGCGAGGACATCCTCTTCGGGAAGATCCTCTTCATCACCCTCCGCGGGCTCATCCAGTCGACGGTGATCTTCCTGGTCTCGATCCTCATCGGTGCGACGATCCTGTCGCCCTTACAGTACGGCATGGTCTACCTGATCCTGGTCCTCTTCGGGATCCTCTTCTCTGGGCTGGCCACGACACTGGCCCTGTACGTGGAGGATCACGACTCGTATGGCGCAGTCAATACGATGATCTCCATGCCGCTCTTCTTCACCTCCAGCGCCCTGATGCCCTACCGTGTGATGCCTCCCTGGCTGCGGACGATCGCATCGGTCAACCCCCTCAGCTTCGCCATCGATGCGATCCGAGCGGTGGAAGCCGGCCAGTTCCCGCTGATGCAGATCGGACTGCTGAGCGTGCTCTGTGTCGTCATCATCGCCCTCTGCATGCAGGTCTTCCGGAGGATGACGGTGTGAGGAGAGGGGGGACAGAATGAAGTGTATGAGCGGGAGAGTGCAGTGGAGCACCCCTGCGGGAAAAATTGGCAGAGATTATTCCAGAACGTCGACGGACGACAACAATATCATCCAGTTCGGTAAAGGGATACGTTGTCTCTGACGTTTGGCATGCGAACCCGGTAACGGAATGCTTATGTACAGAAGAGGAGAGAGAAAAAAACCATATGAATTATTTTTTAAGCAGTATGTTTGTGCTATTCATCTTTCTCTTCCACTCAGGATGCATCGCCCCAAACCCTGCGATGGCGGTGAAAAATCAGTCACAATTTGCAGAGGAGAGCAACGCAAGCCAGAGGTATTACGACCAGTTAGTGACGGAAGATCCGCTGAATGCAACCGCATGGTGCATACGGGGAAATTATTACAACAATGTCTTCAACCAGTACGAAAAAGCCCTGCAGTGTTACGATCAGGGACTTGACCTCGATCCCACCTATGGGTACTGCTGGTATTCGAAAGGGATTACGCTCCAGAATATGAAGCGGTTCAATGAATCAGCGATCTGTTTTGAAAACGCGAAAAAATTTGATCCGACCCTGCCAGTGTGACGAAGAAACTGAGCCGGAAAAAACATGAACCCCAATAAGGCATATCAACAACGCGACCTTCTGAACAATTCAACCGTTGTCTCACTCTGAGAAGGACTTCGGTTTTATATCATTTCTGATACGTCAAGAGATGCACCGGTGAATCACTGCCGGCCGGTTTGGGACGGGAGGTACAGCATCGTCACGTCAGACGAGAATCCGGCATTGCCGGCAAAAAAGGGTAAGAGTGATTGTTCAGATCACGGTCTGGGCACTGTCCACCGGTTTCTTGTGGCAGATCACGTCGATGACGCCGTGCCGGACCTGGTAGAAGCTGTGCTGGACATCGATCGGCACCGGCAGGTCGACGGCGGTCACCTGATCGTCCATCACCAGTTTGACCTGTGCAGGCTGGATGTCCACATAGGGAGCGGACCTGGTCTCTGTCGGGATCGTAGCTGTGATATAGACTTTCTCCCCCGATTCGACCAGTTCATAGGGGACGCGCTCCTCACCCTGAGATTCTGTCTCCTGCTGCCTCCCACCGGCGATGATCGTGACGCCGATGATCGGCCCGTGCTCTGACTCGGGCAGACTTCTGAGCAGCTGCTCCATGATGCGAGCAATATTCTGATAGATATCGTCATTTGGATTATTCGGCATGTATACCACTCAGGTTATAGGTTGTTCCCTGGTTCTCCACCAGCCCGTTCTTCTTCAGCCGGGCGAGCGTGCTATTCAATTCTGAGGAGGACATACCGGTCAGCTCCTCGAGACTCTCGAAGGTGAGGTCGTAATGAGAGAGAGCGATCAGGAGATCGAGATCCCCTTCGTTCTGCAGTATATCCTTACCATACTTAAGCATATCATGTATTTTAAGATCGATATCGCGGTCAATCTGTTCCAGGTTCAGGATCAGGTTCTCACGGGCACTGATCAGCCGCCGCAGCATCACCAGCCCGTTTCTGAGCACCGCCTGCTGACTCCGCTCTGGCAGAGAGATCAGGTCGTCGCGCCTCTTCAGGTCGACGCTGAACGTGATGTCATTGAAGAGGAAGTAGTACTTTCGCCTCCGCTCATCCTGGTTGAACGTGATGATCTGCTCCCGCTCCATCATGGCCAGGTGTTCGATCACCACCTTCGGACTGAGCACGAGCCGGTCCGAGATCTCAGTGACAAAACAGGGCTTCTGACGGAGAAGGTCGATGATCCGCCTTCTGTTCCTGTTTCCAAGAATATCGAGGAGGCGGGATACTTCCTCTTGGTCGAGCATTATTTACTTTATGTTAGGGAGTATTGTATATAAAAATAGGTGTTGGATCACTCAAACATCCGATAGTTCGGTGCCTCGTCGGTGATCATGATATTGTGCGGGTGACTCTCCCCCATACCCGCGGCAGTGATACGGACGAATGCCCCGTTCTTCTGCAGGTCCGGGATCGTGGCCGAGCCGGTGTAGCCCATCGATGACCGCAGCCCGCCGACGAGCTGGTAGATCACATCGGAGACGCGACCCACATACGGGGTCGCTCCTTCGACACCCTCGGGAACGAACTTGGTCTTCCCAATCTCCTTCTTCTGGAAGTAACGGTCGCTGGAGACCCCGCTGCTCATCACGCCCATCGAACCCATACCGCGGTACTGCTTGTACCGTCTCCCCTTGATAGCGATCACGCGGCCAGGAGCCTCATCGGTCCCGGCGAAGAGCGAACCCATCATCACGCTGTCGGCGCCGGCGGCGATCGCCTTGGCGACATCGCCGCTGAATCGGACCCCCCCATCAGCGATCACCGGCACACCTGCCTCAGAGGCCACCCCGGCGACCTCCGCGATCGCGGTGATCTGCGGGATACCGACACCAGCGACGATCCGGGTCGTGCAGATCGAGCCCGGCCCGATCCCAACCTTCAGCCCGTCGACCGTGTCGGAGAGGGCCGTGGCAGCCTCAGCGGTCGCAATATTCCCTGCGATCACCTCGGCCGTCGCACTGGCCTTGATGTCGCGAACGGCCTGCACCACCTTCATGTTATGGCCGTGGGCGCAGTCCACGATCAGAGCGTCGGCATGGACCCCGTCGAGCGCCATCGCCCGTTCGAAGTCGAACGGACCGACCGCCGCAGCGACGCGGAGATTCCCCAGATCATCCCGGATCGCACGCGGGTACTGCCGCTTCTCCAGGATATCCTGCATCGTGATGATCCCGAGCAACCGCTTCTCGCTGTTCACCACCGGAAGCCGCTCGACCTTGTTGGTGTACATCACCTCCAGGGCATCGTCGATGTTGATGTTCTCCCCGGTGGTGATCGGCTGCTTGGTCATGATCGTCCGAATACTCTCTGCACCCCGCTTGGAGACGATCGCCCGAACGTCCCGCCTGGAGACGATCCCGATGATCCGCTGATCGTCGTCGAGCACCGGCACACCGCCGATCCCATGGATATTCATCAGCCGCTCGACATCGGCGACCGTCGACTCGGGAGTGACCGACTGGACGTCCCGCTCGATCAATTCCTCTGCCTGCTTGACGATGGTGATCTGCCGGATCTCCTCCTCGACGGACATGTTCCGGTGGAGCACCCCAATCCCTCCTTCACGGGCGATCGCGATGGCCATCGTCGACTCGGTGACCGTATCCATCGCAGACGAGACCAGGGGAATGTTCAGGGCGATCTTCTTCGAGAACCTCGACCGGACATCGGTCTCCGAGGGCTCCACGTACGACGCCGCCGGCTTGAGCAGCACATCGTCAAAGGTCAGAGCCGTCGGGATCTGCAGTTTATCGGCGTATTTCATCACCGCACCTCCGCAATCGCCCTGGCGACCAGATCCTCGCGGATGGTCGCGTTTCGATCGCCGCCGCAGACCATACCGCGGACACCGATGATCTCCGGATCGATCCTTTTCAGGACCGGGAGATCCTCGAAGACCAGCGAGCCGGCCAGGGCCGTCCCGAGGCCGGCGTCCCGGTTCATCGCGGTGAACCGGGTCAGCGCCTCTGTGTCCATGAACTCAAAGGTGGACCGCCGGTCCTTCCTGCCGGTATCGATCATCGCAAAGTCCGCGCCCGCCGCTGCTGCCAGCGGGGTCATATCGAACGGAGAGATCGTTCCGAGCCGTTCATAATCAGAATACGCCGCGATCACCACGTACTTCTCAGGGAAATCATCCTTGACCGCCCGGACGACACCCTCGATCACCTCGGCCGCGGCCGCAGGGTCGTTGAGCATCAGCCCGACCTTGATGTAATCGGCACCGGCACAGGCCGCCCCGTACGCGGCAAGAGCAGCACCGCCCGGCTTGTTGTCAAAGTCGCCGATTGCAGCGCTGACCGGTTTCTCGGTCATCGCCTTGATCGCCCTGATCACCCAGGGGAAGTTTGCACCCAGAGATCCCTCTGAGGGCTTCTTCACGTCAATGATATCAGCAGCGAGCGAACGCTGAGCCTCCTCAGGACTGCTAGGGCTGACCAGTAATTTCATAAAAAGAGAATGACGCTTATCCTAATAGTGGTTCCGCTGGAATAGAACCAGTTATCTCGATAAAGGGTCAAATCCTTTACCATGGAACTGATCCTGGCAGTTGATCTCAAGGATGGGCTGGTCGTCCACGGAAAGAGCGGCAGACGCGACCAGTACGCGCCGCTGACCTGGGGGCCGGCCCCAACAGCAGAGCCTGTCGGGTTCGTCAGGACCCTCCGCCCCGCGTATCTGTACATCGCCGACCTGGACCGGATCGAGGGGCGCGGTGATCATGACCGGGAGGTGAAGGATTGTGCCCCCCTGGTGAAGCACTGTTATCTCGACCGCGGGTGCAGGGGACCGGAGGACTACCTGCAGGTCCCGGGGGTCAGCACCATCGTCGGCACTGAGACCGGCGGAGCCGACCTCGAACGCTACCACGGCGGCTACCTGAGCCTGGACATCAGGGACGGGGGTGTCATCCCCACCGGGACCGACCCAGTCTCCTTCCTGGCCGCGGCCGGCCGGTACTCCTTCGACGGCTGTATCCTGCTGAACATCCAGGCCGTCGGGACCGAAACCGGACTGGATCGGGATCGCCTGGCCCGGCTGCGAGAGGCCTGCACCGGCCGGCTCTTCTATGGCGGCGGGGTGAAGGGGGAAGAGGATCTCGATGCCCTGCAGGAAACCGGGTTCGACGGCGCGATCGTGGCCACGGCCGTGCACAAAGGGATCATCCCCCTCGATGCGGTGCGGAGGGGACAATGGTCCTGATCACCATCGAAGGGATCGATGGCGCAGGAAAGAGTTCGCTGGTCCGCCGGCTGAAACATTCGCTCGCCGACCTGGACCCGATCTTCACCCGGGAACCGGGGTCGACCTGGATCGGGGAGTCGGTCAGGCGCGGGATCGCCGAGGAGATCGATCCGGTGGCAGAGGCGCTCCTCTTTGCAGCTGACCATGCGGCTCACATCGCCCGGGTGATCAGACCGGGGCTCGCGAAGAACAGGGTGATCATCTCCGACCGCTACGTCGACAGCCGGTACGCCTACCAGTCGGTGATGCTGAAGGGGGTGCTCCCCGACCCCGGCACCTGGCTCCGTCAGGTGCACCAGCACTGGTCGATCGCCCCGGACCTGACCTTTCTGATGGTGCTGCCGGTCGGCACGGCCCTCGCCCGGATCACCAGGGGACGGCCGAAAAAAGAGCATTTTGAGCAGACCGCCGTGCTCGAAGCCGTGCAGCAGCAGTACCTGGCCCTCGCCAGGGCCGAACCATCACGGTTCGTGGTGATCGATGCAGAACTGGATCTGGCCGAGGTCCATCATTTCATGGACCAGACCATCCGGGAAGCGGTCAGGCGGAACGCTGGATCGTCACGATCACATCCCTGACCGTGATCACATCCACCTGTTCTCCTTCGATCATGTATGAGTAGACCGGGGAGAAGGCGTTCTCCGGCACAGCCACCTCGGCGCCGTTCACCTGGATCGTGGCCGGCGGGTGCTCGATCTCCTCTTCCAGCAGGGCCTTCACGGCGTCCATGAATGCACTGGCATCCTTTCTGAAGGTCTTCCCGATCACGGCCATGTTGAACTTGATATCGGTGATCGCCTGCTCGAGGTCGGCCGGGCCGGTATGCCAGTGCAGATCCGCGTTCAGGGTCCTGGCGGCGTCTCCGCCGTCGTCGATCGGGTGGGGAACCATCACGGTCACCTTCCCGAGCGGGCCGTTCAGGGCGATGCCGTGATCGTGTTTGTACCGCCGGAGTTCACTGACCAGCGCAACCAGGAACTCCCCGTCGGTGAGGGCCTCGGGATCGGTATACGCGTAGGTGACCCAGGGCTGGGCGTGCACCGAGCCCTCGCCGATCGCTGAGAAGCACTCCTCGGCAAAGTAGGGGATGAACGGAGCCAGCAGCCGGCAGAGGGCATCGAGGGTGGTGGCCAGCGTCGAACAGGCGCTGTCCCTTCCCTCGCCCTCGGCATACAGCCTCCCCTTCACAAGTTCGATGTACTCGTCGGCCAGCACCTCCCAGGCGAACTCCCGGATGGCCCGGAGTGCACGGTCGAACTGGTAGGCGTCCATCGCAGCGGTCACCTCAGCGACCGTCGCCGCGAGCTTCGCCGAGAGCCAGCGGTCGGCGAGGACCGTCGGCTCCTGATGGCGGTACTCGGCACGGTCCAGCTGCATCACCACGAACCGGGTGATGTTCCAGAGTTTGGTCTGGAACCGTGAGGCGGCGACCACATCGTTCCAGTTGAACATGATATCGGAACCGGTGGCGGCCCCGGCCGCTGCCCACTGCCGGAGGCCGTCGGCTCCGTACTTGCAGATGATCTCCTCAGGGGCGATGATGTTGCCGCGGCTCTTGGACATCTTGAACCCGTCCTCGCCGAGCACCATCCCGTTGACCAGGATCTCCTCCCAGGGGGCGCCGCCGGTCAGGGCGACCGCACGGAGGATCGAGTAGAAGGCCCAGGTCCTGATGATGTCATGCCCCTGCGGCCGGATCTGTGCCGGGAAGTGGGCCGGCTTGCCAGTCCCGTCCCACCCGGTCACATTCATCACCGAGATGGACGAGTCCATCCAGGTATCGAGCACATCCTTCTCCCCAATAAAGGTCGTCGACCCGCACTTCGGACACGGGTGAGCAGGGGTGTCGACGGTCGGATCGATCGGGAGATCGGCCTCCTCAGGCAGGATCATCTCCCCGCAGTCCTTACAGAACCAGACCGGGATCGGCGTTGCAAAGATCCGCTGCCGGGAGATACACCAGTCCCACTCCATCTTGCCGACCCAGTCCTCCATCCGGAGGAGCATATGCTCGGGGTTCCATTTGACCTGGTGAGCCGCATCGAGGATCTCCTCCTGGTTGATCTTCACGAACCACTGCCGTTCCGAGAGGATCTCGATCGGGGTCTTGCACCGCCAGCAGGTACCGACCCGCTGCTCGAGCGGCTCCTGCCGTTTCAGAATTCCGGCCTCGCGCATGGCGTCGAGGACCGCAGCCCGGCACTCCTCGGTCGTCATCCCGCAGAACTTTCCGGCGATGGGGGTCATCTTCCCGTGCAGGTCGATGGCCGTCCGGAGATCCAGGTGGTGCTGCTTCCACCAGTGAACGTCCTGCTTGTCCCCGAACGTACAGATCATCACGGCCCCGGACCCGAACGCAGGGTCGACGGCCTCGTCCTCGATCAGCGGCACCTCATGGCCGAAGAGCGGCACCGTCATCTTCCTGCCGGCCATTCCGGTGTAGCGCTCGTCCTCGGGGTTGACCGCCACGGCCACGCAGGCCGCCAGCAGTTCAGGCCGGCTCGTCGCGATCTCAAGCCCGTCGAAGTCGAAGAAGTTCAACTTCGTAGTCCGCTCTTCGTAGGCCACCTCGGCGAAGGCGATCGCCGTCTCGCACCGGGTGCAGTAGTTCACCGGGTGCTCGCTCTGGTAGATATATCCCTTCTTGAGCATCTGCAGGAACGACATCTGCGTCTTCCGGTAATACTCGGGCTTCATCGTGATGTACTCGTTCGACCAGTCGGTGGTGAAGGCCATCCGCCGCATCGTCGCCCGCATCTTCTCGATGTTTCCAATTGTCAGCTCCCGGCACATCCGCCGGAACTCCTCGCGGGGTACATCGTTCTTCGTGATCCCGTGGGTCTCCTCGACCTTCACCTCCGTCGGAAGGCCGTGGCAGTCCCAGCCCTGCGGGAACATTACATTGTACCCGTTCATACGCCGGTACCGCGCGATAAAGTCGATATAACACCAGTTCAGCGCATTTCCGATATGGAAGTTCCCGGTCGGGTACGGCGGTGGCGTGTCGATGATGAACTGCGGCTTTGTCGAGGTCGGATCGAAGTAATTGGTCTCATCACGCCAGATACGCTGCCATCGCTCTTCCACTTCGATGGCGTCGTACTGCTTTGGGAGTTGAGGTGATGCTGACATCTACGCAGCTGTTTGTTCTTACATGACATATACTGTTCGACAGCTCCTGCCAGCGGATTTATGTCGACGTATCTTCTCTCTTCCTTCCTCGTTCGCGACGACAAAACTCTTTTTACTCCAGCGCCAATGATAACGGAATGACAGTACAGCCAGGCGTTCTGCTCGCATCCCTGCTCGGCCTCGTCTGTATTGTACTGGCCCCCGCCCTGCAGGCTCCCCAGGTCTTTTCCCTGCTGGTGATCCTGGCATTCGGGCTGATCTTTCTCGTCTATACAGAACCGTACCCCTCGCTGCCGATCATCGTGCTGACGATCCTGTACGGTGCCGGGGTGATCCCGGTCTTCGTCTACTCTGTGACGCTCGGGATCATGATCCTCGGGGAACTGGCCTACCTGATCGGAGAGGGCGAACCGCTCCTGTCGCAGCAGCGTCCGGCACGCCGGATCAGGCCGGCCGGGAACGAAAAATCGGACGGAAGCGTCCCCAGGGGGTACATCTTCTTCACCATCACGGCCCTTGCCAGCGGGCTGTTGATCATGGAGTACCTCGGACGTTCCGCCGCCCTGGCCGTGGTGATCGCGGCGATCGTCGGGGTGCTCCTCAAGGCGATCATGGAGGATCGGGAGGACGCGTTCCTCGTGGAGATGCTCGGGGTCGCAATGACCCTGTACCTCTTCGTCGACCTGAACATCATGGTCGACACCACCCGTCTGCTGGCGGTCGCGATCATCTGTCTCACGTTCGGGTACTTCGCGTACAGGCTGAAGGCCGCCGACCTGAGCGGGCTCTTCAGCGCTGCGCTGATCGGGATCATCCTGATCATCATCGCCGACTTCCGATGGTTCCTGATCATGCTGGTCTTCTTCATCATCGGATCGGTCTGCACCCGGTACAAGTTCGAGTACAAGACCAGGATCGGGGTCGAGGAGGCTCACGGGGGGGTCAGGGGATATCGGAATGTCTTCTCCAACGGGATCGTCGGTACCGCGGCCGCGGTCCTCTTCGGGGTGACCGGGCATCCGATGTTCATCGCTCTCTTCCTGGGGTCGGTCGCGACCGCGGCCGGCGACACCGTGGCCAGTGAGATCGGGGTGACCGGCAAGACGCCGTACCTGATCACCACCTTCGAACAGGTCCGGCCCGGAACCAACGGCGGGGTCACGATGGTCGGCGAGGCGGCCGCCCTGATCGCCTCGTTCTGCATCGCGCTCGTCGCCTACCTGTTAGGGGTGGCGGACCCGACGATGGTCGCGGTGGTGACGATCGCCGGGCTGGTCGGCACCAATGTCGACAGTGTCGTCGGCGCCCTCTTTGAGAATCGGGGGCTGATCGGGAACTCCGGGACCAACCTGTCCGCGACCCTCTCAGGCGGGCTCTTCGCCCTCATCTTCTTCCTCTTCTGATCTCCTCATCCTCTCCCAATCACACCCAGGGATCCTCTCCAATAATCTTCAGGAGACTGATGATCCCTCGTGCCAGAGTTTCAGCCACGAGGTACCTGAACGATTCGAGGACTGGAACCTGATTTGAGGATGGACAACCCCAGAACACGACGTGAATATACTAAAAAAAGGAGAGAACACCCTCCCCCTATCAGACAAAGGTGATCCAGTTGATGTTGACGTAGTCGGTCGGGAACGAAAGTCTCAGCCGGTGCTGCCCGGCCGGCAGGGTCACCGGCACCGAAACGGTCCTGAAGACCGGCCAGTCACCGGTGTTCGGGACGTTCACCGTCGCGACCGGGGTCGTACCATTGTCGACATAGACCTGGATCGATGAGCCGGAGTGAGAGGAAGCAACACGGAACCCGGCGTTGTAGGTGCCGGCCGTGCTGACGTTCACGGTGTACCCGAGCCATTCACCGGCACGGATCCAGCCGACGTTCGGCGACCCGTCGGTGTCAAGCTGCTCGATATCGACGTCGTCATGCCGGTAGACGCCGCCCTCGTTTCCAGGGGTGGTGTCGTGGTAGGCAACGCCTTCACCACCGAGGTCGTAATCCTCGGCCTGCAGCGTTCCTGGGATCGTATGCGGACCGTTGTACGGGTTACCCGTCACGGTCGGTGAGACCGTTGTTGTCGTCGTTGGAGTCACGGTCGGGGTCGTTGTAGGCGCCGCAGCCGGCACCGTCACCGTGAGGGTCTTATGCGAGGAGCCGACGGCATTGGTCGCGGTCTGTTCGATCGTGTACGTCCCGGCCTGCCAGTAGGTGTACCGGAATGTCGGATAGGAGGTGGTGGTGCCGTCACCGAGGTCGTAGCTGACCGAGGTCGCGTTCACCGAGGTGTCGATCACCTGGATCGCCAGCGAGCCCGGGGCACCGGCCGTGACCGTGAAGTTCGCTACAGGCAAGTTCTGTTCAGTCGGTGTCGGAATCACGGTGGTGTTCACCGGTGCCGGCGTGGTGGGAGCCGGTGTCACCGGGTTGGTGACGTTGATGTAGTCCTCGACCGTCTTTGTCTCGGTTCCATTGGAGCCGACGGTCATCAGCGAGACAGTGTACTGACCGGGCGTATCATAGACGTGGACCGGGTTGGAATCCATCGAGGTCGAACCGTCACCGAAATGCCAGAACGAATACTGGACCGATCCGTTCACCGACTCGTTGAACTGGACGGCGAGCGGTGAGAGACCGGCGGTCACGTTCGCCGAGAACCCGATCGTCGAGGGGTCGCCGACCGTGATATACCCGGGCTTCTGGACGAAGACACTCCCGTAGTCGGGCTCGGAGACTGTCAGCATCACCGAGTACGACCCGGGGGTCGTATAGGTGTGGACCGGGTTCTGCTCGGTCGAGGTCGTCCCGTCGCCGAACTGCCACTGGTACCCGTCCGCACCGCTGGTGGACTGGTCGATGAACTGCACGGTGAGGGGGGTTTTGCCGGCGGTCGTATTGGCCGTGAAGTTCGCTGCCGGCACTGCATTCACGATGACACACCGGTACTGGGTGCAGGTGTCGCTCGCCTGGTCGTTCGAGGCGGTCAGGGCAACGTTATAGGCGCCGGTCCGGTTGTAGACATGCGTCGGGTTCTGCTCGGTCGATGTCGTGTTATCCCCGAAATCCCACTTCCAGGCGGTCGGCGAGCCGGTCGACTGATCCAGGAACCGGACCGAATACGGAGCCTGGCCGACGTGGCCGAAGGCGTAGAAGTTCGCCGTGATGGCTGATGTCGGCGTCGGGGTCGGGGGAACGATACCATCAGAGAGGATAGCCAGATAACCTGGTACCAGCAGGTGATCATCCCGTGTGGCAGTGATATCCGGGGGACCAACAGGGATCGTGTTCTGCAGGTTCAGATCACTGTCATATATTCTGAGCTCAGGAATCATCAGAGGGTCATCGTCATCTGAGACTTTACGGGTCGTCCCTGCATAGAGGTAATGAGATGCGGGATCCACGGCCAGTTTCAGGAATAGATCGGAGTGATAACTGTATTGATCGAGATGCTGATATACGATACTTCTGGTGGGAAGGATGCCGTAGGGGTCCAGTCTGAGCAGGGAGTAGGTGCATTGATCTGAAGAGACCGTCTCCATATAGAGACAATGGGTCACGTCATCGACCGCAAGGGAGTATGCACCTGTATCAACCGGAAGGCTGACATTTCCCAGGAAAACTCCGGAGGCGGAGCTGTATTTTTGAATCGTACCATTATAAGTTATCACATAGAGCAGATACTCGTCCGGATCGATATCAAGTCCATTACACCCCTCCGACAGAGGGATCGACATCCCGTCGGGCGTCAGAGTCAGATTGTCTGAGTCCCACGTATACCCAACCAGATCCCCCCCATTTGTATCATAGACATACAGACGGTCATGTCCCTGGTCAAACACACACTTACCTGCACGAAATGTCGCGGAGAGTGAAAGGTTCGTGACCGGTTGCATCGTCGTAGCATTGATGACTGTGATATTATACCCTGTAGGATGATATCGATTATTCGTGACGAAGAGCGTCCGGTTGGAAGCGTCCACAGCCATCCCTTTAATGTTAAAGAATGAATTTGATCGGGAAATGGTGAGGTTCTGCTGATACTGGGCGGTAGAACCGGATACAGAGAACTCATTCACGGTGTTTGGTACATCCATGGTTGGGGAAGGAGCGCCAACAAACAGCGACGATGCAGATACCGGGGTGCAGCAGACCGCGACCAGCGCGAACACCAGCAGCACCCCTCCCATTAATCCTGTAATAACCTTCATTAAGACCAGATCGTTTTTGATTTGACAGTAAAAATTTGGGGAGATGATCCCTAAACGCTTCGATTTGCATGGCACATCACACGGCGCATCTTTTTATACAGGAATGAGGATCTGGATGACTTTTTCAATGATTCATCTGCAGAAGAGAGAGCAATACCTCGATCCTGGAGAAGAACAGAATACAGGCCAAACCAACATTTGCGCGATCTATCCATCGAGAGGGGCACCGATTCAGAAAATCATCCAATATAAAAAAAGGGAACGGACCGGAGGGTTACGCCCCGGTTCAGGTGAAACTGATCCAGTTGATGTTGACATAGTCGGTCGGGAACGAAAGTCTCAGCCGGTGCTGCCCGGCCGGCAGGGTCACCGGCACCGAGACGGTCCGGAAGACGGGCCAGTCGCCGGTGTTCGGGACGCTCACCGTCGCGACGGGCGTCGTACCATTGTCGACATAGACCTGGATCGATGAACCGGAGTGGGAGGACGCAACACGGAACCCAGCATTATAGGTGCCGGCCGTGCTGACGTTCACCGTGTACGCAAGCCATTCACCGGCACGGATCCAGCCGACGTTCGGCGACCCGTCGGTGTCGAGCTGCTCGATATCGACGTCGTCATGCCGGTAGACGCCGCCCTCATTACCTAGAGTGGTGTCGTGATAGGCGACGCCCTCACCGCCGAGGTCGTAGTCCTCGGCCTGCAGCGTTCCGGGGATCGTGTGCGGGCCGTTATAGGCCGAACCGGTGACAGTCGGAGCGACTGTCGTGACTGTAGGAACCACGGTGGTGTTCGTTGGCACCAGGGTGACGGTTGCGGTCGGAACCAGCGTCGTCGGTACCGTCGTGGTGTTCACCGGTGCCGGCGTGGTGGGGGTCGGCGTCACCGGCGAGGTGACGGTGATGTACTGATCGACCGTCTTCGCCTCTGTTCCGTTCGAACCGATCGCGTAGAGGGAGACGGTGTAACTGCCGGCGTTGGTATAGATATGAACAGGGTTCTGGTCGAACGAAGTTCCCCCGTCGCCGAACTGCCAGTAATAATACTGGACCGAACCGTTCGTCGACTCGTTGAACTGGACGGCGAGCGGGGCAAGACCAGCCGTCACGTTCGCCGAGAACCCGACCGTCGGCGGGTCGGTGACCGTGATGTACCCGGGCTTCTGCGTGTAGACACTCCCGTAGTTGGGCTCGGAGACTGTCAACATCACCGAGTACGACCCGGGGGTCGTATAGGTGTGGACCGGGTTCTGCTCGGTCGACGTCGTGCCATCACCGAACTGCCACTGATACCCGGTCGCCCCAGTCGACTGGTCGGTGAACTGAACGGTGAATGGTGTCCGGCCGGCGGTCGCGTTGGCCGTGAAGTTCGCGGCCGGCACGGTGTTGACGATGACGCACCGGTACTGGGTGCAGGTGTCGCTCGCCTGGTCGTTCGAGGCGGTCAGGGCAACGTTGAAGGCGCCGGTCTGATTGTAGATATGCGTCGGGCTCTGCTCGGTCGACGTCGTGTTATCCCCGAAATCCCACTTCCAGGCGGTCGGCGAGCCAGTCGACTGGTCAAGGAACCGAACCGGGTACGGAGCCTGGCCGACGTGGCCGAAGGCGTAGAAGCCGGCCGTGATGGCTGATGTCGGCGTAGGGGTCGGGGTCGGGGGAACGATTCCATCAGAGATGATGGCCAGATAAACTGGTTCCAGCAGGTGGTCGGACTTGGTTGCTATGAGATCCGAGGGGCCGGCGGGGATCGTGTTCTTCAGTCTCAGGGAACTGTCATACACTCTGATCTCGGGAATCATCAGAGGGTCATCGCCATCTGAGACTTTACGGGTCGTCCCAACATAGAGGTAATGAGATGCGGGATCCACAACCTGTGCTGTTACTTCAGCACCGGTAATCGTGTCTCCCTGGGTGAGAAGGTTGCTGGTGGGGTTCAGACAGACAAGGTGAATAGTGGAATCAGAAGCCATAGCCCACATATAGAGACAGTGGTTCACTTCATCGACTGTAAGGAAATTGACCTCCATGGGTTCCGGGAGGGTGAGATCTTCCAGGCGACTCCCGGATACGGTGCTGTATCTCTGTATAGTACCTGAATATGTTACCACATAGAGCACATCTTCGACCGGATCTACAGCAAATGCACTACAACCATCCGATAGGCCGATCGGGTCCCCGTCGAGGGTCAGTGTCTGAGTAGTGGAATCCCACACATACCGAAACAAACTCCCTAAATCAGACGAATAGACATACAGACGGTTATGCCCCGAGTCGAACGCACTGCCACTGACTCCCGTCATTACATCCAGCATGGGGACCGTCGTCACCTGCTGCATCGTCGTAGTATCGATGACTGTAAGATTATAAGATTCAGGATATCCTTGATGAATATATCGACCTGTCGTGACGAAGAGCGTCCGGTTGGGAGCGTCCACAGCCATCCCAGCAATGTCAAAAAATGAATCGGATCGGGGGATGGTGAGATTCCGCTGATACTGATCGGCAGAGTAGGATACTGAGAACTCACTCACCGTGTTGGGTACGCTACTGGTTGGGGAAGGGGCACCGGTAAACAGTGACGATGCATATACCGGGGTGCAGCAGACCGCGACCAGCGCGCTCATCAGCAGCACCCATCTCATTTTTTCCGTTGTAACAATCATTAAAACCAGATCGGATGTTGTATTGGTATATTGGAAATTGGGGGAAGAACCAATAAACGCATCGATTTGCATTGCATATTGCATGGCAAATCACACAGCACATATTTTTTATACAAGAACGAGGATCGGGATGAGTTTTTCAATATCAGGGAGATACGCAGGATAGAGATTAAATCAACATTCGCGCGAAAAATCCATCGAGAGGGACACGGGTTCAAAGACTCATTCAGTAAAAAAGGAAACGAACCGGAGGGTTACGCCCCGGTTCAGGCGAAACTGATCCAGTTGATGTTGACGTAGTCGGTCGGGAACGCAAGTCTCAGCCGGTGCTGCCCTGCCGGCAGGGTCACCGGCACCGAGACGGTCCGGAAGGCGGGCCAGTCACCGGTGTTCGGGACGCTCACTGTCGCGACCGGGGTCGTACCGTCGTCGACATAGACCTGGATCGATGAACCGGAGTGGGAGGAAGCAACACGGAACCCGGCCGTGTAGGTGCCGGCCGTGCTGACGTTCACGGTGTACCCAAGCCACTCGCCGGAACGGATCCAGCCGACGTTCGGCGACCCGTCGGTGTCGAGCTGTTCGATATCGACGTCGTCGTGCCGGTAGACGCCACCTTCATTGCCGGCAGTGGTGTCGTGGTAGGCGACACCCTCACCGCCGAGGTCGTAATCCTCGGCCTGCAATGTTCCTGGGATCGTGTGCGGGCCGTTGTAGGCTGAACCGGTGACGGTCACCGTCGGTGAGATCGTGGTTGGGGCCGGGGTTGTTGTCGTGGTCGGAGTCAGTACCGCGGGTATGGTCACGACCAGAGTTTTGTTGGTAGACCCGGCCGCGTTCGTCGCGGTCTGGTTGATCGTGTAGGTGCCGGGTTGCCAGTAGGTGTAGGTGAAGTTCGGATAGGCGGTGGTCGCCCCGTCGCCGAGGTTATAATGGACTGAAGTCGCGTTCACCGCAGTGTTGATGACCTGAATGCCCATCGAACCCGGGCCGCCCGGGAAGGTGACCGTGAAGTTCGCCACCGGCAGATTCGGATTGGTTGGTGTTGGTGTCGGGGTTACGGTCGACGTCACGGTCGGCGTAACTGGTAAGGTCACCGTCGTTGTCGGCGAGACAGTCATCGTTGGAGCCGGCGTTGTCACGGTTGGTACAATGGTCGTGATCGTCGGCGAACCGGCCGGCACCGTCACCGCGACGGTCTTCGTCGAAGACCCGGCGTCGTTGGTTGCGATCAGGGTGATCGTATAGGTGCCGGGCTGCCAGTAGGTATACTTGAAGTTCTTATAGGCGGTAGTCGTACCGTCGCCGAGGTCGTACTTCAAGGTGGTGGCGTTCGTCGAGGCGTCGGTGACCTGGATGCCCATCGAGCCCGAGCCGGCCTGGTAGGTGACCACGAAGTTCGCGAGCGGCAGGTCATGCCCGGACGAGGTCGGCAGCGGGGTCACGGTCGTCGTTGCGGTCGTCAACGTCACGGTTGGGGTGACGGTTGTTGTAGTGGTTGGAGCTGGCGTTGTCGCTGTCACCGTTGTCGTTACGGTTTGGGTCGGCGCCGTCGCAGTCGGTGAGACGGTCGGTGTTCCCGGTGTGGTGATGGTGATGTACTGTGGGATCGTCTTCACATCAGCCCCGGTAGAACCGATGGCGACGAGGGAGACAGTGTAGGTGCCGGCTGCCGAGTAGGTGTGGACCGGGTTCTTATCGAACGATGCCCCGCCGTCGCCGAACTGCCAGAAGTACTGTTGGACAGAACCAGAGGTCGCATCAGTGAATTGCACGGCGAGCGGAGTCTGGCCGGTCGTCACATTCGCGCTGAAATTCGCTACAAGCGGCGGCACCGTCGCGGTTGGCGTCGGGGTCACCGGTATCGTCGTGGGAATCGTCGTCGGAATCCTCGTCGGCACAGTCGTTGGTACTGTTGTTGGTGGTGTGGTCGGTGCCGTCGTCGGAACAGTTGTCGTTGGTGCGGTGGTCGGTGGCACCACGGCATGGACGGTGATGTAGTTCGTCTTTACCGAGGTGTTGGAACCGCCGGCGTTCGTCACCGTCAGGTTCACCGTGTAGTTCCCTGCCGCCGTATAGGTGTGGACCGGGTTCTGCTCGGTCGAGGTATTGTCGTCACCGAAGTTCCACGACCTGGTCGCCGGGGAACCTATCGACAGGTCAGTGAAACCGACTGAGAGCGGTGCGGTGCCGTTCGTCACGTTCGCCGTGAAGTTCGCAACCGGGGCAAACACCGGGGCATGGACCGTGATATAGTCCGTCTTGTTCTGGGAGGCATTCCCCCCGGCGTTCGTCGCCGTCAGGTTCACTGAATAGTTACCGGCCGCCATGTAGGCATGGACCGGGTTTTGCATCGTAGAGGTGGTGCCATCACCAAAGTCCCACAGCCAGGAGGTTGGAGAATTGGTCGAAAGGTCAGTGAAACCGACCGATAGCGGGGATGTCCCATTCGTAACGTTCGCCGAGAAGTTGGCCACTGGAACGGGCACCTGGGTGACCGTGATATAATCCGTCTTGGTCTGGGTGGCATTCCCCCCGGCGTTCGTCGCCGTCAGGTTGACGGTGTAGGTCCCGATATCCGAAAAGGTGTGGACCGGGTTTTGCATCGTAGAGGTGGTGCCGTCACCGAAGTCCCAGTGCCAATCCGTTGGAGAATTGGTCGAAAGGTCAGTGAAACCAACCGACAGTGGGGATGTCCCATTCGTAACGTTCGCCGAGAAGTTGGCCACTGGAACGGGTACCTGGGTGACCGTGATATAGTCGGTCCTGATCGAGGTGTTGTTCCCACCAGTATTGGCCGCCGTCAGGTTCACCGTGTAGTTCCCGATATCCGTAAAGGTGTGGACCGGGTTCTGCATCGTAGAGGTGGTACCGTCACCAAACTCCCAGAGCCAATCCGTTGGGGAATTGGTCGAAAGGTCAGTGAAACCGACGGTCAGCGGAGACGTGCCGTTCGTTACGTTCGCCGTGAAGTTCACAACCGGGGCAAATATCGGGGCATGGACCGTGATGTAGTTGGTCTTTGTCGTGGAGTTGCTCCCGCCGGGGTTCGCCACCGTCAGATTCACCGTGTAGTTCCCGGCTTCCGTGTAGGTATGGTCTGCGAACCCTAAATCGGTCGAGGTAGTGCCGTCACCAAACTCCCAGTGCCACGAATCCGGGGAACCGGTCGACTGATCGGTGAACTCGACCTCGAGCGGAGCGGTGCCGTTCGTCACGTCTGCCGTGAAGTTCGCCACAGGCGGGGCTAATGTTTCAGGGAGGACGGCCAGATAATAGTCGTCCGGCAGATTCCCTCTCCTTGAGACGCCGGGGAAATCCGACGGGCAGGCCAAGGCAGAGTCCATCTGGTTCATGGAACGGTCATAAAATTCAATCATTGGATAATACAGATTATTACCCAAATTCTGAGATTTTGTCGCTGCAATGAGGTAATGAGAGGCAGGATCCACGGCCAGTGCCATTATGGTATCACTATCCGAAACCGAAGCAATCCCGGTGTTGAAATTGGAAGTGGAGGTATTCCAGCTGAACATGCATTCGGAATCAAGGAGGGAATAATATGCTTTCATATAGAGACAGTGGTTCTCACTGTCGACGGCAAGTGAGGAGATCTGACTGAGCCCCCATACTCCGAGAGAGATATCATCCAGAGACGCTCCCGTCACCGTACTATATCGATGGATCGAGCCGATATCCGGATCAGGATCTTCTGGCAATACATAGAGAATATTAGCGACCGAATCCAGAGCCAGTCCGGAACAACGTTCGGGAAGGACAATCGTCATCCCGTCGTAGTTCAGCGTTTGATTAGTTGAATCCCATGCAAACCCGACCAGATCTTGATTTCCATTATCATAGATATACAGGCGGCTATGCTCGGGATCGTACACACTATTCAGGGGATAGTCTATACTTATACCTGAAAGCGGGATCGGCGATCCCTGCACTGCCATCGTCGTTGCATTGAGGATTGTGACGGACGTAGTCGACCTATCCGTGACGAAGAGCGTCCCGTTGGGGGCGTCCTCAGCCAGCCCCTTGAGGAGGAAATTTTCGGAAGGCCAGGAGACATTTTGCTGGTACTGGGCAGAATAACCGGACACAGAGAGTTCACTCACCAGGTTGGAGTTTGTCGACGGAACCGGTGTTGAGGCGGGAGCGACTCCAACGAACAGCGACGATGCAGATACCGGGGTGCAGCAGATCGCGACCAGCACGATCATCAGCAGCACCCATCTCATTTTTTCCGTTGTAACAATCATTAAAACCAGATCGGATTTTGTATTGGT